>NZ_JAFCUW010000007.1:0-303466 GCF_049896725.1 Massilia sp. PWRC2
CAGTGGAATCAAAAATTCACACTGCCGGCCGCGCTTCTAAATTGATGTCAAGTGTTTTTGTGTCTATCTTGAAAATAAACCATCTAACTGCACATTAAACTGCTAACTTGGGTGGATTGAGTCAAACCCGCCCGGCAATCATGATGACGCTTTCGGAAGAGATCTTGGCGGCCACGTCATTGAAGGAAGGCGAAGGCCTACTGCCCGACACTGCCTCTTGCTTTTGCGGTCGTCGTCGCCGACGATGGTCGAGCCGTTTTCATTGAGAGCCGCATACGAAAAACAGGTTATTCCAAGTGAGGCAAAATATTATTTATAGAATTCAAAAAATTACGCTTCGCGGCAAAGAAGATACAATTTCGACCTTAACTCGTCAAGCTCGTTATTCTCATTAATTAGCGGCTGACCGTTAATATATAGAATAATATCATTTAACGATCCAACGCCTCCAAATAAACTTATAATTTGGGACCGTGTTAATTGAGGATTTGTTTTCACTTCTTTTGCGAATTTTATAAAAACCTCATGCCAATTGTTAAGTTGGGCAGTTCGAAATAACTCGGAAATACGCAAAATTACGGTTTGCATTTCTTCACAATGTGTCATGGCAGTTTACCTGAATTAATTACTTTAACCCCCGGAATGGTCCATGGTCTAAGTACCACGATTTGTTGAGCTCCTCCGACATAGAAGCCGCCTTGGGCACCTATTTCGCCCACGTAAACGTGCGTACCTGCGGGGATTGTAACAGCAAACCACGTGTCTAATGGGGATGTGCCTCCTCCAGGCCAAATAGGCAAAACCGCCTGATCTATTCGTGTCTGTAAAATACTAGTTGGTGCAGAGGTACTGAAAAACTGACCGAGCGGTTGGCCGACGGTACCAGCGCGGTACAACGTCGTATCTTGACTGAGCTGAATAATACCGTATCGCCCACCGGCAAAAGTTCCTGCAATGTTATCAGGTAACGGACCGGGATCAACAGCGGTATGTTGACCTAACTGCTTTCCCAAGCTCGCACTGTACGATGCACCTGTACTTTTAACGATGGACTCTTCTGACCGTGTAGCAACATTTGTTGCATTAAGTAAAGATTTTGCTTTAATTTCAATTTTAGCAATAATTTCAGCTGCTGATTTAAGAGTTGTTCCAGCAGAGGAACCAATCAATAGACATTCAGGGCATATGGTTTCCGCTGAACCGTTAACTACTTGCAGCATTGTGAGTCGCTCTTGCTCACGTGCGGTGCGTGCGATTATCTCTTGTCTAGGAACGATTACGTTTGCACTCGAGTTCTCACTTACACGTCGGTCGTAACTACCGGGATTCACAGCATACAGAGCATGGTCTAAACGTTGTGCAAGTGAACCGCTGAAATAGGTCAATTCTTCTCCGTCGGCAATAATGGGTTTGCCATCGGTACCCACGATCTCCGCGCCGCGCAACTCTTCGAGGGTAGAACGAGCAATTTGTGTATTTCGCAAATATTCAGCTGCTTGCCCACTGATTTGGCCTTGCAGTCCATCGACGAGCCCCGTCGCTGCGATTTGTTTGAGGTAAGCCTGCCTTTGTGCAGCAAGCTTGGTATCGACAGTTGCTTCTGCCTCAGCAGTTAGTAAATCTCCCCAGTACCGTTCCACTCGCATATTGCATTGTAGATCCGCCAACTTGCATGTTTGAGCTGTTAACTCCTTGGCTTTTTCATTTATAAATTTCAGTTCTTTTGGATGTAACAGCCTGTTGTTCGCATCCGTATTCAGCCCCGCCGCCGCCCCGGTACCACCTCCGGCGGCGCCACCAAGAACCATGGCCGTGCTTGCAGCAATCAGCTTCGCCGCAGCGCCGGCCGCACCATTGCCAAGACCGGCTTTTGTCAGCTCACCCTGCATGGCGTTTTGGATACTGTCCAGCGTCGGTGCCGCTAACGCCGCGGCAGTCGCACCCACCGCACCACCCACTCCGCCACCAAACGCGCCCAGCGCCGTGTGCGCCGCCACCCGATAAATCCCCCCTTCAGCCCACTTGGCTGCTTCTTCCGGCTTGCCCTGCAGCTTCAATTCCGCCTGCTTGATTTCCGCGTAATCACCGATTTCTTTGGCCAGGCGCGGCATGCCCGCACTGGTGATCTGCATCTGTGCGCCGACGTTGTCCAGCGCCTGCGCGCCCGTCCACGATTTATCCAGCGCAGCAGTCGTATTCTTGCCGGTGACAACGTCCCGGTTAAGGCCTGCCAACGCCTGGGCAGCGTCCGGCTTTTCTACAGTTACGCTGCCGCCGCTCACGGCGCTCACGGTCATACTGCCAGCGCTTTCGCGCACCTGACCCATGCCTGGCGCCAAACTCGGAGAGAAGGTGTCGCCGCTCTGGTTCTTGCCCACGTTGGCGCCAAGACTGATACCGCTGGCCTGACTGGCATCGCGATTCTGCACATCGGCGAACGACAACGTGGCCGTCGTCAAACTGTTGCGGCCAGCATCGATCGCCGCCTGCGTGCTGCTGATGACACCGCCTTTCAGATCCGTATTGCTGCCAACCTTGAGCTGAAAGCCGCCGTCGCCGGCACGGATACCACTTTGCTCCCGCACGCTGGCGTAATCGTTGTGGACCGTGCTGTTACTGGCGTTGGCGCTGATGCCGGCACCCGCGCCCAGCGTGCCAGAGGCACTCGCACTCTGGCGTTTGCCGTCGAGCGTCGCGCTGTCCTGCAGGCTCTCGATGTTCAGGTTGCCGCCAATGTCGGCCAGCACCTCGCGGCCACTGGCCACCGCCCCCTTGATGTTGGTGTCGCCGCCACTGACGATGGTCAAGCCGTCGCCGGCGATGACGTGGCTGTTGACTTGGGTGACGCCGCTACCGTCGACCTTGCCCCGGCTGGCACTGGCGCTGGCGGTCACGCCAAACTGTGCACCTTTTTTGCTCAGTTCAATACCGACGCCAAAGGCCGTACTCGAACTGCTGCTCTTGCTGTGCTGGCTTTCGGTGTCCTGCGCGGCCAGCAGGTTGACCTCGTTGTCGGCCACCAGCTTGATCTTGCCGGCGGCGCGCACGTCGCTGCCGAGGATGTCGATATTGCTGGCCCGGCCGCCACCGGTCGCGCTGATGATGAGGTCTTTGCCGACGGTGATCAAACTGCCGCCATGGGTACTGCTGGCATTGACTTCCTCACTGGCGCTTTCCGAGTGGCCCATTGTCAGGCTCACCTTCGCACTCGGGCCATTGGCCGCGATGTCCTTGACGGTGTCCTTGGCCGTCATCGCTGCTGCCGCCGCTGCCAGGGCGGTCAGTCGGCCACTCGACGCCTGCGCCGCCGCCGCTGCCATGCCCTGTCCTGTTTGAATGGCGTTGACGACGCTGCCGCCCAGTGAGAGTGTCAAGCCGTCCTGCATCGTGCGGGTGGCAAAGCGGGTGTTGAGATCGTCCTGGCCAGGTTCCACAGTTACACTCTTGCCGTGTAGGACCATGTTCTCGCCGGCAGTCAAGTCGCTGCCGCGCACATTGACTGCTTCGCCCGCGTTGATGACGAGCGTGCCGCCGATCGAACCGACCAGGCTGCGCGACTGCCCACTTTGCGTTGTTGCGTCGCGACTCTGGTCGGTCGTCGTGGTGCGCGTGCCGTAACTGATGCCAAAGCCGCCGCCGCTCAGGAATCCACTCTCCTTGACCTCGGTATGATGCTGCTCTGTCAGCGTGCTGGTGGAAGCACCGATCGAAATATTGCCGGCGGCGACCAGGTTGACGTCACCCTCTCCCGCGATGGCGCTGCCCAGCACCGTGATGTCCTTGCCAGCATTCAGATTGACTGTCTTGCCCGACAGCGCACTGCCAATGGCGTCGCTGCGCGCGATGTAATCGGTCTGCGCCTTCGTCTCGCTGTGCAACAGTCCGCCGGAACTGTGGGTCGAGGCGGTATCCGCCAGATGCTGTTCCTGCGCCGAGACGATGTTGATGCTGTCGCTGGCAGTGAGCTTGAGCGCTTCGCCTGCAGCGACCGAACTGGCGTTGACGTTGATGGCGCCGCTCTCCAGTATGCCGGCGCTGACCGTCAGGTTACCGGTAGCAACCACACCCGCCCCTGCCACGCTGGCATTGGCGTGCACCTGCTTGTCGTACTGCTTGTTGGCCGGGCTATTTTGTACCGAAGTATTGATCTCATTGGTGACCGCAGCGACCTGAATATTTCGGCCAGCGAGTAACTGGCCATTGCCGCTGCCACCGGAACCCACCGACACTTGCGTGCCGATCAGATTCAGGTCGCGCGTGGCAGCAATCTTCAGGTCGCCGACAGTACTCACCTGGCCCACCTGGTGCTTGACGGTGCTATCGTTCTCCTGGTAGCCGCTGATCTGCGACTGGTAGGCGCTGCCGGTGCTCAAGGTGGTCGAGTTGACGTCCCGCCCGGCAGTGATGATGGCGCTGTCGGCGGAGATCTTGCCTGCTACGTCGTTCAGGTCGCGTCCCGCCCGGATATCGAGCGCGCCGCTGGTGGCGATGACGCCCTGGTTCGACAGCGTCGTGTAACTGCCGCCGTTCTGCCCGAAATCATACTTCTGCGTCACTGCAAGCGTTTCGTTTCGAATGTCCCGGTCCGCCTGCAGCGCCATCGAGGCGCCCTTGATGGTGCCGCCCTGGTTGACAATGTCGAGGCCTGCCAACAGCACCGTGCGACCGGCGCCGCCATCAATCACGCCACCCCGGTTGACGATGGTGTCCAGCGTGGCGATCGTCACCTCCTTGCCCGTCACCAGCGCGCCGCCCGCCTTCAAAGAGTGCTCGCCAACGTGGGCCAGGTAGACCTTGGGCACCAGCACGATCTCGACGCTGCCGTCGGCCAGCATGACAGGCTCACTTTCCAGCCAGGCGACGTCGCTGGTCAAGCGTGCAACCTGTTCGCTACTCAAGGCGATCCCGGGACGCAGTCCGAATTGCTTGGCGGCGCTGACTGCATTCGTCAGCAGTTCGCTATAGATGCTGTCGTCGCTGGCGCCGCTGTAGGACTGGTGACCGGTCAGCTCGGCCAGCTGTTCACGTACCAGCCGTTGCTCATAAAAACCATCGCCCAGGCGTTTTTGCGTGGTGGCCGGGTCATATTCGAGCTGCTTGAGCAGGAAGTCGCTGCTCGCCCAAAGCTGCTGATTGGCAAACTGCGGCCGGGTTTCGAAAAGATAACGACCGCTGGAATCGGGATTACGAATAAACAAGCCGCTGGGTGTTACTTTCATCATGCCGGCCATTGCTGTTTGCTGCGGGCCGCCCGACTCGCGGACCACAAGCGCGCCGCCCCTGACGTCCATGTCGCCCCGGCCAGTGACGTTCCGGTCCACCTTGAGCGCACTGGCCAGGCGTTCGCTGCTGGCGGCGCTGCCTTGTCGTACGGTGCCGTCTGCGACCAAATCGTTGCCAACGCCGCTACCGCCGAAAGCGACGCCGCCGGCAATGACATCGGCAAAACCAGTACCGACAACGTGGCTGGCGGCCCGGGCGTGATTGGCCAGACCACTTGCGACGGCTGCTTGAGCGCCGATCCCGCTGCCATTGCCGGTGGTCGCTATTGCCCCTGCCGAACCAGCTTGCGCGCCGATGTGGCTACTAGACAGCTGACCGCCGTCGGTCGCCGCAATGCCCGCGCCCACTACAACGGGCGTGTTCGTCATGTCGCCCGCGCCGGGACCGGCGACGACGGGCCCTGCCACTGCACCGCCGGCGTTGCCCGCTACCCCGACATGCGCGCCTGCACCGCCTGCGCCGCCAACGCCGCTGCCGATGACATTGACTGCATCGCGAATATTTCCTACCGTACCAGCCGTGACGTCAACATTGTTGAAGCCGCGTGCGGTGATGCTCACACCCTGGGCGCCATCGATCACCCCGGTGACGTATCCCGCCACCACCGATTGCGAGGGCTCCTGGTACGCCACGGTCTGCCCCCCGTACGTTTGCCAAGTGCCATCGAAGCTGTGCGTGCGGTACAAGGTCGCACCGACGTTGGTTGCAGTAACGCCGTCGACCGTCAGAAAACCCCTGGCTTTGATGTCACTGAAGCGGTTTTCGAATGTATCGGATACCGTCAGGTGCATGTTGCCACCGGAGAGAATCTGGGCGACAGCACCCGCACCGGGCGCCAGTTGATCTTCCATCGCGACGTGATGGGCCTCGCGCGAGACCTCAAGTTGCGCCTTCACGGGCGCCAGCGCGCGCTGGGTATCGCGTAGTATCGTCGTGCGAGGATCGTTGTAGTCGGGCTGGGTCACCAGCCGCACGCAAGCGCTACTGCAGCTGCCGTAGTCGCTGGAGAAGTCGACGGTGGAGCTCCAGTCGGTGACGGTGTCCGCACCAACGATGATATTGCTGGCAGGTGCGCCCTGGTCCGGATTGGCCACCGTCGCGCTTTCCGTGTAATAAATGACCCGGGTGCCGTCCGACAGCATCAAGCGCGACTGCGCCCCGTAAGCAGTCGATAAACCGGAGGCGGCGACCGCGAACGCTGAATCGTTGGCGTGTGTGCGAATCAGCGCGCGGTGGATGGTATTGCCGTCAGGCGTTACATAGGCCTGGTCTTCGAGGATATCCGCGGGATCGACGAAATACACCTCGTGAGGCCGGTAGTTGGCGGCGCCTGTCTCGAAGGCATGATGGTTTTCGCCGAACTGGTACCAGCTGGGCAGCTCCATATGGACCGTCTCGTCAACCGTTTTTACCTGCACAATTTGCACGTTCTCGCGCACGTTGCTCAAGGTCGCCGCTTCAATGAAAAGGTTGCCACCTGCTTCGATGGTTGAAGAACGATTGTTGACGACGGTGGTACCGCCGCCGCCCGGTCTGCCAATGGCCAGGTCGCCACTGCTGTAGAGCGTGGCCCCACCTGTGTTGTTCAGAGAAGCGCTGATTCCCAGACCGAGCGCGCCGCTGGCACCGATCAAGGCGGAGGCGCCCGTGTTGCTCACCTGATCAGCAAGTACGGCGACATCGCCGCCCACAATGGCGCCGCTGTTGCCAATGCTGGTCGCGATCAGCTGCAGCGTATTGACGCCGTTGATTTCGCCCGCATTGTCGAGGTTGCCGTTCGCCGCCATGATCACGTTGGCGCCCCCTATCGTCGCGGACGCGGTGTTGACGATCTGCTGGCCGGACAAAATCAATCTTCCGGCGGTGGCGATGCTGGACGTATTGGTAAGCGTGCCGCCGATAGCCAGCGTCAGATCCCGATTCGCGCGCAGTTGCTGCGCGCCGCTTTGGGTAAAATCGCCATCCATCGCCACAGCCAGGTCGCGCCCGCCGAACAGCTCGCCGGTCGAGCTGAATTCGTGGCTATTGATCAGCAGATCCCTATCGGTCGCGATGCGCCCACCCTGGTTGCTCACTTGTTGGGCGGTCACTGCCAAATCGGCACCGGAACCGCTCGCGGTACCCAGGCGCCCGCCGCTGTTATCGACCACCCTGGCGTTGAGGATGGCGTTGGCGCCGGACAGCACTTCGCCGCTGTTGAAGAAATCGGCACCACGTTGATCGAAGGTCAAGGTGCCGTTGCTATTGATCTTGCCGTGATTTTCCAGCCGGTCTGTTGCGGCCAGCGTCAGGTTGCCACCCGAGGCAATCATGGCACCGGCCTGATTGAGCAAAGTGGTAGCCGACAGCAGTACCCTGCCCATCCCCGCGATGGCGCCACTGTTGACGATCCCCGCGTGGCTTGACAGGCGGGTGTCGCCGCCGCCGGCGTTGCTCACTGTGCCGTTGCCGTTATCAATACTGGCCGCGTCGACGGTCAAACTGCTGCCGGCACCGGACGACTCGATGAAACCGGCGCCATTGCGAAGCGCGCCTGCGGCGCTGAGCACCAGGTCGCCGCCCGAATGCAATACGCCCTGCGCATTGTCGACCATGCCGCCAATGCCCAGCGCGAGGTTGTGTTCGGCCACGATCGCGCCACCCTGGTTATCCAGAGAGGCGGCGGTTATGGCGATGTCCTTGCCGGACGCGACGACCGTCGACATGCGCCCACCCCTGTTGTCGAACGACGCCGCCCTCACGCGCAGGTCGCCAGCGGCGCTAATCAGACCACTGTTGGAAAACGCGGCGCCGGCCTGATCGAAAGCGAGCGCTGCGCCGCTGCTGATGGTACCGGCATTGTTGAGCTGCTGGTGAACGTCAAGCTGCAGTTCACCGGCAGCAGTGAGTTGTCCGCTGGCGCTGTTCTGCAATGATGCCGCGTGCACATCAAGCGCACCGTTGCCCGCAAGCGTGCCGCTGTTGACGATGCTGTTAATGGAGGCAATCGAAGTCTTCTGCGCCCCGGCGTTGCCAATGCGCCCCCCATTTTCAATCGAAGCCGCAGCGAGGTTCATGGCGCCGCCGGATAATTCGATCGCGCCGCGGCTATTGTCCAGCGCGCCGCCAGCCGTGATGGCCATCGCCGTTCCAGCATGCAGCAACCCGGCATCATTGGCGATGCCGTCGTCCGTCTGCACGTTCAGGCTGCCGTCAGCGTAGAGGACGCCATTCGTATTGTCGAAGCGGCCCGTTTGCAGATGGATCGCGGCGCCCGAGTTGTTCACCGTGTAGATCTGGCCGTGGTTGCTGATTCGGGCATTGCCAATGTCGATTTCCGCTCCTGCACCCAGGCGGCCGGTATTGAGCAGGCTGGCGCCCGCCTGTTCAAAACGCAAGGTCCCCTGGCTGGTCAGGACGCCCGCGTTGGACACCTGATCGCGCACGGCAAGGTCGAGCGTGGCACCGGCACCGATCGTGCCACCGCCGGTGTTGTCCAGTGTTTCCGCAGAGAGCGTCAACACACCGTTGGCGACGATGGTACCAGCGTTGGCGATGCCCGTCGTGCTAGTGATCACCATTGGGCCGGCACCCGCGCTGACGAGACGACCGCTGCTGTCGATCTGCATCGCGCGCACTACCATCTGCCCTGCGGCCGACTCGATCGTGCCGCTGCCATTCGCCAGCACTGCGCCCACGTCAAGCGCTGTGCCGGCGCCGCCGTGCAAGGAACCGGCGCCGTTGGCTAGCCTTCCTTCCACAGTGATCTGCAACGCTCCGGCAGCGGCTACCTGGCCACCACTGTTGTCCAGGGAACGCGCGTGCAGTTCGATTGCGGCGGCGGAATCGGCCACCGTCACCAACTGGCCGCCAGCATTGTCGATTGCCGCAGCTTCGATATCAATCGGTCCGCCAGCGCCGATACGTCCGCTGTTGGTCAACAGTGCACCCGTATTCTGGAAATGCAGAGATTGCGCACTGGTGATGTCGCCAGCATTGACCAGGCTGTTGGCTACCTGCAGATCAAGCTCACCTGCGGCCGAAATGGTGGCGCCGCGCGCATTGTTCACACTTAGCGACGAGAGCGTCAGCGCGCCATTGCCGGCGTTGACGATGCTGCCACTGCTATCGAGCGACGCCGCCTTCAGTGCCAGAGTACCGGCCGCCGCTTCAATGGTGCCGCTGCCATTATTAAACGCCGTGCCCGACTCCAGCATGACACCCGTCCCGCCATGCAAGACGCCACCGCTGTTTTGCACGCCACCTTCGATGTACGCCTACAACAGCGCATCGGCGGCGACAATTCCGCCCGCGTTGTCGAGGCGATTGGCGCGGATGGTGATGGCAGCGCCCGAACCGCTTGCCGTGTACAGGCGACCTGCCAGGTTGTCCAACCGGTCGACGTTGATGTCGATGGCGCCACCGGCGCCGATGGTGCCCGTATTGCTCAAGCTTGCGGTGGCATGGTCGAAGTGCACACCACCATGGCTGTTGATGGTGCCGGCGTTGATGAGTTCATGAGCGACTGCGAGCTCGAGTCCACTGCCGGCCTCAATGACACCTGAGCTGGCGTTGCTTAACGTTGCTGCGGAAACCGTCAAGGCGCCGTTGACAGCGATCGTGCCACCATTGAGAAGATCGGCCGAACTGGCAACCGTGGTGTCACCGAGGCCGACATTGACGATCCTGCCTGCCGTGTTATCGACTGTTGCCCCCTGCAGTGCGAGAACGCTGGCGCTGCCCACCGCTTCCATTACGCCACCGGCGTTGTTGAGGTCACCACCAGAGGTCACCTGCAGCCGTCCCGGCGTCTGCACCTGCCCGTGATTGTTGTCGTAATCGCCCCGCGTGCTGACCGTCAGATTACCGGCAGAAACGATCACGCCGCCCCGATTGCTCAGCGATGATTCGCTGCTTAATACGACCGCATTGTCGGCGCCGCCGCTGCTGCCGATATGGCCGCCGTCATTGCTGATAGAGGCCCCATGCAAAGTGATGCCGTCGGAAGCAACCATCTTGCCGCTATTGGCGATGTGCGCCGTGGCCTCATCCATGGTGAGCGCGCCAGCGGCACTGATGATGCCCTTGTTGTTCAGTGCCTGACCGACATGCAGGTCCAGCGCACGAGCACTGGAGATCGAGCCGGATTCTCCATTGTCGATGGTGGCAGCGTGCAGCGCTACACTCCCATTGCCGGCCAAGGTACCGTCATTGACAATGCCCTCAACCGCGCTGATCCTGGTGGTGCCAGTACCGACATTGACCAGGCGTCCCGCAGTATTGTCGATGGCGGCGGCGTTCAAGCGCAGGCCGGCGTCGGCGCCGGTCACCTCGATCACGCCATCACGGTTGAGCACGTCACCCGCAGCATCGACCGACATCGCCGTGTTGGCCCGCAACTGGCCATGCCGGTTATCGAGCATGGCCGCCGAGACAATCTGCAGGGCGCCATCAGCGGACAGGCTTCCATCGCCGTTGACGATCTGCCCGGCGTGCAGCACGACGTCGCCGTGCCCGCCTGCCGCGCTGCCCAACTGGCCGCCACTGTTATCAATCAATGCCGCATCGACCAAGGCGCTGGCACCGCTGATGATATGCCCGCTGTTACGCAGCGCCCCGCCTCTGACATTGACATTGACCAGCATTCCATCACCGCTGCTGATCTCTCCCGCATTGGCAATCGTGCCGCTCGCGAAAAGGCCGAGCGTCGTGCCGGCCGCAAGGCTTGCCCCAGCCTGGTTGTCCAGCTCAGCTGCCGTCAAGCTAACGCCGCCATTTCCAGCAATTACACCACTGCTGCTGGCCTTTTCGGCGACCACTATTGTCGTGTTACCAGCACCGACATTCACGATACGACCATTGCCATTGTCGAGCGCGGATGCGCGCAGCGCCAATGCGGCATTGGGAGCGAGCGTTTCGACCACGCCGCCGCCATTGCTGACGACGCCGGCAACTGCAAGGTCCATCGATGCCGCCGACTGTAAAGTGCCGTGCGTGTTATCGAAGCGACCCGAGCTTCGCACCTGCGCGAGAGCATCGGAGACGATGACGCCAGCGCGATTGCTGATCGCCGCCGCATCGAGCACAAGATTGGCATGCGAGCCTTCGGCCGTCGCCAGTTGGCCATGGTCGTTGTTCAACAGGGCGCTGGTGAGAGTCATCAATCCACCTGATGCAATCAGCCCGGCATTGCGTACATCGGCAGCCTGTGCAGCAATGTCCAGCGCAGCGCCGCTCTGGATCGTGCCCCCATTGTCGAGCCCCTTGAAGACATCCACCGTCATGGCACCAAGCGAGGCCAACGTTCCTCCCGCTTGGTTGTCCAGCTGCGCCGCGTGAAGCGCCAGCGCACCATTTCCCGCGATGATTCCACTACTTTCTATCGTTGTGGCTGCCTGCAAGCGCGTTACGCCGTCGCCGACGTTGACAATCCTGCCCTCGCGACTGCGTATCGCGCCTGCTTGCAGAACCAGGTTGGCGCCCGCGCCGCTTGCCTCGATCGAGCCACCGTCATTGATAACGTCCCCGCCAGAGCGTACCTGCAAGCTGCCCCCCGCCCGCAGTTTCCCGGCGGTGTTGTCCAGCGATTCGAGCACATCCACCGTCAGCGCGCCTTCTGCTGCGATGGCGCCGCTGCGGTTCGACAAGCTCTCGCCCTTCAGATCAACGCCGGCGCCAGATCCGGATGTGGTCGCCAGCGTGCCATTGGCGTTGTCGATGGACACAACACGAACGCTGATGTCGCCGGTAGCAACCATGGTGCCGTGGTTGCTCAGCGTCGCCGCCGCTTCGTCGAACGTCAGCGCCGCGCCGCTGCTAATTGCACCCGCATTGACCATCGCTGCGTGCACACGCAATGCCAGCGCGTCGCCTGCGGCAATCACGCCTGTTGAATCATTCGCCATCGACTGCGCGGCCAACTCCACGGCGCCGTGGCCGGCGATCTGGCCACTGTTCGTCAACCTGGTGGCAGCTTGTACGACGGTGTCGCCACGCCCCGCATTGACAATGCGCCCGCCATCATTGAGAACTGCGCTGGCGTCCAGTCGCAGCGTGCTGCCATCAGACATGGTCTCGATGCTACCCGCACCAGTGTCAACCGATCCTGCCGCAACAATCGCCAAGCCTTGCTTCGCCTGCACCACACCGGCCCGGTTATCGATGTTGTTGCTGATACTGATGCGTGCATCGCGGTCGCTGACGACGGTACCGCCGACGTTGGCAAGGTCCTGTGCGTAAAGGCGCACGTCGGCATTCGAATCATGCCCAGTAGCGATCCGTCCGCCAGCGTTGTCGATCGACTTCACCGTCAGATCCATACCACTGCCGGCGACCATGGTACCGCTGTTGCGCAAGCTTGCGCCGGCCTGATCCATGTGCATGCCTTTGACCGCGCTGATGATGCCGCCGTTTGTCAGAAATTGGCTAACCGCCAGCTCGAGGTCACTGCCAGAGCTGAAGGTTCCTGCATTGCTCAACGTTGCCGCAGCCAGGTTCAGCGCCCCATTGCCGGCAATTAAACCTGTGCTTTCAACATGATCGACTGCCGTCACGCTGGTTACACCATCACCGGCATTGACGACGCGTCCAGCCGTGTTGTCGATTGTGCTCGCGCTGACGGCCAGCCTGCCGTGCGCTGCCGCCGCTTCAATCACGCCTGCCTGGTTGTGCAAGATGCCACCCGCGCTGATATCGAGCGAGCCGGCGGCCTGCGCGCGGCCGCCAGTATTGTCGATGGTTCCTTGCGCACGCACGGCGATATCCGCACCAGCGATCAGCTTGCCGCCGCGATTGCTCAGGGAATTGACGTCCATGACAACCGAGCCATCTTGCAGGGTGCTGACGACGCCGCCGTCGTTGTTGATGTCGTCAACGGACAGGCGCACTCCCGCGCCAGAAATCAGGGTGCCACTATTGACAATCTGCGCCGTCGCGCGGTCAACCGTAATAATGCCTGCCGCGCTGATGGTACCGCCGCCGTTTATCAATTTATTGCTGACATCGAAGCTGAGATCAGCGCCAACGCTGACCGTACCGGCGCCGTTGTCGAACTGGTCGGCCCTCACTGCCAACGCACCGTTGCTACTGACGACGCCACCGTTGTCGATCGCGCGATCGGCGTCGATCAACATCGGCTGCGCACTCGCGCTGACGATTTTTCCGCCGTGATTGGCAATATCGCCGGAATGCAGGCGCAGCTGGCCCGACGTATCGATGGCACCACTGTCATTGCCGATGGTAGTGCCGGCACTGAGAGCAAGATCACGACCAGCGCGAATGTGCCCGCCCTGGTTGTCAACCTGTTCTGCGGACGTGATGCTTGCCCGCCCATCGACATCGATCAGGCCACCCTGGTTGCGCAAGCTGGCAGCCTGCAAATGCAAGTCGGCGCCAAGGCCGGCTGCGGTGGCAATGGTACCGGCGCGGTTGTCGACGGCGTCGACTGCGATGTTGATGTCGCCCGCCGCCACCAGCGTGCCACTGTTTTGCAGAAGCGCCCCAGCTTGCCGCATTTGGATCAGGCCACCGGCGTCGATACGGCCGGCGTTCTCCAGCGCAGTATCTACCGCCAATTCAATACTCTGCTGCGATCGAATGGTCGCATTGGCGCCGTTGGTGAGGGCGTGGGCCGCAATCTCGATCCCACCATTGCCACCAATGAGGCCGTCATTGCGAACCGTGACAGACTCGACTAACAACTTGCCAGCACCGGCGTTGATAATCTGCCCATTACCATTGTCGATGGCTGCCGCGCTCAAGCGCAGCGTGCTGTCATCGGCCAAGGCCTCGATGCGGCCGCCCTGGTTGACGATCTTGCCGCTGGTGTCCAGGGTGAGTTTGCGACTGGCTTGAAGCAGGCCTGCACTGTTGTCGACGACGCCTCCAGCAACAACGTTGATATCTCTTGCCGCAATGGTGCCAGCGCTGTTGTCGAGCGCCGTGGCGCGCACATTGGCATCGCCACCGACGATCCATCGGCCGTGGGCACTGCTGGTGATTCCACTGACGAGGTCAAGGTCGCCAGTCACGTCAAGAGTGCTACCGCTGCCGCTGATTGCCCCTGCACGCAGGCGCATGCTGCCCGCGGCCTCCAGTGCGCCACCTTCCAGCGACAGTTCGCCACCCACGCCTATATCGGCAATCGCGCCGCCAAGCTGACGCAGAATGCCGCCGCTGTTATCCAGCGTGCCGGTGACATCAATTGACATCTGACCTGCCTGCAGCAAGCCCTGGCGATTGCTGAAAGCGCCGGCGGCACCATTGAAGGCAGCGCCTACCAGCAGCTTGCCCTGATCATTGATGAATGTGCCAGCGCGGGCATCGAATCCATGCAGTACTGTCAGCAGTCCCCCCGTGTTGTCCACCTGCGGGCCGTCCACGGACAAATTACTCACGTAAGTGTTGCCGCCACGATTATTCAAGGTCACTGTCTTGAGTGTTACTTCGCCGTTTGATGCAATCACGCCAGCGCTGTTATCGAACAACTTGCTGCTGATTCGACCCGCTTCTGGCACCGGCGGCTGCGCCGTGGCACCTGCGGGAGTTTGCCCCGTGGTTGGTGATGGGGTCCCGGCTTGCGATGGTGTCCCAGACTGAGCTGTTTCAGCGGGCTTGGCGCCGCCAGCATCAGCGCTTGCCGACGCGCTTGAATGGCCCAGGGTGCCTGCCTCGTTGATGGTTTTTTCAGCGCTGATTGCCAGCGGGGCGGGTCCGCTCTGGACTATACTGCCCTGCAAGTTGAGCAACGCGGCACTCTGCAGATCAACACGTGCCGCCTCGATCTGGCCATGAGAGTTATCGATGGTTCCCTGGATATTGAGCAAGGCTTCGACAGATTTCAACTTGCCTGCATTGGCGAGCTTGTCGGCCACAATATCGAGCGCGCCGCGCGCTTGCATGTCGCCACGGTTGTCGACACTGGCCGCGCGCACCTGCACGCGCTCGTTCGCCGTCATCGAGCCACTGTTCTCGAGCCGCCCATCGGCGGTCACAACCAGGCTGCCAACGGCCGCGCCGATGTCGCCGGCGTTGCGCACACCCACACCCGCTTCGGTGCCGACGAGATAAATATGGTTGGCATACATGCCTCCCAATTGCGCGACGTCCACTGCAAACAGCGGCTTGCCGTCGGTGCTCTGGCCGCCCGCGGTCACTTTGGCCTCGGTCGCCGCCTCGATCTCATTGATCCCGGTAATGACATGCAGTTTTTGCGCCCATAAACCAGCGTTGACTTGCACCGAACGGGCAATGACGGCCGTGTAGTCGGTCTTGCTGGCGTCGAACCCTGCCCCACCGAACACAATCTGACCCCGCTGCACCGAATAGCCGCGCAGACCGCCGTCCTCGACGATGGGTGTGCCAGTGGTCAGCGTGGCGCGGCTGACATTAATGAAGCCACCACCTTCGACCACGATACCGGCAGGGTTCGCAATGATGGCCTCGGCGCGGTCGCCCGCCACTTCAATCATGCCTTGCAGGCGGCTTGGACTGCTTGAATTGACTTCATTTAAGATGACCCTGGCCGTTCCCTTTGCCAGCCATGGGTTGCCCTGCACCCAGCCGCCGATTTGCGTCTGCACATTGGTGCGTGAATTGTTTAATACGATGCCGTTCTTCGCCACGTCGAACTGCGAATAGACGTTGCGCGAGACGCCGGCAGCGCTAGCGGTCTGAATGTTGACTTGAGTAACGCCATTTGCCGTCTCCACCACCGTTGCCCGCTGCTGTCCAGGGACCCTGACGTCTGCGATGATTTGCGCCGCTACATTGCAAGCGAACAGCATTCCACCCAAAACGCCAGCCAGCAACACCGCAACGCGATGCAACGCCGGCAAGTGCGACAACGGTTGCCTGCGGCCCGTAGACCTGGTGTGGCCAGGCGCCTTGGCACGGGCGCGCGCAGTTTCCGCCACGGCCATCCACAGGCCGCGGGTCTGATTGAATACGATGCGATAGCAAAGCTTGTTCATGGCGTCTTAGAATTCCAGGTTGAGGTTGAAGCCCGTGGTAACGGACGCGGTGCGAAAGCCTGTCGGCTTGCGTAAAGGCTTGCCGGCGAACAGTTCTCCCTGCAGATGGCCCCACTGCCCGCGCCAACCGAGCGCGATTCCCGTCAGGCGTGTGCCGATCAAGCGCTGCGCACCAGGCCCGGATACCACGCCGTGATCGAGCGCCACGTACAGTTGTTGCGTCGTTGCAGGCACCGTCCAAACGAGGTCGTTGCGCAGCAGCCAGCCACGCTCCGACGACAGGCTCGATTCCCCATCAAATCCGCGCACCGTGTAGCGGCCACCGATGGCAAAGCGGTCTTGGGGAACCAGCGCGGTGCGGTTCCACTGCGCGCGCCAGCCCCCCTGATAGACGATCGAACGTCCAAGCGGGACATTCAGATTGATATCGGCGTTGAACAGCCGCGGGCGCGCCGTGCCCTCGCCGTATTGCTCTTCCGGTGCCGGCATGGTGCCAAAAGCGGCGGTGCCTACTTTCCAGGTGACGCCGGCCTCGACGGTGCTGTTACCAATGAATTCCTTGTGTTGAAAGCCGCCCGCAAAGCCCCCCATCCGGCGACGCTGCACCTCGACCTCGGTGTCATCGATATAGTTGCGGCTGCTGCGCTGATACGCACGCAGCGACACCGTCGTCTTGCGCGCGGCATCCCGATACAGCAGGCGTGCCAGTTTCACTTCAGCTGTCGTGCTCGTGCCACGATAGATGTAATCCTGGTTGGCACCGGCCACCGTCTGGTAGTAGCGGTAGTCGTTGATTTGAATGCTGGCCAGCCAAAACCCATAGGGAATCGAATAATGCAGGGCCGCGTTGTTGGTGCCGTGCGCGCCTCGGGGACTGTCGCCAGGCAGATTGCGGTTCAAGGTGACGTAAGCCAGATCATGCAAGCCAAACAGATTGTCGGCAGAGAGCGTGAGGCCGCCTTGATAGGTACCGGTAGCCCGGCTGCCGCTGTCGTCGGCGGAGAGGTTGATACGAAAGCGACGGCCGGCGGTCCACTGGATCAGCAGGTCGCTCTCGCCGGGCTGTTCGCCGGGGTTGATTTGTATATCGGCCTGCGTGCCGGGCACACGTTTGAAGTTTTCCAGTCCCTGTTCGATCGTGCGCAGGTTGAGAACTTCGCCGGGACGCGCTGGCAGCGCAGTGAGGTAACCGCCGCGCGGCGCTGCATCGACAAATCGAATGGCACGAATGCGGCCAGGAACAAGCAACAGGTGCAGTTCTCCAGAGAGCAGGTCTTGTGGCGCCGCCAGAACCCGCGTGGTCACGAAGCCGCCCTCGATTAGCGCGTTCTGGATATTGGACACGACGGCGTTCAAGCCCTTGCTGCCAAGGCACTGTCCCAGCGCAGAGGAGGCCGCGCCGAGGGCCCACTCAAAGCGCCTCGCCTGCTCACCTTCGAGCTTGACCTGGCGAATGACGAAACACGGCTTCTCGCCGGAGGGATACCCAGTTGAGCCAGGCACGGTCGGCGACGGCAGTCGAACATCCGGCGTCGCCTCGTCCTGGCGCCGTCGGGCCTCGTCCCGTTGTTGCTGGCGCTGCAATTCGACGTCAGCGAGCTCGCCGCTCACTTGGGCTATCGCGGGAAGGAAAAGGATGCTGCCTAAAAATCCGATGCATTGATTTCGAACAAGCGGAAGGCGGGGCAATATGCGCATGGGATGACGCTCCTGATTGTTGTCGCTGGCAACAGATCAGATTATTTGCCCAATTTCTGCGTGGAAATATATTCCAGATCAAGCTTTTACTGAAAGTCTAAAAACTGCCGAATCGATGTGGCAGTCCCCCATCTTGACGGACACTTTCGACAGGTATGAGGTCCTTATCTGCGCTAGCACATGGCACGTGAAGCCGTTGTTTGCTGAAGAATTTAAACGCGAGGCGGTCAAGCTGGTTTTCCAGCCTGGCGCCAGCAAAGCTGGAATTTCCCGTGACCTCGGCGTCGGCATCCGCGTCGGCGCTAGTTTGCTGGGACGATGGTGCCGCGAAGCGAGCGGTGAGAGCCACGTAGGCGGCGCAATCGACAAGGTTTCGAGCCAAGAGTACGAGCGTACGCGGCAAGAGCTGGCGAAGGTCAAGACGCAGCGCGACATATTTAAAAAGGCGCTCGGTTCGCGGCCGACCTCAAGTGAAGTATGGCTTCATCGCCAAATAGTAAAATATCTGGGCTACCCGAACGATGTGTCGGGTAATGGGTGTGTCGCCCAGCGGCTTCTACGATTGGATTGAGGGACCGGTAAGCCCGCTAGAACTTGCAACTTCTGCTGGCCATCAAGCTCAGCCATGTGGCAAGCGATGGGACGTACGGTTTACTACGCGTCTTCCGCGGACTTGCCGATGCCGGTTTGGCGTCCGGTGAGAACCGGAATCGCCACGACTTTTATCGACACGCTTCAGTATCAATCTTTGACGTTCTTTTGCCGTTATCAAGCTAACGGAATAACTCGACAATCCGAACAGCCCGTCCCTATCTCAGCGCGCGCGGGGCCTAACGTCGAGCCCATGCATCGAAACCTCGCGCGGCTTCAATAATTCAACAATGAGTATGCTGCAATCTGCAAGTTTGAGAGACCGCAGTGACTGAGGTGGCGCAAACGGTATGGTCACCTAGGCGATTGTTAAAAGCTGCGTAAAACACAGCTGTTGCCGCTTGGCAAATCTACTCCCACTCAATCGTCGCCGGTGGTTTCCCCGAAATATCATAAACCACCCGGTTGATCCCACGCACCTCATTGATAATGCGGTTCGACACTTTACCAAGCAACTCATGCGGCAAGTGCGCCCACTGTGCCGTCATGAAGTCCAGCGTCTGCACCGCGCGCAGCGCCACCACCCATTCATAGGTGCGGCCATCGCCCATCACGCCCACCGATTTAACGGGCAGGAAGACGGCAAAAGCCTGGCTGGTTGCTTCATACCAGTTGGTCGGCGTTTCGCCAGCGTCGATGGCGGCCAGAGGCGGCAAGTGGCACGGCGTAGCGCGCAATTCTTCAATAAAAATGGCGTCGGCGCGGCGCAGCAACTCGGCATACTCTTGCTTGACTTCACCGAGGATGCGCACCCCCAGGCCCGGGCCCGGGAAAGGATGACGGTACACCATGTCGTGCGGCAGGCCAAGGGCCACGCCCAGTTTGCGCACTTCATCCTTGAACAGTTCGCGCAAGGGTTCGAGCAGCTTCAGATTCAGGGTTTCCGGCAAGCCGCCGACGTTGTGGTGGCTCTTGATGGTCTGGCCTTTTTTGCCTTTACCAGCGCTTTCAATGACGTCCGGATAAATCGTGCCCTGCGCCAGCCACTTCGCTGCTGGCAGCCTGGCCGCTTCCGCCTGGAACACCTCGACGAACTCGCGGCCAATGATCTTGCGCTTGGCTTCCGGATCGGTAACGCCAGCGAGGTGGCCGAGAAACTGCGCTTCGGCATCGACCCTGATGACTTTGACGCCCAAGTTGTTGGCAAACATCGCCATCACCATCTTGCCCTCGTCCAGCCGCAGCAAGCCGTGGTCGACGAACACGCAGGTGAGCTGGTCGCCAATGGCGCGATGGATCAGCGCTGCCGCGACGCTCGAATCGACGCCGCCCGACAGGCCGAGGATAACTTCATCGGTACCCACCTGCTGGCGGATTTTTTCAACCGCTTCCGCAATGTAGTCGGGCATATTCCAGTCCGACTTGCAGCCGCAAATGTCGTGGACGAAGCGGCCCAGCATGGCCTTGCCCTGGACCGTGTGGGTCACTTCAGGGTGGAATTGCAGGCCATAAAAACGACGCTCTTCATCGGCCATGGCGGCTATCGGGCAGCTTGGGGTGTTGCCCATCAGTTTGAAGCCGGGCGGCATGGCGAGCACCTTGTCGCCATGGCTCATCCAGACTTTCAGCATGCCGTGGCCTTCGTCGGTGACAAAATCATTGATGCCATCGAGCAGCGCGGTATGGCCACGCGCGCGCACTTCGGCGTAACCGAATTCGCGCACGCTGCCGTTTTCGACCTTGCCACCGAGTTGTTGCGCCATGGTTTGCATGCCGTAGCAAATGCCCAGCACCGGCACCCCGAGCTCAAACACCGCTTGCGGCGCGCGCGGCGACTCGCCTTCGAGCGTCGAGCTGTGGCTGCCCGACAAAATCACGCCGGCAGCGCCATAGTTGCGAACGAATTCGTCGCTGACGTCGCACGGGAACACTTCGGAGAAAACGCCGGCATCGCGCACACGGCGGGCGATCAGCTGGGTTACTTGCGAACCGAAATCGAGGATGAGGATCTTTGCATGCATGGGGCGGTGTCTCTAAAATAAAACAACAAACAAGGGGGCCGCAGGAGGCCAATACAAAAACGCGGCGAACAAGTCGCCGCGTCGGGGAGTTAGTCGCCGGACCGGTAGTTCGGCGCTTCCTTGGTGATTTGCACGTCGTGGACGTGCGATTCCTTCATGCCGGCCGAGGTGATTTCGACAAATTCCGCCTTCTCGCGCAATTCGTCGATCGAGGCACAGCCGCAATAACCCATCGATTGGCGCACGCCGCCGACCAGCTGATAAATGATCGCCAGCACGCTACCCTTGTACGCAACGCGCCCTTCGATGCCTTCGGGAACGAACTTGTCGGCCTTGATGGACGCATCCTGGAAATAACGGTCGGCCGAGCCGTCCGCCATCGCGCCCAGGCTGCCCATGCCGCGGTACGATTTGTAACTGCGGCCCTGGTACAGGATCACTTCGCCCGGCGCTTCTTCGGTGCCGGCGAACATCGAGCCCATCATGACGGTCGAGGCGCCCGCTGCAAGTGCTTTCGAAATGTCACCCGAAAAACGGATGCCGCCATCGGCAATGCACGGCACCCCGGTGCCCTTCAAGGCGTCAGAGACATTCGAGATAGCAGTGATCTGCGGCACGCCGACACCGGCGACGATGCGGGTGGTGCAGATCGAGCCGGGGCCGATGCCGACCTTGACCGCATCGGCGCCATATTCCACCAGCGCCAGCGCAGCAGCGGCGGTGGCGATATTGCCGCCAATGACGTCGACCTGCGGGTACTTGGCCTTGATCCAGCGCACACGGTCGAGAATGCCCTGCGAGTGGCCGTGGGCGGTGTCGACCACCAGCACGTCGACACCGGCAGCGACCAGCAGGTCGATGCGCTCTTCATCGCGGGCGGAGACGCCAACGGCGGCGCCTACCAGCAGTTTGCCCTGCGCATCCTTGGAGGCGAACGGGTGCTCGTGCGACTTTTGGATATCCTTGACGGTGATCAGGCCACGCAATTCAAAATTGTCATCGACCACCAGCACGCGCTCGAGGCGGTGCTTGTTCATCAGGCGCTTGGCTTCGGCCGGATCGGCGTCTTCCTTGACGTAGACCAGCTTGTCGCGCGGGGTCATCTTGGCGCGTGCCTCAGCGTCGAGCTCTTCTTCAAAACGCAGGTCGCGGTTGGTAATGATGCCGACCACGGTCTTGCCTTCAACGACGGGGAAACCGCTGATGCCGTACTGCTCGGTGAGGGCGATGACGTCGCGGATTTTCATGTCCGGCGGAATGGTGATGGGATCGCGCAGCACCCCTGCTTCGAAACGCTTGACCTTGGCAACTTCACGTGCCTGGTCCTTCGGGCTGAGGTTCTTGTGGATGATGCCGATGCCCCCCTCCTGCGCCATGGCGATGGCCAGGCGGCCTTCGGTGACGGTATCCATGGCGGCCGACAGCAGCGGGATATTCAAAGTGATGTTGCGCGTCAGCTTGGTCTTCAGAGAAGTGTCAGCAGGCAAAACGTTGGAATAGGCGGGGACGAGCAGCACATCATCGAACGTGAGTGCTTTCTGAAGAAGACGCATAGTAATTTTCCTATAGGCGCAAAAGCAGATTATACAGAAAGAACGCGGTCGCCGTCCGACCTTCGCCATTTTGCCCATTTGGCATCGCTTTGGCGCAGCGGCCACAGTTTAGGGCGCAAACTCGGCCCTGAGGGCGCTGCCTGTTGACAGCGGCGATAAAGCATGGCGTAGTGACGCAGGGCAATAATCTGAAAGTTCACCATGACTCACACTTCATCTCTTGTTTTACGGTTTCGACGGCACGCCCTGCATCTGGCCGCTGGCAGCGCCCTGCTCTGCTGCGCCGGCCTGGCGCAGGCCCAGTACATGTGGGTCGACGCCAAGGGCGTCAAGCAGTTTTCCGACCAGCCGCCGCCGCCCTCGGTACCCGTGTCGCACATCCTGAAAGCGCCAAAAGGGCAAGCGAGTGTGCAAAACACGGCCGATGACGCCGCCGCCGCCGCCGCCGCCGCTGCCTCAGCGGCGCTGACGCCGGCAGCTGTCCCCAAAGGGCCGGCGACGGTGGCCGAGCGCGAAGCCGACTATGTCAAACGGCGCAAGGAGAAAGCGGAACAGGAGAAGAAGGAGCAAGAAGAAAAAAGCAATCGCATGGCGCAGGCTGACAATTGCGAACGGACCCGGGCCGCCAGGAGCGTGCTCGACGCCGGCACCCGCATCAGCGTAACCGACAAGAACGGCGAGCGCGCCGTCATGGACGACAACCAGCGGGCGGCCGAAATGCAGCGCCTGGAAAAGATCCTGGCCGGTTGCAAGGCCTCGTAGCAGAGGCAGGGCCGCTCAGGCAGCGCCGCCCTGGCGGCCGCTGGCACGGCGGCGCCGGCTTTCTTTCGGGTCGGCCAGCAGCGGCCGGTACAGTTCGACCCGGTCGCCGTCGCGCAGCACCGTGTCGAGCGATTTTTTCTTGCCGAAGATGCCGACCTGGTGCACGGTGGCGTCGAACGGCGCCGCCCCCGGATCGCGGCTGTCGGCAAATTCACCCAGCGCACCGGCCTGTGCCAGCTGCGCGATCTGCGCCAGGATGCCTGAGGCAGCAATGGCAGCGCCCACGGTGGCGCCGGCCGCCATACTCAGCTCGCACACCACTTCCTGCTTTGCCGTAGCGTAGCACACCAGCACATTGACGGTGCCGGTGTCGCCAGTGGCCACTGTTGGCATGTTCACATCAGCTCCCGTACACCGTTTCGGCACGCTTGCAAAAGGAATCGACCATGCTGTTGGCGATCATGCTGAAGACAGGGCCGATCAATTGTTCCAGGATCACACTGGAAAACTCGTAGCGCAGGTCGAACTCGACCTTGCAGGCATCTTCGCGCAGGGCCTTGAAGGTCCACAGGCCATCCATCACCTTGAACGGCCCGTCGACCAGTTTCATCGCCATTTGCGCAGGCCGGGTGTTGGTGTTGGCCGTGGTAAACGATTGTTTGACACCGTGGAAATTGATGCCCACCGAGGCCACCAGCTTGGTGTCGCTCTGCTCGAGCACCGTGACGGCGCCGCACCAGGGCAGAAATTTGGGATAGTCAGCCACATTGGCCACCAGGTCGAACATCTGTTCCGCGCTGTAACCGAGAAAAACTGTCTTGTGCACTACTGCCATGTGTCTGCCATTTGCTATGATGTGAAAGTTGTTGCCACCCCAAGGGACGACGTCGTAGTTTAACCGACCCGCGCATTTTAGCTAATTCATGAGCATTGTTGATAATAGAAAAGCTTTCCACGACTACTTCATCGAAGACCGCTACGAAGCGGGCATCGTGCTTGAAGGCTGGGAAGTCAAAGCCATCCGCGATTCGCGCGTGCAAATCAAGGAAGCCTACGTGGTCGTGCGTGGCAATGAACTGTTCCTGTTCGGCGCGCACATCAGCGCGCTGGCAACCGCCTCGGCATTCACCCATCCGGACGCCGTGCGCACCCGCAAGCTGCTGCTGCACCGTGCCGAGGTCGACAAGCTGATCGGCAAAGTCGAGCGTTCCGGCTTTACCCTGGTACCCATCAACCTGCACTTCAAGGGCGGCCGCGTGAAATGCGAGATCGGCCTGGCCAAGGGCAAGAAGCAGCATGACAAGCGCGCCACCGAGAAAGAACGCGATGGCAAGCGCGAAGTGGCTGCAGCCATGAAAACGCATAGCCGCTAAGCTGCTGTTGACGCGGGACGCCGCGGCCGGCTGCTGGTAACAACATCGACCAACCACTTGCCCCCAATAAGTTCACGTTAACTTATTGGGGGCTTTTTCTTGTGCAGCGCTGATGCTTGCAGGCCGCAGGAAGCCGACGGCGAGGCGTCGCGAGCGCGGCCAGGCCAGGCCAACGCGCCGCCGCATGGCGGGCCAAGCAAGCACAGGATAAGACATTGATGTTGGCCAGCACGCGCTTACCTGAGCGATCGGCAAACACTGACCCAAGGCGGACGGACGGCGCCTATCCAGGCTCGTCATGTTCAGCACGAGCGCGCCCACGCCCAGGCGCGACTGCTGGAAATTAAAGAAATTGCAATGAGTGAACAAGCAGGTAGCCTCCTTCCGCGCGGCCCAAACATTGTCGAGTTCCTTTACAAACAGCAAGAATAATTCCCACGATAACACCATAAACACCTGATTTATTTGAATTTTAAAAAAGTGGCATGAATCGTGCTTTACAAGTATTACTGTTACTTAATTGCACATTCTCGCACACCGCATCACCATCCATTACGAGGGCTAGACATGAAATTGCCGAAGAAGTTATTTGCCGCCACTGCATTGTTGCTCTCTTGCAGCTTTGCTAATGCAACGCTGCTTGACCTTGGTAACCGCACCACCGACACGATCACCGGTTACACCTGGTACGATCTGACGGCGACGACCAGCATTTCGTACAACCAGATGCTGGGCAATTTCAGCAACGTCAACAGCCAGTTTTATGGCTACCGTTACGCCAAAAAATCCGACATCGAGACATTGTTCGTCGATGCCGGCTCCAGCCAGCGCGTGTTTGATCTGTTCGGGCAGACCGGCGTCAACTGCTGTGCCCGCGGTGATGGTTTGTTCAACGACGAGACCAGCAACCCGTCGGTTGGCCAGGCGTTCGTGATTCCGACAATCTCAAGCACATCGGCGGTTTTCCTGTCCGATTGGCGTTCGGCCAATGATATTGACTGGCCCGGTTTTTCGGAAAACAAGATCGGCAGCTGGATTATCAAAGCGGCCGCTGTGAGCGTACCAGAGCCGTCCGCGCTCTACCTGCTGGCCATCGGTATGGTTGGCCTCGGCTTTTTCCGCCGACGCGCGTAAGCCGGTCAGGGCGCACCGGCCAGCAAGGCGCGATCAGCGCAGTGCTGCGTTGGCCCGCGTTCCCGGCCCCCAGTCCGCCAGCACTTATCCGGGCGCGGCAAACCGCCGCAACGAACTTGCCCGCCAGCACACAAACGCCAGCAGTACGCCGCCCAGCATGCCTGCCGCCAGCTTCAGGGCGCTGCCGAACAACAGCGGTGCGACCAGGCCGGACACAAGCGCAAACGACATCATCTGTATAAACGACAGCATCGACGACGACAACCCGCGGTGGTCGGGAAACAGCTCGAACGCACTCATCTGGATGGCCGGCATGGCGGCGGCCAGGCCAAAGGTGAACACCATCAGCGGCAGCACCGCCCACGGAATGTCAGCCACCCACAGCAGGTTGTAGAACACGCCCCCGCCGGCGCCGATCAACATGATGGCAAAGCCGATCCACTTCATGCGCACGGGCGCGATGGTGGCAGCGACCTTGCCGCCCCAGGCCGAACCGAGCACCATGCCGCTGATCAGGGGAATGAACATCCAGCCGAAGGCCGTTTCCGGCAAGTGCAAGATCTCCATGACGAAATTGGCGGCCGAGCCGATGTACAGCGACAGGCCACCGAACGCCATGCCGACCGTCAGCGCCAGCAGCACGAAGCGGGGATTGCTCAGCACCTTCAGGTAATTGGCAGCGATCAGGCGCGGATGAAAGCGGGCACGCTGGTGACGGGGCAAGGACTCCGGCAGCGCCCGCCAAACTAGCAGCCACATCAGTGATCCAAAGATCGCCAGGAAATAAAAGGTGGCGCGCCAGCCAAAATGGACGTGCAGCCAGCCGCCAAAAATGGGCGCAATGGCGGGCGCCAGGCCAAATACCATCATGATGTGCGACATGATTTTCTGTGCCTGGGCGCCGGAAAAACGGTCTTGTACCATGGCGGCACCGACCACCGAGCCGGCGCCGGCAGCCAGGCCCTGCAGCGCGCGCGCTGCCAGCAGCCAGCCGAAACTCGGTGCCAGCGCCGCGCCCAGCGACGCCACCGTATAAAACCCCAGCGCCACCATGATGACGGGGCGGCGGCCAAAGGAGTCGGACAGGGTGCCGTAGAACAGCATCATGAAGGCGAAGCAAAACAGGAAGATGCTCAGCGTTTGTTGCACCGCCACGGGACCGACGGCAAATTCGCGGCCGATTGCGGGAATCGACGGTAAATAAGTGTCGATGGCCAGTGCCCCCACCATGCCCAGAAACGCCAAAATCACGGTCATCACACGCTGCATCTGTTACCTGTTCTACAAGGCGCGCCACCCATGCGGCGCCGCGGCGGATTTTACCCGATCGCGCCGCCGCCAGCAGCAGGCCTTCACCATTGGCCGCTTACTGCGCCAGAGAAGCACCGAAGCGCGCGATGCGTGGATGCCAGTTGCCCAGCATATCGGCCGACACCAGGATGCGCTCGGCGCGGCCGATCAGCAGTGAACGCGGCACCAGCCCGATGTAGCGCGAGTCGGCAGAATTGTCGCGATTGTCGCCCAACATCATGAACTGGTCCGGGCCGACCGTCACCGGGGCGAAGTCGCGCCGCGCTGCCACCTGCGGCAGCAGCTCGATGCGGTGGCTGCGGCCGTCGATGGTTTCAAGCTGTTGCTGCGCCGTCACGGTAGCGCCGCCCAGCAAGCTGGTGCTGCCCACGCCCAGAGGCCGATACAGCGCCGGACGACCGTTGATGGTCAGCTGATCATCGCGCATTGCCACCACGTCGCCCGGCAGCGCCACCAGCCGCTTGATCAGGTGGGTACCATCGACCGGCGAATAAAAGGTGACGACATCGCCGCGCTGCGGCTCGCCCAGGCGGGCCAGCACCAGCTGCGTCAGGGGCAGCTTGAGGTCGAAAGCGAGGCGGTTGACGAACACCACATCGCCTTCGAGCAAGGTCGGTCGCATCGACCCGGAAGGAATCGGGTTCCAGTCAGCCACCGCGGTGCGGAACACCCCGAACAGCAGCAGGAAAGCGAGCAAACCCTTGTTAGAACGCAGCCAGTTTTTCATCGATCACCCCTTATATAATTGTCGTATTGACGTTATACGGAGCGATCCTGAGGCGGCACTTAAAGCATCATTTTTGCGCTTTGACGATCTGCATGGCGCTGGCGATCATGCCGCTCATTTCGCCCAGGTTCGATGGAATGATGATCGAATTATTGGTCTTGGCCAGGTTGGCAAATGCATCGACATATTTTTCCGCCACCCGCAGGTCGACCGCATCGCGTCCGCCCGGCGCGTGGATGGCCTCGCCAACTTCGCGCAGCGCCGTCGCGCTCGCCTGTGCCAGTGCCACGATGGCGGCGGCCTGCCCTTCGGCGCGGTTGATCGAGGCTTGTTTTTCGCCTTCCGAACGGGCAATATTGGCCGCCCGTTCGCCATCGGCAATATTGATCTGCTCTTGCTTGCGCCCTTCCGAGGCGGCAATCAAGGCGCGCTTTTCGCGCTCGGCGGTGATCTGCGCCTGCATCGCGTGCAGGATTTCCTTCGGCGGCGTCAAGTCCTTGATTTCGTAACGCAGCACCTTGACGCCCCAGTTGGCAGCCGACTCATCGATGGCATTGACGATGGTGGTGTTGATGTGGTCGCGCTCTTCAAACGTCTTGTCGAGCTCCATCTTGCCGATTACCGAGCGCAGCGTGGTCTGCGCCAGCTGGGTAATGGCGGCAATATAATTCGACGAGCCGTACGAGGCGCGCATGGGATCGGTGATTTGAAAATACAGGATGCCATCGACCTGCAGCTGCGTGTTGTCGCGCGTGATGCAGACCTGCGGCGGCACATCGAGGGGGATTTCCTTGAGGATGTGTTTATAGGCGATGCGGTCGATGAAGGGCACCACGATGTTCAGCCCCGGCGCCAGCGTCGCATGGTACTTGCCGAGCCGCTCGACCACCCAGGCATGCTGTTGCGGCACCACGTTGATGGTTTTGAACACGAACACCAGCGCAATGATAAAAATAACGAATGCGACGGTACTGAAAGAAAATTCCATGGTCTGCCTTCCGGATCGGTGTTGTTGGAAAATGGTTCAGGCGGCGCTGACAATGAGCCGGCTGCCCTGCACTTCGACTATCTTGAAAACCCCCGGCTGCGCATGGGCGCCCGGGCCCAGTTCGACGTCCCACAGGGCGCCACGGTATTTCACCCGCGCGTGACCTTCGTGCCAGCGGTCGACTTCGACGCGCTGGCCGATATCGATATTCACGTTCGGATCGCGCGCAGTGTTGCCGCGGCGGCTATGGCCGAAACGACTGCGATGCAGCACGACCGTGCCGACCACCCCCAGCGCGGCGGCGACGATCAGTTGCACCGCGCCGCCAAAGCCGGCCAGCGCCGCCAGCGCGCCGGCGCACAGGCCGCCCGCGATCATCAACAAATAGAAGGTGCCGCTAAACAGTTCCAGCACCACCAGCACACCCGCTGCCACCAGCCAGCCCGTCGCGTCACTCATTGCAGCCCCCCGTCACATAGTTCTCCCAACAAAAAACCCCCGTCACCCGGTCAGGGCGGCGAGGGTTCAACAAGCATAAAGTGAATTTTTTGATGGCGATTCTGACAAACATTCCAATGCGAGTAGTCTAGACCATTTCTGGCTGGAGTCAATCGTTTGTCGGCGGCTCAACGTTGGGGCAGGCAGCGCAGGTGCCAGTCCCCCTGCTGCAAACGTTTACTTCGCTTCAGCTGCCTTGACCGCCGCCAGCTTGGTCCACGTATCGATCACCGAATCGGGATTGAGCGACATCGACTCGATGCCCTCGGCCATCAACCACGCCGCAAAATCGGGGTGATCGGACGGCCCCTGGCCGCAGATACCAACATACTTGCCGGCCTTGCGGCAGGCCTGGATGGCGCGCGAGAGCATCGCCTTGACGGCCGGATCGCGCTCGTCAAAGTCGGCCGCCAGCAGCGCAATACCGGAATCGCGGTCCAGGCCCAGGGTCAGCTGGGTCAGGTCGTTCGAACCGATCGAAAAGCCATCGAAGTACTCGAGGAACTCGTCGGCCAGAATGGCGTTCGACGGCACTTCGCACATCATGACGATGCGCAGGCCATCCTTGCCGCGCTCGAGGCCGTTGGCCTTGAGCAGGTCGATGACTTTTTTGGCCTGGCCCAGGGTGCGCACGAACGGCACCATGATCTCGACGTTGGTCAGACCCATCTCGTTACGCACGCGCTTCATGGCGGCGCATTCCATCTCGAAGGCCCCGGCAAAGTCGGCCGCCAGGTAGCGCGCCGCGCCGCGGAAACCGAGCATCGGGTTTTCTTCGTCCGGCTCGTAACGCGAACCGCCAATGAGTTTTTTGTACTCGTTCGACTTGAAATCGGACAGGCGCACGATGACTGGCTTGGGCCAGAATGCGGCGCCAATGGTGGCGATGCCTTCGGCCAGCTTGTCGACGTAGAAGGCACGTGGCGAAGCGTGGCCGCGGGCCACCGATTCGACCGCCTTCTTCAGATCGGCATCGATGTTCGGATACTCGAGGATCGCCTTCGGATGCACGCCGATATTGTTGTTGATGATGAATTCGAGGCGGGCCAGGCCGACACCCTTGTTGGGAATCGACTGGAAGTCGAAGGCCAGTTGCGGATTGCCGATGTTCATGGTGATCTTCACCGGAATTTCCGGCAGCTCGCCACGCGCCACCTCCGACACTTCCGTCTCGATCAAGCCATCGTAGATGCGGCCTTCGTCGCCTTCGGCGCAGGAGACGGTGACGATGGTGCCGTCTTTCAAAAGTTCGGTGGCGTCGCCGCAACCGACCACGGCCGGCACGCCCAGCTCACGGGCGATGATCGCCGCGTGGCAGGTACGGCCACCGCGGTTGGTGACGATGGCGGAAGCACGCTTCATCACCGGTTCCCAGTTGGGATCGGTCATGTCGGCCACCAGCACGTCGCCCGGCTGCACGCGGTCCATTTCCGACGGATCGGAAATGACGCGCACGGGACCGGCGCCAATTTTCTGGCCAATCGCCCGGCCCGAGGTCAGCACCACGCCGCTGCCCTTGAGCTTGAAACGCAGCTGGGCGTCGGTCGATTTTTGCTGCGACTTGACCGTCTCCGGACGCGCTTGCAGGATGTACAGCTTGCCGTCGCGGCCGTCCTTGCCCCACTCGATGTCCATCGGCCGCTGGTAGTGGTCTTCGATGATGACGGCATACTTTGCCAGCTCGACCACTTCTTCATCGGTCAGCGAATAGCGGTTGCGCATTTCGATGGGGACGTCGACGGTTTTGACGGACTTGCCCGCTTTTGCTTCGGCGGTAAATTCCATCTTGATCAGCTTGGAGCCGATATTGCGGCGGATCACCGGCTTGAAGCCCTGCTTGAGCATCGGCTTGTGGACATAAAATTCGTCCGGATTGACGGCGCCCTGCACCACCGTTTCGCCCAGGCCATAGCTCGAGGTGATGAACACCACATCCTTGAAGCCCGATTCGGTATCGATGGTAAACATCACGCCAGCGGCGCCCAGGTCCGAGCGCACCATGCGCTGCACGCCAGCCGACAGCGCCACTTCAGCGTGGGTAAAGCCCTTGTGGACGCGATACGAAATGGCGCGGTCGTTGTACAGCGAGGCGAACACGTGCTTCATCGCTTCGAGCACATTGTCGATGCCGACCACGTTGAGGAAACTTTCCTGCTGACCGGCGAACGAGGCGTCCGGCAAATCTTCGGCGGTGGCCGACGAGCGCACGGCAAACGACATCTCGGTGCTCGAATCGGCCACCAGGCGGTCATAGAAGGTTTCGATTTCCGCTTGCAGGCGCGGCTGGAATGGTGTCTCGACGATCCACTTGCGGATTTCGGCACCGGCGGCGGCGAGCGAACGCACGTCGTCGATATTCAAGCCTTCAAGGCGGGTGGCGATCCGGTCGCCGAGCGAGGCGCCGCCGTCGATGGCATGGTCGAGAAAGTCACGGAACGCTTGCGCCGTGGTGGCAAAGCCGCCTGGCACGCGCACACCGGCGCCGGCCAGCTGGCTGATCATTTCACCGAGCGACGCATTCTTGCCGCCTACCGATTCGACATCGGTCATGCGCAGATTGTCGAATGCGGCGACATAGACTGCCTGGTCATTCATTGCTGAGTTGGTCATGGTAAAACACCCTTACTTGAGATAGAAATCTTTACGCCTGCGCGATAAGGGGCTGGTTTTGTTGTTATTCTTGCCCGCGTACCGCACAATTGAAACCGTTGCCGAGCATTCTACAGCGTCCGCCAGCAATTTACAGTCCACAATGGCGGAACAATAACAGCAAGCAACCCTTATCTCTTCACTCTGCAGACCCCTCCATGACCAATGAAACGCGCCCCGCCATGCCGCCCTCGCCGAACACGGTGTTTTTTGTGTCGGACGGCACCGGCATCACCGCCGAAACCTTTGGCCACGCGGTGCTGAGCCAGTTCGAGATGCGTTTCCGCCAGGTGCGCATGCCCTTTATCGACACCATCGACAAGGCGCACGATGCCGTGCGCAAGATTAACGAGACCTTCGCTGCCGACCAGCAAAAGCCGATCATCTTCTCGACCCTGGTCAAGCCTGAGCTGTCGAAGGTAATCCGCAATGCACACGGCATGCACATGGACTTGATCAGCACCTTTGTGGCGCCGCTCGAGCAGGAACTGGGGGTGATGTCGACCCACACGATTGGCCGCTCGCACAATGTGGTCGACAGTGAAGCGTACAAAAACCGCATCGAGGCCATCAATTTCTCGCTGGCGCATGACGATGGCCAGTCGCACAAAAATCTGGCCTCGGCCGACGTCATCCTGGTGGGTGTCTCGCGCTCTGGCAAGACGCCCACCAGCCTCTACCTGGCGATGCAATATGGCATCAAGGCGGCCAATTACCCCTTGATTCCCGACGATTTCGAGCGTGGCAAGTTGCCCTCGAACTTGCCGCCATTCCGCCACAAGCTTTTCGGCCTGTCGATCACCCCCGAGCGGCTGTCGGAGATCCGCCACGAGCGCCGCGCCGGCAGTAAATACGCCTCGCTGGAAAACTGCCGCTACGAAGTGAACGAAGCCGAAGCGATGATGAAACGCGAAGGCATCCGCTGGCTCTCGTCCACCACCAAATCGATCGAGGAAATCGCCACCACGATCCTGCAAGAAATCAAGCCGGATCGGCGGGAATATTAGACATTCAAACAAAAGTGAACCCCTACTTTTGTTTGAACTAGTCAGACAAGCCAAGGGAAAACCGGCTAACAGGCCAAGGATGAATGGAAAAAATCCATGGCGGAGCCATGGATTTTTTAAGGGGATGCAAACCCGATTCGGATTTGCTGTCGCCTCGGCGGCATTGGGCTGTTGCTTGAAAACGTTACAAGGCGACGGCGTCTTGCGCCGAGGCGACAGCGATCTGAATCGGGTTTACGTCCCCCTCTAAAAATCATCTGGCTGCGCCAGTGATTTTTTCCATTCATCCCTGGCCTGTAAGCCGGTTTTTCCCTTGGCTTTTCTAACTAGTCCAAACAAAAGTAGGTTTTCACTTTTGTTTGACGGTTTAAAAGTATTCCCGCCAGTCCGACAGCCATTCCGGGAAGGCTGACGCTTCCATGGGACTGGCGATGTAGTAACCCTGGGCACAGGTGCAACCGAGGCTCTGCAAAAATTCCCAGTCCTGGCGCGTCTCCACGCCCACCGCCACCGACTTGCGATCGAGGCTGCGCGCCAGGCCCAGGCAGGATGACAGCACCGTGCCCAGCGCCCGCTTCTTCGAGGCGCCATCGACAAAACTGCGGTCGATCTTCAGTTCACTAAATGGAATCCGCGCCAGCAGTTGCAGGTTCGAGCGGCCGGTGCCGTAGTCGTCGATCGCCAGGCCAAAGCCAGCCATCCGCATGCGCAGCAAGCGCTCGACAAAGGCAGCCTCGATCGACAGCACCGAGGCCTCGGAAATTTCGAACGTGATGTAGTCGGGCAGCAAGCGGTAGCGCTCAAGGCAGGCGCCCGCCTGCGTCAGAAAATCGGCTTGGGCAAGCGTGTCCGGGGCGACATTGATCGACATGCTGATCGGCATGCCCATGTCGTGGAAGGCGCGGCAGCGTTCGATCGACTGTTCGATCATGCTCCAGTCGAGCACATCCATGCGCTGCCGCTGTTCGAGCGCTGCCATGAAGGCTTGCGGTCCCAGCAGGCCATGCTGGGGGTGGCGCCAGCGGGCAAAGGTTTCCAGTCCCGTCACATGGCCCGTTGCCAGCTCGATCTTCGGCTGAAAAAACGGCTCGAACTGGCCCTGATGCACGCCGTCAGCCACCTCGGCAAAGCCAAAACTGGCAACGCCATCGGCGGCCAGCGCGCACACCGCCGGCGCCTGCGTGTAATTGCCCAGCAACTCTTGCAGGCGCTCGCTGGAGACGGGCGCACTCAGGGTACCCAGCAAATCCACACCGTAGGCCTGGGCCATGGTCTCAACGGCAAACAGCAAATTGGCCGCCACCCGCCCCACCACGATCAGACGCACCGGGCACGCCATCGCGGCCAGACGACGAATCAGCTCGAGGCCATCGATGCCCGGCAGCGCCAGATCGATGAGGGCGACCTGCACCGCCGGGCCATCACTGCCCTGACAGTAGCGCAGCGCCGCATGGCCCTCGGCGACCTCGATGACAGCATGCGCCCCCATCTGGACGAGCATGTCGGCCAGCAGGCGTCGCTGGCCGGGCTCCGCCTCGGCCACCAGAAATTGCAAATGTGTGATATCCATGTTAATCCTTTGACTGCAGCCGTAGCTTCTGTCCGCGAGATTAACTTACAGCAACTTGGGCGTCCATGATTGCGTCTGCCGCAGTTGTTCGAAGAAACAAACTGCCGCGCACGCCGCCACATTGAGCGATTCGATCTGGCCCAGATGCGGCACCACCACCTGCTGCCCCGCCAGCGCCAGCAAATCGTCGGCCACGCCCTGCCCTTCGTGACCGAACAGCCAGGCCAGCGGGCGGCGCAAGTCGGCGTCGTACAGGCGCGTGGTGGCATAACCGCTGGTGGCGATCACCTCGACGGCCGAGGCGCTGATCAAGGCGGCCAGATCGACGTTCTCGAAAATTTCCAGCACAAAGTGGGCGCCCATGGCCGCGCGCAACACCTTGGGCGACCAGCAAAAGGCGGTGCCGGCGCTGCAATAGACGGCGGTGATGCCAGCCGCGGCGGCGCTGCGCAGGATCGAGCCGACATTGCCCGGGTCTTGCAGGTTGTCGAGCAGGACGGCGTTGACGGCCAGCGGCGCATCGATGGCGCGCACCGGCGTGTCGATGACGAACATCAGGCCGACGCCATGCTCGACCTGGGTCACGCCCTGGTACAGCGCATCCGGCAGCGCCGTCACGGGCGCCTTGCGCTCTTCGCAGCGCTGCACCAGCTCGGCCACCTCGGGGTTGAGCAGTGCCGCTTCACTGACCACGCACTGCTGCGGCACGCCGCGCAGTTCCAGGTAGGCCTGGCACAGGTGCACGCCGTCGAGCAGGGTGCGGCCGGCCTTGCGGCGCGCCTGCGAACTGGTGGCGAGCGCCTTGAGCTCCTTGTACAGGGGGTTGTCACGCGAAGTGATGGTTTTCATGCGGCGCTCTCTGGCGCGGCACTGGCACGGCCAGAGGCCAGCAGCTGGCGCACCGGGGCGAACGAGCGCCGGTGCACCGGACAGGCGCCGTGCTCACGCAGGCGCTCCAGGTGCAGGCGGGTGCCATAACCCTTGTGCTGGTCGAAGCCATAGGCGGAATACAACGCGTGCAACTCCACCAGGGCGGCGTCGCGCGCCGTCTTGGCCAGGATCGAGGCGGCGGAAATGGCGTGCACCTTGTCGTCACCTTCGACGATGGCGTGACAGCGCACCGACGTCACCGGACTGCGGTTGCCATCGATAAGGGCAATCGTCGGCAGCACCGACAGGGCTTCGATGGCGCGCCGCATTGCCAGCATGGTGGCCTGCAAAATATTGAGGGTATCGATTTCTTCGTGCGAGCATGCGGCGATCGCCCATGCCAGCGCCTGCTGCTTGATCTGCGGCGCCAGCAGATCGCGCCGCGCCGCAGTGAGCTTTTTCGAGTCGCGCAGACCGTCGATGGGACGGCGCGGATCGAGAATGACGGCAGCGGCAAACACCGGGCCGGCCAGCGGTCCGCGCCCCGCTTCGTCGACGCCGCAGACGATATCGACCAGCGTAAAGGGGTAGTCGGCCGCGTTCAAGCCCGGGTAAAAATTGAATCGTTCGCCACTCATGTTCGCCTGCTTTCAATAATACGGTACACCGCCGCCGCGCTCTCTACGGTGCTGTTGCGCAGCAGGCTGTGATGGATGGCGGTAAAGCGCTCGACCAGGCGATCGCGGTTGGCGCCATCGTTCAACTGGCGCCACAGGGCCTCGGCCAGGGCCGCCGGGGTGGCGGCGTGCTGCAGCAGTTCGGGCACCAAGAATTCGCGCGCCAGGATGTTCGGCAAACCGATCCACGGCTGGTAGCCCATGTGACGCATCAACAGCCAGGATGCCTGCATCACCTTGTAGGCGATCACCATCGGCTTTTTATACAGCGCCACTTCGAGCGTCGCCGTTCCGGACGCCACCAGCACGGCATCAGCGGCGCAAATGGCGCTGTGCGAATCGTCGACCACGCTGATCGCCAGTTCGGTAACAGCAGTGCCGGCCAGCTCGGCAAAATAGGCGCGCTGGCGCGCCCCCGCCATCGGCACCACAAAACGCAGCGACGGATCGCGCGCCGCCAGCAGGCGCGCCGCTGCCAGAAACGGCTGTACCAGGAACTTCAGTTCAGCCATGCGGCTGCCCGGCATGATGGTGACCACCCGCGCATCTGCGGCAATCCCCAGCGCCAGCCGCGCTGCCGCCTGGTCCGGCTGCAGGGGAATCATTTCGGCCAGCGGATGGCCTATATACGTGGCCGGCACCTGCGCCTGGCGATAAATCGCTTCTTCGAACGGGAAGATGCACAGCATGTGCGAGACGGCGCGGCGGATCTGCTTGATGCGCCCGCCCCGCCAGGCCCAGATCTGCGGACTGATGAAGTGCACGGTGGGAATGCCACCGGCCTTCAGTTTTTCTTCCAGGCCTAAATTAAAACCGGGGTAGTCGGCGCCGACAAACACCGCTGGCGGCTCGGCGAGCAGCTGCGCCGCCAGGCGTGTCTGGATGCCCTTGATTTCGCGGTAACGGGGAATCACTTCAAAGATGCCGCGCACTGTCAGCACGTCCATCGGCAGCTGTGACGCAAAACCCTGCGCTATCATGTGGGCGCCGCCAATGCCAGTAAAGCGCGCCTGCGGCAGCTGCGGGCGCAGGCCCGCAATCAAGCGCGCCGCCAGCATGTCGCCGGACACTTCGCCGGCGACCATGGCGATGCGCACCTCAGCGGACGATGCCACGGCTGGCCACTCCAAGGAAGTCGCGCATGGCGCGCACTTGGGCGGCGCCCTCCGCATCGGCATCGGCTTCGAGCAGTTCCAGCTTGGCTTCTTCGAGCGTCAGGTTGCTGCGGTAGATGGTTTTGTAAGCGGCGCGGATGGCATCGATCTGCGCGCGACTAAAACCGCGCCGGCGGATGCCTTCGATATTGACCCCGCGCGCCGACGCCGGATTGCCGTTGACCAGCACGAACGGCGGCACATCCTGGGTCAGGCTGGTGTACATGCCGACAAACGCATGGGCGCCGATCTTGCAGAACTGGTGGACCCCGGCAAAGCCGGACAGGATGGCCCAGTCGCCCACCTCGACGTGGCCGGCTAACTGGGCGTTATTCGAAAAAATGGTGTTGCTGCCCACCTGGCAGTCGTGCGCCAGGTGGACGTAGGCGCTCATCCAGTTGTCGTCGCCCAGCCGGGTGACACCCTTGTCCTGCGCCGTGCCGGTATTGAAGGTGCAGAATTCGCGCACGGTGTTGCGGTGGCCGATTTCCAGGCGGGTCGGCTCGCCCGCCCATTTCTTGTCCTGCGGCTGGGCGCCGATCGACGAGAACTGGAAAAAGCGGTTGTCTTCGCCAATCGTGGTGTGGCCATCGATGACCACGTGCGGACCGATCACGGTGCGTGCGCCGATGACGACGTTGGCGCCGATGATCGAATACGGGCCTACTTCGACGCTGGGGTCGAGCCGGGCGGCCGCATCGATGATGGCGGTAGGATGGATCAGGTTCATACGCTCTCTGGCTCCCGCGTGGCTTAGGTCGCCGCCTTGCTGGCGTCGTCGGTGGAACGGATGGTGCACATCAGTTCAGCTTCGAGCGCAACGGCGCCATCGACCGTGCCGACCGCCTTGTACTTCCAGATGCCGCGCGAGACGCGCACGATCTCGACATCCATCTTGAGCTGGTCGCCAGGACCGACCGGGCGCTTGAAGCGGGCATGATCGATGCCGACGAAATACACCACCGAGTTTTCATCGGGCGAGACGCCCATGCTGAGGAAGGACAGCAGCGCGGCCGTCTGCGCCAGCGCTTCGATCATCAACACGCCCGGCATCACTGGCTTGTGCGGGAAGTGACCATTGAAAAATTCTTCATTGATGGTGACGTTCTTGATGGCCGTGATCGATTTGTTCGCTTCCCAGGTCAACACCCGGTCGACCAGCAGCATCGGGTAGCGGTGCGGCAGCAGCGCCTTGATCTGGCAAATGTCGAGAGTCTTGTTTTCAGTAGTGGTCATGTGGGAGCCGTCAGGGTTTTAATGGTTTTTTCAAGAGCGCGAATTTTATCGCGCATGGCGTCCAGATTGCGGACGATGGCCGCGGTTTTTTCCCACTCGGCGTTTTTCGCCAGGGGATAAAAGCCGGTGTACTGGCCTGGTTCGAGGATCGAGCGCGAAACCATGCTGCCCGACGAGATGTGTACGCGGTCAGCGATGGTCAGGTGACCGAGTACCATCGCGGCGCCGCCAAAGGTGCAGTATTTGCCGATGTTGGCGCTGCCGGCGACGCCGACGCAGCCTGCCATGGCAGTGTGGGCGCCGATGCGGCAGTTGTGGCCGATCTGGATCTGGTTATCGAGCTTGACGCCGTCTTCGATGATGGTGTCGGCCAGCGCGCCGCGATCAATCGTGGTGTTGGCGCCGATGTCGACGTCGTCGCCGATCAGCACGCGGCCGGTCTGCGGAATCTTGATGTAGACCCCGCCCTCGTTGGCGAAACCAAAACCGTCGCCGCCGATGACAGCGCCCGAGTGGATGATGCCGCGCTGGCCGATCTGACAGCGCGCATGAAAGGTGACGTTGGCAAACAGGCGGGTGCCAGCGCCAATCACGGCGTCGCGGCCGATCACGCAACCGGGGTCAATGACCACGCCTGCGCCGATGACGGCGCCCGCTTCGACCGTCACGTGGGCGCCGATATGCGCGCTGGCGTCGATGCGGGCGTCAGCCGCCACCACCGCGCTGGCATGCACGCCGGGCGCCGCCACGATGGCGCCGAGGGCCGCAAAGTATTGCGCCGCGCGGGCGAAATACACGTAGGGATTGGGCGTGATGATGCGCGCGCCCTGGTAGCTGGCGGCGACGACGGCGTCGTCGGCTGGCGCCACGATCAGGGCGGCCGCGCCACTGGCCGCGGCCTGCGCGCGAAATTTGCTGTTACTTAAAAAACTGATGTCGCTCGCGCCGGCGTCAGCCAGTGGGGCGATGCCTGTCACTTCCAGATTGGCATCTCCCACCAGTTGGCCACCGAAGCGTTCGACCAGTACGCCAAGTCGCGTGCCCATGGTTGTCCGTTGTGTGTGCAGGCTATTGATCAATCAGCCTGATGAGTTTGTCGGTAATGTCGATGCCGGGGCGCGCCCACAGCACGCCACGAAACAGCACGACGTCGAGCTTGTCCTGACGGGCGATCTGGGCAATCGCCGCGCGCGCGCGCTCGGCGACGCGGTCGCGCTCGACGTTGGTTCGGTGCAGCAGCTCGTCGCGGTAAGCGAGTTCCTTGCGTTCGGCTTCCTGCTCGAAGTCGCGCACTTCGCGCCGCCGCCGGGTGCGTTCAGGCTCGTCGAGGGTGGCTTCGTCTTCGAGGTATTGCTCGGTGAGCTGGCGCGAGCGGGCGAACAGCGCCTGGTTAAAACGCTGCCGCTCGGCAAATTGCGCCTCGATCTGGTCGTGCGCTTCACGCGCCGCCCGCGTTTCGGCAAACAGCCGGTCGATGGCGACATAGCCCACCGTGGGGACCCGCGCCGGCAGCGGCGCCGGCATCACCGCCTGCGCGCGGACGCTGGCAGCGATCGCCATCAGAGCCAGCGGTAACAGCAGCGGCCTGGCGCGGGCCGACAGGCGAAGACGCGGACGGCCCACTTATTTGTCGAGCAGCTTGATGACTTTGTCGGTAATGTCGATGCGCGGGCTCGACCAGGCCGACTCTTGCAGCACGATGTCGAGGTGCTCCTGCTCGGCGATCTGTTCGATCAGCTTGTACGCTTTCTGGGCGATATTCGCGCGCTCTTCACTTTTGCGCTGCATCAAGTCTTCGTTGAATTCGCGCTGGGTGCGCTGGACATCTTTTTCCAGGTCAGCCACTTCGCGATAGCGCCGCGTGCGTTCCGGTTCGACCAGGGTGGCGGCATCGGCGTCGAGCTTCTCGGACACGGTTTTCAGGCGCGCCAGCAGGTCCTTGTTGGACTTCAGGCGGCGCGAAAACTCGGCCTCGATCTTGACGTCGGCCGCCTTGGCCAGCTTCGAGTCCGTCATCAGGCGCTCGGTAAACACAAAACCGATGCGGCTGGCGCCGCCCGCCGCCGGCGTGCTCTGGGCCTGGGCCAGCGACGCGCTGCACAGGGCCGCCACGGCAAGCCATGCTGACAGCGAGGGTGTCATATTTTTCAACATAATTCTCCGCAATAAATTCTGGCGCGCAGTCGCCATCACCGTCCCTGGTCCGGACACACCTGGCATCAGAAACCTGTGCCCATCTGGAACTGGAAGCGCTCCAGGCGGTCACCCGGCTTCGGATTGAGGGGCTTAGCATAACTCAACTTGAGCGGGCCCACCGGGGAAATCCATGACACCCCCAGGCCGGTCGAGAAGCGCAGCTCGCTGGCGCGCATCTTTTGGCCTTCCTGGTAGACCTGGCCACCGTCGAGGAAACCGAACCAGCGCAGGCTGCGATCGGGTCCGCCGCCGGGGAATGGCAGCTGCAGTTCGGCATTGCCGATCAGCCGCTTGGCGCCGCCCAGCGCATCGTTGGTGATGGGGTCGACGATACCCAGCGACGAGCTCAGATAGCCGCGCACCGAACCGATGCCGCCGCCATAAAAGTTCTTGAAGACGGGATAGCTGGTGCCACGGAAACCATGGCCGTAATCGACTTCGCCCTTCAGCGCCAGGGTGACCAGGCGCGACAACGGACGGTACCACTGCTGTTCGTAGACGGCGCGGTAGTATTTCGAGTTACCCACCAGATCGACTTCGAGGTTGGCGCGCTGGTAGCGGCCGATGCTCGGGGTGATCGCGCTGTCGCGCGTATCGCGGCTCCAGGCAGCCGTCAGCGGCACCGAATTGGTGACCGCCTTGCCGATGCCGTCGGCATTGCCGCTGAACTGGCGCACGTAGTCGCGGTAGCGGGTCGGGCTGGTGGCATCGGTTTCAATCCCGGTGCGTTCGAGACCGGCACCAAAGAACACCGTGTCCGATTCCGAGAAGGGCACACCAAAACTCATCCGCGTGCCGTTCTGCCGCACGGTGTACGAACCGATGTTGAGCGCTGGCGGTTTGGTCGTGCGCGAATAGATTTCGAACGAGCGCGAGACGCCGTCATCCGTAAAGTAGGGATTGGTCTGCGAAAAGGCGATGGTCCGGGTGTAGCGGCTGGTGTTCAATTCGATGCCGACGGTATTGCCCGAACCGGCAAAGTTGGCCTGCGAAATCGCCGCCGTCAAGGTCACTTTTTCTGACTGCGAAAAGGCGCCGCCGATCAGGAAGTTACCGGTCGGCTTTTCCACCACGGTCAGGTTGACGTCGACCTGGTCGGAGGTGCCCTGCGCTTCCGGGGTGTCGATGGTGACATCCTTGAAGTAGCCGAGGCGGTCGACGCGGTCGCGCGAGAGCTTGATGCGGTTGCCGTCGTACCACGAGCCTTCGAACTGGCGGAATTCGCGGCGGATCACTTCATCGCGGGTGGTGGTATTGCCCGAGATATTCATGTGGCGCACATAGGCGCGCTTGCCTGGATCGACAAAAAAGGTGAACGACACTTCGCGCTTGGCGCGGTCGATTTCCGGGTTGGCATTGACGTTGGCGAAGGCGTAACCAAAGGTGCCGAGGCGGTCGGAAATGCGCTTGTTCGACTCGGTCAGCAGTTCGCCCGAATACACCGCGCCCGGACGCAACAGCAGCAGCTGGCGCAATTCTTCTTCACGGCCAAACATTTCGCCATCGAGCTTGACGCCGGAGACGGTGTATTTTTCCCCTTCCGAGATATTGATCGTGAGAAAAATATCTTTCTTGTCGGGTGTGATCGATACTTGGGTCGACTCGATATTGACTTCGAGGTAACCGCGGTTCAGATAAAAGGACTTGAGCGCTTCGATGTCGCCGGTCAGCTTGGTCTTCGAATACTGGTCCGCTTTCGAATACCAGGTGAACCAGCCGGACGTCGACAATGCCATCGTTTCGCGCAGTTCCTTGTCGCTGAAATGGCTGTTGCCGACGATGTTGATGCCCTTGATGCGGGCGGCATCGCCTTCATCGACGTTGAACATCACGGTGACGCGGTTACGCTCGATCGGCGTGATGGTGGTGGTGATCTTGACGCCGTACAGGCCGTGCGACAGATACTGGCGCTTGAGCTCCTGCTCGGCGCGGTCGACCGAGGCCTTGTCGAAAATCTTGGTTTCGCCGACGCCGATTTCTTTCAGCGCCTTGACCAGCACATCCTTTTCGAATTCCTTGGTACCGGTGAAATCGACGGTGGAAATGGCGGGACGCTCTTCGACGATCACCACCAGCACACCGTTTTCTTCTTCCAGGCGGACATCCTTGAAGAAGGTGGTGGCATACAGCGCCTTGATGGCGGCGATGCTTTTTTCATCGTCGAACGTTTCGCCGACCCGCACTGGCAGGTAGCTAAAGACGGTACCGGCCTCGGTGCGCTGGATCCCCTCGACGCGGATATCCTTGACGACAAACGGAGCGATGGCATAAGCCTGGCTTGAACACAGGAGCAGAACGGCGGCGCCGATCAGGGTAGGACGCAGGAGAGGAAAACTCGACGACGGGGCAAATCGGTTTGAATGTAATTTCATTGGCTAAATCATGGTCCTAATATGTCGCACTGATCGACACGCGCGGGTAGAAAACCTGGTGCGCGCACAAACGCCATGCACCGTTACAGACGGCGGGCGATGTCGTTGAAAAGGGCCAGCGCCATCAGCATGGCCAGCAGGACCACGCCGGCACGCTGTGCATACGCCCCGATCCGCTCGGACAAAGGGCGTCCGGTCAAAACTTCCAGCGAATAATACAGCAAAAGCCCCCCATCCAGAACCGGAATTGGTAACAGATTCATCACCCCAAGACTGATGCTGACGAAGGCGATAAAGCCGATAAATACGGCCGGTCCCAGTCGCATGGTCTGCTGGGCATAGTCGGCGATGGTCAGCGGGCCGGTGATATTTTTCAGTGACACTTCACCCTGCACCATCCGCTTGATCATTTTGAGCGTGATGGTGACGGTGTCCCAGGTGCGGCGCGCACCAATGGCCAGCGCGTCGAGCGGGCCGGCGGTCACCGTCACCAGTTCGGGCGCCACCGCCGGCGCCATGCCGATTGCCCACACCTTGTCGGTCGCCCGCAGTTGCGGCGTGACCGATACAGTGAGCGTTTGCGGGCCGCGCTGCAGCGTGATCGCCAGCGCTTTGCCGTTCGACGCCCGCACCGCCTTGACCAGGTCGACGCCATCGACGATGGTCTTGCCATCGACGGCGCTGACGATGTCGCCTGCGCGCACGCCGGCCAGCGCAGCGGGGCTTGCCGCCACCACCGTCTCGACGGCCGCCGCCGGCCGCCACAAATCCAGGCCCAGCGCGCGCGTAAAATCGCTGTCGATATCGAGGGTGGCCAGCGCAGCGGCGGGCACGATGGCGGCCAGCTGGCCACCTTGCGGCTGGCGCGCATCGAGACGCGCAGCGCGTTTTTCGACGATGGCGTCGACCAGCGCCCAGCGCATTTCCGCCCAGCTGGCCACCAGCTTGCCATCGACGGCGGTGATCAGGTCACTGCCGCGCAAACCTGCCTGCCAGGCGGCGCTGCCTGGGTCGGGGGCGCGCAGGCGCGCCGACGGTTCGGTGGTGCCGGCCATCGCCAGCCCCGCCAGCAGCACGATGGCCAGCAAAAAATTGGCCAGCGGGCCGGCAACGACAATCGCCATGCGGCGCCACACGGACTGGCTGGTAAATTCGCGGTGGGCGTCGGCACTGTCGATGACGCCGTCCTGCTCGCGCGCATCGAGCATCTTGACGTAGCCGCCCAGTGGCAGGGCCGATACTGCCCATTCGGTCTGATCGGCGCCGAACTTGCGCGACCACACCACCTTGCCCATGCCAACCGAAAAACGCAACACCTTGACGCCACACAGGCGCGCCACCAGGTAGTGCCCCAGTTCGTGAAAAATCACCAGCGGCCCCAGTGCCAGCAAAAATGCCGGGATCATCAACAGATTGTTCATCGGCAGATGCCGTCGATGATGGTGTGGGCGGCGCGGCGGGCGACGGCGTCCTGGGTCAGCACGGCATCGAGGCTGCTGGCGGGACCGTGGCCATTGTCGTCCATCACGCGGGCAATCACGCGGTCGATGTCGCGAAAGCCGATGCGCTGCTGCAAAAAGGCGTCGACCGCCACTTCATTGGCGGCGTTGAGCAGGGCTGGCGCCGTGCCGCCCGCGCGCAGCGCGGCAAAGGCCAGCGCCAGGCAGGGAAAGCGCTTAACATCCGGCTTGTCGAACTGCAGCGCGGCCATCGTCGTCAGGTCGAGCTGGGCCACGCCCGATTCGATCCGCTCGGGGAACGCCAGCGCGTGGGCGATCGGCGTACGCATGTCCGGGTTGCCCAGCTGCGCCAGCACCGAGCCGTCCACGTACGACACCATCGAATGGATCACGCTTTGCGGGTGGATCACCACTTCGATCTGCTCGGCGGCGGCGCCGAACAGCCAGTGCGCCTCGATCACTTCCAGGCCCTTGTTCATCATGGTGGCCGAGTCGACCGAAATCTTGCGGCCCATCGCCCAGTTCGGGTGCTTGCAGGCTTCGTCAGGGGTGACCTGTTCGAGCGTGTCGACGGCGCGCTTCAAAAACGGTCCACCGGAGGCGGTCAGCACAATTTTGGCGACGCCCGCGCGCGCCGGCGAACGGCCGTAAGAGAGCGGCAGCGACTGGAAAATGGCGTTGTGTTCGGAATCGATGGGCAACAGGGTGGCGCCGTGGCGCTCGACCAGGTCGATGAACAGCTGGCCGGACAGCACCAGTGCTTCCTTGTTCGCCAATAAAATCTTGCGCCCTGCCCTGGCTGCAGCCAGGGTCGGTGCAAGACCGGCGGCGCCGACGATGGCGGCCATCACGGTATCGGCTTCGGCAGCGACTTCGCACAGCGCCGCTTCGCCATACGAGATGGCGCACGGCACCTGGTGCGCACGCAGGATTTCCTCCAGGCGGGCAGCAGCGGCGGCGCTGCCGACGACGGCGCGGCGCGGACGAAATTGCACGCATTGGGCGGCCAGTGCATCGACCTTGCTGTGGGCGGTCAGCGCGTGCAGCGCATACTTGTCGGGATGGCGGGCCAGCACGTCGAGGGTGGAAACGCCGATCGAGCCGGTGGCCCCGAGAATGGTGATGTGTTGCATGTTGCTCCTTGCGAGACCAGCTTCAATGCGCTTTATAGCCAGGTGGCAATCAGCGCCGCCAGCGGCAATACGGGCACCAGGGCGTCGATGCGATCGAGCACGCCGCCGTGGCCCGGCAGCAGTGCGCTGCTGTCCTTGACGCCGGCGCGCCGTTTGAGTTGAGATTCGAACAGGTCGCCACAGACCGACAGCGCAACAATGGCGATCAGCACCAGCGCCAGGCCGCCCCAGCCGAAGCGCGCCTGCACGTGCACGGGGAAGGTATCGGCAAACAGCGCCGCACCCGACAACACCGCGGCGCCCGCTAACAGCAGCACGGCGCAGGCACCGCCGATGGCGCCTTCCCATGATTTGCCAGGAGAAATTGATGGCGCCAGCTTGCGCTTGCCGAAGGCCTTGCCGGAAAAATAGGCGCCGATATCGGCTATCCACACCAGCACCAGCACCGACAGCAGGTAGAGGGCCGAATGCCGATACAGGGTGACGATGGCGGCAAAGCAGGCGACGATGGCCACTGCATAGGTGACGCTGAGCAGCGTGTTGCCGAAACTGGCCAGCGACGGCAAGCCGATTTTCAGCGACGGCGCCAGCCGCAGCAGCCACACCGCCACGCCAAGGCCAAACCAGACCTGCGGCCGCGCCTGCGGCACGATAAAAAAGGCGTACACAAAGACCAGCGTCCAGACGGCGGCGATCAGCAACACCTGTTTCGAGCCGGGGGTGAACAGGCGAAAGGCTTCCCACACGGCGGCGCCGAAAAACACGACGACCACGGCGGCAAAGGCCAGCGGGTTGCCGAAGTAAAGCACCGGCAATAAAATGGCCAGCAACACCAGCGCCGTGATGATCCGCAGCTTCAGCATAAGTTATTTCTTTTCGGCCAGTTGGTCGCCCGTGCGGCCGAAGCGGCGCTCGCGGCTTTGATAGGAGACGATCGCTTCGTCGAGCGCGGCGGGCGAGAAATCGGGCCAGAAGGTATCGGTGAAATACAGTTCCGAATACGCCAGCTGCCACAGCAAAAAATTCGAAATGCGCTGTTCGCCACCGGTGCGGATGAACAGGTCCGGTTCCGGCGCATAGGCCATCGCCAGGTGTTCGGCGAGCATCTCTTCGCTGAACTCGGTGACGCCCGGATGGGCTGCCAGCATTTTCGAGGTCGCCTGCATGATGTCCCAGCGGCCGCCGTAATTGGCGCAGATGGTCAGCGTCAGGCGCGTGTTATTGGCAGTGCGCCGCTCGGCGTTGGCGATCATATCGCGCAGCTTGCCATCGAAGCGGCTGAGGTCGCCGACCACCTTCAGGCAAATATCGTTGGCGTGCATCTTCGCCACTTCGCGCTCGAGCGCGGTGACGAACAGGCGCATCAACAGCGACACTTCTTCTTCGGGGCGGCGCCAGTTCTCGGACGAAAAGGCGAACAGGGTCAGGTAGCCGATACCGCGGTCGACGCACGCTTCGACGATGTCGCGCACGGCGTCGACGCCCTTGACGTGGCCGGCCACGCGCGGCAGCATGCGCCGGGTGGCCCAACGGCCGTTGCCATCCATGATGATGGCAACATGCGACGGCACCTTGGGTACATCGGGCACCGTCTTGGTGGAGCTTTTAAAAATCATACATCCAGACTTTGGTTGTCTACCGAATCGCCGCTCAAACCGTCAGCACTTCTTTTTCTTTGTCGACCACCATCTTGTCGACATCGACGACGAACTTGTCGGTCAGCTTCTGGATGTCATCGGTCGAACGGCGCTCATCGTCTTCCGAGGCCAGCTTGTCCTTGACGAGCTTTTTGACTTGCTCGTTGGCGTCGCGGCGGATATTGCGGATGGCGATCTTGGCATCCTCCGCTTCGCTCTTGACCAGCTTGACCATTTCCTTGCGGCGCTCTTCCGACAGCATCGGCGTGGGCACGCGGATCTGCTCGCCCTGCGAGGAGGGGTTCAGTCCGAGGTCGGCATCGCGGATGGCTTTTTCGATGGCCGCGGCCATTTTCTTTTCGTACGGCTGCACGCCGATGGTGCGGGCGTCGATCAGGTTGATGTTGGCGACGCCGCTCAGGGGCGTTGGCGAACCGTAATAATCGACCATGACATGGTCGAGGATGCCCACGTGGGCGCGGCCGGTGCGCACCTTGGCCAGATCGGCCCGCAGGGTCTCGATCGACTTGATCATGCGCTCTTGCGCGCTTTTCTTGATGTCAGCGATGGTCATGCTGCTCTCCTGTAGCTTTTGTTAGTGGTAGTGCGTAGGACGGGCCAGCGCGGCGCGCGGCCGGCTTGCCCAGTCATTAAAACAGACTATACGATAACGCCTGCAGATTTTACACGTGAACGAGGGTGCCTTCATCTTCGCCCATGATCACCGCCATCAGCGCGCCCGGCTTGACGATCGAAAACACCTTGATCGGCAGCTTCTGGTCGCGACACAGGGCGAACGCGGTGGCGTCCATCACCTGCAGCTGGTTGGAGATGGCTTCGTCAAAACTGATCGAATTGTAGCGGGTGGCGGTAGGGTCTTTCTTTGGATCGGCGGTGTAGACACCATCGACCTTGGTGGCCTTGAGCACGATTTCAGCGCTGATCTCGGCGCCACGCAGGGCGGCGGCGGTATCGGTGGTAAAAAAAGGATTGCCGGTGCCGGCGGCGAACACGACCACCTTGCCCTCTTCCAGGTACTGCAGCGCTTTCGGACGCACGTAGGGCTCGACGACCTGCTCAATGGCAATCGCCGACATCACGCGCGCGGTGATGCCCACGTGGCGCATGGCGTCGGCCAGGGCCAGTGCATTCATGACGGTGGCCAGCATGCCCATGTAATCGGCGGTGGCGCGGTCCATGCCTTGCGCACCGGGCGCCACGCCGCGGAAAATATTGCCGCCGCCAATCACCACCGCCAGCTCGACGCCCAGTGCGGCCACTTCGGCGATGTCGGTGACCATGCGATCGATGGTGGCGCGGTTGATGCCATAGTTGTCGTCGCCCATCAGTGCTTCGCCAGAGAGTTTGAGAAGAACGCGTTTGTAAGCGGGTTTGGTCATGGGGGCTCCTGGGTGACGTTTATTGAGTGTTGCCTGATGGAGAAGCCGCGCCTCGTGGGCGTGCGGCACCATCTATTTCTTTAGTACAGTTGCTTTTAATGCAGTTAAAAAAACGGGCCTTCCGGCCCGCTTTGCAACTCGCTGTTACTGCTTGGACGCTGCGATCTGCGCTGCGACTTCCGCCGCAAAATCATCCTGCTTCTTCTCGATACCTTCGCCGACGACAAACATGGCGAACGACTTGACGGTGGCACCGGCGGCCTTGAGCATCTGTTCGATCGACTGCTTGTCGTTCTTGACGAACGGCTGGTTCAGCAGCGAGACTTCTTTCAGGTACTTCTGGACCGAACCTTCGAGGCGCTTGGCGAGGATTTCCGGCGACTGTGCAGGCTTGCCAGCGGCGGCGGCCTGGTCGGCATCTTCCTGGGCTTTGAGGGCGGCGACGGAGCGTTCTTTTTCGATCAGCTCGGCAGGCACCTGGTCAGCCGACAGCGACACCGGCTTCATGGCGGCGATGTGCATGGCAACATCTTTACCAACCTGCTCGTCAGCGCCGTCGAATTCGACGATCACGCCGATGCGGTTGCTGTGGATGTAGGAAGCGAGCTTGCCGGTGGTTTCAAAGCGCTGGAAGCGACGGATCGACATGTTTTCGCCGATTTTGCCGATCAGGGCAGCACGCACTTCGTCGAGCGTCTTGCCGTCGAGTGGCAGGGCCAGCAGGGCAGCGACGTCGGCCGGGTTGTGTTCGGTCACCAGTTGGGCGGCGTCATTGGCCAACTTCATGAAGTCATCGTTCTTGGCGACGAAGTCGGTTTCGCTGTTAATTTCCAGCACAGCACCGGCGTTGCCGGCGATGTAGGCCACCACCACGCCTTCGGCGGTGATGCGCGACGAGGCTTTCGAGGCTTTGCCGCCCAGCTTGACGCGCAGAATTTCTTCAGCACGGGCCATGTCGCCTTCGGCTTCGGTCAGTGCTTTTTTGCATTCCATCATTGGTGCGTCGGTCTTGCCGCGCAGTTCGCCTACCATCGCTGCGGTAATAGCTGCCATGTGATTCTCCTAAATAGTGTCGTTGATCCGGGCCGGCGGTGCGCCGCTGGTGCTCATTGCGTTGCGTGCGCGCATCTCGCTGCGATCCCGGTTTAAAAAAAAGGGTGAGCATACTGCCACCCTTTTTATGGTGCCGCCAGGCTTGCGCCGGCGGCGGAACTGCAAAACTTACGCTTGCTCGGACACTTCGACAAATTCGTCGGCGCCGGCGGCCTTGACCATGTCGGCCACTTCGTTGGTCGCGCTGGCGCGGCCTTCGAGGATCGCATCTGCAACGCCGCGGGCGTACAGCATGATCGCTTTCGACGAGTCGTCGTTACCCGGGATGATGTGGGTGACGCCTTCTGGCGAGTGGTTGGTGTCGACAATGCCGATGACCGGGATGCCCAGCTTGCCGGCTTCGGTGATGGCGCCTTTATGGTAGCCGACGTCGACCACGAAGATGGCGTCAGGAACGCCGCCCATGTCCTTGATACCGCCGATGGCTTTTTGCAGCTTGACCATTTCACGTTCAAACATCAGGCCTTCTTTTTTCGACAGCTTCTCAACCGAACCGTCTTCAACCTGGGCTTCCATGTCTTTCAGGCGCTTGATCGAGGTCTTGATGGTCTTGAAGTTGGTCAGCATGCCGCCCAGCCAGCGCTGGTCGACGTAAGGCACGCCGGCGCGTTGCGCTTCGGCGGCGATGATGTCACGGGCCTGGCGCTTGGTGCCGACCATCAGGATGGTGCCGCGCTGAGCCGACACTTGCTTGATGGTTTTCATGGCTTCCTGATACATACCCATCGTCTTTTCCAAGTTGATGATATGGATCTTGTTGCGGTGACCGAAGATGAACGGTGCCATCTTTGGGTTCCAGAAACGGGTTTGGTGGCCGAAGTGGACACCGGCTTCGAGCATTTCGCGCATTGTTACGGACATGGTATTTCTCCAGGGTTGGGTCTGGAATTCGGTCAGCACCAATCAGGCACCCTTTGCGACCGAACTCGCGATTTTACGATTGTATTTAGATTGTATTTAAAATACGATTTTTAACACTTGTTTTTGTTTCTTTTGCTTCAGTTCGCATAAAGCGATCCGGGCAACCCGAGATTATAGGCGCTTTTGTGGGAAAACTCAACACGCCCCTGCGCGGCGCCCCATCGTGCCCTGCGGAATACGCGCTGCCATCTTCCTTTATAATGACGGTATCGCCGCTGCCCCGACCCGTCAGGCCGGCCGCCTCCTCTTTTAGTAAAGAATGACTATGTCCAATATTTCCATCAAATCGCCCGCCGACATCGAAGGCATGCGCGTTGCCGGCCGCCTCGGCGCCGAAGTGCTCGACTACATCACGCCCTTCGTCAAGATGGGCGTCACCACCGGTGAGCTCGATCGCCTGTGCCATGAATACATGGTCAATGTGCAAGGCACCACCCCGGCCCCCCTGAACTATTGCCCGCCCGGCTATACGCCTTATCCGAAAGCCATCTGCACCTCGGTCAACGACGTCATCTGCCACGGCATCCCGGGCGACAAAGTGCTAAAGAGCGGCGACTCGGTCAACCTCGACATCACCGTCATCAAGGATGGTTACCACGGCGACAACAGCCGCATGTTCCTGGTGGGCGAACCGACCATCATGGCCAAGCGCCTGTCGGAAGTGACCTATGAATGCATGTGGATCGGCATCTCGAAAGTCAAGCCGGGCGCCCACCTGGGCGATATCGGCCACGCCATCCAGGTCCATGCCGAGAAAAACGGCTACAGCGTGGTGCGCGAATTTTGCGGCCATGGCATCGGCAAGGTGTTCCACGAAGAGCCGCAGGTACTCCATTACGGCCGTCCCGGCACCCTCGAAAAACTCGAGGCCGGGATGATTTTCACGATCGAACCGATGATCAATTCGGGTCGCCGCGACATCAAGGAAATGAACGATGGCTGGACCATCAAAACCAAGGACCGCAGCCTGTCGGCGCAGTGGGAACACACCGTGCTGGTGACCGCAACCGGCTACGAAATCCTGACCCAGTCGGCCGGCACGCCACCACCGCCGGCGTTCATTAGCGCCCAGGCCGCCACCGCTGCGGCCTGAGTGATGCAGGTCGACGCCGCCAGCCGCCAATCGCACCGGCTGCTCTTGAAAGAACAGCTCAAGGCCGACCGCCAGCAGCTGACGGCCGCCTTTCGCGACGACAGCAAACCGGAAAAGCTGCTGCGCGGGCTGCGCCAGAGCGTCGACCGGGTGCTCACCGAGGCCTTCCACGACGCCGGCCTGCCCGCCAATGCGGCGCTGGTGGGGGTCGGTGGCTACGGGCGCGGCGAACTGTTTCCGTATTCCGATGTCGACCTGTTGATCCTGCTGGGCGAACCGGCCAGCGCCGCTACTGCCGACAAGCTCGAGCAGCTGGTGCAGCTGCTGTGGGACCTGGGCCTGGAAATCGGCAGCAGCATCCGCACCGTCGAGGAATGCCTGAGCGAAGCGCGCGCCGACATCACCGTGCAGACGAGCTTGCTGGAAGCGCGGCTGGTGGCGGGCGACCCGCTATTGTTCGCCGACCTGCAGCGGCGGTACTGGGACGCGCTCGACCCGCAGGCGTTTTACCAGGCCAAGGCCGCCGAAATGCGCCTGCGCCATGCCAAGTACGAAGACACCGCCTTTGCACTGGAACCGAATTGCAAGGAAAGCCCGGGCGGCTTGCGCGACCTGCAAGTGATCTTGTGGGTGGCCAAAGCGGCGGGGCTGGCCAACTCGTGGCGCGAACTGGCTGCGCGCGGCCTGATCAACCAGACCGAGGCGCGCGCGCTGATGGAAAAGGAATCGGCCTTCAAGGACATCCGCATCCGCCTGCACCTGCACGCCGGACGGCGCGAAGACCGGCTGGTGTTCGACGTCCAGACGCCGATCGCCGAAACCTTCGGCCTGCGCTCGACGGGCGAAGGCAGCAATGCGCGCCGTGCCAGCGAACTGCTGATGCAGCGCTACTACTGGGCCGCCAAGACGGTCACCCAGCTCAATACCATCCTGCTGCAAAACATCGAGGCGCAACTGTTTCCGCACCCCGAGAGCGTCACCACCATCAATGCGCGCTTCAATGAAGTCAATGACTTGATCGACATTAGCGAAGACGGCGTATTCGAGCAGCAGCCCGCCGCCATGCTCGAGCTGTTCGTGTTGATGACCGAGCGCCCCAACCTGAAGGGATTGACGGCGCGCACCACCCGCGCGCTGTGGCACGCGCGCGCGCTGATCGACGACGCCTTCCGCGCCGATGCCGGCAACCGCGCCGCCTTTCTGCGCATCCTGCAGGCGCCCGTCGGCCTGGTGCACGCGCTGCGCCGCATGAATGAAATGAGCATTTTAGGGCGCTACCTGCCGGCGTTTCGCCATATCGTCGGCCAGATGCAGCACGACCTGTTCCACGTCTACACGGTCGACCAGCACATCATGATGGTGGTGCGCAACATGCGGCGCTTCACCATGAGCGAGCACGCCCACGAATACCCGTTTTGCAGCGGCTTGATCGCCAATTTCCGCGACCCCTGGCTGCTCTACGTGGCAGCGCTGTTCCACGATATCGCCAAGGGCCGCGGCGGCGACCATTCGAAGCTGGGCACGGCCGATGCGCGCGCCTTTTGCGACGAGCACGGCTTGCAGGCGGCCGATACCGAGCTGGTGGTGTTCCTCGTCGAGCACCATCTCAGCATGTCGCAGGTGGCGCAAAAGCAGGATCTGTCGGACCCCGACGTCATTGCCGCCTTTGCCGCCACCGTCGGCGACGAGCGCCATCTGACCGCGCTGTACCTGCTGACGGTGGCCGACATCCGCGGCACCAGCCCGAAAGTATGGAATGCCTGGAAGGCCAAGCTGCTCGAAGATTTGTACCGCATCACCCTGCGCGTGCTGGGGGGCGAGCCGCACTCGGCCGACCGCGAACTGCGCAACCGCCAGGACGAAGCGCGCGCCATGCTGCGCCTGGCCGGCCTGCCCGAGCAAGCCCACGCCGCCCTGTGGGACCAGCTCGACATGGCCTGGTTCCTGCGCCACGACGCCGCCACCATCGCCTGGCAAACGCGCAGCCTGTACGACAAACTCGACAGCAGCAAACCGGTGGTCAACTGCCGCCTCTCGCCGGTCGGCGAAGGTCTACAGGTGGCGGTCTACATCCGTGACCAGCCCGACCTGTTCGCCCGCCTGTGCAGTTATTTCGACCGCAAGAATTTCAGTATTTTCGATGCCAAGATCCACACCACGCGGGGCGGCTATGCGCTCGATACCTTCCTGGTAACGGAGCAAAACTTTGCCAAGAATTACCGCGACATCATCAGCATGATCGAGCACGAGATTTGCGAACTGCTGAGCCGCCAGGCACCGCTGCCGGCGCCCAGCCACGGCCGCCTGTCGCGCCTGTCGCGCAGCTTTCCCGTCACGCCGACGGTCGATTTGCGCCCTGACGAAAAAGGCCAGTACTACCTGCTGTCGGTATCGGCGGCCGACCGCACCGGCCTGCTCTATTCGATTGCCAGCGTGCTGGCGCGCCACCGCATCAATTTGCACACCGCAAAAGTGATGACCTTGGGCGAGCGTGTCGAAGACGTGTTTTTGGTCGATGGCGCCGCGCTGTCGACCCCGAGAAATCAGATCCAGCTTGAAACCGAGCTGCTCGATGCTTTACAAGTATAGGAAAGTACCAGGAATCAATGAGTGAGCTTTTAAGACTGTCGAAACGGATGTCCGAACTGGGCCTGTGCTCGCGCCGCGAGGCCGACGAGTGGATTGCACGGGGCTGGGTACGGGTCGACGGCCAGGTGGTGTCCGAACTGGGCAGCAAGGTCTATCCCGAGCAAAAAGTGTCGGTCGAGCGGCAAGCCGCCGCCGAGCAATCAAAGCGCGTCACCGTGCTGATCAATAAACCAATGGGCTACGTCAGCGGCCAGGCCGAAGATGGCTATACCCCGGCCGTGGCGCTGATCAAGGCGGAAAACCGCTGGGCCGACGATCCGTCGCCCGAGCAGTTCCATCCGACCCAGCTGCGCTCGCTGGTGCCGGCTGGCCGGCTCGACATCGATTCGGTGGGTCTGCTGATCCTGACCCAGGACGGGCGCGTGGCCAAGACGCTGATCGGCGAAGACACGGTGATCGAAAAGGAATACCTGGTGCGCGTACAGTACAGCAAGCCCGGCACCCTGCCCGAGGCCGACCTGAAAAAGCTGTGTTTTGGTTTGTGGATGGATGGCAAGGCGCTGCTGCCGGCCAAGGTGCGCTGGCAAAACGAAGACCAGCTCAGCTTTACTCTGAAAGAAGGCAAGAAGCGGCAGATCCGCCGCATGTGCGACATGGTGGGCTTGAAAGTGCTGGGCCTCAAGCGGGTGCGCATCGGCAAGGTCAAGCTCGGTGACTTGCCGGTCGGCCAGTGGCGCTATCTGCGGCCGGAAGAACAGTTCTGAGGCAGCGGCGCTGTAATCGCTCTACTCGAACAGCTTGAGCTTGAGCTGCACCGAGATGCCGCCGTACAGCCGGTCTTTATAGCTCGGCACCACGCCGATGTTGACGCCAACGCGCTGGTATTCCAGCGTCGCTACCGGGATCAGGGCCGGAAACCAGCCACCCGCGCGCATGTGCGGGTAGCCATTGAAGGCCGCGATGACGGCGCCGAGGCGCACGGGACCGATGGCATATGGCTGCCAGATCGCGCCCGCATAATTCGAATAGGCGCGGTCGCTGTTATAAAAACGGCCCATCGTGGCGGCAAGGTCGCCGCGCAGCTGGTACTCGAGGCCCAGCCCGCGGTTGGCGCCGTTCAAATCCTTGTCGCGATTAAAGTGCCAGGTCGCAAAGCCAGTATCGACCCACAGTGCGCGGCGCGGCGCCCCATCGATGGCGGTGAACAGTTCGTCGGCATGGGCCGCCGGCACCAGCAGCGCAACTAGCGCAGTTAACGCCAGCAAGACAGGGGTGGTTTTCAATCGTCTTCATCCGGTTGCATGTCGGGGAACATCACGCTGGTGTAACCAAAGCGCGAAAAGTCGGTGATCCGCATGGGGTACAGCACGCCATGCAGATGGTCCACTTCGTGCTGCACCACGCGCGCATGAAAACCTTCGGCGTCGCGCACGATGGGCGCGCCGAACTGGTCGACGCCTTCATAGCGCAGGCGGGTAAAGCGCTCGACCACGCCGCGCAGGCCCGGCACCGACAGGCAGCCTTCGAAGGCTTCATCCATCTCGTCGGACAAGGGGGTCAACAGGGGATTGATCAGCACCGTCTGCGGCACCGGCGGTGCGTCCGGATAGCGCTGGTTGTCCTTGAAGCCAAAAATCACCAGTTGCAGGTTGACGCCGATCTGCGGCGCCGCCAGGCCCGCGCCGTTGGCAGCGTGCATGGTGTCGAACATGTCGGCAATCAGCGCGCGCATTGCCGGCGTGTCGAACTCGGTGACCGGTTCGGCCATCCGCAACAGGCGCGGATCGCCCATCTTCAAGATGTCGCGTACTGTCATGGCGTCTCCATGCGGTTGTTCATTTGATCGAGAAATTCGCGGTAACCGGCTGCCGTCTCGGGATGTTTCAGGCCCATCGCCGTCATCGCCTTCAGGTAACCGAGCTTGGAACCGCAATCATAGCGCGTGCCGGCGTAGCGGTGTGCCAGTACCCGTTCGTCGGCCATCAGGGCGGCGATGCCGTCGGTGAGCTGGATTTCGCCGCCGGCGCCGGTGCCGAGGTGCTCGAGGTGATCAAAAATTTTCGCCGTCAGCACGTAGCGGCCGACCACGGCCAGCGTCGATGGCGCCACTTCCGGCTGCGGTTTTTCGACGATGCCGGAGACCAGCTCGAGGCCGGGGCGGTAAGCGCTGGCACTGACGATGCCGTACTGCCGGGTATTCGCGCGCGGCACATCCTGGACTGCCAGCAGCGAGCATTTTTCGTAGTTGTAGATCTCCGTCATTTGCGCCAGCACGGGGGCGTGGCCGTCAGCGCTGTCCATGAAGTCGTCGGCCAGCAGCACGGCGAACGGCGCATTGCCCACCACCGGGCGCGCGCACAGCACCGCGTGGCCCAGGCCCAGCGGCGCCGACTGGCGAATGTAAATGCAGGTGATGTGCTTGGGAATGACGTTACGGACGAAGTCGAGCAGCGCCTGCTTGCCCGCCGCTTCCAGCTCGGCTTCGAGTTCATAGGCTTTGTCGAAATGGTCTTCGATGGCCCGCTTGTTGCGGCCGGTAATAAAAATCATCTCGGTGATGCCGGCGGCGACCGCTTCTTCCACCGCATACTGGATCAAGGGCTTGTCGACGATGGGCAGCATTTCCTTCGGCTGCGCCTTGGTGGCGGGCAGAAAGCGGCTGCCGAGACCGGCGACGGGGAACACTGCTTTGGTGATTTTTCTCATGGGCCTACTATTTTTGGTTTTCGATGAAAGTTTATAGTGGCGCTGGCGCCAGCAGGGCCAGCAAGCCCGCTTCGTCGACGATGGTCAGATTGAGTTCCTGTGCCTTGGCCAGCTTGCTGCCAGCATCGGCGCCGGCAACGACGATCGCGGTCTTTTTCGACACCGAGCCGGACACCTTGCCGCCGGCCGCTTCGATCAGCGCCGCCGCCGCTTCGCGGCTCATGGTGGGCAAGGTGCCGGTGATGACCAGCGTCTTGCCGGCAAATACGCCGGCGGGACGCGTCATCACGTGTTCGCCCTCGGTCCAGCGCAACACTGCGCGCAGGCGCGCCACCAGATCAAGATTGACGGCGTCGGTCAAAAACTCGGAGATCGAGCGCGCCACGATGGGGCCGACGTCGTCCACCTCGAGCAGCTGCAGGCCACCCTCGAAGGCGGCGGCGTGCAGCAAGGCGTCGAGATTGCCGAAATGGCGGGCCAGCGCCTTGGCGGTCGATTCGCCCACATTGCGAATACCCAGCGCATAGATGAAGCGCGCCAGCGTGGTGTCCTTCGATTTGTCGAGGGCGGCGATCACGTTTTGCGCCGATTTGGCGGCCATCCGCTCGAGGACCTGCAGGCGAGCGGCGTCAAGCGCGTACAGGTCGGCAGCGGTATCGACCAGGCCGCGGTCGACCAGCTGCTCGATCAGCTGGTCACCGAGGCCTTCGACGTCGATGGCGCGGCGCGACACGAAGTGCATCAAGCCGCCCTTCTTTTGCGCGCTGCAATGGGTCCAGCCGCCGGAGCAGCGCGCCACCGCTTCGTCTTCCAGACGGACGATGGCCGAGCCGCACACCGGGCAGCTGGTCGGCATGACGAACTCGCGCGCATCGTCCGGCCGCCGCTCGGCGACGTATGCCACCACTTCGGGGATGACGTCGCCGGCACGCCGCACGATGACGGTGTCGCCGATGCGGATGTCCTTGCGGCGCACTTCGCCTTCATTGTGCAAGGTGGCGTTTTCCACGGTGACGCCGCCGACGAACACGGGCGCCAGGCGCGCCACCGGGGTAATGGCGCCGGTGCGGCCCACCTGCACGCCGATATCGCGCACCTCGGTCAGCGCTTCTTCGGCGGGAAATTTGTGGGCCATGGCAAAGCGCGGCGCGCGCGCGACAAAGCCCAGCTGCCGCTGGTCTTGCAGGCGGTCGACCTTGTAGACCACGCCATCGATGTCGTACGGCAGCTGCGCACGGCGCTGAGCGACCCGCTCGAAATACGCCAGCAGACCGGCGGCGCCCTGGACCAGCGCGCGTTCATTCGACACTGGCAGGCCGAGGCTGGCGAACCAGTCGAGCAGGCCCGCATGCGACTCGGGCATGGTCGCCCCTTCGAGGGCGCCGATGCCGTAGCTGTAAAAGCGCAGCTTGCGGCTGGCAGTGATGCGCGAATCGAGCTGGCGCAGGCTGCCGGCGGCGGCGTTGCGCGGATTGACGAACTCGCGCAAGCCGGCCTGACGCTGGCGCGCATTGAGGGCGGCAAATTCGGCCTTGACCATCAACACTTCACCGCGCACTTCCAGCACCGCCGGCGGCGACGCCCCATGCAGGCGCAGCGGGATGTTGCGCACCGTGCGGATGTTGGTGGTGACGTCTTCGCCGGTGGCGCCATCGCCACGGGTAGCGGCCTGCACGAACACGCCGTGTTCGTAGCGCAGGCTGATCGCCAGGCCATCGTATTTGAGTTCAGCCGTGTACGTGACCGGCACCGCATCGGCGCCCAGCCCTTCGCGCACGCGGCGGTCGAAATGGTCGACGTCTTCGGGCGAAAAGCCGTTATTTAACGACAACATCGGCACCGTGTGGGTGACCTGCTTAAATTCCGGGATCGGCGCGCCACCCACGCGGTGGGTGGGCGAATCGTTCGACACCGCCTGCGGCCAGGCCGCTTCGAGCGCCTGCAGCTCGGCGAACAGGCGGTCATACTCGTCGTCGGGAATGGTGGGCGCATCCAGCACGTGGTAAGCGTGACTATGGCGATTGAGTTCATCCGTCAGCGCAGCGATGCGCGCCAGCACAGCTGCCTCAGGCGCACGCGGTGCGCCATCAACGGCGACAGGCAACGATACAGACACTGCGCCCCCTTAACTGAACAGGCGCAGGGCGCGGATCGAACCGGCCGGAATATCGGCAGCGGCCATCTCGTCGTAGAACTCGAGCACCTGGCCGTTGATCTCGGCCAGCGCGGCGTCGAGCAGGGGCTGGCCGCTGTCGTCGACGATGGTGGCGTCGAGCCGGCCGACCATGGCGCGGGCGCAGGCGACCATGGCGCCAAAGCCGTCGCGCGCCGGCGCCACCACCGGCACGTCGAGCAACAGCGTCAGGTGGGCGGTGGTGTCGGCACCCAGGGTGACATTGGTGGTGAGGGTGAACAGCACACCGCCATCGCCGTCGGGCATGGCAAAGCGGCCGTCGGGACGCACGTCGAAGCCCTGCTTTTCCAGCGCGCCAATAAGGGTGGCGATCGCCCAGGGGGCGCCATTTGACATCAGGTTCACCCCCAGCTGGGCGTCGTGGCCGGCGACAAAGCGGTGCAGGGTGCGGGCGTCGCCCATCACTTCGATCATGTCGGGGATTTCCGGCTCGGCGCCGATCTCGTCGGCCAGCGCGCGCAGGCGGGTGACCAGTTCCGAGTATTCGAGTTCATTGAGGGCGGTGGTGCGGCTGGCCATCTGCACGCCGGCCTGCAGGGTGGTGTAGACGCCGCCACGGACGATCGGTTCCCACTCGCCGCTGACGGCCAGGCCAATGTAGTGAATCGGCTTGTTGCCGACATGGCGCAGGGTGTGCAGCGCTGGCAGCAGCTTGTCGCCGCGCATGGCCACTTCCAGCGCCAGGGGAATCAGGCAATCGATGAGGGGATCGACCAGGCTGGTGGCCTGCTCGGCTTCGAGCGCCACCGCTTCCGCGCGCACGGTGGGCGGGCCGGACAGCGGATCATGGCCGTCACCGTAAGGCGCTGCAGCGGCAGCGGCCGGCACGCCATCGAAGGTGGGCTCGGCGCGGGTGCCGGCGTGGGTCATGTTGGGGATGTGCGCGGTATGCGCGCTGTGGCCGGCAGCGGGCGCAGCGGCGCGCTCTTCGCCGCCCGCCATCAGCACATCATCGTGTTCGGCGGCGAAGGCGCGCTCGACGCTCTTGCGCGCCTTGTGCTCCTGCCACTTGTTGTAGACAAATACCGCGCCGACAAACACCACGGCGCCGCCAATGAGGCTCATTTGAAGATCGGTCATGCTGCGTGCGCCTCGGTCGCGGTCGCCGTGCGCGCGCTGGCGGCAGGCTTGAAGTATCCCGGCATGGGCGAATTCCTTATTAATTATTCTGTGATTGCTTGGTCGGCTCGAACATGCTTACTCAACATACGTACTGGACATGCGGCCTGCTACGCAGGACTCGGGTGATGCTCGCCTGAGCGAGGGTACCACGCCATCGCCCCCTGAGGCACGCACGCGGGCCGCAGGCGTGACCATGATACCAATATCAGCCTGCGCACGCCATGCGGGCGCGGCAAATAGCGGCGTCAGACTCCCAGCGCGGCCAGCGCGGCGCCGTGGGCGGCGCTATCCATATCGACCGCCACGATGCGCGACACACCCTGCTCCTGCATGGTCACGCCGATGAGCTGGTTGGCCATCTCCATGGCGATCTTGTTATGCGAGATGAACAGGAACTGGGTGTGCTCGGACATCCGCTTGACCATGCGGCAAAAGCGCTCGGTGTTGGCGTCGTCGAGCGGGGCATCGACTTCATCTAACAGGCAGAACGGCGCCGGGTTCAGGCGGAACATGGAAAACACCAGCGCGGTGGCGGTCAGCGCCTTTTCGCCGCCCGACAGCAGGTGAATGGTGGCGTTTTTCTTGCCCGGCGGCTGCGCCATCACCTGCACGCCGGCGTCGAGAATTTCATCGCCCGTCATCACCAGGCGCGCATTGCCGCCACCGAACAGGATCGGGAACAGTTCCGAGAAATGCAGGTTGACCTGGTCGAAAGTGCTTTGCAGCAGATCGCGCGTTTCGCGGTCGATGCGGGCGATGGCGTCTTCGAGCGTGTTGATCGCTTCGACCAGGTCGGCGTTCTGGGCGTCGAGAAAATGCTTGCGCTCGGAGGCCTGCGCCAGCTCGTCGAGGGCGGCCAGATTGACCGCACCGAGCGCGGCGATGGCCGTACTGAGGCGGGTCACCTCGCCCTGCAGCAGCGCCGGGCGCATCTCCGGCTCGAGTTTGGCCGCCAGCGCCGCTTCGTCGGCAGCGACCGCGCGCAGCGCTTCGGCGAACTGTTCCTGGTTCAGGCGCGCCGCCTGTTCCCTTAACTGGGTTTCCGAAATTTTGTCGCGCTGCGGCTGCAGGCTGCGCTCGGCCGTCATGCGCGCTTCTTCGGCCTGGCGCAGCTGCTGGGCAATCTGGTCGAGTTCATGGCGGGCATTCGATAGCGCCATTTCCTGGCCGGTGCGACGCTCCAGCAATTCCTGCAAGCCGTCGGCGGCGGCGCCATCTTCCAGGGCCGCCGCTTCCTGCTGGCCGCGCGCCAGTGCCTCGCCCACCTGGGCCGCCTGGATGCTGGCGGTGGCCAGGGTGCGGCGCAGTTCGTCGATCTTGCTGCGCTGGGATTTTTCAGCGAACTGCGCTTCCTGCGCCGCCCGCTCCAGTTCGCGCAGCCGTTCGCGCGCCCGTGCCAGGCCCTGTTCCTGGTCGAGGAACCGCGTTTGCTGCTCTTCAAAGGCGCCCTGCAGGTCAGCCAGCTCAAGGTCGAGTTCTTCGAAGGCCGCCTCCGCTTCCAGGCGCAGCATCTGCTGCTCCTGCTGCTGGGCGTCGATGTCGGCCAGGTCGGCATCGATCTGCGTGCTGCGCTGGTTAAAACGCGCTTCGACCTCCGACTGCTTGAGTACCTCGAGCTGCAGCGCGTGCACTGCCTGGGTCAGGCTGGTGCTGCGCTGGCGGGCGTCCTGCAGGCGACGGCCGAGGTCGGCCCCGGCGGCGTCGGCTCGCACCTGGCGCGCGCGCGCTTCGTCAGCCAGCATGGTTTGCGCGCGCAGCTGGCGGTCGGTATTGTCGATCTCTTGCTGGCGCGCCAGCATGCCATCCTGCTCGGCGTCGGCGGCGTAAAAGCGCACGCTCGAGGCCGTGATGGCATGGCCCTGGCGGGTGATGAACATGGCCCCGGCCGGCAGGCTGGCGCGCGTCGCGAGCGCCTGCGCGGCGTCGTCGGCCAGGTAGACGCCCGCCAGCCAGTCCTGCAGCACACCGCGCAGCGGCGCTTCATTGATGCGCACGATGCGCATAAACGGCGTCAAGCCTGGCTGCTCGGCTGCGCCATTGGCCGACAGCATCGGCGTGTACAGCGCCAGCTTGGCCGGCGGCGCATCGGCAAAAAAACCCCCGGCCCAGTCGAGGTTGGAGATCTCGAGGGCGCCCGTGCGTTCGCGCAGCACCGCTTCGAGCGCGGTTTCCCAGCCGGCCTCGACCTGCAGCTTTTGCCACAGGCGCGGCAAGCCGTCGAGTTCATGCTTTTTCAGCCACGGCTGCACCTTGCCCTGGCTTTGCACCCGTTCCTGCATCTGGCGCGCCGCATTCAGGCGCGCTTCGAGCTGGGCGTTGGCAGCGCTTTCCTGGTTGACCTGCGCCTGCGCTGCGCTGCGTTCGAGCTCGACCCTGCCCTGCTGCTCGAGCGTTTCTTCGAGCAGCAGGGCCTGTTCTTCCAGGGCCTGCTGTTGTTCTTCCAGCTGCAGGCGCAGCTTGCTCAGGTGACTCGAATCGGGCAGGTGCAAACTGTGCTTTTCCTGCTGCAGGCGCTCGCGGCGCACCGTCAACCCCTGCATGACCTGGGCGGCGTTGCGCTGGCGGTCCGATGACAGGGCGATTTTTTGCTGCAGCTGCATGATGCCGGTGCGCGCATCCAGGCTGGCCTGTTGCGCCGCCCGCCAGGCGGCGTCGAGGGCCGGCACGGCGTCGCCATGCTGTTCGGCAGCTTGTGCAGCCTGCTCGACACGTGCACCGAGCTCCTCGAGCAGATAGTCGGCTTCTTCGAGCTGTTCGCCAACCTCACTGGCCTGCTGCTGCCAGCTGGCGCGCTGCCCTTGCAGGGTCGCCAGCTGCTGCTGCAGGCGCGCGCGCGACTCCAGCACGAATTTGATTTGCGCTTCGAGGGCGCCGATTTCGGTGTTGGTCTGGTACAGCTGGCCTTGCGCCGTGTGCAGGCGGTCGCCGACGGCGAAGTGGGCCTGGCGCATCTGTTCGAGTTCCAGCTCGACGTGGCGCAGGCCCGCCGTGTGCGCTTCCAGTGCCGTTTGCGCCGCTTCCATCTCGCGGAAATGGCGCTGCTGCTCGGCCTGCGCCTCATTCTTGCGCAGCAGCCACAGCAGCTTTTGCTTTTCTTCCTGTTCACCCTGCAGCTGGTGAAAGCGGGTCGCCACGCGCGCCTGCGCTTCGAGTTTTTCCAGGTTGGCGTTCAGTTCGCGCAGGATGTCTTCCACCCGCAGCAGGTTTTCGCGGGTGTCGCCGAGCCGGTTTTCCGTCTCGCGGCGGCGTTCCTTGTACTTGGAGACGCCGGCGGCTTCTTCGAGAAACACGCGCAGCTCTTCCGGGCGCGATTCGATGATGCGCGAAATCATGCCCTGGCCGATGATGGCGTAGGCGCGCGGCCCCAGTCCCGTGCCCAGAAAGATATCCTGGATGTCGCGCCGCCGCACCGGCTGGCCATTGATGTAATAGGTCGAGGTGCCGTCGCGCGTGAGGGTGCGCTTGACGGCGATTTCGGCATACATGCCCCACTGGCCGGCAGCCTTGCCCAGCTGGTTGTCGAACACCAGCTCGACCGAGGCGCGCCCGGCCGGTTTGCGGTGGGTCGAGCCATTAAAAATCACGTCCTGCATCGATTCGCCGCGCAATTCCGAGGCCTTCGATTCGCCCAGGACCCAGCGCACGGCATCGATGATGTTCGACTTGCCGCAGCCATTCGGTCCGACCACGCCGACCAGCTGACCGGGCACCTGGAAATTGGTGGGGTCGACGAAGGATTTGAAGCCGGATAACTTGATGGACGAAAGACGCAAGGTGCTAGCTCCTGGGGGAAACATTTTTTTCGAAGGCGATCATACCATTGGCGCGGCAGGAAAAGCGTGCCGCAGGGCAGAGCCCTGCTTGCCGCTGGGCGCTTCAGTGCGCGGCGCTCAGCAACGGAGAGTGGGCAGCAGAAAGGGCCGGCGAGCGCGCGGCGCTACACAGGCAGCGACGGCGCCGCCATCATTGCCGGCCAGGGCATCGGCCAGCACTTGCGCCACCATGCCATCCTGGCGCACGACGCGCACGCGACCAGATTGCCAGGCCTCGGCCAGCTTGTCGGCGGCCATCGAGAAGGCTTCCTTGCGCGCCATGGTGGAAAAGATGAACAGCGAACGCAGGGGGCTGATCCAGGCCAGCTTGACGGTGCGGCTTGCGCTGCCATCGGGCGCGGCAAATTCCAGCCAGGCGCCGCGCTCGAGGCCATCGATCGCCGTCAATACGGGGTCGAGTTCGGCGCGCGCCACTTCGCGCTGCTCGGCCGCGGCCATCGCCTGCTCGTTTTCGACCCGCTGCAAGGCGTCCTGCTGGGCCGCCTCGAGGGCCACTTCGAGCTGGCGCTCGGGCGACAGTTCGATCGGGGCACGGACGATCGAGGCATGGCACTCGGCCAGCTCGGCAAAAAACTGCAGGCGCTCGCCATCTTGCCACTTGATGATATCGAGCCATTTGTTGAGCGTGGTGAGCAGGCCGGGCAGGCGGGCGATCATTTGCTTGCGCTGCTCGACGGTAATCTTCGGCTTGACGCTCCAGATCAGGTCATCCATGGTGCGGGTGGCGTTGCCGACCGCGCCTGGCTTTTCCGTCTCCACCGAATAGGCAAGCGCCAGCACCGAGGTCCATTTTTGCTGCAGGAAGGCTTCCACCACATTGGCCAGCTGGCCGCCGCCGACGCGCAGGGCGACGGCAGTCTTGGCCGAACGGGTGGCCGCCACCACTTTTTCCTGCTTGAGGGCAGCGGCAATCGGCGCTGCCATGACCACGGCAGTGGCCTGCTCTTCGCTGGACAGGCTCGCTTCGAGTTCGGCCACTGCCTCGGCAAACACCGCGACGTTGGCCTCGCTATCGCGGCCAACCCGTTCGACGCCGCGCTGCATGGCCTGGAACAAGGGATCGTCGGGGGCCCGCTGCTCCCAGCCCATGCGCGACATCAAGTCGATCATGCGGCGTGCCGGATGGTCTTCCTGATAAAAGAACGCTTTGTCGAGCAAGGCGGCCTTGAGTACGGGCGCCTGCAGATACTGGATCAGCTCGCGGGTCGGCTGGGGGATCGAATCATCCAGATAGACCGTGTCGAAAATACGCGAGAGCAAATCTAGGGTGGTGGCATCGCCCCGGTTGAGGGCGCCAGCGGGCATTGCCTGTTTCAGGCGCGGCAAATAAAACACGTTTTGGCCAGCGGCCGGTGCCCCGCCATCAGCGGTGGGTGATGCCGACGCCGACGCGGCGCCCGCCAGCGCCGACAGGGCCGGCAGACGCGCCAGCAGCTCGAGCAGACCGCTCGGCTGCATGTGCTGGCCCTGGGTGCCGGCGCCTGGCACCATGCCGGCGTCGATGGCGGGCAACAGGCAATGCGCTGGACCGTGCGCACCGTGCCCGCCGCTGGCAAACTGGCCGCCCTGCGCTGGCGCCGGGGCACCGGCAAAACCGGCGGCGTGTGCGCTGGCCCCATGCGACTGGCGCGCATCGTGGGTGGCCGCCACCAGGGGCGCGACGTCGAAACCGTCGGCGCCGCTGGGTCGCCAGCCGCCCTTGCCTTGTGGCATCTGCGGCAAATCGGCGATCAGCGGCAGCTCGTAGCCAGTGTAACCGTCGTGGCCATGGTGACCATCGTGCGCCATCAGCTGGCGCAGTTGGCTGGCCAGCGCCGCCTTGCTGCTGGCGCGTTCGGCCTTGGCGCGTGCCGCATTTTCGCTTTTGCGAATCCGCATGGCCTGACCGCTGCTCGCTTCGAGAGCGCCGTTGAGCAATTCATACAGGGGCGCAAAATCGGGGCCGACGCCCGGCTTGAGCAAGGGGGCGAACTGGGCGTGGCTGTCGGCCTCGGGCGAAAATTCGCACCACGCCTGGTGCAGGGCGAGCAACACCAGGTCGGGCCGGAACGGGTTCTGGCTGACCCGCAAGGTGTCGCGCTCGAGCAAAAAGCCGAGGCGCACGTTGAGCGTGGCCAGCGCCTCGGCGCAGCCAGCCTCGAACGGCCGGCTGAGGGTGGCGAAGGTGACACTCAAGTCCATTTCTTCGAGCGGCACCAAGCGCAAGGCATCGGCGCTGGGCGCCACCGCCAGTTTCGGCTGCGGCCGCAGGGTCAGCGCTTGTTTGCGGATCAGGCTATCGATGGCAGCACTGCTCAGATGAATGAAGGCGTAACTTTGCGACTTGAGCAAATTGCCGGCGCGTACCCGGTGATACACGGCGGCCGCGTCCAGCAAGGGATCGTCGACGTCGAGAAACGCGGCGGCCAGACGGCCGCACAGGGCCGTCAACCCTTCGTTGAGGTGACCCACAGCCTGTTCCACCAGGCGGTCCAATTGCGTCTGCGCCGGCGGCAGCGAGGACCCCGATACAGTTTGCTTTATTGAATGAATTGCCATGATTGAAAGCCTCGACCGCGACATGATCTGCGCTTCTTCTATTTTGGCACATAATTTCCACATGGCAATAATAATTTTAATGTCCAGTCACCGGTGTTCTGTGCTGCGTCAGTTACGCAACACGGCATTGCCTGCCCGGCATTTGATAAACCGCAATAGTGCCAATAGGAATTTAATTACGATGGGCAATCCCCGGCTTTCAAGGATACCGCCATGCCCCCTCTCCGCCCGCACGCCTTTGCCGCCGCCCTGGCCGCCGCTGCCGTCCTGACCCTGAGCGTGCCCGCTGCCAGCGCCGCCTGGCTGCTCCAGCAATTCGCCGTGGCCCTGCAGTTGGCACAACACGCCAACGGCAAGGCCAGCGCCCAGGCCCTGCTCGCGCAGGCCCGCACGGTCAGCGTCCTGGCATTGCTGACGGCGCTGGTGATCGCTGCCGTGATGGTGCGCGCGCTGATGCTGCGCGCTGCCCGCGCGCGCCATGACGATGCCAGCCACGCACGCCGCTTGCAGGACGGCGAACTGGGCATCGTGGCCGGCGCCGCCCGCGCCAGCCCGCTGCACAGCGCCCTCGACGCCCTGCGCCTGCAGCTGGCGCAGACGGTTGGCGGTGCCCGCCGCGGCAGTGCCGCCATCGGCCGCGGCGCCGCCACCATCGCCGCCACTGGCCAGGCGCTGTCGGCACGCACCGAACAGCAGGCGGCAGCGCTGGAACAGACGGCCGCCTCGATGGATCAGATCACGGCGGCCGTCAAGCAAAATGCCGAGCACGCAAGCCAGGCCAGCAAGCTGGCGGTGTCGGCCTCGGAAGTGGCAGTCAAAGGGGGCACGGTGGTGGCCGAGGTGGTCGGCACGATGGCGTCCATCAATGCCTCGTCGAAACGAATTGCCGAGATCATCGGGGTCATCGATGGCATCGCCTTTCAAACCAATATCCTCGCCCTCAACGCTGCGGTGGAAGCGGCGCGTGCCGGTGAACAGGGCCGCGGCTTTGCCGTGGTCGCTTCCGAAGTGCGCAGCCTGGCCCAGCGTTCGGCCGCCGCCGCCTGCGAAATCAAGCTGCTGATCGACGATTCGGTCAGCCAGGTCGAGGCCGGCACCGTGCTGGCCGACAAGGCGGGCAGCACCATGGTCGACGTCGTCAAAAGCGTGGCGCGGGTCACCAGCATCATCGGCGAAATCGCGGCCGCCAGCGCCGAACAGACTGCCGGCATCGAACAGGTCAACCGGGCGATCGCCGAGATGGACCAGGCCACCCAGCAAAACGTCGCGCTGGTCGAACAGGCGGCGATTGCCGCTGGCGAGTTGGGCCAGCATGCCGCCGGGCTCGATCGCTCGCTGGCAGGTTTTAAACTGGGCAGCGAGACGGCGATCGCGCTGGCGCCGCCGGCAGCGGCGCTGGCGCCCGCAGCCGCGCAAGCGAACGGCGCGGCCACGCCAGCCGCGGCCGTGGCGCGGCCCGCCGGCGCCGGCCACGGCCGACGGCCGACGACAGCGACACGCGCACGAGCGCGCGCCGGCGCGCCTGAAGATGACTGGGAAGAATTTTAAGGCTTTGCAAAATTACACGGGGCGCGATTTATTGCAATGTGCGAGGGAGAAATCCTACACGCGCTCAAGCACTGTTCCGATACCGATCGCGCAGGCGGAATCGGATGATTGCTTCACCGGAAACGCGACCAATCATCAGTAGTTGGCAAGCCTGGAGTGCATCCGCCCAACGCAGCATCCGACGCATACACACGAGGAAATGACCATGACCAAGCAATCGACTACGCCATCGAAATCGCCATCGAACCTGCAAGACAAGGACAGCACCGCATCGACCAGCAAGAGCAGCAGCGGCAACAAGCAGTCGACCTCGGGCAGTGGCTCGGGCACTGGTGCGGGCAGCAGGCAATCGACGCCGGCCAGCGGCAGCAAACAATCGACGGCGGCCAGTGGCAGCGGCAGCAAATCCGATAGCAGCAGCCAGGGCACCCAGGGCGGCAGCCACGCCCAGCACGTCGCCGCTGGCCGCCAGAGCCATAAAAACGACGACAAGTAAGACGGCGGCCCCGGCGCGACTGCCAAGCCCCGCAAAAAAGCCTGTCGCGGCTCGCACCGCGACAGGCTTTTTTCTATTTGACTGAAATTAAATATTGCGCAGCCGTGCGCCTTTGGGCGGTGCAAAATCGCCAACCGCAGCGATCATCCCCGCCACACGGGCATCGCCTGCATTCAGGTGCAAATCGGAGTATTGGTGAATCGCCCACTGCTCCGGCGCCAGTTCGATATGCTTGCGCAAGATCGACTCGGTGCGCGCATCGTCGGCGCGCAGACCCTCGACGATGATGTTGAGCGCATCGGGCCGCGCCCCCGGCGACGCGGTGGCATGCGACTTGTGCACCATGAAGCGCGCGGTTTCGCTGGCATAGCGGCGCTGCCCGGCCAGGTAGACGATGACGGCAATCGAGGCGACCGCGCCGCCGTTATACATCACAAACTCGACGGGCGAATTGGCCAGGAAATTATATAAACACAAACCGTCGCTGACGTAACCGCCATTCGACTGCAGCAGTACGTGCGCGGTGTCGAGGCCATCGGCAGCCATCTCCGCCACCGCTTCAAACACCCGGTGCACCATGTCGCTGTTGACATCGCCGGTCAGGGTAAACCAGGCCTCGTTGTGTTGCACAGTGGTTTCTTCGCTCATGGTGGTCGCCCGCAAAGTAGATGCAACATTCTAACAAATAGAGTCCAAGAAATCTTCCCCCACACCTGTCGTGCGCGCATGGTCAAAACAACAGTCAATCACTTGCAAAAAAGCAGCGATGACGGCTTGCCCGCGCGCATTTATCAAAAAAATCGGGCGGTTTGATCACTTCGCTGGCGTCCGAACCGTTTTACTTTCGTTTGAACATTTGCTATTGTGCGGGTCTTGATCGGGAGAGCGCAGCGTTTTACTTCACTGCCGCCGAAGGGGCATCACCCAAAAACTCTCAGGCAAAAGGACCGCTCAAGGGCCGCGCTATCGCACCATGCCGGCCACACTCTGGAGAGCGGCCGCGGCATCTGCCGGCGGTCCACCGAAGGGGCAGGCGGAGCAGTCCGCTATCTCTCAGGTATCAAGGACAGAGGGGCGCGCACACCGCCGGCATCACATTGCCGCGGTGGACGACGACCCCTTATGCTTTTACTGTCCGAGGATTTTCATGACGCTCTCCGCGACCCCGCTCAATGCCGCACACCGCGCCGCCGGCGCCAAAATGGTCGATTTCGGCGGCTGGGACATGCCCGTCAATTACGGTTCGCAAATCGAAGAACACCATGCCGTGCGCCGTGATGTCGGCATGTTCGACGTTTCGCACATGTGCGTCGTCGATATCGAAGGCGCCCATGCGCGGCCGTTCCTGCGCGGCCTGCTGGCCAATAACGTCGACAAGCTGCAGGTAGCGGGCAAGGCACTGTATTCATGCATGCTGAACGAATCGGGCTTCGTCATCGATGACCTGATCGTCTACTTCTTCCGCGAAGACTGGTTCCGCCTGGTGGTCAACGCCGGCACTGCCGTCAAGGACCTGGCCTGGATCGCCGAGCAAAACGTCGCCACTGGCAGCGGCGTGACGATCACCCAGCGCAGGGATGGTGCGCTCGATTCGACCATGGCGCTGATCGCCGTGCAGGGCCCGAATGCGCGCGCCAAAGTGGTTCAGGTGCTGCCAGGCGCGCAGGCCGCAGCCGACGCCATGAAGCCGTTCAATGCCGTCATCGTCGACGGCACGCCGTTTGGCCAGGTGATGGTGGCGCGCACCGGTTACACGGGCGAAGACGGTGTTGAACTGGCTTTCCCCGCCGCCCAGGCGCAAGCGGCCTGGGACGCCCTGCGAGCTGCCGGCGTCAAGCCGGCTGGCCTGGGTGCGCGCGACACCCTGCGCCTGGAAGCGGGCATGAACCTGTATGGCCAGGACATGGACGAGACGATCAACCCGCTCGACGCCGGCCTGGCCTGGACCATCGACCTGGTCGCCGGGCGCGACTTCGTCGGCAAGGCCGCCTTGCTCGCCATGGGCCAGCGGTTTCAGTTTGTCGGCCTGATCCTGCGCGAAAAAGGCGGCGTGCTGCGCGCCCACCAGCAGGTGTTGTCCAATTCCGGCAGCGTCGGCGAAATCACCAGTGGCACCTTCAGTCCGACCATGCAGCAAGCCATTGCACTGGCGCGCGTGCCGATGGACGTCGCCGTCGGCGACACCGTCAAGGTGGCCATCCGCGACAAGCAGCTGGCCGCCTCGGTGGTCAAACTGCCGTTCGTGCGAAACGGTAAAATTCTCGCTGCCTGATTCCATCGACCAGCGCCCCCATCCACCATTACTTACCCTGGAGCCCCCCATGAACATCCCAGCCGAGCTGAAATACACCGAGTCCCACGAATGGGTGCGCGCCGAAACTGACGGCACCGTTACCGTCGGCATCACCGAATACGCCCAGGACGCGCTTGGCGACATCGTCTTCGTCGAACTGCCCGCGGTCGGCAAAACCTTCACCGCGGGCGACGACGCTGCCGTCGTCGAATCGGTCAAGGCCGCCAGCGACATCTACGCGCCGCTGTCGGGCGAAGTGGTGGCGGTGAACCAGGCGGTGGCCGATGCTCCCGAAGCGATCAACGCCGATGCTTACGCCAGCTGGCTGTTCAAGATGAAGCCCAGCGACGCCAGTGCTATCGATGGCCTGCTCGACGCTGCCGGCTACGGCCAGAAGACGGCTGACTGAGCGGCTGACTGAACGGCTGACTGAGCGGCTGATTAAGCCGCTCACTAAGCGGCTCACTGAGCTGTCGTAACCAGTGCTTCGTTTGCTGTACAACGGGCGCCCGCGCCCGTGTTGTTCCTTCCTTGATGACCGTGGCCGGCGCTGCCGCCGGCCAGTATTTATGTGGCCCTTACCATGACCCGTTCCAGCCTGTCCCAACTTGAATCGCGCGATGGTTTCATCGCGCGCCACATCGGCCCCAGCGCCGCCGAAGAAGCCGCCATGCTCGCCGTGCTTGGCTACCAGTCGCGGGCGTCGCTGATCGACGCCATCGTGCCGGAAAATATCCGCAACAAGAGCCAGCTGGCGCTCGGCGAATTTTATGCGCCGTTGACGGAACAGGCGGCGCTGGCCAAACTGAAGGGCATCGCCAGCAAGAACAAGGTGATCAAGTCGCTGATCGGCCAGGGCTATGCCAACACCTTCACGCCACCGGTCGTGCTGCGCAATATCTTTGAAAATCCCGCCTGGTACACCGCCTACACGCCCTATCAGCCGGAGATTTCGCAGGGCCGCCTGGAAGCGATCCTCAATTTTCAGCAAACCATCACCGACCTGACCGGCATGGCCATTGCCAATTCGTCGATGCTCGATGAAGGCACCGCCGCCGCCGAGGCGATGACCCTGATCCTGCGCGTCGGTAAATCGAAGTCGAACGTGTTCTATGTGGCCGACGACGTCCTGCCGCAAACGCGTGAAGTGGTTGAAACACGCGCGCGTCCGCTTGGCATCGACGTGCGCACGGTGGCCGCCGCCGACGTTGCCACCCTCGATCAAGCCTGCTTCGGCGTGCTGCTGCAATACCCGGGCGTCGATGGTAATGTGCGCGACTACCGCGCCGCCGTTGAACGCCTGCATGGCGCCGGCGCGATGGTGATCGTCGCTGCCGACCTGCTGGCACTGACCCTGCTCACGCCGCCGGGCGAATGGGGCGCCGACGTCGTCGTCGGTAACAGCCAGCGCTTCGGCGTGCCGCTCGGCTTCGGCGGCCCGCACGCCGGTTTCCTCGCCACCCGCGACGAATTCAAGCGCTCGATGCCAGGCCGGCTGGTCGGCGTAACCATCGATGCGCAGGGCAATATGGCGTACCGCCTGGCCCTGCAAACGCGCGAGCAGCACATCCGCCGTGAAAAGGCCACCTCGAATATCTGCACCGCCCAGGTCCTGCTGGCCGTGATGGCATCGATGTACGCCGTCTACCACGGCCCGCAAGGCTTGCTGCAAATCGCCGAGCGCACCCACCGCTTCACCGGCATCCTCGCTGCTAGCCTGCGCGGCGCCGGTTTCAGCCTGCTCAACGACAGCTTCTTCGATACCTTGACCATCGAGGTCGATGACGCCGAAGCGATTCACGCCGCCGCCCTCGCCCACGCCATCAACCTGCGCCGCATCGACGCGCGCCACGTCGGCGTGACCCTCGACGAGACCATCACGCGCGACGATATCACCGTGCTGTGCGCGATTTTCAAAGTTGCGGCGCCGCCTGACTTCGACGCCGTCGGCACGAACGCCTACCCGGCCGCGCTGGCGCGCACCAGCAGCTTCCTGACCCACCCGACCTTCGCGCGCTACCACGCCGAGCACGAAATGCTGCGCTACCTGCGGGCGCTGGCTGACAAGGATCTGGCGCTTGATCGCACCATGATCCCGCTCGGTTCCTGCACCATGAAGCTCAACGCCACCTCCGAGATGATTCCCGTGACCTGGCCCGAGTTTTCGAATATCCACCCGTTCGCCCCCGCTGACCAGACCATCGGTTATCGTGAAATGATAGCCCAGTTAGAAGCCATGCTGTGCGCGCTGACCGGCTACGCCGCCATTTCGCTGCAACCGAACGCCGGCTCGCAGGGCGAATACGCGGGCCTGTTGGTGATCAAGGCGTACCACGAGTCGCGCGGCGAAGGCCATCGCAACATCTGCCTGATCCCCTCGTCGGCGCACGGCACCAATCCGGCGTCGGCCAATATGGTGGGCATGCAGGTGGTCGTCACCGCCTGCGACGACGCCGGCAACGTCGACCTGGCCGACCTGCGCGCCAAGGCGGAGAAGCACTCGGCCAACCTGGCTTGCGTGATGGTGACGTATCCGTCCACCCACGGCGTATTTGAAGTAGGCATCGCCGAACTGTGCGAGATCGTCCATTCCCACGGCGGCCAGGTCTACATCGACGGCGCCAACATGAATGCGCTGGTCGGCGTGGCAGCACCGGGCAGTTTCGGCGGTGACGTCTCGCACCTGAACCTGCACAAAACCTTTTGCATCCCGCACGGTGGCGGCGGTCCTGGTGTCGGCCCGATTGGGGTTGGCGCCCACCTGGCGCCGTTCCTGCCGAACCAGCGCTCGTCCGGCTACGTCCGTGGCGAAGGCGGCATCGGCGCCGTCAGCGCAGCGCCTTACGGTTCTGCCTCGATCCTGCCGATTTCGTGGATGTACATCGCCATGATGGGTGGCCAGGGTCTCACCAGCGCCACCGAAGTGGCCATCCTCAACGCCAACTACATCGCGCGCCGGCTGGCGCCGTACTACCCGGTGCTGTACGCCGGTCACGACGGCCTGGTGGCGCACGAGTGCATCCTCGACCTGCGTCCGCTGCAGGACGCCACTGGCATCAGCAATGAAGACGTCGCCAAGCGCTTGATGGACTTCGGCTTCCATGCGCCGACCATGAGTTTCCCGGTCCCGGGCACCCTGATGATCGAGCCGACCGAGAGCGAAGCGAAGATCGAGATCGACCGCTTCATCGAGGCGATGATTGCCATCCACGCCGAAATCGTCAAGGTCGAGCGGGGCGAATTCGACCGCCTCGACAACCCCCTGAAAGGCGCGCCGCACACCGCCGAAGTGGTGATGGCCGACGACTGGCAGCACCAGTACACGCGCGAACAGGCAGCCTTCCCGGTCGCCTCGCTGCGCCGTAAAAAATACTGGCCGCCAGTGGGCCGAGCGGACAACGTCTACGGCGACCGTAATCTCTTCTGCGGCTGCGCGCCGATGAGTGACTACGAGTAAATCAAACAAAAGTAAACACCTACTTTTGTTTGGGCTTGAAGTGAGAGGCTAAGGGACACCGGCTGACCGGCGCGCGACGGGTCAGTGAACAGTCACTGGCGCAGCCAGATGATTGTTAGAGGGGACGCAAACCCGCGGCGACTCAACGTGCGCCTCGGGGAATTTCGCCGAAGGGGGGACTGGCACCGCAGGGTGCCTGTCCCTTTTTTTTGACTACGTGCGACTGGCCGCCAGCCGCAAATGACCGCGGCGGCCGTTGCTGCTGGCGCTGCGTGGCGGCAGCGACAGCAGCGCCGCTTCATCAAGATTGAAGCCGGCCACCGCCCGCGCCAGATCGACTGCCTGGCGCTGCAGGTCAGCGGCGGCATGCGAGGCCTGGGTCACCAGCGCCGAATTTTGCTGGGTCATCTGGTCCATCTGCACGATCGCTTCGCTCACTTCAAGGATGCCGCTGGCCTGTTCGACGCTGGCGTGGCTGATCGCGGCGATGATGTCACCCACCTGATCGACCTGCCTGGCCATGTGCGCCAGACTGTCGCCCGCTTCGCTGGCCGAAGCGCGGCCACCGTCAATGTCAGCGAGCGCGTATCCCATCAACACACCGATCTCGCGCGCCGCCAGCGCCGATTGCTGCGCCAGCGCGCGCACTTCGAGTGCCAGTGCACTAAAGTGCGCGCCGTCGGCGCCCTCGCTGCCAGCACGGCCGGCGGCGCACGCTGCGTTCAGCGCCAGCATGCCCGCTTCGCTGGCAATACCGTCAATGCGCTCGGCCAGCACGCTGGCCTGACAGGCGCCGCCACGAATGGCGCCCATGGTCGATAGCAGGCGCCCCAGCATGTCGCTGCCACGACTGGCGACGCTGGTGGCGTCGACCGTCAGCTGGCGCGCCGCCTGCGCGCTGCTGGCAGTTTGACTGAGCACCGCGGTCAGTTCTTCGACCGAGCTGGCAGTGTGCTGCAGCGATGTGGCCTGCGCCACCGCACGGTGCGACAGGTCGGCGCTGCCCAGCGCCACCTGGCGCGACGACTGGTCGATCGAGCGCGCCGCATCAAGGATGCCTTTTAAGGTGGTATTGAGATTGCGGATGCCGGTGTCGAGCATGCGCGAGGTGGCGGCAATTTCATCGACGCCGTAGTCGCGCTGCGGCACCAGCAGCTTACCGCTGGCCAGGTCGATGGCGGCCTCGCCAATATCGTTCACTTCACGCAGCAGCGCGCGCCGCACCAGCATGCTAATCGCCAGCGACAGCGCCACCGACAGCAGCACCGCCAGCAGCAAGGCGGTCGAGATGATGGCAAACTCGCCGGACGCGCGCCGCGCCGCCTGCTCGCTCAGGCGCTGCTCATGGGCCGCCAGCTCGGCCAGCCGCGCCGCCACCGTGTCGAACGCCCGTTCCGCCTTCGACATGGCGCTGGCACTGGTCGAGGCGTCGCTGCGCGCCAGCTCGATGACATCGGCCACTGCCTTCAGGTACAGCGCGTAGGCGGCGCCGGCCTGTTCGACCAGCCGCTGCTCGACGGCGCAGCCGGCGCTAGCGCGCGCCAGCTGCTGCAGCCGCCGTCCGGTCTCCTGCTGGTCGCGCTCGATCACCGTCAACAGTTGTGCCAGCCGCGGTTCGGCAAAGCTGGCGCCCAGCCAGGCCAGCAACTGGTAGACATCGCTATGGGCCCGCTGCGCCGACTGCACCAGCGCAGCGGTCTCGCGCAGGCGCCCGGCGCGCTGCTCGACGATGACGCCGAGCGAATCGTTCTGGCGCACCATGGCGTAGTAGGCACCGCCGGCGACGATGATCAGCAGCAACAGCACGGCGCCGGGCGCCAGCAACAGCTTGGGACCGATGCGCAGTTTCGACAGCATGGAAGTCTCCCCGATGGTGAGGTGGCGATGCGGTGGCGATGCGGTGGCGGCGCGGTGACGCAAGGTGCGGCGGCGCCGGGTATCATGGCGCTGGCTCGCGCAACTATAGTGTTGCCAAAACGCACCGCCCAATGTACCCGCTCGCCGCGCCCAAGGTTTGCGCTAACGCAAATCCGCCAGCACGGCGCACTGCAAACAACATCAGGAATGGCATGAAAAAATCCACCGTCGCAGTCTTGTTGTCGCTGTTCGTCTTTCCCGGCGCCGGCCATCTGTATTTGAAGCGGCGCCTGCGCGCGCTGGCGTTTCTGGCACCGGCCGCGGTGGCCGCGCTGTACGTCATCAATCAGGCGATGGTAGAGGCGAACCGGATCGTCGAGCAGATCCTCGCCGGTAGCGCCAGCATGGACCCGGCCGCCATGGCGGCGCAGATCGAACAGTCCGGTGGCAATACGCTGGCAGCCAACCTGGCGTCGGCGCTGATGCTCATTTGCTGGCTGGGCTCCGCCTTTGACGCCTGGCGGCTGGCGCGCGAGCTGTAGTGGCGTGCTGTAGTGGCGTGCTGTCGTGGCGTGCTGTCGTGGCGTGCTGCAGTGGCGTGCTGTAATGCGGTGGGAAAGATGATGCAGAGGGCCGGGCAAAGCGCCCGGCCCCGGTCGTTCAGGACAGCTTGGCAGCGTGCTCGCGGGTGGCGTGGAACTTCAGTTTCGGCCAGCGCTCTTCGGTCAGGCGCAGGTTGACGTTGGAGGTGGCCAGGTAAGCCAGATTGCCGGCGGCATCGTAGGCGACATTGTGGCCGAGGGCGTTCTCGAAATCGGCCAGCATGCGCTTGTCGTCGCCGCTGACCCAGCGCGCGCTGCTGATGCTGGCGCCGTCGAACACGGCGTCGACGCCATACTCGTTGAGCAGGCGGCTGGCCACCACTTCGAACTGCAGCACGCCGACGGCGCCCAGAATCAGGTCGGCGCCCTGCACCGGCTTGAACACCTGCACGGCGCCCTCCTCGCCCAGCTGCTGCAAACCCTTGTGCAGCTGCTTGATCTTGAGCGGATTGCGGATCCGCACCGAGCGGAAGAAGTCCGGTGCAAAATAGGGAATACCGGTAAACGCCAGCATCTCGCCTTCCGAAAAGCTGTCGCCGATCTGCATGTTGCCGTGGTTCGGCAAGCCGATGATGTCGCCGGCGTAGGCTTCCTCGACCTGCTCGCGCGAGGAGGCCATGAAGGTGACCACCGATGACACCTTGATTTCGCGCCCCAGGCGCAGGTGCTTGACCTTCATGCCCCGTTCGAAGCGCCCCGAGCACACGCGCAGGAAGGCGATGCGGTCGCGGTGGGCCGGGTCCATATTGGCCTGGATCTTGAAGACGAAACCGGTAAAGCGTGCTTCGTTCGGTTCGACCACGCGCACCGAAGCGTCGCGCGCCAGCGGCGGTGGCGCCCAGTCGACCAGCGCCGACAAGATCTCGCGCACGCCGAAGTTATTGATGGCCGAGCCAAAAAACACCGGGGTCTGGATGCCAGCCAGGAAGCGTTCGAGGTCGAATGGGTGGGAGGCGCCGTGCACCAGTTCCACTTCCATTTTCAGCTGCTCGATTTCGAGCGGGAACATCTCCGACAGGCGCGGATTGTCGATCCCCTTGACGATCTCGAAGGCGCCGTCGGCCTTTTCTTCGCCTGCCTTGAACAGCATAATTTCATCGCGCAGCAGGTGGTAGACGCCGCGAAAATTCTTGCCCATGCCGATCGGCCAGGTCACTGGCGCGCACTCGATCTTGAGCACCGATTCGAGTTCGTCGAGCAGTTCAAGGGGATCGCGCGTTTCGCGGTCCATCTTGTTCATGAAGGTGACGATCGGTGTGTTGCGCATCCGGCACACCGCCAGCAGCTTGATGGTCTGCGCTTCGACGCCCTTGGCGGCATCGATGACCATCAGGGCCGAGTCGACCGCCGTCAGCACCCGATAGGTGTCTTCCGAAAAATCCTGGTGGCCGGGGGTGTCGAGCAGGTTGATGACGTGATCGCGAAACTCGAACTGCATCACCGAGCTGGCCACCGAAATGCCGCGCTGCTTCTCGATTTCCATCCAGTCCGAGGTGGCATGACGCCCGCTTTTGCGCGCCTTGACGGTACCGGCCATCTGGATGGCGCCCGAGAACAGCAGCAGTTTTTCGGTCAGCGTGGTCTTGCCGGCGTCGGGGTGGGAAATGATGCCGAAGGTGCGGCGGCGCTCGACTTCGCGGGCGATCACGGCCGCCGGCTTGGTGGTGGGCGCGCTGCCGGTATCGAGCGCGGCGTCGGCGCCGGCGGAGCTGTCGGGAGTTGGTGTGGCGTGGTCTTGGGACATGGTGGCTGCGCTAATGAGTCGGAATGCGGGTCGAAATGCGGGTCGCGATGCGGGCCGGGAATCCGGTTCGCCCACGAACAACCCTCGATTTTACCCTGTTGCGGCGGTCAGGGGAACTAAGCGCGCAGCGCGCCCATCCCGCCCCTTCGCCGGCGCTGGCGAAACGGCTACACTAGCGCCATGAATCTGCCCCTGCGCCCCCTGCCCTTCCTGCTGCGCCAGCAACGCCTGGCGCCGCTGTGCGCGGCGTCGGCCCTGCTGCACCTGGCGGTACTGGCCTGGCTCGCTGGCGCCGCGCCAGCGCTCAAACGAGCGGCGCCGCCATTGCCGGCGCCATTGCAGGTTCGGCTGGCGGCGCCGGTGAGCGCTGCCCGCACGGTGCCCGCGCGCGCGCCGTCAGCGGCCAGCAGCGCGGTGCCGGCGGCGGCGGCGCTGGCACGGCAGCGCGCGCGGCTGGGCGCCGCTGGCAGCGCTGTCAGGGCTGCCAGCGCGGCAGTGCCGCCACCGCTGCCAGCCCTGACAGCGCTGTATGCCGCCGCCACTGGCTGGGATGTCAGCGCCGACGGCGACGATCACCAAGCGCAGCACTTGCCGGGATTTCAGGCGGTGCAGGCGCCACCGGCGGCGCGCCTGTCGTACGCGGTGACCACGGCCAGCGCCGGCGGCGCCGAACTGGCCAGTGGCGCCGCCACGCTCGAATGGCGCCTCGACGAGCACGGCTACAGCATGTCGATGAGCGGCGTCAGCGGGGTGTTCGAGTCGCGCGGGCAGATGAGCGACAGTGGCTTTGCACCGCTGTCATCGCGCCAGCAGGGAGCAGATGGCAGCATCGACACCGTGCAGTTCGACTGGAGTGCCGGCCAGGCCAGCTTCGGCCGCGCCGGCACCATGTTGACGGTGGCCAGCGATGGCCAGGACCGCGCCTCGATGCTGATGCGGCTGGCCGGCATGGGTCTGGCCGGCGCCGCCCAGTTGCAAGGGGTGATCGAATTGCAAGTGGCCGGCAGCAATGGCCTGGCGACGGTGCGCTTCGAGCGCATCGGCGACGAAGAAGTGCTCGCCACCGGTCTGGGGCCACTGAGCACCGTGCACCTGGCGCAGCTGGTGGCGCTGGGCCAGCCGCGCCTGGAAGTCTGGCTGGCGCCCGAGCGCGCCTGGTACCCGGTGCGTTTAAAAGTCACCGCCGCCGACGGCAGCAGTGCCACCCAGACGGTGACGGCGTATGCCGGCACCGCGCCCCTGCAGCCACAATAATCGGCCGCCAGAAAGTACAAGGGCCGGCGCTGACAGCGCCGGCCCTTGTTTATCGCGGCAAAGTGCGCTTACTCGCCGTTGACACTACGCCAGCCCACCTTGCGCGCATCCTTCGAATTGGGCGGCGTCACATTGGTGGTAATGGTGGTGCCGTTGGCCAGGGTGGTGATCATCTTGACGGTACCGGTAGGCAGCCGCACGATGATGAAACCAACCGCCGCCGCCGTGTTCGACAGCGTGCTGCCGGCAACCCCGTCAGCACCCACATAACTGCCGGTGCAGACGTTGAACTGGTAGACATTACTGGTGCCACCCACCGTGCACGACGACGACGCCGTCGGAATGGTGGAGACAACATTGACGCCACCGTCGACGATTTGCGGATCGAGGTTGATGCGCTCGCCCTTGTTGAGCGACAGGTCAACATACCAGCCATCGTTGGCAGCCAGGTCGACCGTCTTCTTGGTGATCGTGTAGGTGTTCAGATTGACCGTCGACGAGCTGGGGTCCTTGATGGTCGACTTGAGCGACAGGCTCTGCTGCACCATGGCGGACGAACGGATATTGGCGATCGGGCTGCCGCTGTCCTTGAGCATGTACAGGCTCTGGGTATTGCCAGTGTCGCTGATATCGGGCAGGTCGAGCAGCCGACCGGTGCCGAAGATGACGACACGCTGGGCATGCGAGACCGCGGCGCCGGCAACGGTGTCGGTTTCCAGGCACTGGGTGACCTCGGGGCGGGTGGTGATCGGTTGGTTGGCGCCGGCATCGCCCATCTTGATGACGGAGACGACGCCGGAGACGGCCGAGGTCAGGTCGAAACGGAACATCTGTCCGGTGTTGTCGCCGCCATATACATAGGTGGTGACAGGGTCGGTGAACGGATTCGTGCTGATCGAGGTGATCTTGGCCAGGCCCGAGGGCGTACCGACGCTGCCGTTGCCGGTATCGATTTTCTTGAGCACGCTGCCGGTTGCGACATCGACGATGTACAAGAAGCCGTGGCCGGTGCTGCCCAGATTGACGCCGTCAACGCCAGAGACATTGTTATAACCGGATGTCAGGAACACCACCCACTTGCCTTGCCACAAGCCGAACTGCGGATTGCCGAACGACAGGCCGATATCCGGATCGTTCTTGCTGCAGACGGTCGAATCGGCGCACAGTTCCCACAGGGCCAGCGGATTGGCCGGATCGGTGACGTCAAGCGCATAAAAGCCGCGGCCGCCCCCATTCAGGCCAGCGACCAGCACGGTCTTCCAGACGCCGCCAATTTGCACATCGCCCAGTTCGGGCGAGCCGTCGGTGGTGAACTGGTGGTTGGCATTGTAGTTCGTGCTGGCCTGCTTGTAGAGTTTTTTCATGGTGATGCGCGGCACGTAGGCCCAGTTTTCAGTGCCCGTGGTGGCATCGAAAGCGTGCAGCATGCCGTCGTTGGCGGCGGTGAACACGGTGGCGGCACGGCTGGCATTGGCGCTCTTGAAGTCGCTGTAACCGGCTGTCACGTACGACTTGTTGGGCCCGCGCATGAAGGCAGGCTTGGACGAGGCAATGTCACCGAGCACAATCACCTTGACGGGGCCGTTGGCCGGATCGGTACCGTAGTAAGTGCGCAGCAGGTGGTCGTCGGCGTATTGCTGCTGGCCGCGCAGCCAGTCGACGATGTTGCTGCCGGCATTGACGATGACCTTGTCGCCCGTCGAGAGCAGCGCGCACTGGGCCAGCAGCGAACACTTGTTGTCGAACCAGGCTTTTTCTACCGCCGTCATGGCCGAATACTTGAAATCCTTGAGCAGGCCTGTGGTGCCATCGATCATCTTGATGGTGCGCGTGTCGGTCGCCGCAGCGACGCGGTCGCCCAGCGTGGTGGAGGTATTCCACAGCGCCGTGGTGTTGACCACGCCGGTGTTCAAGTCGATCTGCTTGTCGGACAGTTCACCGCTCCACTTACCAGTAATAAAGGTGTCGGAGAAAATATTGTTGTCTTCCTTGGAGACGTTCGGCGTCGAGGTTGCCGCCGCCGAGGCGGCGCCCACCGTCACCGTGATGCCGGCAATCGCTTCGGAAAGGCCGGCCTGCACGGCCACCGGGTCGCTGGCGCTGAAGTATTTACCATGGCCGTTGATGGCTGCGTGCCACAGGTCATCGACGCGCTCCTGGATGGTGCTGCTGGTCGAATCGTTGACTTTCGGATCCGGCCACACATAGGCGCCGCCGCCATTCCACGGGCAGCCGCTGGCCACCTTGGTCAGTACGCTGTGATAATCGCCGCCCGCTTTCGGCGCCGTATCGTACTTCCCCTCGTAATTCATGACACCGTCGATACCGAGGCCCAGCGTGAAGGTATTGACGTGCAGGTGCGAGTTTTCGTCGGGGCCGCCGCTGACCAGGCCGGCCTTGGTGACGTCATCGATGCCAGGCCGCAGCGATACGGTGTCGTTGTTGCTGCCGCCGTTGTACCAGTACAGGGCGATATCGGCGAGCGACGGCGCCGACTGGCTGCGGCCGTCGGTGCAGGCGCGCCCCGCGGTGCAGAAACGCGAAGGGTCATTGACTTCATCGTTGCTGACGACGCTGCCCGAATAGCCCTGGTTCCAGTAACCGTCGGTGGTCAACAGGATGAAATTCTGCTGGCATGGGTACTGCACCACTTCGTTACCGGCGGTGTAGTTGTAGGGCGCGATGTTGGCAAACATCTTGCCAACGTTGTCGAGTGCCGGCCGGGTCGGCGTCGAGCCGCTGGTGGTGGTGGCGTAAAAAGTGCTGTACCAGGTCTGCCGCGCGGTGCTGGTGAAGTCGGCCGGCTTGACATCGATGGCGCCGCCGGCGCCGGCTGCCGACATTTTCGACAGGCCCACGCGGAAGTTCCCCGTGACCGAAGAGAACGCCAGTCCGACGGCGGTCTTGGTCATTTGTACGCGCGACTTGTAATACGCGTACCAGTTGGCAAAATTGGTCATTTCTTCGTTGTAGGTGCAGGTGCTGTCGGCACAGTCGTCACGCGTCAGCGCTTTCGGATAGCTGTTGTTGGTCGAGACGATGTTGATGCGCTCGAAGGTGCTGGCCGGCGCCGTGCCGGTCGAAAAGCTGCTGAGGGCAAGCACGATGTTATCGGTGCCGTTCTTCGGGGTGACGGCGCTGACGGTCCAGGCGGTGGCGACGTTGTCGGTCGATGGCGAGCAGTTGGTGGCCAGTTTGTTGGAGGTCGAGGTACAGTCGAGCGGTATCAGCGCCACCACGTCATCGGACGCCAGGTTGATGCCATACGTCGAGCAGGCCGATACGGTGGTGGTGCCGACCGGGGTGCGCACGCAGGCCCAGTACTGCTGGGCCAGGCCGCCCTTGGCCATGATCGACTCGGCCATCTTGCTGGCCAGGGTTTGCCGTTTGAGCGGCGTGTCGGTGCCGCTGGGCGCCGTCACCGTGCCGTTGCTGATGACCCGGGTGGTGGTGGTATCGTTGACCGAAATACTGGTGATGGTCAGCGACTTGGTGCTGCCCGCCGACGATGGACTGACGGTCAGGGACGAAAAGCCGATCACCGCACCGATCGGGGTGGAGAACGACGGATACTTGAAATTGCCGATCTGCTTGGCCTGGCAGTTGTTCAGGTTCAGCGTATCGCACCAGCGGACCTTGACCGGATACGGGTAGCCCGCGGGGGCGGCGGCGCCCACCGAGGTCGAGGTGCAGGTCGTCAGGTTGACGTCGGCGCAGTACTGGGCCACCCCGATATTGTAGTAATACGGCCCGGTGGAAATCGCGTGGGCGTAGGTAAAGGTGTTGTCAGGATACGTATAAGTGGCGGTATTTTTGCGGCAGTTGGTGTAGGCATTGCTGTCGCACCACTCGATGTCGGGAAAACCGGTCAGCAGGTTGGTGGTGGCGCTGGCCGAGCCCTGCTGCACGCCGCCCAGCGTGATCGCGCGCGAGCCAAAGCCGTCCATCGGCACCGCGCTCCAGGAGCTGCTGCCCATGTCCGGGTAAAAGCTGCCGTCAAACTTGACCGGCACCTTGTAGCGGATCGCCGGGTTGTAATAGATCCTGTTGAAATCGGCTGCCATGAAGGGCGGGTGACCGGGCGAACACAGGGTGTTGGCGGTGGTCTCGCGCAAGGCACCCTTGGCGCGGCACTGGTAAGTACTGCCATAGCCGACCGAATCGGGCAAATAATGGAAATCCATCGAGCCCGAGTTGTCGAACAACAGCATCAGGTTGGGCTTGACTGAGCCGGTGCCCGTCATATTCAGCAGCGGCACCTGGGCAATGTTGGTCAGCCCGGCCTGCGCCGGGGTGACCAGCATGGCCAGCGCCAGGGCAGCCAGCGCTGCCAGGGCGCGTAAGGGAGATAGCAAGAACGTATTCTTCATGGTCATTCCAATCGAGAAAACAGTAGGCGCGGGTGGCGCCCTCATGGGCCCATCAGCACAGCCATCTGACTGATGACGTTGCCGCCGCGCGGTCCGTAGATGCGCGCGGTAATGATGTAATGCAGTTGCGGCGAGCCGGCCAGTTGCACCGCCGTCGACGACAGGCTGCTGCCGAGCGCCACGCTGGTGCCCAGCGAATAACTGTTGGCGGTGGTTTGCATGCATGTGTTGGGCAATACATTCCACGAGCCGGCGGTCTTGCACACGCGATGAATCACGTATTCGATGGTGTTGCCGTCAGCGGCCACCATGGTCGCCTTGCCAGCCCAGAAATTGGCGGAGTTGACAGTCTGGGTGGTGTCGAGATTGGCCACGTAGCCGGACGCCGGCACGTTGGCGTCAAGCAGCAGGCGGTTGCCCGTCCAGGTGCTCGACAGCCATTCGGAAGCCGACATCAAGGCCAGGTCGTTGGCCTTGTTGAGCACCGACTGGTAGGCCAGGTTGGAGGTGTTCATGGTCACCGCATTGCTCGACTTGAGCAGATAAACACCGCTCAACAGCATGATGGTCAGCACGATCAGCATGACAGGCAGCGCGATGCCGCGTTGCAGGCGGCGCCGGCGCGACAGCAGAAGAGGGGAAGCGGTCATGGGGTGGGCCTCCAGGCCGAGTTGCGCAATGGCACAACGGTTTCAAAGGTACGGTAGCGGTAGCATTTCCAGTCGATGCTGTCGCCGGCCACGGCCAGGCCGACGCTGACGGTGCCGCCAAATACCGTGTACGGGGTATTCGGGGTGGCGCTGCAGACGCCGGCGGCATTCGGTCGTTCCGGATTGCGGCTGCGCGCCACCACTGCCACCCGCACGGCTGCCACGCGGGCGTAATCACCGGCGCTGCCGGCGACGCCGTCGCCGTCGGCGTCCAGCATGGTGCCCGACCAGTTGCTCACCTGCATGCCCAGTTCGGGCGTGAAGGTGGCCGTGCTGCGCTGATCGAGGCCATACTGGGCCTTGATGGCGACGATATTGTCGGTCACCGTGCTGGCGGTGGTGCTGCTGCCAGCCAGATTGGTGGTGCGCAACTGCAGGAAGCCCTGATTGAGCGACCAGGTGTGGAAGGCCAGGTTGCTGGCCGGGCCTAAATTAAAGATGCGCCCGCCGGTGGCAACGGTATACGCCACCCCGAGGTTGCCGCTGTTAAACCGGTTGGCGCCCCCGCTGGCAATTTGCAGCTTGTTGAGGGCGCCGGCAGCGACCGCATCGACGGGCGCCGATACCTGGGCGACGGCGCACTTGGCCGTGCCGAGTGCTTCCGGCGCCACCGCGATGACGTCACCGCCAGCGACGACGGTGTCGGTACCATTGAAACCGTACGGTGAGCGGTCGATATCGATGGAAGCGCCGCTGGCGTAGCCACCGCTGATGCGGGCCATGCCGGTGTTGCTGAAGTCGCTGCCGGAATTGATCGATAACACGTCCGAGCTACCCGCATTCGACTGGATCACCACCGCCGTCAGCGGCGTGACGGTGCCGGCACCGCGGGCGGCGCTGAGCAGGGCATAGCCGTTGGCGTCATAGAACACGGTGTCGCAGCCATTGAGCAGCGGGTCGTTCATGCCCCAGCCCGACTGCAACAGTTCGCGTTCGATGGAAAACACTGCCACCACGCCGTTTTGCATGGCGTCCGAACCGCCCAGCGCGGACTGCTTGTTGGTCTCGCTGCTGACCACCAGGCGGGTGGCCAGGCCCAGCGCGAGCAGGCCGATCACCACGCTGACCATCAGCTCGACGAGGGAGAGGCCGGTGGCATGGCGCCGGCGAGGAAGTGGATGGCTCGGCTTCATTTGGAGGGGGCGATATAAGAAGTGACGTTGTGCACGCTGGCCTGGTCGCCCTGCTTGCGCTGCCAGCCAATGGCGATGTCGATGCGGTAGCGGCTGGTGCCGGCCACCTGCGCCACCGTCACCGTCGGCTTGGCGCTGGGGATCGCCGCGAGCGTTTGCACCAGCCACGGGCTGATCTGGGCGCTACCGCCGCCGCTGCCGGCGTAAGCGTACGACGTCAGGTTGCTCTGGTCGAGCGCCATCAGGGCCAGCAGCTTATCGCTGGCCATGGTGGCCTCGGCGCGCATGCCGGCGTCGGACAGGGCCGAATAGGCACGCGCCTGCATGCCGATCGCGCCCAGCAGGCCGATGGCCAGGATCAGGGAGGCGATCAGCGCTTCGATCAGCGCCACACCGCGCTGCTGCCGGCGCGCTTGCTGTTGCTGCAGCTGCGGCTGCGGCTGTTTCTTTTTCATGGGAAGTGCGCTCATGGTGGGCACCCGCGCGAATCGGTGACGGCGGAGCCGACGTTACAGCGGATCGGCATGCCGGCCAGGGTGATCGCAATGGCGGTGGTGGGCAACTGCGCGGCGTAAGCAGGCAGCGGGTCGAGCTGCAGCCGGGTCAGGCGGTTGGCATAGCTGGTGTCGACCCAGCCCAGCGCCGTGTAGTAGACCGCGTAGGCATTGGTCGGCAACAGGGTCGGCGCAATCACGCTGGTCGACGGCAGGATATCGGCCGAGCGCTTGATCGAGGTGTACTTGGTGCCGCTGTCGGGATCGTTCGCCGCAGCCGTCGTCGGTGTCGACCAGTTGCCACTCACGCCCGTGCAGGGTGAACCGGCGACGGGAAAGCAGATATCGACCTGCCAGTCCATCTGGCCGGTGGTGTCGTTGCTGGTGAGGACGATGCGGCTGGGCGCGTTGTGGCCAATTGCCTGCAGGCGGGCAGCGCGAAAGCCTTCCATGTAAAACTCGTTGGCATACGCCGCCTTGTTCGACATGACCCACGCGCTCATCGATGGAATCCCCAGCGCCATCAGGCCGCCGAAAATGGCCACCACCACCACCATCTCGATCAGCGTGAAGCCGTACTGGGCACGCATGACGGGGGCGCTTACTGGGAACATGTGCCCGCCTTGCGGTCGACCCAGCAGCTGTCGTTGCTGGTCCAGCCGGACGGTACGCCGGTGGTGGCGCGGTTGCCCTGCTGGTCGATGGTAAACTTGAAACCGAGCAGGGTACCGCGGCCGGTGGCGGTCACCAGGTAAGCGGTATTGGTGGCACCGGAGAGCGCATAGGTAAAATTGGCGGAGCTGGTGGGGAACACATTCGATGCGGTGTCGAAATTGGCGAACGAGCGCGTGTTCGACCAGAACTGCTCGGCATTTGGCTGCACCGTCGCCAGCGCCGAAAATGCTTCGCCCAGGCGGCCGCGGATGACGTAATCGCGGTAACTGGGCAGGGCGATGGCGGTCAGTATGCCAATGATGGCGACGGTGACCATCACCTCGATCAGGGAAAAACCAGATTGCTGCCGTTGCATGATATCCTCTGAGAGCGTGGATTTGATTCACAGAGAATACTGCGGCAAACTGACATTACCCTGAAGCAATGCTGACAAAGGGCTGACAGGGAAAATTTATTTCCCTTTACCAACGCGCGGGGCGGGAAAGCGCACCTGGAACAGGGCCCCCTGCCCGCTCCTGGCGGTGAGCACGGCGACGCGGGCACCGTGCGCGAGGGCGATGTCGCGCACGATCGCCAGCCCCAGGCCGCTGCCGCTGGTGTGCTCGGCCAGCCGCACGAAACGGCTGAACACCCGCTCGCGCTCGGCGGCGGCGATGCCGGGACCGGAGTCTTCCACTTCCAGCAGCACCACGGCGGCGCCCTTGCCATCGCGCCCGGCTTGCGGGTCGAGCCGGCAGCGCACCGTCACCGTGCCGTCGGCCGGGGTGTAGCGCAAGGCGTTGTCGACCAGGTTGTCGAGCAGGTCGCGTAGCAGGAAGGCATTGCCCAGCACCGTCAGCGGCTGCAGTTCAAAGCCGAGGTCGATGCGGCGCGCCAGTGCCTGATCGACAAAATGCTGGATCGAGCTGCCCACCAGGGCCGACAGGTCGATCCGCTCGAGGCGCTCTTTTTCAAAGCGGCTCGGTTCAGCGCGCGCCAGTGACAGCAGCTGATTGGTCTGGCGGATCATGCGGCCGTTCGACAGCAGCATCAGGCGCACCGACTTGACACTGTCAGGGTCGCCCCGGTGGCGCGCGCCCAGCCATTCGAGCTGCAGTTTGACGCCGGCCAGGGGGGTGCGCAACTGGTGCGCCACGTTGGCGAGAAATTCGTGCTGGGCGCGCGTGCCCGCCTGCAGGCGCGCCAGCAAATTGTCGAAGGCGCCCACCACGGGCGCAAGCTCGATGGGCACCGCGCGCGCCGCCAGCGGCGCCATGTCGGCCCAGTCGCGGGCGTCGAGGTCGGCGCGCAGGCGGTCCAGCGGTTGCAAACCGCGGGTGACGGCAAACCAGATCAGGCCAGCCAGCACCAGCGCAAACAATCCTTCGAGCAGCAGCAACACCCGCACGGTGGTGCCGGGCTGGTTGCGCGTGCCGACGCTGCGCGCCAGCGCCACGGTGCCGCCCGCTTCGGTCATCTCGCTGGCCACCCGCATCGGCACGCCGCGCAGGCGGGCGTCGACCAGGGTGGCGCCATCGTCGAGCCGGGCTGGCACATCGGCGTCGCCGGCCAGCAGGAGGCCGTTGCGGTCGCGCACGGCAAAATAGGTGGCGCCGGCCAGGCTGTCGCGCAGCGCGCGCTCGGCGCGCGGTGGCAGGTCAAGCACACCGTCGGCGCCCACCCGCGCGGCGAGGGCGGCGGCGCCGTCGAGCAGCGCGCGGTCGTAGGCCGACTGCACCGGACTCCACGCCAGCAGATAGATCAGGCTGGCGCCGGCCAGGTTAAGCAGCAGAATCGGGCCAATCAGCCAGGTCAGCAGACGGACCCGGATACTTTTCATGGGTGGGCGCCGGCGTCGGCGGGCGCCTCGAGCATATAGCCGAAGCCGCGGATGGTGCGGATGACCACGCCGGCATCGACCAGTTTGAGGCGCAGGCGCGAGACGTACACTTCGACGGCGTTGAGGGTCAGCTCTTCCGCCCATGGCGCGATGGCATCGATGATCTGCTGCTTCGATACCACCCGGCCGCCATGCTGCAACAGGTATTCGAGCACCGCCCATTCGCGCACCGACAGCTCGATGGCGCGCTCGCCGACACTGGCGCGGCGGGTGTCAAGGTCGAGGTGCAGCCGGCCCAGTCCCAGCACCGCCGCCTTGACGGCCGAGCGGCGCGCCAGCGCACGGATGCGCGCCACCAGTTCGGCGCTGGCAAATGGCTTGACCAGGTAATCATCGGCGCCCATTTCCAGCCCCCGCACGCGGTCTTCGACGGCGTCGCGGGCGGTCAGCAGCAGCACCGGCATGGCGCTGCCGCGCTCGCGCAGGCGCCGCACCACTTCGAAGCCATCGATGCCGGGCAAGCCGATATCGATGACCGCCACCGCCGCCTGGCTGCGCTGCAGCACGGCGTCAGCCAGCAAGCCGTCGGCCACCTGCTCGAGGACGAAGCCATGCGCTTCGAGCATGCGGCTGATGCCATCGGCCAGCACGGCGTCGTCTTCGACCAACAGGATGGACAGGGCGGCAAGCATGGGCGCGGATGGCAGAAAGAAAAAGCCATTATGGGGCAATTCGATGGCGTTCCCAATAGCAAGATCAGGGCAGTCGCCTTCGATGTCAGACCTTTCCTCCTACAAATTTCGAACAAAAACCTGACAATTCGACCATGTTTGATTGCCAATACCGGCCAACCTCGCTTCAGCCTTATCAAAACGAAACAATTTTTGTAACCAGCGGGCGCGAAGGCTGCCCGTTATTTGCACAAACAACCTGACTTTTGGTCGTTATTTGGCCACAAAGCACCATTCCTCCCAGTAGGACTAGGCTGACATGCCTATCTGCTCATAGCCTACACAGGGGCGACTGCTAATCTTATGTTCGCCAACAGACCGACGCTTTAAAGTTCATCCATCGCAAACGGCAACAGACTTTATAAAGCAAGCCCGAGCGCAACGATGTCTTGAAGAGTAAAAGAGGAAAAAATGAACAGCATTCAACTTGGTGGTATTTCGCAGAAATCGCAGACCGGCAGCCAGTTCCCGGGCGCCCTGACGGCATCGAAAGTGGGCACCAAGCCAGTCGTCAGCTACAGCGGCACCCAGCAAAATGAACTGCTGGCCGCCCTGCCCCGCCACGACCTCGAATCGCTGTCCGACCACCTCGAACTGGTGGCGCTGCCCTTCGGTAAAGAATTGTTTGAATGCGGCAGCAAGCTGGAAAACGTCTACTTTCCCACCACTGCCATCGTCTCGCTGCTGTACGTGATGGAAGACGGCGCCACCACCGAAATCGCCGTCATCGGCCACGAAGGTGTGTGCGGCATGTCGCTGTTCATGGGCGAGCGCGCCACTTGCAGCGCAGTGGTGCAAAGCGCCGGCTATGGTTACCGCCTGAAAACCCAGTACCTGCGCGATGCCTTCAATCAGGGCGGCGCCCTGCCCCAGCTGTTGATGCGTTACACCAACGCGCTATTTGCCCAGATGGCCCAAAACGCCGTCGGTGGCCGCCACAGTTCGATCGAACAAAAGCTGTGCCGCTGGTTGCTCGACCGCCTGGACCGCTCGCCATCAAACGAGTTGAAAGTGACCCAGGAACTCATTTCCATCATGCTGGGCGTGCGCCGCGAATCGATCACCGCCGCCGCCGGCAAGCTGCAGGACGATGGCTTGATTACCTACCGTCGCGGTAACATCACGGTGGTCGACCGCGCCGGCCTGGAAGAGTATGCGGGCGAGTGCTACAAGGTCGCCAAGACCGAATACGACCGCCTGCTGGCCGACGTCGCCCGCTAATTTTAGAGAGCGGGGGAACTGGCACCTTGGGGTACCTGTTCCATCCTTGACTGCCAGAGAGCATTGCAACTGAACCGGCACTTTGTGCCGGGAGATATCGTAAAAACGCCGGCATTGCCGGCGTTGTCGTTTCTACGGTAGTTGCAGCGGCTGCGGCGATACCGGGACCGAAGACCCGCAACCGCATCCTTCAACACCGGCGACACCCGCCAGCGCCTCAATCAAGCAAATTATTCTTCATCGCGTAATACGTCAGGTCGCTATTGGACTGCAATCCCATTTTTTCCATGATCCGCGTGCGATAGGTCGACACGGTCTTGATCGACAGCGACAGCGCGACTCCGATATCGGATACGGTCGCGCCCCTGGCCAGCCGCAAGAACACCTGGAACTCGCGATCCGACAATTCGGTGTGCAGGGCGGTATTCGGATCGCGGTCAAAACTTTGCGCCAGCAATTCGCCGACGGTCGAGCTGACATAGCGGCGCCCCTGGAACACCGTTTTGACGGCGGTTTTCAGTTCGTCCGCTTCGCACTCCTTGTTCAGATAGCCGTTAGCGCCCATCTTGAACAGGTTCAGTGCGTATTGCTGGGCTGGATAGCCGGACAGGATCAGCACCGGCAAGTTCGGCTGCCCCTGGCGGATGGTGCGCAAGATATCGATGCCGCTTTGATCGGGCATGGCAATGTCGAGCAACAGCACGTCGCAAATTTCGCGGCGGGCGATGTCGAGCGCCTCGCGACCGGTGGCGCCTTCGGCGACGACGGTAAAGTCGTCACCTGCCGACGAAAAAATCTGCTTGAAACCTGCTCGTACTATCTGGTGGTCGTCACAAATGGCAACGCGTATCATTGTCTTCCCTTAGAACACCGAGCGTCCATGGGGGGACATTCTGCTCGGCGCTATTGTTTTTCCATGGCACAGGAAAGAGGCCTGGCGACCCGACACTGCAATATCGTCATTCTAGCACCACGGCGACGCCCGTTACAGGCCGCTGTGCTACGGTGCCTGGCCTGCCCGCGCCAGCACTCGCTTGCTCCTGGTTGCTGTTTGCGCTGCCGGAACTGCCCTGCCACCACCGTGCTACCACCATGCCGCTCGTGCCTGCGCAGCGGCGGGGCGGCCGTCACTGAGAGCTGTCGAGCAGGGCGAGAATGGCCAGCAGTTCGGCCCGCAGCGCCGTCAAATCCGGTGCGGGTGCCACCGCCACCAGCGTGCCAATGAGCAGCGCTTCGCCCGCCTCGGCGTGGCCGCCGGCAACCGTTTCCAGCGCCCGGCTATCGAGCTTGTTGCGGGCACCGCTGATGGTGAAACCCTGTTCGTACAGCAGTTCGCGAATGCGACGAATTAACAGCACCTCGTGGTGCTGGTAGTAACGGCGATTCCCACGTCGTTTGACCGGCTTAAGCTGGGTAAATTCCTGCTCCCAGTAGCGTAATACGTGCGGTTTGACCCCGCACAATTCACTGACTTCACCGATGGTGAAATAGCGCTTGGCTGGGATCGGCGGCAAGACGGACAGTTCGGGTTTGCGGTCGTTCATGGTTCAATTCAGGCTGCGCGCGCCATCGGGCTGCTCGCTTCGACCATGCCCTTGAGTTTCTGGCTGGCGTGAAAAGTCACCACGCGGCGCGCGGTGATGGGAATTTCCTCGCCGGTTTTCGGATTGCGCCCGGGCCGCTGGGGCTTGTCGCGCAACTGAAAATTGCCGAAACCCGACAATTTGACCGCCTCACCGCGCTCGAGCGCATTGCGAATTTCATCGAAAAAAGTCTCGACCATGTCTTTCGCTTCACGCTTGTTCAAGCCGACCTGCTCGAACAGCAGTTCGGCCAGCTCCGCCTTGGTGAGGGTCGGCAAGTCTTTTTCGGCTTCCTGACGCACCTTGGCCACTTGCATGGCACGATGCAAGTCGGCCGCCAATGCCGATTGGAGTACGGCCGAATCCACGTCGTTATTATTAATTTTGCAGCCCTGCCTTATCAGTCCTGGAGTCGATGCCGAGATCGTTACGCACGCTTGATCGCATGGTATTGGGCCCTTGCCGCTTCGGCCATTGCATGCATCAAAGCATCCACGGCGTCATCTTGCAGGGTGGTTTGAGTATCTTGCAACGCAAAGCGGAAAGCAAGGCTTTTTTCATCGTCCTGCAAGCCCTTTCCACGATATTCATCAAATAAAACAATGGCTTGCACGATGTTTCCAGCAGGATTTGTTGATTTTTCCTTAAAGAATACATCGAGCATTTGTTGCGCGGAGACGCTGTGCTTGACCACCATCGCCAGGTCGCGGGTGGCGCCCGGGAATTTGGAAATCTCGAGGTGGCGTGGCACTGGTCGTTGCTGTAATGCAAGCGCATCGACTTCGAACAGCACTGGCGCCTGCGGCAGTTCATATTTTTGCTGCCACTTCGGATGCAGCTCGCCAATGAAGCCGATCAGCTTGCCATCGAGTTCGACGCCGGCCGAGCGGCCCGGGTGCAGGGCCGGATGGGCCACCGGCAAGAAGCGCAGCGCCACCGGGGCGAACATCGCCTCGAGGTCGGCCTTGACGTCAAAGTAATCGACCGGCCGGGCAGCCACGCTCCACTGCTCATCGATGGCCGGACCATAGGCCATGCCAGCGAGCCGCTTCGGTTGCTCGAAACCAGCAATGGCCAGCGGACCGTCGGGCGCCGCCGGGTTACGGTGGAACACGGCGCCAATCTCGAACACCCGCACGCGACCAGCCTTGCGGTTGAGGTTGTAGCGCACGTTCGCCACCAGGCTGCCGATCAGGGAAGAACGCATCACGTTCATCTGGCTGGCGATCGGATTTTGCAGTTTGATCGGCGTGGTATTGGCGGAAAAATCGGCTTCCCACGCACTGTCGACAAAACTCATGTTGACCACTTCCTGGTAACCGAGGTCAGCCATGCGGTGACGCAGGGCAAACAGCGAACGCATGTTTTCGGGCGCCGCCAGCATGGCGCTGGGCTCCACCGGCGGCTTGGCCGGAATGTTTTCGAAACCGTAGACGCGCGCCACTTCTTCGATCAAGTCTTCCTCGATTTCGATATCGAAGCGGTAGGTTGGCGAAGTGACGGCAAACACGCCCGCTTCGGGCTGGGTAAACGGCAAGGCCAGGCGGTTGAAAATATCGGCAATCACCGCGTCATTCACGGGCACGCCAATGACTTTCTGGGCGCGCGCCGTGCGCAGCAGCACTGGCTGGCGCTGCGGCAGGCTGGCGATCTGGTCATCGACGGGGCCGACGGTGGTGCTGGCGGTGCCGCAAATTTCGACGATCAGGCCGGTGATGCGCTCGATGTGCTCGACATTGCTGGCAAAATCGACGCCCCGTTCAAAGCGGTGCGCCGCATCGGTGGAAAAATTGAAGCGGCGCGCGCGGCCCTGGATGGCGTTCGGCCACCAGAAGGCCGCTTCCAGGTAAATATTGGCGGTGTCGAGGCTGACGGCGGTGGCGTCGCCACCCATCACGCCGGCCAGCGACTCGAGCTGCTGCTCATCGGCAATCACGCCGATCCAGCCATCGACGGCAACCGTGGTGCCGTTCAACAGTTTCAAGGTTTCGCCTGCCTTGCCCCAGCGGATATCGAGGCTGCCGTGGATCTTGTCCAGATCGAACACGTGCGACGGGCGACCAAGTTCGAGCATGACGTAATTGGAAATGTCGACCAGTGCCGACACCGAACGCTGGCCGCTGCGCTCGAGGCGCTGGACCATCCACGCGGGCGTGATGGCGCGCGCGTTCAAGCCGCGGATCACGCGTCCCGTAAAACGCCCGCACAGGTCGGGCGCGCTGATGGTGGCTGGCAAGATCTCGTCGCTGGTCACGGCGACCAGGCGCGCGGTGGGCACCGACAGCGGCGTGCCGGTCAGCGCCGACACTTCGCGCGCCACCCCCAGCACCGACAGGCAATCGGCCTTGTTGGGCGTGAGCTTGATGGTGAATTTCAGATCGTTGAGCGCCAGATAATCGCGGATATCCTGGCCAACCGGGGCGTCAGCGGGCAATTCCAGCAAGCCGGCGCTGTCATCCGACAGTTTCAATTCCTTCGCTGAGCACATCATGCCCTGCGACTCGACCCCGCGCAGCTGGCCCACCTTGATTTCAAACGGCTTGCCATCGGCGCCCGGCGGCAGCAGCGCGCCCGCCATCGCGCAAATGGCCTTCATGCCGGCGCGCACATTGGGGGCACCGCAGACGATATTGAGCAACGTACCCGTGCCGACATCGACCTGGCACACATTGAGGCGATCCGCATTCGGGTGCTTGGCAACCTCGACGACATGCGCAACGACGACGTGCGAAAACGGCGGCGCCACGGCCTCGACCTCTTCCACTTCGAGACCGGACATGGTGAGCAGGTGGGACAGTTCAGCCGAGCTCAGAGCTGGGTTGACCATGGTGCGGAGCCAGTTTTCGGAAAATTGCATGTTGTTAGCCTTGCTGCGAATGGGTTATGCGGGTTGATTCGAACGGCGGATCAGTTGAACTGCTTAAGGAATCGCAAGTCGCCTTCATAAAACAGGCGCAAGTCGTTGATTCCATAACGCAGCATGGTCAAGCGCTCGAGGCCAGAGCCGAACGCGAAGCCGATGAACTTTTCCGGATCGAGGCCGAAATTTTTGACCACCGTCGGGTGCACCTGGCCGGCGCCCGACACTTCGAGCCACTTGCCCTTGAGGGGACCGGCGCCAAAAGCGATGTCGATCTCGGCCGATGGCTCGGTGAACGGGAAATACGACGGCCGGAACCGCACCTGCAAATCGTCGGTTTCGAAAAACGCCTTGACGAAATTGAGGTACACGCCCTTCAGGTCGGCAAAGCTGATGTCTTCACCGATCCACAAGCCTTCGACCTGGTGGAACATCGGCGAGTGGGTGGCGTCGCTGTCGACGCGGTAGGTACGGCCGGGGGCGATGACCTTGATCGGTGGCGTATGGCTGCGGGCGTAACGCACCTGCATGGGGCTGGTGTGGGTGCGCAGCAGCAGCGCTTTGCCGGTGCTGTCGTCGCCTTCGATATAAAAGGTGTCCTGCATCGAACGGGCCGGGTGATTTTCCGGGCTGTTGAGCGCGGTGAAATTGGTCCAGTCGTTTTCAATTTCGGGGCCGTCGGCCACATCGAACCCGATCGAGCGGAAGATTTCTTCGACCCGTTCCCAGGTGCGCATGACCGGGTGGATGCCACCCATGGCGCGCCCGCGTCCGGGCAGGGTGACGTCAATGGCTTCGGCATTCAGGCGCGCTTCGAGCTGGGCGTTGGCGAGCGCATCGCGGCGCGCCGTCAGGGCCGTTTCGATCTGCACCTTGGCGCCGTTGATCAGGGCGCCCTGGGCTTTTTTCTGGTCCGGGTCGAGTTTGCCCAGGCCCTTCATTTGTTCGGTGATCTGGCCGGTCTTGCCGAGGTACTTGGCCTTGGCGTTTTCCAGGGCGGCGGCGTCGAGGGCGGCGATGAAATCAGCCTGCGCGGCGACGACGAGTTGTTCCAAGGGGTTCATGTTATTGCTTCCTGTCTGGCGGCCCACAGCACAGGCTGCGCGCCACAATCAAAAACGGGGCACAGGTTTGAACCTCTGCCCCGCTCTTTAGACACCACCCGCAGGTGGCGCTCGACACGCTTGGCGAACATCCCCGCTTACGCGGCGATCTTTGCCTTGACCGCGTTGACAATCGCGGCAAAAGCCGGCTTGTCCATCACGGCCATATCGGCCAGGACTTTACGGTCCAGTTCGATAGATGCCTTCTTCAGACCGTTCATGAATACGCTGTACGTCACGCCATGCTCACGGGAAGCGGCGTTGATACGGGCGATCCACAGGCGGCGGAAGACACGTTTCTTGTTGCGGCGGTCGCGGTAGGCATACTGGCCGGCGCGCATGACTGCTTGCTTGGCGACGCGGTAGACCTTACTGCGGCGACCACGGTAGCCTTTGGCTTGTACAAGAATTTTTTTATGGCGGGCACGAGCTGTAACCCCACGTTTTACTCTAGGCATAGTAACTCCTTAGTTTGTAAGTGAGATTAAGCGGTTGGCATCATACGCATGACGGATTTTACATCCGCAGCGTCGACGTTCGTGATTCCGCGCAACTGGCGCTTGCTCTTGGTCGTTTTCTTGGTCAGGATGTGACGTTTGAAAGCGTGGCCCGCTTTAACGGTTCCACCTGGACGCACGCGAAAACGTTTTTTCGCAGAGCTTTTGGTCTTCATTTTAGGCATTGTAGTTCTGTCCCAAGGACAGCTCCAGTAGAGGATTGCAGGTGGCAACGTAATGCTGCGCTTAGATGCCTGCTTTCACAGTGTTCTCCGTCTTACGACAGGGAAGCCGGCGATTGTAGCACAAAACAGTGCAGAGCAAGCAGGTCCTTGCCACAAAATACAGCACCCCAAAAACAAATCGCGGCCGAGTTACCTCGCCGCGACCGTCTGCCGTGTGAAACGGAAGTCTTACTTCTTTTTCTTCGGGGAAAGAATCATGATCATCTGGCGCCCTTCCATCTTGGGAAACTGCTCAACCTGGCCATACGGCTCCAGATCGGCTTTCAGACGTTCGAGCATGCGGAAACCGATGTCCTGGTGGGCCATCTCGCGACCGCGGAAGCGCAGGGTGATCTTGGTCTTGTCGCCTTCGTCGAGGAACTTGATGAGATTACGCAATTTGATGCCGTAATCGCCATCGTCGGTACCCGGACGGAATTTGACTTCCTTGACCTGGATGATCTTTTGCTTGAGCTTCGCCTCGTGCGCCTTCTTTTGCTCCGAGTACTTGAACTTGCCGTAGTCCATCAAGCGGCATACCGGCGGTTGCGCCGTGGGCGCAATTTCCACCAGGTCCACGTTGGCTTCTTCGGCCAGACGGAAAGCATCCGCCAGGCTCACAATGCCAAGCGGCTCGTTGTCCACCCCGGATAAGCGCATTTCGGGGGCAGTGATTTCGCCATTGATGCGATGCGACTTGTCAGTAGCTATGTTGTTTCCTTTTAAAGTCTGAAATTTCGGCCGCGCGGATCAAGCCTTGGTAGCGATCTCTAGTTTGATACGCTCCAGCAGGGCAGCGACCGGCATGACGCCCAAATCGATGTTGCCCCGTGCTCGCACGGCCACAGTGTTGGCATCCCGCTCTTTGTCGCCAATGACAATAATATATGGCAGTTTTTGGACGGAATGTTCACGTATTTTATAGGTTATTTTCTCGTTTCGCAAATCAGCGTGTACGCGCACACCCGCCTGGCGCAGTTCAGCGGTGACTTGCTGGGCGAATTCCGCCTGCGCATCGGAGATGTTCAAGACGACAACTTGCAGCGGTGCCAGCCACAGCGGCATGGCGCCCGCATGGTGTTCGATCAGCATGCCAATAAAACGTTCCATCGATCCCACGATGGCGCGGTGCAGCATGACCGGCACCTTGCGCGTATTGTCAACTGCAACATATTCGGCGCCCAGCCGGCCCGGCATGGAGAAATCGACTTGCATGGTGCCCACCTGCCATGGGCGGCCAATGCTGTCCTTCAGATGGTATTCGATTTTCGGCCCATAAAAAGCGCCCTCGCCCGGCAGCTCGGTCCATTCCACGCCACAGTTGCGCAGCGCGGCGCGCAGCGCTTCCTCGGCTTCGTCCCACACTTCGTCGGCACCGATGCGATTGTCGGGACGCAGGGCGATCTTGACGTCGATATTGGTAAAGCCAAAGTCCTTGTAGACTTCCATGGCCTGGGCGTGGAAGGCCACCACTTCCGGCGCGATCTGCTCTTCGGTACAAAAAATGTGACCGTCATCCTGGGTAAAGCCGCGCACCCGCATGATGCCGTGCAGCGCGCCGGACGGCTCGTTGCGGTGGCACTGGCCGAACTCACCAAAGCGCAGTGGCAAATCGCGGTAGCTTTTCATGCCGGCGTTGTAAATCTGCACGTGACCGGGGCAATTCATCGGCTTTAACGCGTAGGAACGATTTTCCGATTCGGTGGAAAACATATTTTCGCGATAATTTTCCCAGTGACCCGTCTTTTCCCACAGGCTGCGGTCAAGAATTTGCGGCGCCTTCACTTCCTGGTAGCCATTGACCTGGTATTTGTGGCGCATGTATTGCTCCACCTGCTGCCAGATGGTCCAGCCTTTCGGGTGCCAGAACACCAGGCCCGGGGCCTCGTCCTGGAAGTGGAACAGGTCGAGCTGCTTGCCCAGTTTACGGTGGTCGCGCTTTTCCGCTTCTTCCAGGTTGTGCAGGTACAACTCCTGGTCTTCCTTTTTGGCCCAGGCGGTGCCGTAGACACGCTGCAGCATCTCGTTTTTGGAGTCGCCGCGCCAGTAAGCGCCGGCCAGCTTCATCAGCTTGAAGACCTTGATCTTGCCGGTTGATGGTACGTGCGGACCGCGGCACAGGTCGGTAAACGCGCCTTCGGCATACAGCGACACATCTTCATTGGCGGGAATCGAGCCGATGATTTCCGCCTTGTAGTGCTCACCGATGGAGGTGAAGTAATCGACCGCTTCGTCGCGCGGCATCACTTTGCGGGTGACCGGCTCATCCTTCTTCGCCAGCTCCAGCATTTTCTTTTCGATGGCAGCGAGATCATCGGGCGTGAAGGGGCGCTTGTACGAAAAGTCGTAATAAAAACCGTTTTCGATGACCGGACCGATGGTCACCTGGGCATCCGGGTACAGCGACTTGACGGCGTAGGCCAGCAGGTGGGCAGCCGAATGGCGGATGACGTCGAGACCTTCGGGGTCCTTGTCGGTGATGATAGCAAGATCCGCATCGCGCTCGATCAGGTAGGAAGTGTCGACGACTTTACCGTCGACCTTGCCGGCCAGGGCGGCCTTGGCAAGACCGGTACCAATGCTGGCGGCGACCTGGGCGACGGTGACGGGGCCCTCAAACTGGCGGGCGGAACCATCGGGAAGGCGGACTGAAAGCATGCTGATCTCCATTTGCGCGCGTAGCGCCAAGGTAAGCAATAAAAATGTGGACGAAAAAAAACGCGGACTGGCCGCGTTTTTTCTTTTCAAAGAGCGAAAGAATTCACCTCGACCAACGTCGCTGGAACAACTCCGTCGTAGTTCGCGGTGTCATAACCATGGTGCCTTTCTCGCTCTTACAGTGTACTGGTGGGCGGTGCAGAATTCGAATCTGCGACCCCTTGGATGTCGACCAAGTATTCTAACCAGCTGAACTAACCGCCCGAAGACCAACATTATAGTGACGCAAGGCGGGCCTGACAAGCGCTTTCTGGCAGCGCGCCCGCATCGCTGCCAATCGGGCCGGATTTGCACCGCTGGGCCCACTATCCGATAAACTTGCGAACATGCAAACTGACTCCACCCACCTCCACGCCCACCTCGACGGCGACGCCACCAATACCCACGTCGTGGTCGGCCGCAGCCAGACCGCGCTGGTATTTGCCCTCCTGCTGACGCTGTTATTTGCCGTCATCGAAGCCGTCACCGGCGTCATGGCCAATTCGCTGGCGCTCATTTCTGACGCCGGCCACATGGTCACCGATGGCGCCGCCCTCGGCCTGGCCCTGTTCGCCCAGTATATTGCTCGGCGGCCGCCGTCAAGCCGCCATTCGTTCGGCTTCGGCCGTGCCGAAGCGCTGGCCGCCTTCGTCAACTGTATCGCCATGCTGGCACTGGTAAGCTGGATCGTGATCGAGGCGGTCGGCCGCTTCAACCGGCCTGAACAAGTGCATGGCAACGTGGTGCTGTTCGTGGCCGCCGTTGGCATCGTCATCAATTTGCTGGTGGCGTGGATCCTGTCGCGCGACAGCCAGAACATGAACACGCGGGCGGCGCTGGTCAATGTGATGGGCGACCTGCTCGGCTCGATCGCCGCCGTGATTGCCGGCGCCGTCATTTATTGGACAGGCTGGGTGCGCATCGATCCGCTGCTATCGATCCTGGTGTCGCTGCTGATCTTAAAATCGACCATCGGCGTGCTGCGCGAGTCCTACCACTTCCTCATGAAAGGCGTGCCCGTGCAAATCGATTACGTCCAGGTCGGCGCAGACCTTGCCGCCATCGAGGGCGTGCACGGCGTCCACGACCTGCACATCTGGGACATGTCGCCGGGCGAGCCGGCCCTGATCGGCCACCTGCAGATCGATGACCTGGTGGCTTGGCCAGGCGTGCTGCTGGCGGTACAGGACATGTTGCTGGCCAAATATGGCATCGACCACGTGACCCTGCAGCCAGAACCGAGATGCGCGCCGGGGCGGCGTCAAATGGCTTAAGATATGATTTTCGTCATATTGTAAAAAAACCATGGGCCAGTCGCCGTCCCCGTGTGCCGCAGCTGTTGGCGCACCCCCGTCCCTTGTCTACGACACCCTGGTCATCGGCGCCGGGCCGGGTGGATTAACGGCCGCCATTTATTTGCGCCGCTTCATGCGCCACGTCGCCGTGTTCGACAAGGGCAACAGCCGCGCCAGCTGGATTCCCGTGTCGCACAACTACCCCGGCTTTCCCGAAGGCGTAGGCGGCCAGGCGCTGCTGGACAATTTGCGCGCCCAGCTGCAGCGCTACGGCGGCACCATCACCGCCGGCGCCATCACGGCGCTACGCATCGACGACGGCACCTTTGTCGCCAGCTGGGCGGGCGGCGAAGTGCGCGCACTGACCGTCATCATGGCCACCGGCATTACCGACAACAGCCTGCCGGTCGAGCGCTGGCGCGAAGCGGTGGCCAGCGGGGCGATCCGCCTGTGCCCCGTGTGCGATGGTTACGATGTGGTCGACCGGCGCATCGCCGTGGTGTCGTCCAGCACCAATCCGATCGGCCACGCCATGTTCATGCGCAGCTTTTCGGCCAGCGTCACCCTGTTCGATCGCAGCGAAGACGCCATCGTCAGCGCCCCCGAGCAGCAGCAGCTCGCTGCCGCTGGGGTACCCTATATTGCTTCGCCAGTGCGCGCGGTCACCCTTACGCCCAAGTTGCTGCCGGTGCTGCACACGGGCGACGGTCAGAGCCACCCGTTTGATGTGCTCTACCCCATGCTCGGTGAAGTGGCCCATTCGCGGCTGGCAATCGCGCTGGGCGCTGCCAGCGCCGACTGCGGCGAGCTGCTCGTTGATGACGGCCAGGCCACCGGCATGCCCGGGCTGTACGCAGTGGGCGACGTGGTGCGCGGACTGAACCAGATCAGCGTGGCCACCGGCCAGGCCGCCATTGCCGCTACCCGCATTCACAACGCGCTGCCGTGGACCCTGCGCGCAGCCGTTCAGGAGCGATGAGGATGCTAAAGATTCTCGGCAAACCGAGCTCGATCAATGTGCGCAAGGTGCTGTGGACGTGCGCCGAGCTGGACCTGCCCTACACGCTCGAGGCCTGGGGCACCGGTGCACTGTCACTGCAATCGCCGCAGTTCTTGGCGATCAATCCGAACGGGCTGGTGCCGGTCATCGATGACGACGGTTTTGTTGTGTGGGAGTCCAATAGCATTTGCCGTTACCTGGCGAACCAGTATGGCGACGGCGTGCTGCTGCCCCGCTCGGCGCGCGAACGGTCGCTGGTCGAACGCTGGATGGACTGGCAGGCAACGGAACTGAACAATGCCTGGCGCTATGCCTTCATGGCGCTGGTCAGGCACAGCCCGCAGCACCAGGATGGCACGCTGATTGCCGGCAGCGTGAGCAGCTGGAATGGCGCCATGACGCTCCTCGAGCAGCAGCTGGCGGCCACCGGGGCGTTCGTGTGTGGAGCGCAGCTGACGCTGGCCGACATCGTCATTGGCCTGTCGGTGAATCGGTGGAAGGCGACGCCGCTGGCGCATGCTGCGCTGCCGGCGGTCGAACAATATTTTGCGCGGCTGTCGACGCGTGCCGGTTTTTTAGAACACGGCAATAACGGGATGGCTTGAAGCGCTCATACCTTGCAGTTACCCATCATTGCAGCAGGGGAGACTGGCACCCACGGTGCCTGTCCCCATTGCCCTTGGCGCTGTCCACGTAAAGTAGTGAACCGTTTTTGATTGCTGAGGTCTGACCGGTATCGTCGAGTCGCCGGAGACCGCCATGGATGCGAGTGCGTTCAGCAGATTTGTCACCCAGATTGCTCAATTGTCCAGGAGCCAGTGCGCGCAGGTACTGGCACTGCTGCAGCCTGTCGTCAATCAGGGCCAGGTAGTAGACCTGATTGAAAAGGCGGTCGCAAACAAGCTGTGCTGCCCGCGCTGCCAGGGCAACAGCCTGTACCGGCATGGCGCCAAACATGGCCTGCAGCGCTTTCGCTGCCGCGCCTGCGGCAGGACGTTTAACAGCCTGACCGGCACGCCGCTGGCGCGCCTGCGCCACAAGCACAAGTGGCTCGCCTACGCCGATTGCATGCTCGATTCGGGTACCGTGCGCAAGGCCGCTTCAATCGTCGAGGTCGCCAAAAACACCAGCATGCGCTGGCGCCACCGCTTTCTGGCGCGCACCAAAGACGACCGGCCCGTGTGCCTGAGTGGCATTGCCGAGGCCGATGAAACGTTTTTGCTCGAATCGCAAAAAGGCGCGCGCGAGCTGCCCCGCCCCCCTCGCAAACAGGGCGGGCGGGCATCGAAACGTGGCATTTCGCACGAGCACGTATGCATCCTGGCCGGCCGGGACCGCAGTGGGGCGACGCTCGATTTTGTCACCGGGCGCGGCGCAGTCACCGCAAGCCAGCTCAGGCAATACCTGCAACCGGTACTGGCCCGCGACGCCCTGCTGGTGACCGATGGACACCATGCCTATCGGAGCTTCGCCCGCCGGGCCGGCATCTCGCATGAGTATGTCAGCCAGCGCGCTGGCGAGCGGGTGCGTGGCGCCATTCACGTGCAAAACGTGAGTGCCTATCACCGCCGCTTTCACACCTGGCTAAACGGCTTCCACGGCGTTGCCACGCGCTACCTGCCCAACTACCTTGGTTGGCGTTGGGCCATTGACCAGCAGCGCATCGATTCCCCGGCAGCCCTGCTGAGGGCCGCAATCGGGGTCTTCCATACTTAACAGCGACAGCGCCTTGTCCTTTAGCGCCAAGCCAGCATGTTACGGTGCCTGCACCAGCGCGATACGTCGATGAATGCGCGCCACCTCAGCCACATCGCCCGCTGCCTGCGCCCGCTGCGCCGCCACCCCCAGCCAGGTCAGCAGCGGCCGCCGCCAGCCCTGCGCCGAGGCCGTGTCGATGGCCAGCGCGATGTCGGCCGGCGCCAGTCTGCCCGCCTGCAGCAGCGCACCGGCCGCCACCAGCTGCGCCAGCGGATCGCTCATGCCGGCCAGGCCGGCGCTGCCGCGGGCAATCGCCTGATGCTGCGGTGGCAACAAGTCGGCCGGCAGCGCTTGCCAGTGCCCCGCCAGATACGCCGCATAGGCGCGCTCGGCGGGCGTGGCATCGGCTGCCAGCGGCGCAAAACCGTCGCACTCGCCCACCTCGGCACTGGCCGTTTTGACGGCGCAGCGCAGCAACTCAGCGTGCGCGACCAGCGCGGCGCGGCCGGTGCTGCTCATGGCGCTGCGCGCGCGCGCAAAGTCGGCTGCGGCGGCCGCACTATTGCCCGCCAGGTATTCCTTGGTAAAACTGTCGAGCGCGCCGGATGCGTCGCTGCGCCACGCGGGTTCAACCTGCCTGCTGACGCAAGCGGCCAGCAACAACGCTGCAGCCAGCAGCAATCCATGGCGCGGTCCCAAGCAAACGATCATGGCAGCTTTAACTCCGATGGTTTGGCAAACGGCCACTTGCGGTTGATTTCATCGACCAGCCGGGTCACCTTGTGCAGGCTGACATCGACCTCGGTGCGCAGCGCACCCAGATCATCGGTGGCCACGCGCGCATTCTTGCCCACCGCCTGCGCCTCGACCAGCACGGCATCGACTTTTTTGAGGGTGGCGCTGGCGTCGTTGAGCACCACGCGCAGTTGCACCACCGCCGCCTGGGTGTCGTCCACCACCCCGTTCTTGCCAAACACGCGCTGGTCGGCATGGGCCAGCAAGCCATTGACGCGGTCGAGCGCCAGCATCAGCTTTTTGGCTTCGTCGTCGCCGCCGAGGGCGCCGCCGAGCAGGCCGTATTTGCCCGACAGGCGCGCACTGGCACTTTGCACATTGGCCAGGGTGCCCGCCAGCGCCGAATCGGCGCGGGTGATCGCCTCGAGGTTGTCCAGCAGGGTGCGGGCGGTGGCCACCAGGCGGGGAATTTCCGCCGCAGTGTCGCCGCGCAGCACCGTGCGGGTGGCGCCGGCCGGCATCGGCGCATCGCTCAGCTGGCCGCTATAGGCCTTGATGTGGGTGTCGCCCACCAGCCCCCGTTCGAGCGTGAACACGCTCGACACGCGCAGCCAGCGCGCATCTTTTTGCGGCACATCGATGGCAATGCGCGCTTTGCCATCGGGCGCCAGGTCGACCTGACGCACGCGGCCGATGGCAAAGCCGGCGAAGGTCATGTCCATGCCGGGAATCACCCCTTCGGAGTCGTCGGCAATGAGCACCAGATCCTGGGTCGGCTCGAACACCCCGCGCGCGTACATGACGTAGCCGAGAAAGCCCAGCACCAGCGCGACCATCAGCGCCAGCAACAGCAGCGCCTTGATTTCCACGTGGGGCGGCTCCTCGAGCATCATCCCGGCCTGCCGGCCTGGCTCGGCTTTGTTTTCTTCCAATGGGACTCCTACACAGAATACACGACGGGTTACACGAATTTGACGGCCAGCGACACGGCCTCGATGACGAACAGGACGAACAGCAAACGCACCGCACCGGGCTGCATGGTCGATGTGGGGGCAGTGGCGCCGGCCCCATCACTGCGGCCGAAACGGGCGATCTCCACCAGCGCCGCCGCCGGGATCACCGCCACCGCCAGGCCGAACAACACGGTCTTGAGCACGAAGCCGAGCGTCACCAATGGATCGAACACGCGCCCCACCGTGCGGGTGTAATCGCTCAAGCCCCACGGCGAGACGCCATACACATTCAGGTAGGCCAGCAACAGCACGATGATGCTGCTGACCATCGCCAGCGTCAATACGGAAACGGCATTGCCGCTCACTTCGGCCACCAGCACGCGGCGCAGCCCCAGCGCATAGGCGGCGTCGGCATCGGCGGCCAGCGGCTCGATCGCGGCCAGGTTAAATTTCAGGCCGGCGCGCAAGGCGACGAACAGGGCGGCGGCGAGGGGAATGAGCTCGAGCACCAGCACCCGCACCACCATCTCGAGGGCAAACCTGGACAGGCCATAACTGCTGGCGGTAACGAGCACGATGCGAATGACCACCAGGCTCACCAGCGCGGCCAGCGCCGTAAACCACGGCAACACCTGCCAGGCGCCCAGGTAAATTTGCAGCGAGGTAGCGCGCCGGTGTGCCCGCGTATAGGTCGACGGCGACAGTGCCAGCACCAGCGCCGTCGCGCCCAGTAGCAGCAGGCGCCACCAGCTGCCCAGCCAGTGGCCGAAGTAGGTCAGCCAGCGCTCCGGCTTGGTGTAAATAAAGCCGGTCACGGGCGCCGGCCGGCGCGCAGGGGCGCGCTCAATGGCGGCGCGCCTCTTGCACGCCGGACACTTCCAGGATCGCCATCAAAGCTTTCTGCAGCTGCGCCGTCGAGCCGATTTCGGCCGTGAACGTCATGCGCGCCTGCCCCTTGGCACTCTGGGTATTGACGCCGATGACGTTGATTTTTTCACGCGAAAACACTTCGGAGATATCGCGCAGCAAGCCCTGGCGGTCGCCCGCCAGGATGAACAGATCGACCGGATAGACCGTGTCCTGGCCGGCGCGGCCCCAGTCGGTATGGATGACGCGCTCGGGCGCCTTGCTGCGCATCTCGGCAAAATTTTTGCAGTTGGCGCGGTGGATCGACACCCCCTTGCCGCGCGTGACGAAGCCGACGATGCCATCAGGCGGTGCCGGCTTGCAGCACTTGGCCAGCACCGTCAACAACCCCTCGGTGCCTACCACCAGCACGCCCGACTTGGCGCCCTGTTCGACACTGGAAGCGCGGCTGTTGCGCACCACCACGGCGTCTTCCACTTCGGCCACTTCGCCGCTGTCGTGCAAGGCTTGCTCGACGTGGCGCAGCGAAAATTCTTCCTTGCCGACGGCGCCGAACAGGTCGTCGACCTTGGAAAAGCCCAGCTTGTGGGCCAGCGCTTCCAGGTTGACCGCTGTCTTGCCTTCGCGCTGCAAGGTTTTTTCCACCATGGCGCGGCCATGGGCCAGCGTTTCGGCCAGATCGATCGCGTGAAACCAGGCGCGCACCTTAGTACGCGTGCGGTTGCTGGCGGTGTACCCGGGGGTGAGCCAGTCGCGCGACGGCCCGGCGCTGCCGGGCGCGCCCTTGGCGGTAATGATTTCGCAGCTCTGGCCGTTGCGCAGCGGGGTATTGAGCGGCACCATCACGCCATCGACGCGGGCGCCGCGGCAGCGGTGGCCCACTTCGCTGTGCAGATGGTAAGCAAAATCGATGGGAGTGGCCCCCACCGGCAATTCGAGCACGCGCGCCTGCGGGGTCAGCACAAAGATGCGGTCATCCAGGGTGGTCGACTTGAGCTTTTCCACCCACTCTTTCTGGATTTCTTCCTGCCCTTCCTGGCCCACCACGGCGTCGGCGACGTCGGTTTTCCAGGCCAGCAGCTGACGCAGCCAGGCGATTTTCTCGTCGTATTTTTCACCCTTGAAGTTCGAACCGCCCTCTTCCTTGTAGCGCCAGTGGGCGGCAATGCCGTATTCGGCAAAATTGTGCATGGCCTGGGTGCGGATCTGCACTTCGAGCGGACGGCCATCGTCGGCCGTCACCACCGTGTGCAGCGACTGGTAGCCGTTCGCTTTCGGCCGCGAGATGTAGTCGTCGAATTCTTTCGGGATGGGGGTCCAGATATTGTGCACCAGCCCCAGCACGGCGTAACAGCTGCGGTCGTCCTCGACGATCACGCGAAAGGCGCGCACATCGTAGAGTTCGTCGAAATTGAGTTCCTTGCCACGCATCTTGTTCCAGATGCTGTAAATATGTTTGGGCCGGCCGAACACCTCGGCCTTGATGCCAGCGGCCGCCAGTTCGTCATCGAGCCGCGTGATGGCTGACTGCACGAAGCTCTCGCGCAGCATGCGCTTTTCTTCGAGCATCCTGGCAATGCGTTTATAGGTGTCCGGCTCCATGAAGCGGAACGACAGGTCTTCCAGCTCCCACTTGAGTTGCCAGATGCCGAGCCGGTTGGCCAGCGGCGCGTACAGATCCATGGTTTCGCGGCCGTAGGCGCGCGTCATGTCGTTAAACAGTTTTTGTTCGGCGAACCAGCGCAGCGTGGTGACACACGAGGCCAGCCGCACCAGCACCACGCGCATGTCGCTGGCCATTGCCAGCAACATCTTGCGCAGCGTTTCGATCTGGGCGACGGCGGCCTGGGCAGCGCCGCGCGCGCGCGCGGCCGGCTGGCCGGTGGCCTGCTGGCCCACCGTCATGTCGCGCAGGCGGATCAGCTGGCGCACGCCGGTGACCAGGTCGGTCACTTCCTTGCCAAAGCGCGTTTCCAGGCCGGCGGCGGCGGCCGGTTCGATCACCGTCAGCTCGAACATCAAGCCGGCGATACGGGTCTCGGCGTCGCTGCGCAGGAACGCCAGGGTGCTGGCCGCGCCGATCGAAAACGCCAGCGCCTCCTGCCCCGAGCCGCACTGCTTGTCGGCATACGCTACGGTGGCGAAGGCCAGCGCCGCCGTCACGCGGGCGCTGTCCTCCACGCCCAGACCCTGGACCAGTTCAGCGGTCACGCTGCCCAGTGCTGCAATGGCGACCATACGGCTTAACGCAGGGCGGCGGTGACGCAGATCTCGACCAGGCAGGCGGGATTGGCCAGCTTGGCCTCGACGGTGGCGCGCGGCGGCGTATGGCCGGCGGCGATCCACTCATCCCACACCACGTTCATGTCGGCAAACAGCGTCATGTCGGTAATAAAAATCTGGCACATCAGGATGCAGGTCTTGTCGCTGCCCGCTTCGGTCAGCAGGCGGTCGACCGACGCCAGCACTTCGCGGGTCTGGCCGATGATGTCGGCACTGGTGTCGTCGGCAATCTGGCCGGCCAGATAAACGGTGCCATTGTGGATGGCGACTTCGGAGAGGCGTTTGCCGACGTGCAGGCGGGTAATTTCCATGGAATTTCCTGTTGTGATATAGCGTGTTTGACTGATGAAATTACTGACCCAGCAAAAATTGCCGGGCAATGGCGATCTGGGCGGGGTCGACGAAGGTGGGGGCGTGACCGCTGCCGGCAATCTCGACGAGCTGCGGACGCGGCCCGCGCGCCACCATCTGCGCGGCAGTCGCCGCCGTCAGCAGGTCGGACTGGGCGCCGCGCACCAGCAGCGTGGGGCAGGCAATGGCGTCGTATGCCGCCCACAGGGCCGCCTCGCCGGCGCGCGCCGATTCGGCCGTGGCAGTCTGCAGGGGAATCGCCAGGCCCATGTCGTAATGGCGCTGCCACTGGCCGTCTTCGCCCTGGCGCAGGACGTCGGCGGCCAGCTTGTGCCACTGCGCTTCGGTGTGCGCGCCGAACGAGGCCGACACGCTGCGCACAAACGCCGCGCCATCGTCGAAACTGGCAAAGCGCAGCTCCTGACCAATATACGCGGCGATGCGCTGCAAGGCCACCGGGTCGAGCGTCGGGCCGATGTCATTCAGAATGAGTTTGCCGATCGGCGCAGCGCTCTGGCCAGCGAGCACCATGCCGATCAAACCACCCATCGACGTGCCGAACCAGTCGACCGTGCCATCGCTGCCGTCGACGGCGGTGACCCTGGCGATCAGCGTCACCATGTCGCTGACGTACTGGGGGATGGCGTAGAAGGCGGGATTGCGCAGATGGTCGGAACGGCCGCGGCCGACCACGTCGGGGCAGATCACCCGGTAGTGGTCCGACAGGCTGTCGGCCAGCGCATCGAAATCGTCGCCCACGCGGGTGACGCCATGCACGCAGACGAGCACGCGCGGATTGGCGCCATCGCCCCATTGCTTGTAAGCCATGCGGTGCAAACCGGCTGGCGAGATGCACTGCACTGATTTGATTGTTGCTGCCATCGTTTGCCTTTTAAAACACCATGTCAATATTTCAGCGCGAACGACATTTTAACGGGCGTTGCGATTAAAATCCCAAGCACGTGTATTTGCGAACGGGCATTATTAACATTGCCGCATCGCGCCAACCCATTTTAATAGAGGACTTCATGAATAGCACTATGTTAAGCGGCAAGACGGCCCTGGTCACCGGTTCCACCTCCGGCATCGGCCTTGGCATCGCCCGCGCGCTGGCCGCCCAGGGCGCCAATGTGCTGTTCAACGGCTTTGGCGACGCCGCCCAGATCGCCACGCTGATCGCCCAGGTAGCCAGCGAATTCGGCGTCGACACCGATTACAGCAATGCCGACATGTCGAAGTCGGGCCAGATCGAGGCGATGCTGGCGGCGGCGCAGACGCGCTTTGGCGGCATCGATATCCTGGTCAACAATGCCGGCATCCAGCATGTGGCGAATATCGAAGATTTTCCCGTTGATAAATGGGATGCCATCATTGCCATCAACCTGACCTCCGCCTTCCACACCTCGCGCCTGGCACTGCCTGGCATGAAACAAAAAAACTGGGGCCGCATCATCAACCTGGCCTCGGTGCACGGGCTGGTGGGCTCGGCGCAAAAATCGGCCTATGTCGCCGCCAAGCACGGCCTGGTTGGCTTGACCAAGGTGACCGCGCTGGAGACGGCGCAGACCGGTATCACCTGCAACGCCATCTGTCCGGGCTGGGTCTTGACGCCGCTGGTGCAAAAACAGGTCGACGACCGCGCCGCCCGCGACGGCGTCGCCGGCGACGTCGCCAAAAGCGCGCTGCTGGCCGAAAAGCAGCCGTCGGGCGAATTCGTCACGCCCGAGGAACTGGGCGCGCTGGCGGTGTTCTTTTGCAGCCCGGCCGCCAACCAGGTGCGCGGGGTGGCGTGGAATATGGATGGCGGCTGGGTCGCGCAGTAATTGCGCACGCGCACGCCCGGGCCCCTGCTCTTTTTATCCACGCCACCAATTGAAAGGTGCACGCACATGCATCGAGCACGCCTGATCGCCCTGTTATCGCTGCTCGTCAGTAGCGCCCTGCAGGCAGCCCCCGTGCTGCTCAGCGCCGAGCGCACCTGGACCGGCAACGGCGCCGCCCACACCGGCTGGAGCGTGCTGGTCGATGGCACCCGCATCGTCGCCGCCGGCCCGACGGCGTCGATCACGGTGCCGGCCGGCGCCGAGCGCATCGCCCTGCCCGGCAAGACCCTGATTCCCGGCTTGATGGACCTGCACTCGCACGTGCTGCTCCATCCGTATAACGAGACCAGCTGGGATGACCAGGTGATCAAGGAGCCGGTCGAATACCGCACCCTGCTGGCCTCACGCCACGCGGCGGCCACCCTGCAGGCGGGCTTTACCACCCTGCGCGACCTTGGCACCGAGGGCGCCGGTTACGCCGATGTGGCGATCCGGCGCGCCATCGATGAAGGCGTCATTGCCGGTCCGCGCCTGTTCATCGCCACCCTGGCGATCGTCGCCAGCAGCAGCTATGGTCCGGCGGTGCGCGGCTACCGCCCCGACATGGAACTGCCACATGGTGCCCAGGAAGCCACCGGCGTCGATGGCGTCACCCGTGCCGTGCGCGAACAGAGCGCCCACGGCGCCGACTGGATCAAGTTTTATGCCGATTACCGCACCGGCGTCGACGGCAGCGCCCGCCCCACCTTCACCCAGGACGAAATGAACGCGCTGGTGGCGGCCGCCCATGTCAGCGGGCGCAAGGTGGCCGTCCACGCCAGCCTCGATGGCGCCACCCGCATGGCGGTGCTCGCTGGCGCCGACACCATCGAGCATGGTTATGGTATCAGCGAAGCAACCTTCAAGCTCATGAAGGACAAGGGCGTCGCCTACATCCCCACGCTCACGGCGCCGGAAGCGATCGGCGAATATTTTCAACAGCACGTCAGGGGCGGCGCCCCAACTGCAGCGATGCGGCAGGCCGCTGCGGCTTTCGCGCTGGCGCGCAAAGTCGGCGTCATCATCGGCAATGGCAGCGATGTCGGCGTATTCGCCCACGGCAGCAATGCGCGCGAACTGGTGTGGATGGTGCGGCTGGGGATGACGCCGATCGAAGCCTTGCAGGCAGCCACCAGCGTCAGCGCCGCCATCCTCGGCAAGAGCGCCGAACTGGGCCAACTGAAGGCGGGCATGCTGGCCGATATGGTCGCCGTCGACGGCGATCCGACGGCCGACATCGACGCCGTCAGCCAGGTTGGGCTGGTGATGAAGGGCGGCGTCGTGGTGCGCCGCCCGCCGCTGCCGATACCCTGAACGGGCGGCGGGCCGCTCTAGGAACAGGCTTTGCGCAGCTGCGCCAGCCGCTGTATGGCCAGGCGGTCGTAGGCATTCTGGCGGGTACTGCCCAATTCATCGTAGATTTTGCCGGCCTCATCAAAATTAGCGCAGGCCGGCCCCGGCTGCCGTGCGCGCACGCCGATCTCACCGGTCATCGTCGCCGCCCGCGCCATCGCCCTGGCCGGCTCGAGGTCGGCGCTGTGGTCGGCGGCGGCGCCCTCGTCGTACGACTGGCGCAGCCGGCTCAATGCCTGCTGCGCCGCTGCATTGGCCTTTTCCGCGGTGCCGCGCGGCTGCACGAAGGCTTCGAGGACATCGATATTGGCATCGTCCCTGGCGCCGCTCAGGCGGCGCAGGCCAGCGAGGGTGACGACGGTGTCGCGGCCGTGCTTCTGGGCGTTTTGCGCCAGCGCCAGCGCCATCTCGATCGACAGCAGGCGCTGGTGCAGGCCGGCGTCGCTGGGCGCCGCCTTCACTTGCGCCTCGTACACCGTGCGCGCCGCCGCCAGCGCTGCTTCGGCGCCAGCGCCATCGCCGCCAGCGCCGAGCACCTGGGCGATCGCCTGCTGCACGTCGGCGGCGGCGCGTGCTGCCTGGGCGCGCTCACCGTCACCACGATTGGCGTCGCCCTTGTCCATCAGCGCGTGCGCTTCGTGCAGCGCAAGCGCGCGGCGCAAGGCAGCCAGCCCCTCCTCCGACTGGCCCAGTTCAGCCAGGATCGCGCCCAGGCGCGCGTTGGCGGCAGCGGCGGCCTGGTCGCGTTGCGCCTGCGGCACCAATGCTGACAGCGCCAGCGCCTGGGTGGCCGCCTCACGCGCGCCATCGAGCTCAGCGCTCGCCTGCAGGCGAGCGGCCAGTGCCAGCGTGGTGGCGAAGTCGGCAGGCTTTACCGCTGCCACCACCGCCACCGGCGTGGCGGCGGCTTGCAGTTCGCTCACGTTGTGCGCGGCCGCCGCGGCGCGGCGCGGCGCCGTTGCCGTCATTAACAGTCGGCCACTCTTCATCATTTCCTGCATGAGCGCCTGCCGCTCCAGCCATGGCCCGGCCGTCCAACCACCGACGAAACCGGCCAGCAGCAACGCCAGTACCAGGGCAATGGGCGTTCGGCGCGGCGCCGCGGACCGGTGCGCTGCTTCTGCTGTATTTGCTGTATTTGCTGTGTCTGCTGTATTTGCTGTATTTGCTGTATTTGCTGTGTCTGCTGTATTTGCTGTGTCTGCTGTATTTGCTGTGTCTGCTGTCTTTGCGGTCTTTGCGGTCGCTGCCGCTGCCGGTGCGCTGGTGGCGGCGACGTCCTGCGCCGCCAGCAGGCCGGCACTGGCCAGTTCCAGGTCGCGCGCCAGCGCGTGCGCGGAGGGATAACGCAGCGAAGGATCGTCTGCCAGCGCGTGCGCGACGATGGGGTCGATCCAGCGCCGCAACTGTGCGCTCAGCAGCGGGGCGGCGGCGGCATCGACCCGCGTCGAAGGCGCTGGCACCGGCGCGGCGCCGGCGCGCTGCTGCACGCCAGCGTCTGTGCCGTGGGCGTTGTACCCCGTCACCAGCCGGAACAACAGCGCGCCCAGCGCATAGATATCGGCGCTGACCGACAGCGGCTGGCCAGAGAACTGCTCCGGGCTGGCGTAGGCTGGATCGACCGCCCAGCCGTCGCCCACCATACCAACGTCGAGCACGCTGACGACGCCATTCGTATCGACCAGCAGGCCATCCGGTTTCAGGTCACGGTGTACGATCAGGTGCTGGTGCAGATAGTGGACGGTGTCGCAGACGCTGGCCAGCAGCGCCGCGCGCTGGGCAACACTGAGTCCCTGCTGGATGCAGAATTGATCGATGGGCACGCCGGTGGCCCGGGCGACAACAAAGTAAGGCCGGCCATCGGCACTGACTGCGACCGGGCCGGGCACGGCAATGCCCGCATGCTTGAGCGCTCCGAGGCGGGCGCGCAGTTGCTCAAAGCGCGCCGCACTCTGGCCATCGCGCGCGGCGCTGTGGGCCAGGCGCATGGTGGCGAAGCTGTCGGCGCGCTGTGCCCGGGCCACCAGCAAGATCAGATCAGTGCCATTGCGGCCAAGCTCGTGCTCGACCTTCCACTCGCCGATCAGGTCGCCGTGGCGGGGCGGCGCCGGCGGCGGCGCTTTCTGTTCGACCGGCAACTCAAGGGGGTCTTCGAGAAACTGGTCGAGCTGCTCGATCCGCGAGAGCAGGGTGCGGACATCGTCGAACAGCGCATGGTCGCCGGCGGTGGCCTGGGCGATAAATTGCTGGCGATCGCCGGCAGGCAGGTCGAGGGCGCGATAGAGGACGGCGTTGGCGGATTCGTGCAGGGGGCGGTTCATGGCATCATTCATAACAAAAATCAACAATTCTGGTGTCGCCGAGTATATTTTGTCACAACGTCAAGCACAACCGATATTCGCACTGTGACACCAGCGTGTGACGCCGCCGCCCCTGTCCAGCGCAGATCGCAGGCAACGCCGACACGCAAATGTGGAAATCCACAATTGCCCACCACTATCTCGCAGGTGATGATGCACGACCATCACAATAATTATCACTGTAGCCAGCGAGACTTACATGAAAAAACCGTTTTATAAAATATTGTACGTACAGGTGTTGTTCGCCATTGTTTGCGGCGTGCTGCTGGGCGTGTTTTACCCGAAAATTGCGGTCGACATGAAACCGCTGGGCGATGGCTTCATCAAACTGATCAAGATGATCATCGCCCCGGTGATTTTCTGTACCGTGGTGGCCGGCATTGCCGGCATGCAAGATATGAAAAAAGTCGGCCGCGTCGGAGGCAAGGCCCTGTTGTATTTCGAGGTGGTGTCGACCTTCGCGCTGGCCATTGGCTTGATGGTGGCCAACCTGATCAAGCCTGGCGCCGGCTTCAATGCCGATCCGGCCACCCTGGACACCAAGTCGATCGCCGAGTTCACCGCCAAGGCGAAGAACCAGTCGACCGTCGACTTCGTCATGAATATCATCCCCACCACCTTCGTCGATGCCTTTGCCAAGGGCGAGATTTTGCAGGTGCTGCTGATCGCCATCCTGTTCGGCGTTGCGCTGTCGCTGCTGGGCGAGCGCGGCAAACCTGTCACCCGTCTGATCGATGATGTCTCGCACGTGATTTTCGGCGTGGTCGGCATCGTCATGAAAGTCGCGCCGATCGGTGCGTTTGGCGCCATGGCGTTTACTATCGGTAAATTCGGGATTGCCTCGCTGCTGCCGCTGGCCAAGCTGATGGGTTCGTTTTACCTCACCTGCGGCCTGTTCGTGGTCGTCGTGCTGGGCTCGATTGCCTGGTACACGGGGTTTTCGATCTTCCGCTTTATTTCCTACATCAAGGAAGAACTGTTGATCGTGCTGGGCACCAGCTCGTCGGAATCGGCCCTGCCGGCACTGATGCGCAAGCTGGAAAAACTGGGCTGCTCGAAATCGGTGGTGGGCCTGGTGGTACCCACCGGTTACTCGTTCAATCTGGACGGCACCAACATTTACATGACCATGGCCGCCCTGTTCGTGGCCCAGGCCACCAACACCGAGCTGACCATCTGGCAGGAACTGACCATCCTCGGCGTTGCCATGCTGACCTCGAAGGGTGCTTCTGGCATCACCGGTGCCGGCTTCATTACCCTGGCGGCGACGCTGGCGGTGGTGCCGACCATCCCGGTGGCCGGCATGGCCCTGATTCTCGGCATCGACCGCTTCATGAGCGAGTGCCGCGCACTGACCAATTTCATTGGGAACGGCGTGGCCACCATCGTGGTGTCGAAATGGGAAAACGAGCTCGACCATGATCGTCTGGCTGCCGAATTGCGTCATCCAAGCCACCTCGATGATGACAAGGAAATGTTCCCGGTGCGTGAGGCAGCGTAAGCGCGCTTTGCAGCCATCAAAGACGCCGGCGCTGCCGGCGTTTTTTATTTGGCGCTTTACCCGCTAACTCCGGAAAACCGCCAGCGCCGCTCTGAGGAAGCCGTCGGCGCTGTCGACGCGATTGCCATCAATGGCCCAGCGCCAACCCAGGTAGTTCGCCAGATAGCGGGTGGCGACGCCATTGAAATGACGCATCCAGCCCTTAAAGCGGCTGTGATAGCTGTTGACGTTTTGTACGTGAATGGCGCCATCGACGCGGATTTTTCGCTTGAGATTGACGGCGCGGTGGGCAATGCCGGCGTCGCGGGTAAACCGGCGGTAGACCGGATTGCCATCGCTGACCAGCAAGGCATCGCTCTGCAGTGTTGGCAGCAAATGACGCTGCAGGCTCGCCGCCTTTAAAGCGCCACGGCCGCCGATAAAATCAATGGTATTGCCGGCGCGGTCGCGCGCCACCACGATATTGACCTGTTCGGCCGAAATGCCGCGCCGGCTGGCGACGCCGCCGCGCCGGCGCGCAGGTCGTGTTAACTGCTTCGCTCCCTTTTGCGACTCGAATAAAAACGTCTCGTCAACTTCGACGATGCCCTGCAGGCTGCGCGGCCGGTCGTACTTGGCCCAGTCGAGAAAACGGTGGCGCCACCGAAAACTGGTGTTTGCATGCACGCCCACTTTATCGGCCGCCCGCTGCACGGTACACGCTGGATCGCGCAAACAATCGAGATAGGTCAGCCAGCGATCTTTATGGCGCAGGCGCGCCAGCGGCGTGCCCGTCAAACTATTAAAGCTGCGCCCGCATTGGCGGCAGCGATAGCGTTGCAAGCCATTGGCGCTGCCGTCGCGATACAGCCTGGTGTTCTGGCAGCGCGGACACTGTAGGCGGTCCTGGCCGGCCTGCTCGATCAGGGCGCAAATGCGTTCGCCGCAAATCGAGTGGGCCATCTCCAGGCAGATTTTCTCGCGCTCGTGCAGGCCCAATGCCCGCAGGCGTCGCAACAGCCGGTCGAAAGCGGCGCGGTCCATGTCACTCCCCTGATCAATGGTCGAGTAACTTGGAGTCGCGCGCGAGAATGAAGTTCAACCGGTGTCCCGACTTTACGGGTAAAGCGCCTTTTATTTAAAACGGTAAATCACATCGACCGATTGCGACAACTTCATCGGCACGATCATCAATAAGCCTTCGCGCTCGGGATCGGCCTTCACCGGATTGCGGTAGGTGACGTTTTGCATGCCGCCCAGTCCCACTGCGCGGGTGACATTTTTCAGCTCGCCGGTGGACACCGCACTGACCAGCCCGAGCTTGCGCCCCACCCCGGCGGCAATCGCCTCGGCGCGCCGGCGCGCCTGTGCCAACGCTTGCGCCGTCAGCTCGGTCTCGATCTGCTCGCGCCGACTCGAATCGAAGCCGATCAGAAAGCCATCGAGGTTGGCCATCGCCAGCAGCGGTGCCACCACCGATTTCCACTTGGCCAGATCGGTCACCTTGACATGGACCCCGCACTTGAGCTCGTACTCCGCCAGCCCCGCCGCTGCCCCTTTGCGCATTTCGCGGCGCACATCGCGCACGTCAATGTCGGTGGCCGGGATACCAACGCCAGCGAGCAGCACGCCGATCTCGGCAATACGCGCCTCGACGCCCTGGCGCGCGGCCTGCGGGTCAGCATCGGCAAGCACAATTTCAACATCGATTTCGCCAAGGTCGGGCGGAACGTAGACCACGCCGCTGCCACTGGTGTGAATAAACGGGTAGTCGGGAAACTCGGCGGCACCTGCGCGGCAGGCAAACACCAGCACTGCAGCAGCGACGGCACAGCGAAGAACAATGGCACTGGACATGGGCTTTCCTTGTAGACAGTTCTGTCTATATTATTGCCAGACGCCGCAATAATCAAGCCATCAAAAGCCAACGCGGGCCAAATAAATATCTAGACAGAACTGTCTGGATTGGCTACCCTCATGATTCAAACAGGAGCACGCCATCGACACCGCCATTCCCAAACCCACCGCCGCCGAACTCGATCTGCTGCAAACCCTGTGGCCGCTGGGCGCCGCCAGCGCCCGGCAAGTACATGAAGCGATGCAAGCCGAACGCCCCGACGTCACCTACGCCACCGTGCTGCGACTCATGCAAATCATGCACGGCAAAGGGCTGCTGATCCGCGATGCCAGCCAGCGCGCGCACGTCTACGCGCCCGCCCAGGCGCAGGAGAGCTTGCAGACCAATCTGCTCAAGGACTTGATCCAGAAAGCGTTCGCCGGTTCGGCCAAGGCGCTGGTGCTGGCCGCGCTGCGCAGCGGCATTTCCAAAAAAGAGCGCGACGATATTGAAAAACTGCTCAAGGATGAGCTGCCATGAGCGCCCTGATCGAGCAACTGGGCTGGGCCCTGCTGCAGTTTATCTGGCAGGGCGCGCTGATCGGCGCCATCGCTGCTCTCGGCCTGCTGGCGCTGCGCAGCAGCCGGCCCCAGGCCCGCTATGCGCTGGCCGGCGCCGCCCTGTTTGCCTGCCTGACATGGCCGGCTATGGCACTGGTGCTGCGCCTGCTGGCGACCGACGGTGTCGGCGCAACTGCGCTTGCCGGCTTGCGCGATCACGGTAGCGCCGCGCTGGCAGGCGCGCCACTGGCCTGGCTGCACGCCAATCTCGGCACCGTGGTGCTGGTCTGGTCTTGCTGTGCTGGCGCCCTGTCGCTACGCATGGCCTTGGGATTGTGGTGGATCGGCCGCGCGGCGCGCAGCCCCCGTGTGAATGCCGAATGGCAGGCGCGCCTGGACAGGCTGGCGCGCCAGTGCGGCATACACGGTCCCGTGCGCCTGCGGCTGGTCGACGGCATCGCCAGCCCACTCACTGCCGGCTGGTGGCGTCCTGTCGTGCTGCTACCCTCAAGCTTGCTCACGGGATTGCCGGCGCCTTTGCTGGAAGCCTTGCTGGCACACGAGCTCGCCCATATCCAGCGCGCCGACTACCTGTTCAACCTGCTGCAAAACGTCGTCGAGACGCTGCTGTTCTATCATCCGGCAGTCTGGTGGCTGTCAGCCCGCATGCGCGACGAACGCGAACTCATCGCCGACGAGCTTGCCGCCAGCCAGGTCGGCAGGCAGCGGCTGGCGCTGGCCCTGTCCGAACTGGAGAAGTGTCAGTTCCCCCCTGCGCCCCTGGTGCTGGGCGCCAATGGCGGCGATCTGAAGACGCGGATCACGCGCCTGCTGCGGCCGGCCGGGCCCGCGCCAAGCTGGCAAGGGGCATTGCCGCTGCTCGGCTTGAGCGCAGCGCTGATCGCCGGCTGCGCGCAACTGACGGCAAACAGCCCGCCCGCCATGCCGGCCGCAGGTGCCATGGTGCCGGATATCCGCGCCCTTATTGATTTCAGCAGCTGCGCCAAACCCGTCTGGCCAGCCCAGTCCCTGCGCGACGGCAACACCGGCGCGGTCGCGCTGGCCCTGCTGGTCGACCCGCAAGGCCAGGTGCGCGCAGCGCGTGTCGCTGTATCAAGCGGTTTCGCGCCCCTCGATCAAGCGGCCCGCGCCGCCCTCGCCCGCTGCAGCTTCAAGCCGGCGCAGGCCAAAGGCATCGCCGTGCCAAGCTGGGCCAAAGTGACCTATACGTGGGCGCTCGATTAAGCCAGCACGGCTAGTAGAAAAACAGGCTGGCGGGATATACGCCGGGCCAGCCTGTTTTGCGCCACGAATGCCTCAGACAATGCCTCAGACGGCCGAGACGTCGATCTGCGCTTCGGTTGCCGCCACCACTTCTTCCTTGGTGACACCAGGGGCCAGCTCGATCAATTTCAAACCGTGCTCGGACACTTCAATGACGCCGAGGTCGGTGATAATCAGATCAACCACCCGCACGCCCGTCATTGGCAGGTTGCACTGCTTGAGGATTTTCGGTGCGGTGCTGCCATCCTTGGCAGTGGCCACGTGTTCCATCACCACCACCACCCGTTTGACGCCAGCGACCAGGTCCATGGCGCCGCCCATACCCTTCACCATTTTGCCCGGGATCATCCAGTTGGCCAGGTCGCCAAACTCTGACACTTGCATGGCGCCGAGAATGGCCAGGTTGATTTTGCCGCCGCGGATCATGCCGAAGGAATCGGCCGAGCTGAAGTACGCTGCACCGGGCAGCTCGGTGACCGTCTGCTTGCCGGCGTTGATGACGTCGGCGTCGACTTCGTCTTCAGTGGGGAAGGGTCCAATACCAAGTAAACCGTTTTCCGACTGCAGATACACTTCGATATCTTTTGGTACGTAATTGGCCACCAGGGTCGGCAAGCCGATGCCCAGGTTAACGTAAAAACCGTCCTGCAATTCTTTTGCTGCGCGCGCAGCCATTTCGTCACGAGTCCATGCCATGTCAGTCTCCGAATTTTATTCAATTATGATTGGTGTGGACGCACGGTGCGCTGTTCGATGCGCTTTTCCGGGTGGGCGTTGACGACGATGCGCTGCACGAAAATGCCGGCCAGGTGCACGTGGTCGGGATCGATCTCGCCGATTTCCAGCAACTCTTCCACTTCGACGACGGTGATCTTGCCCGCCATTGCCACGTTGGGATTAAAATTGCGCGCCGTTTTACGGAACACCAGGTTGCCCGAGCGGTCAGCCTTCCACGCCTTGACCAGCGACACGTCCGACACCAGGCTCTCTTCGAGAATGTAGTCTTCGCCGCCGTACTGGCGCACGTGCTTGCCTTCGGCAACGATGGTGCCGACCCCGGTCTTGGTATAAAACGCCGGGATGCCAGCGCCGCCAGCGCGCAGTTTCTCGGCCAGCGTGCCCTGCGGGGTAAATTCGATGTCGAGTTCACCGGCCAGGTACTGGCGGGCAAACTCTTTATTTTCGCCGACGTAGGACGAAATCATTTTCTTGATCTGGCGCGTCTGCAGCAGCAGACCGAGACCAGCGTCGTCGATGCCGGCATTGTTGGAGATGGCGGTCAGGCCGGTGACGCCGGAATCGCGCAAGGCTCTGATGAGCGCTTCGGGAATGCCACACAGACCGAAACCACCGACGGCAATCGTCTGGCCATCTTTGACGATACCGGCCAGCGCCGCTGCGGCGTCAGGATACACTTTGTTCATACAGTCCCCTTAATATTATTGAGAGCGCCTAACAAAACGCTTTATAGAACGCTTTATAGAACGCTTTATGACCACGTCTCAGCATAAAATACGCCAGCCGAAAGCACAATACCGTAGAACTACCGGCCAATTCAACCTACAGGGTTTATCTCGTTTGCAACCACTCAACGCCACTTACGCGCTCGATTACGAGACCATCTTCCGCTTTGCGCCGGTCGGCATGTGCATCTCGGTCGACCGCGTCATCCAGTCCGCCAACGAGGCGCTCGCTTCCATGTTCAGCTATCCGCTGGCGCTGCTGGCCGGGCAGTCGTTCGCCCTGCTCTATCCCACCATGGACGAATTTCTGCGCACGGGCGATCGCATCGTGCCCATCATGAATGCGCGCGGACGCTATTCGGACGAACGCATCATGCGGCGCGCCGATGGCGAACTGTTCTGGTGCCATGTCAGCGGCCGCGCGCTCGACTGCCGCCAGCCACTGGGCGCCGGCGTCTGGACGTTCGAAGATCTCAGTGAAAAGCGCCCCGTCACCGCCGAGCTGACGCCGCGCGAGCGGGAAATCGCCGCCCTGCTGGTCGAAGGCAAAACCAGCAAGGTGATCGCCCGCGAAACGGACCTGAGCCCGCGGACGGTGGAGATGCACCGCGCCAAGCTGATGCGCAAGTTCGCGGCGTCGACGTCCTCCGAACTGGTGCACAAGCTGGTCGGGGTGTCGCGCTAAGCGCCTGCCGCTGGCGGCTGGGCAGCGTCGATCAGGCTGCGCAGCCAGTCCGGCAGCGGCGTCGATTTTTCCGCAGGAAAATCTACCCACACCACCTTGGCGCCGCCTTCGGCGTGCAGCTGCGCGCCGCCCACCAGGCGGATTTCATGGCTCATCTGAAAACTCGAACGGCCCGCCGGCCCCACCGAGGTGCGCACCTCGATCTCGCCCGGATACTTGAGCTGGCGAATGAACGAGCAATGGGCATTGACGATCACCGGACCGTGCCCGCCCGGATCGGGGGTGGCGCCGATCTGCTCGAACCACTCGATGCGGGCCTGCTCGAGGTAGCGAAAATACACCGTGTTGTTGACGTGACCCATCATGTCCATGTCACCCCAGCGGATTGCCATGCGGGTGACATGGACTGGCGCAGCGCGGCTCATGAAATCATGGCGTCATTGCGCCGTCATGCCATCGTCGGCGGTGATGATGGCGCCATTGATGAAGTGCGACTCTTCCGCAGCAAGCAACAACAGCAGGCCGTCGAGGTCTTCCGGCTTGCCGGCGCGCTTGCGCGGCAACATGCCGATCAGCTTCTTGCCCTGCTCCGTATCGAAGTAATCTTCATTGATTTCGGTGGAGATATAGCCGGGACAGATGGCATTGACGTTGATGTTGTACTTGCCCCATTCGACCGCCATTGCCTTGGTCATCTGCACCACGCCGGCCTTGCTCATGCAATAGATGCCGATCTGCGGCAACACGCGCAAGCCGGCCACCGAAGCGATGTTGATGATGCGGTGCTGCTTCTTGGGGTCACCCTTGGCGCGCGCAATCATGCGCTTGGCGGTTTGCTGGGCGACGAAAAACGCCCCGCGCAGATTGGTGTCCATCACGTAACCGTAGTCTTCTTCGCTGACGTCGACCAGCCGCTGGGTGGTCGAGACGCCCGAATTGTTGACCAGGATATCGATCGGCCCCGCTTCCGTCTCGGCATGGGCGATCGCGCTCTTGATACTGGCCATGTCGGTGACGTCGAGCGCCACCACGTGGGCGGCGCCGCCGTCAGCTTCGATCTCGGCGCGCAATTCCTTGAGGCGGTCGGTGCGCCGCGACGCCAGCACCACCTGGGCGCCGGCACCGGCCAAGGCCTTGGCAAAACGGGCTCCCAAACCACTCGACGCGCCTGTAATCAACGCGATTTTTCCCTCGAAATTCACTTCAATGCCCACGTTCGCTCCTGTGCTAGTCCTGACGATACGTCATCATTACACAAATCATCAGGATTAGATAAGCCGCCCTAATAATGGCTTTAAAATGGGGCGCGCCGTTGCAATCCGCGCCAAAAAGCCGCACACTCGTGCTTAAATTTTTCTAGAGCAAAAAATACCATGACAGAGACCAGCAATCCACTCGAACAGTACGGCCCGCGCGAAGCAATGGAGTACGACGTCGTCGTCGTCGGCGGCGGCCCCGCCGGCCTGTCGGCGGCGATCCGCCTCAAGCAGCTGGCGGCCGCAGAAGGCAAGGATGTCTCCGTCGTCGTGTTGGAAAAAGGCGGCGAAGTCGGTGCCCATATCCTGTCGGGCGCGGTGATGGATCCGCGCGCACTGACCGAACTGTTGCCGAACTGGAAAGAGCTGGGCGCCCCCCTGCACACCGCCGTCAGCGAAGACCGCATCCTGTTTCTGACTGAAACCAAGTCCTACCAGACGCCCGCCTTCATGGTGCCGGCCTGCCTGGAAAACCATGGTAACTATGTGATTTCGCTGGCCAATGTGACACGCTGGCTGGGCCAGCAGGCCGAAGCGCTGGGCGTCGAAGTGTTTCCCGGCTTTCCTGCCGCCGAGATCCTGTACACCGACGACGGCGCCGTCAAGGGCGTGGCCACCGGCAATATGGGGGTCAAGCGCGACGGCCAGCCCGGCCCGGATTTTCAGCTGGGCATGGAACTGCACGCCAAGTACACCCTGTTTGCCGAAGGCTCGCGCGGTCATCTGGGCAAGCAGCTGATGGCAAAGTATGACCTCAATGCGGGCAAGGATCCGCAATCCTACGGCATCGGCATCAAGGAATTGTGGGAAATCGATCCCGCCAAACACCAGCCGGGCCTGGTCATCCACACCACCGGCTGGCCGCTGACCAACGACACTTATGGCGGCTCCTTCCTCTATCACCTGGAAAACAACCAGGTGGCGGTCGGCTACGTGGTTGGCCTGGCCTATGAAAATCCGTATCTGTCGCCCTACGAAGAATTCCAGCGCTACAAGACCCATCCCGCCATTCGGCCGTTTTTCGAAGGCGCCAAGCGCATTTCTTACGGCGCCCGCGCCATCACGGCGGGCGGCCTGCAGTCGCTGCCCAAGCTGGTGTTCCCCGGTGGCGCGCTGATTGGCTGCGATGCCGGCTTTCTGAATATGAGCCGCATCAAGGGTAGCCACGCGGCCATTAAGACCGGCATGCTGGCGGCCGAAGCCGCCTTCGGCGCACTGGGCGAACAGCGCCAGCACGACGAACTGGCCGCCTTCCCCGCCGCCTTCGAGCAGTCGTGGCTGAAGGAAGAATTGCACGTCGCACGCAACGTCAAGCCATGGCTGTCGAAAGGCCTGGTGCTGGGCACCGTCATGACGGGCATCGACCAGATCTTGTTGCGCGGCAAGGCACCATGGACTTTGCACCACAGCCACGCCGACCATGAATGTTTAAAACCGGCCGTCAACTACAAGCCCATCATTTATCCGAAACCGGATGGCAAGCTGACCTTCGACCGCCTGTCGTCGGTGTTTATTTCGAACACCAACCATGCCGAGGACCAGCCAATCCACTTGACGCTCAAGAACGACAGCGTGCCGGTGAACGTGAATCTGGCCGTGTATGCCGGACCAGAAGCGCGTTACTGCCCGGCTGGCGTGTATGAATATGTCGCCACGCCCGAGGGCAAGGAACGGCTGCAGATCAATGCGCAAAACTGCGTGCACTGCAAAACCTGTGACATCAAGGATCCGACCCAGAATATTGTGTGGGTGACACCGGAGGGTGGGGGCGGGCCGAATTATCCGAATATGTAAAACCGTCAAACAAAAGTAAAAATCTACTTTTGTTTGGATTGAAGTGAGGGGCGAAGGGCAAGGCGGCTTGGAGGCGCAGGCGGGCCAGGTCAGAATCACTGGCGGAACCAGTGATTCCGACGGGGAGACGACAACCCGAGTCAGATCAGCTGGCGCCTCGGGGGCGGAATTTTCCGCGACGCCGACGATAAGAGCGGCTGGCGCGCAGGCGCCAGTCCCATTTTTATGTGCACGACGCCCTGTTGTTTGCCCTCACGACCGATGCGGATGATTCAAACGCACTTCCAGGCGCCGCTGCAACGCTTCGAACGCCAGACTCATACACCAGTACAAGGCAGCAGCGGCGAGGTACAAGGGCAGCGGACGGAAAGTGGTGGCGATCACTTCGCGGGTGCTGAGCATCAATTCCGTCATGGTGATCACCGATACCAGCGAGGTGTCCTTGATCAGGCTGATCAGGGTGTTGCTCATCGATGGCACCGCCACCCGCAGCGCCTGCGGCAAAATAATGTGAAGCAGGGTTTGCCAGTGGCTTAAGCCCAGGCTCAGGCTGGCGCTCCACTGGCCGCCGCTGATGCTCTCGATCGCCCCGCGCAAGCTCTCCGACAAGTAGGCAGCGGCATTGAGCGACAGCGCCAGGATGCCAGCGGTGACCGGCGAGAATTCGATGCCGATGCTGGGCAGGCCATAATAAATCACGAAAATCTGCACCAGCAGCGGGGTGCCGCGCATCACGCTCACGTACAGCGCCGCCGGCCGCCGCAGCCATGCACGGGGCGACCGCCGCAGCAAGCCCAGCGGGAAACCGAGCACCAGTCCACCGACCATCGCCGCCACCGCAAACAGCAGCGTGTAGCCGGCGCCCGTGAGCATCAGCGGCGCCGCCTCGCGCAACAGGGCAATCAAGTCCATGCAGCCGGCTCAGGGCGCCGCGCGGCTGACGTCGACACCGAACCAGCGCATCGATATGGCCTTCAAACTGCCATCGGCCGCGGCCGCCGCCAGCGCCTGGTCGAGCGCCGCCTTGAATTGCGGATTGCCCTTGGCGAAGGGAATACCCATCTGTTCGACCTTGCCCACCCGCGCGCCCGCCTTGATGGGCAGACTCGAATGCTTGAGCAGATACGCCACCATCAGACTGTCGTTGAGGGCGGCGTCAACCCGGCCGCTGGCCAGGTCCTGCAGGTTTTCCGGCGCGGCCGGATAACTTTTGATGGTGATGCCACCCACCGCTTTGGCTTGCTGTTCAAAAATACTGCCCTGCCCCACGCCCAGCTTGCGGCCTTTCAGGCTCTCCAGGCTGGCGTACTGGGCCGTATCATCCTTGCGCACGATCAGTTGCGGACTCGAATATGTGTACGGTGTCGAAAAATCGAAGGCTTGCTGGCGCGCTGGCGTGATGCCCACCTGGCTGATGATGACGTCGTATTTTCCCGCCCCCAGACCGGCCAGGATGGCCGACCATTCGGTGGCAAAGAAGGCCGGCCTCAAGCCCATCTTGGCGGCGAGCAGGCGGGCGACATCGACGTCGTAGCCACTTAACTGACCACTTTTCGGATCCTTGAAATTAAACGGCGGATAGGTCCCTTCGAGCGCAACGCGCAAGGTGCCGCGCTGGCCAACGGTGGCCAGCAAATCGGCGGCGGCAGCTGGCGGCGCCAGTGCGCCAGAGACGGCGAAGCCCAGCATGGTCAGCAGAACAAGGCAGCGGCGGCGCGCGTCGAATTCGGGCATGCAAGCGCCGCTAGCGGCGCTCGAGCGGCCGCCACCGCCAGCCATGCGCGTCATCACGCTGCCATCTGGCGGTGGCGGCCGCCGAAACGGTGGCCAACGATCAAGGTGGTGCTGGCGATCAGTGTCGACAGGCCCAGGATGAGCTGCACCAGCCGGTCTTCTGGCAATACCCACAGTTGCCCGGCCGGCGCTTCGGCGCCGGTGGCGGCCGTCAACAGGGGCGCCACCCACTGGGCATCGGCATCGACATCGAGAAAAATGGCGTCGCCGCTGGTTTGCATATAAATATTGCCACCGACGGCCAGGGCGAAACAGACGCCGTAGCCGGTTTCTTGCGCACCGATATGTTCCTGCAGGCTGGCATTGTGCTGGTCGATCCACAGCTCGACATCTTGCGGCGTTTCCAGCGCGCTCCAGGGGACGGGGCGAAAACGGGGCGCAGGCGCAGCATCGGCCTCGCTGGCGGGGATGAAACTTGGAAGCATGGTGACGGTCTAAGAAAGCTAAAGCCCATGCGAAAAATCAAGGGCTGACCGCACATATCGTACGGCATTTTTCTGGTGGCGTACATGTGCAAGCGTGCAGGCACGGGCAGCGGCGCAGCGCAGGTCGGTGGCAGAGGCCAAGGCAAGCAAAAAGGCAGCCGAGAAGGCAGCCGAGGAAGCAAACACGAATGCAGACGCGAATGCAGATGCTAAGGCCGCCGCAACGGCAGACAAAATAGCAGGAGGCAGCGTGAACATTGGCAAACGCACCGGCAAACTCCGGTACCGGACCGCCCCTTACGTGTCCGATTTCGAGCAGTTTATCGATCAATACATGGAGGCCAATCCCGCCGTGGTGGCAGCCCGACAGCGCGGCTGGCAGCAGTGGTGGGACCGGCGCGTCGAACTGGCCGATCTTGCCGTGCCGCTTGCCGACGTGGTGCCGGTCAGGGGCTACGCATACAAGTGAACGTAGGGCTGAACACCGCAGTGAGCACAGCGCCAGCGAGCCGCCGACAAGCGCGGCGGCCCGCTGGCGCTGGCGCTAGCGCCCCCGCCGCTTGCCTTAGTGGACATTCACCTTTGCCATGCGCATGACAAGATAGATGCCATACAGCGCCGCCAGCCCCACCAGGATGTAGATGACGCGGGCGATCGGCGTTGCCACCCCGAACAGGCTGGCGACAATATCGACGCCCGCCAGACCGACCGACGCCCAGTTGAGGCCGCCAACAATCATCAAGGCCATGGCCAGGTAGTCAAGTGCCGATACACCCGTGCTGCGCCGGCCCAAGATGGGCGTTTGGCGGCGTTCGGGGGTGTGGCGGCGATCATTTGCGGGAATGTTCATGGTTGCCATCGTAAGCTCCTTGTATCAGAGGATCGACGCGGCGCCCTACGCGCGACGCCGCGGCCGGCCACGGCGCCGGCATCACGGTTGGACAGCGTTTGCCACAAATAGTTTAACGGGACAGCGAAAAAGCGTGTGCAGCCATTGCGCGCGGCGCGGGCACTAGCCCTTCCAGGTGCGCTGCAAGCCGGTGTCGGCGTGAATCCAGCCACCTTTCGGCCCGGCGCGGTAATAAAAGCCCACGCCACCCTGGCGGAAACTGCGCACCAGTCCGCCCAGCACCTCGGCGTTCAGATTGGCGATGCGGATATCGGCCGCCATGCCGCGGATGTGCAGCGATTGGCGCGCCGCCGGCACGCCCTGCTCAATGAGCTTTGCATTCGAGCGCGCGGTGCGAAATCCCGACAGGATTTCCAGCGGATGGTCGATGCCGTAGCGGGCCACGAAAGCCTGGGTGCCCCACAGCGTTTCAAACAGCTTGGGGTCGATGGGAGCGGTTTCCTTGCCGTTGACGTCGCGCATCAGGTGACACAGTTCCTGGTAGGCGGCGTCGATCACTTCGCCATCTTTCCAGTACAGCACGTTCGCCCGCTCGCCACTCTGGGGACGGATCACCGACAGCGTCCGCGGCCGCAACCAGAATTCGAGATCGAGCGCCTGGGCATCGAAAATGTCGGGCGGTGGCGCCATGTCGGTGGCGGCAGCAGCAGCGGGCGCCAGGCCGGCAGCACGGCTGGGCGTGGCAACCCTGGCATGCGCGTGCACGCTGCTGGTGCCGCTGGCACCAGCAGCACCAGCAGCACCAGCAACACCAGTTGCACCAGTGGCACTGCGGCTGCCGCTGGCACAGCCGATCAGCGGCGTCGACAGCGCACCGAGCGCCGTCAGGGTCAAACCTTGGTATAGAAAATCTCTGCGCGAAGCCATATCAAACGTCTGTCAAATCGAGGCGCTCACTATAGCCGATGCGCTGGCGCCGCACGCCGTCAAGGAGAAAAAAATGCACCACGGATTGTCGAGATCGATGCGCGCAGGGTGAGCGCTTACAGCGATGGATGCGGGTTGCAACTACAGAAGCGCTTGCTGCCGCTGTTGTGGCCGGGGCTGGTACCGGGGCTGGTACCGGGACTTGCATTGAGCTCCTTCCACAACAGATTGCATTCAAGACCGTACGAAGTCTTGTCGCGGCCGGCGTCGTTGTAACCGAAGCGCGCGTAGAACTGCTGGCTGTTGCGGGTGCCATCGATGCGCACGGTGCCCACCCCCCATTCGCGCGCCTTGGCCTCGGCCGCGCGCAGCAGGGCGGTGCCCACGCCGTGGCGCTGCGCCTGCGGCAGGACGTGGCACAGGGCCAGCTTGCCGGCCTGGTTGATAAGGGCAACGCCGACGATGCCGACGCTGCCGATGTCACCCCCAGCAACATGCGGCTGGTCGGCCAGCGCCATTTCGGCCACCACCATGTAATTGGCCGGCACCGCCATCCACGCGGCCACCTGGGCCGGGTGCTTGTTGCCCAGCCAGGCATCGAGTATGGCAGGCTCGTGGCGATGGTCGTCGACGCAGGTTTCCAGTATCGCCAGACGCAACACGGTACAAACGGCGTCGGCGTCGGCGGCCACGGCCGCGCGGGTTGTCAGTCCGATTTTCATGAGGAATGCATAATGGTCAAGAGGAAAAATTATTGCTAACTACCAAGCAGTACATTCCGTGGACTATACACTTAAGCGTGACGACTTGCTGTGCGCACCCCCAGCTCAGGCGTGCGCCCGCACCCGAGTAAGCTTATGACGAAAATGTTGTTCCAAAACTTGTCACACTTCACCATCATGGCAGTCTGTTACTTTTGAGGCATATACACCATGACCGCTCCCCGTTCCCTGTTCAGCCGTCGCCTGCTGCTGGCGTTCACCCTGGCCCCCCTTGTCCTGGCGCTGCCGCTGGCCGCCCGCGCCGCCGACCCCGAGCTGCTCAACGTGTCGTATGACGTCGCCCGCGAATTGTACAAGGACATCAACCCCGCCTTTATCGCCGATTACAAGCAGAAAACCGGCGAAACGGTGGTCATCAAGCAGTCGCACGGCGGCTCGAGCAAGCAGGCGCGCTCGGTGGCCGACGGCCTCGAAGCGTCGGTGGTGACGATGAATCAGGCAAATGACATCGACATGCTGGCCGAGCGTGGCCTGGTGGTCGCCGACTGGGCCAAGAAATTTCCCAACAATGCAGCGCCGTATTATTCGACCATGGTGTTCCTGGTGCGCAAAGGCAATCCGAAAAAGATCGCCAGCTGGGACGACCTGGCCCGGGCCGACGTCAAGGTGGTCATTCCGAATCCTAAAACCGCCGGCAATGGCCGCTACACCTACCTGGCAGCCTGGGGCTCGGTGCTGAAAAAAGGCGGCACCGAAGCGCAGGCGCGCGAGCTGACCGGGCGCATTTTCAAGAACGTGCCGGTGCTCGACGGCGGCGGTCGCGTAGCCACCACCACCTTCACCCAGCGCCAGATCGGCGACGCTCTGGTGACGTTTGAAAACGAGGTGCAACTGGTGCGCGCCGAGTTCGGCGACAATTTCGAAGTGGTCTATCCGGCCACCTCGATCCTGGCCGAATCGCCCGTCGCCGTGGTCGACAAGGTGGTCGACCGCCGCAACGTGCGCAAGCAAGCGACTGCTTACCTGAATTTCCTGTATTCGGATGCAGGCCAGGAAATTGGTGCCAAGCACTTTATGCGCGTGCGCTCGGCCGCCGTGGCGAAGAAATATGCCGCCAATTACAAGCCGATCACCCTGTTCACGGTCGACGAACTGTTTGGCGGCTGGAAAGCAGCGCAAAAGAAACACTTCGATGATGGCGGCGAATTCGACAAAATTTATAGCCAAAAATAGCATGACGGGGACGCGCCGGCGGCGCCCCCTGCTGCAATAAAAACAAGCTAAACAGTAGAAAGCATGGTTATTTTAAAAAGGCCCAGCCGCAGCGCTGGGCCTTTTTTCTGATTAATAGCGAGCCGCAGCACAATTGCGCCCGTGCGGCATAGACATAGCGCAACATGAATGCTATCTTCCAAGTATCCGTATGTTGCCCCAAATCCAGTATCTATCGATCTCCGCCTGCCGCGCGGACCCGATAGTCAATACCGCCAAGAAAAGTTTAAATGAAAAAATTGTTCGCCACCCTGGCGCTGTCGATCGCGACCAGCAGCGCCTTTGCCGGACCGTTTGGTTCGCAATCGGTGCTGGTCGTCGAAGATGACACCGGCAAAGTATTGATCGAAAAGAATGCGAATGCCGTCGTGCCGATTGCCTCGCTGACCAAGCTGATGACGGCCATGGTCGTGCTCGACAAAAAGCAGGATCTCGATGAAGCCATTTCGATCGACAAGGTCGATGTCGACATGCTCAAGCACAGCACCTCGCGGGTGCCGGTGGGCGCCAGCATTGCCCGCCGCGACGTCCTGCAACTGGCGCTGATGTCGTCGGATAACCGCGCCGCCGCCTCGCTGGGCCGCACCTACCCGGGCGGTACCGACGCATTCAAGGCGGCCGTCAAAGCCAAGATCGCCGCGCTGGGCATGACCCAGACCACCATCGAAGAGCCGACCGGCCTGTCGCCGAATAACACCTCGACCGCGGCCGACCTGGTCAAGATGGCGGTGGCGGCCTCGAATTATCCGGAAATCACCCGCATCACCACCGACGCCAAGGACATCATCACCATCAATGGCCGCGGCGTCGAGTACCACAACACCAACCGTTTCGTCGGCGCCAAGGGCTGGGATATCGGCCTGTCGAAAACCGGCTACACCCAGGAAGCGGGCCGCTGCCTGATCATGCGCATCAAGGCGGCCGGCAAGAACGCCACGCTGGTGCTGCTCAATGCGGGAGCGTCGTCGACGCGGGCGTTCGACGCCCTGTCGATTCGCCGTCTGATGAGTGGCGACGCTGCGCCGGCGGTGCGGGTCGCGCGCGGCCATGAAGCACGCGCCGTCAAGGTGTCGCTGCGCTCGCGCCTGGCGCGCCGGCTGAAGGCGCGCGGCGGCAACTAAGTCCGCTCAACCAAGCCTGCTCAGTCACGCTCGTTCAGCGGCGCGCCAGCATGGCGCGCAAGCCGCTGGCGCGGCGTGTTTTACGGACGATCGCTTCGGCCAGGATGCCGGCGGCCGGCGTCACCAAGGTAAAGCGCTGGCGCGCCCGCGTGATCCCCGTATAAATCAGTTCGCGCGCCAGCATGGCGCCGCCCGCCTTGGGTAGCACCATCACGGTGTGGGCAAATTCCGAGCCCTGCGACTTGTGGACTGTCATGGCGTACGCCGTTTCGACATGGCGCAGGCGCGTGGCCAGCACGCTTCTCACCTGTTCGCCCTCGAGAAAATAAACGCGCAGTGAGCCCGCACGCGCCGGGTCGGCCAGGGTCACGCCAATGTCGCCGTTGTAGACCCGGGTGCCGTAGTCATTGCGGGTGACCATCACCGGGCGCCCCACATACCACTCACCGCTTTTGCGGATCAGGCGCGCTGCCTGCAAGCGCTGCTCGATCGCCGCGTTCAAGCCCGCCACGCCCCACTCGCCGTCGCGCACCGCGCACAACAGGCGAAACTCCTCGAAGGCGCGCAGCACCGCCAGCGGCTCGCCGCCGCTGGCCTGCAGGTAGGGGCGGTAGCCCTCGACCGCCAGCTCGACCAGCTGCGGCTGGCGCGCATGCTCGATCCACGCCACCGCTGCGCCTGGGTTACCATCGCCGGCGCCGTCACCGGCGCGCAGCACCTGCTCGGCCAGCGCCACATCGCCATGGTTGACCGCCGCCGCCAAGGCACCAATCGGGCCGCCGAAGCGGTGACTGTGGCGCAGCATGACAGTCTGCTGGGCCAGCGCGCCGGCTTCGCCCAAAAAGCGTGGCGGCAGCGCCTGGCCGGCGGCGGCGATGGCGTAAGCGGCGGTGGCGCTGTCGTAACCGCCGTCTTCGGCGTGTTCGCACAGGTCACCGAGCACTGCGCCCGCCTCCACCGACGACAGCTGGTCCTTGTCACCCAACAGCACCAGGGTGGCGTGCGCCGGCAGGGCGTCGAGGATGGCCGCCATCATTTCCAGGTGCACCATCGACGCTTCATCGACGATCAGCACGTCAAGCTCGAGCGGATTGGCGCGGTGATGGGCAAACAGGCGGGTATCCGGGTGCGCGCCCAGCAGGCTATGCAGGGTGCGCGCCGCGCCAATCCGCTCGGTGCCCGCCTGCAGGTCAAAGCCGGCGCCGCTGTCGGCCATGCGCGCGGCCAGTTGGTACAGCGCCTTGTCGATCGACTGCTTCAGGCGGGCGGCAGCCTTGCCGGTGGGCGCCGCCAGCGCGATACGCAACGGCGCCGCGCCGGCACCGGCCAGCAGCAAGGCCAGCAGGCGCGCCACCGTGTAGGTCTTGCCGGTGCCGGGACCACCGGTGATGATGGCGACGCTGCCACGGGCGGCGATGGCGCAGGCCAGCCGCTGCCAGTCGGTGTCGGTGTCGCTGTCTGCGCCGTCGGCTTTGGCGTCATCGAACAACAGCCCCAGCCAGCGGTGCAGCGCCGCGCTGTCGACCGGGCGCGGTGCGTGCGCGCGCGCGCTGATGGCGGCGGCCACGGTGGTCTCGTCGCGCCAGTAACGGCGCAGGTACAGCCGTTCACCATCGAGTACCAGCGGCTGGTCGTAATCGAACTGGCCCACCTGCCACACCTGGCCGGCGCCCGCCAGCAGCGTCAGCCAACCCTTCACATGCCTCGGTAACGGCGCCGCGCTGGCCGCCAGCGGCGCCCATTGCGCTTCGCTCCAGCCCAACAGTGCGCACGGATCGGCCGCCAGCTCGGCGAGCATCAGGCAGCTGTGGCCGCGCCCTTCCAGCTCCGACAGCAGCACGCAGGCGAGCAGCAGCGGCGCACTGGCGGCGCTGCCGTCAGCCTGCATGGCGCCGACAAAGCGGGCGAACACGCCCGACAGCCGGCGCAACTGGCCCGCCTCGGTCAGTTGCGCCACCTGCTGCCACAGGGCGTCGAGCGCATCGGGAACATCGGCTGCCAGCGCCGCGGCGTGCTGGTTCATGGGGGCGTCTCCAGATCGTCGCGTGCAAGTCCCAGCAAGGCATCGAGGCCATCGAGTAAATCGCGCTCTGGCGCGATCAGGTAGCAGCCGCGCGTGTCGGCATTGGCCACGCCGCGCAGGAACAGGAACACGGCGCCGCCCAGCTGGCGCGCCGGATCGTAGGCGGCGCCCAGCCGGCTGCGCAGCAGGCGGTGCAGCGCCAGCATATAAATGGCGCCCTGCACATCGTAGCGGTGCGCCGCCATCGCGGCCGCCATGGCGGCGCCGGTATAGGCGTTGTCGGTGCCACCGAGCGCGTTGGATTTGTAATCGAGTACCCAGTAGCGGCCCTGGTGCTCGAACACCAGGTCGGCAAAGCCCTTGAGCATGCCGTGCAGCTGGCGCTGCGGCAGCGCTGGCCGCGCCACCCCACCGAGCAGGCGCTGGCAACACAGGCGATCAAGAGCAGTGGCATCGAGGTGCTCGCTAGGGAACCAGAATTCCATCTCCGGCAGCACACCCGTGAGGTTGGCCAGCGCCGCATCGAGGGGCGGCAGAACGGTACTGACCACCAGCCGCAGCCAGGCAATCGCGTCCTGCTGGCGGTTGCCCCAGCCGGCGCGCTCGATGCGGCCAGCGAGGCGGCTGTCGAAATTGGCCGCATGTACGCAATCGAAGCCTTCGGCGGCCATCCATTCGAGCTGCTCGTGCAGAAAATTACCGGCGACGGGACCGCGCGGGAAACGGTGCCACGGCGCCTCGTCGATGCGCGCTGTGACCGCACTGGCGCTGGCACGGGCACTGGCACTGGCACCGGCGTCATCTTCGAGCAGCGTGGCCTCCTGCGCGCGCATCGGTAGCGTCGTGCTGGGGCGACTGAGCGAGGTGAATGAGCCAACCGACCAGTTGCGTTCAAAGCGGCCGTTAAACGGCGTCGGCGGGCGCAGCGGCGCCGCGGCGTGCGGGCGCGCCAGCGCCGTCAGCGGCATGCCATCGCCATCGCCTGCTGCGGTCGCGGCCACGCTGATCACGGCGATCGCTGCGGTGGCAGCGTCGCCGCGCAGGCGCGCCAGGTGCCCCGCAACCTCGCCGGCGGCCATGCGGGCACCGCCGCCAAGCAGGTAGCCGAACGCCGATTCATGCAGGCGGTTTTCGCCGGCCTTGCGGTCGGCGATCGGCGTCACACCCAGCCACAGGAAATGGCGCGCCCGCGTGACGGCCACGTACAGCAAACGCAGGTCTTCCTCCAGGCGCGCGCGGTCGACGGCGGCGAGCGCCTCGTCGCTCAAGAACAGGTCGAGCTGGTGCACGCCGCTGCTGTCGCGGTACGCAAAAAAACTGCGGTTACGGCGCTCGGTGCGGCGTGCGCTGACCGCGAACGGCACATACACCAGCGGGTATTCCAGCCCTTTCGACTTGTGCACGGTGACCACCTTGACCAGCCCGGCGTCGCTCTCCAGCCGCAAGATGCGCTCATCACCGCCCTCGCCCAGGCCAGCCTGCTGCTCGGCGAACCAGCGGATCAAGGCCTGCTCGCCATCGAGGCCGCGGCTGGCCGTTTGCAGCAATTCGGCCAGGTGCAGCAAATTGGTCAGGCGGCGCTCACCGCCCGCCTGCGCCAGCAGGGCCGGTGGCAGGCCAAGCTCGTGAATCAGGCGGCGCAGCATGGCCAGCACGCCCTGGCGCTGCCAGATCGCATGGAGCGCCTTGAGCTGCTCGACGCGCTCTTCCCACGCCAGTTCATCGGTGGCCATGCGTGCCAGTTCGGCCAGCGGCAGGCCAGCGGTGGCGGTGGCAAACGCCGCCCGCGCCAGTGCGCCGTCGAGCGGATTGGCCACCGCGTGCAGCCAGCGCAGCACATCGGCCGCTTCGGCGCTGTCGATCACCGAGTCCTGGTCGGACAAATACACGCTCTTGATCTGGCGCGCCATCAAAGCGCGCCGCACCGCCGCCGCTTCCTTGCGGTCGCGCACCAGGATGGCGATATCGGCTGGTGCGAGCCGCACGAACTGCTGGTCGCGCTCGAAGCCCACGCGCGCATCGTTGAGCAGGCCCACAATGTGTTCGGCGCAGTGGCCGGCAAACAGCGTGCGGTAGGCTTCCACCGCGATGCCGTCGCCGGCCGCCGCGTCCAGCACAATGGCCAGCGCCTGATGGGGCGCAGCAGCGCCGACCAGTTGCTCACGCTGGACGGCGGCTTGCACCGGGTCGAACGGCAGCGGGTGCTCAACGCTGGTGCGAAAGCGGAAGGCGCCACCAGCAAATCCGGCCGGCTTGCCATCGGCCCGGCCCTCGGCATGCATGAACAGGGTATTGACAGCGTCGACCAGCGCCGCCGTCGAGCGGTAATTGGTGCCCAGCTTGTAGTGGCGGCCGGCGGTGGCGCGGCGCGCCGCCAGATAGCTGTGGATGTCGGCGCCACGAAACCCATAAATCGATTGCTTGGGGTCGCCGATCAGGAACAGACCGCGCGCGCCATCGTTGTCGGCCACCCGGTACAACAGGTCGAACACCTCGTACTGGTCGGGCGAGGTGTCCTGAAATTCGTCGACCATCGCCACCGGATACTGGCTGGTGATGCGCGCGCGCAGGGCGGCGCCATTCGGGCCCCGCAGCGCATCCTTGAGCCGCACCAGCATGTCGGCAAAGCCGAACTGGCCGCGGCTGGCCTTGAGCTGGGCCATGCGGCGGGCGACGCTGGCGGCGGCGTGGCCAAGGATGCGGTGCTTGACCGGCACCAGCTGCGCCAGCGCCGCCGCCAGCGCTTCGGTAGCGTCAAAACAGGCCGGTACGGCCAGGATCGAGCCGCCGGTACAGGCGTCCAGAATGCCGGCCGGCGTCAGGCGCTTCCAGGCCGCCACGCTCAGCTCCGGCGTGACCATGGTGGCATCGAGCGCCCACGCGCGCAGCGCTTCGAACCATTTGACCAGCGACTCCGGCTTCATCTTGCCGCCATGCAGACACTTGGGGGCCAGTGCGCGCTGGGCGGCGATCCACTGCTCCATTGCATTGGCCCGGTCGGTCCAGCCAGCCTTGAGCGCGGCCAGGGTGCCGGCCTGGGCCCGTTCGGCGCGCGCGATCAGCGCCGCCAGCGGCTCGTCGCGCACGACTGGCAGGCTGGCCACACGGGGCACCAGTTCGCGCACGGCATCCTTCAGGGCGCCGACGTCGCCGCAGCAGGCCAGCAGCGCGGCCAGCGCGGCGCTGCCGAGCGGGTAGACATTCTGCCGCCAGTAATCATGCACAGCATCCTCGAACAGCGCGTGTTCGTCGGCCACCAGTTCTTCGTCGAACAGGCTGCCCGAATCGAAGGCGTGCTCGCGCAGCATGCGCTGGCACCAGGCATCGATGGTGAAGATGGCCGCTTCATCCATCGTCTCGGCCGCCAGCATCAGGCGGTGCGCCGCCTGCTGGCGCGCGCTGGCGCTGTCAAACGCTGCCGCCAGCGCGGCCAGATAAGGGTCGCTATCGTGTTGACGGCCAGGGTCGGCGCGAAAAAACGCTGCCGCATCGACCAGCCGCTGGCGCACGCGGTTCGACAGTTCGCGCGTGGCCGCGCGGGTAAACGTCATCACCAGAATGTCGGGCGGCAGCAGCGGCCGCCCGAAACCCTGCTCGCCGCCGTGACCCAGCACCAGCCGCACATACAGCGCTGCAATGGTCCAGGTCTTGCCGGTGCCGGCGCTCGCTTCGATCAGGCGCGAACCGTGCAGGGGAAAGCGCAGCGGATCGAGGACGGCGCTGGCGTTGCCTGGCACATCGGTAGAATGGATCGGGGCGTTCATGCTGCGCCCGCCTGCAAGGGCGAGACGGCAGTCTGCTGGCCGATCCACGCCAGCAGCGGCCCGTACAGCGCGTCGGCGCAGGCCAAGGCGTCGGGCTGAGCTGCCAGCGCCGCAAAATCGGGCCACAGGCGGGCCAGGCAGGGGTCACGCTCGACTTCGCCGGCGCGCAAAAACGCCCCTTCGTAGACGGCCCGCGCAGCGTCGCCATTGAGCCAGGCCAGCGCTGTCAGGCAGGCCAGCGGCAGTGGCGCATCGAGGTTGCGGCGCCACAGTGCCACCAGCGCCGTCAGCGTAGCCAGCGCCGCAGCCGGTTCGAGTGGCGCCATCTCGACGATGGCGTCGCGCGCCACCAGGCAGCCGGCCACTGGCTGGCCGCTGGCGGCGGCGGCCAACTGGCGCAGCCACGGCGCAATCAGTTTGTCGGCGCGCGGCTGGCCGTCCTTGTCGAGTACTTTCGAGGAAATGCGCATCAGCCAGGTACGCTCGCCACCGTGCTGGCGCTGGCGCAGGCGGTCGATCCAGTCGTCGATGACGATGGCGCCGGCGCGCTCCCCGGCGGCATCGTCAAAGCGCAGGCTGACCGCCAGCTTGGCCGCGCTTTCGGGCAGCTGCGCCAGCTGCGCCAGCCAGGCGGCGCGTACCGGCACCAGCGCCTCGACCAGTTCGTCCTGCCACATCTGGCCGCGCAGGCCGATCGGCAGCACCCCTTCGCGCGCCAGCCGCGCCGCCCGCGCCGCCAGCGCGGCGCGCACGCCGGCATGGGCATCGGCATCGGCATCGTCCATGCTGTCGTCGAGCAGGCTGTCTTCCAGCGCATAGCGTTCGAGGGCGTCGAAACCGAACGGTTCCTCGTCCTGGCCGAGGGCGTCGTCGTCGACAAAACGGACGTCGAGGCGGCGGCGGAAAAAATAGCGCGCCGGCTGGCGCACAAAGGTGGCCAGTTCGCCCAGCTTGAGTTGATAGGGCGCTTCCAGTACGAACGCTGGCAGCGCAGCACTGCTGGCCGTTAGCGGTGCGTGCGCCAGCCGCCACTCGCTGGCGTAGCTGGGCAAGCCGCCCTCTTCGAAATAGCGGCGGCTAAATGGCTGCAGCGCGTGCACGGTGGTCAGGGTGGCGGGGTCGATATGAAACCCGGCCAGCACGTAATCGCGCAATTGCGACACCAGCACCGATGGCGGCTGCTCGCTGTTGTCGCGCACATTGCGGCCGACCCAGCTCACATACAGCTTGTCGCGCGCTGCCAGTAATGCTTCGAGCATCAGGTAGCGGTCGTCGTCACGGCGCGAACGGTCGCCTGGACGCGCCATGCCGGGCAGCGCCAGCAGATCGAAATCGCTGTGACTGGCGCGGCGGGGGAAATCGCCGTCGTTCATGCCAAGCAGGCAGACCACCCGGAACGGCACCGCGCGCATCGGCATCAGGCTGCAAAAGGTGACGCCACCGGAGACGAACTGGTGGTTCAGGGTGGGCTCATCGAGCGCCCCCAGCCACGCTTCGCGCAGCACCGCCAGTGGCACCGCCTCGTCGAAAGCGGCGTCTTCGCAGGTTTCCTGCCAGCCTTGCAGGGCGCCGTGCAGTTGCGCCAGGGTCAGGCAGTCAGCGTCGTCGGCGCCGTCAAAAAAAGCAGCCAGCAGGGCGCGCCCCTGCTGGCACCACTGGGCCGGACTGCGCGCCTGCGCCAGCGCGGCGCGCCAGGCCAGCAGCGTTTCGATCAGCTGCGCCAGCGAGCCGGCCAGCGCGGCATCGAGGCCGCCCACTTCGGCATACGGTTCGACCCCATCGAAACTGGCGCCGGCGCCGCTGGCGTAACCGAGCAGCATGCGGCGCACGCCGAAAATCCAGGCATTCTGTTCGCCCGCCGAGCCCAGGCCCAGGCCATCGCGGTGCTGCTGGTCGAGCCCCCAGCGCACGCTGGCACCCTCGATCCAGCGGCCCAGCGTGGGCAGGTCGTCGGCCGTCAAGCCGAAGCGCGCCGACACCGCCGGCACGTCGAGCAGGTCGCGCACTTCGCTCTGGCGGCAGCGCTGCTGCGGCAGGCGCAGCAACCACTCGAGCGCCACCAGCAGGGGGTTGACGCTGCGGTCCTTGACGTCGCCGATTTCGAAGGGAATGAAGCGCGCATCATGGCGCCGGTGCTGGTCGAAGACGGCGTGGATGGCGGCCGAAAAGGTATCGATATCGGGCACCATGACGACGATGTCGCGCGGGCGCAGCGGCGCCGGATTGGCCTGCTGCGTGTCGGCGGCGAACCAGCGCAGCAGCTGGTCATGCAGGATCTCCACTTCGCGCTGGGCGCTGTGGGCGATGTGAAATTCGAGCGAACCATCGCCGGCGTCGGCCGCCAGCGGCACATGTTCGGCCAGCGGCGTCAGGTCGCGCACGGCGGCCTGGATGCGCCCCAGCAGGTGCACGCCCGGTTCTTCGGTGAACAGGTCGACCCGCATATTTTCGAAACGCCCCTGGGCGGCGCTGTCGAATTCGTCGAGCAGGCGAATAAAGTCGCGGCCCTGGCGGCCCCAGCTCGCCAGCAGCGGATGGGCGTGCGCGTGCATGTCTTCGATTGGCAGATGCGACAGGTCGGCGCCGCCGCGCGGCCGCTGGCGGCGGTAGGCGGCCTTGAGCAGCTGGCGTCCCTCGATGATGTCGCCCCAGTAGAACTGGCAGGGATTGGGCACCGCCAGCAGCACCTGGCAGTAGCGCGACAGCGCCGCCAATGCCTGCAGGCTCTGGTGCGGCAGCGCCGATATGCCAAACACCACCACCCGGCGCGGCAGCCGGCCCAGCGGCGCCACGCCGGCGTCGCTGGCATCGATGAACAGCTGGTGGATGTCGGCGCGGCCGCTGGCGCGCTGCGCCGGCGCCAGGCTGGCGTGCACCGCCCGCCACAGGCGCGCCTGCCAGCACTGTTCCGGCGGCAGCGGCAAGGCCTCGCCGCCAGCCAGGCGCAGCAGATCGCGCCCGCCAGCCCAGTCTTCCAGCCAGTCGGCGCGGTACACCTGGTACTGGTCGAACAGGTCGGCCAGCCGCGAGGCCAGCTGCAGGCGCCGTTCGGCGTCGCCGGCGCCAAGAAAATGGCGCAACGGTGCGAACACCGGCTCGTCGGCCAGCGCCGGCAGCATGCGCATCAGGCGCCAGGTCAGCGGTCCCTTGTCGAACGGCGAGCGTTTCGGCACCCGTTCGCCGCCCAGCATGCCGCGGTACGCTTCCCACAGAAAGCGCGCCGGCAGCGCCACCCGGGTAGCGGCGCAGACGCCGGCCTGCCCGGCCAGCGCAATCTTGAGCCACTCGGCCACGCCGTTCGATTGCACCAGCACGATTTCCTGCTCGAGCGGCGCCAGCGGATGGCGCTCGAGCCAGCCAAATACGGCGGCGCGCAGCAATTCCATCTGGTTGCCGTGCAAAATCAGCAGGCCGGGCGTGACGGGTGACGACATGGTGCTCCGGTTGGAAAGGCCGCCGTACGGTGACGGCGCGCGGGCACCATTATAAAGAACTGCATCAACCAGTGCGCAAGTGGGCCCTGCCGGCCGCGTCCGACCTGGCCACAAGCTCAGGCAGCACTGACGGCGTACGCCGCGCTGATGTGCTGCACCAGCAACTGGCGGCGCGCCGCCAGCGTCGCCAGCAGGGATTCGGCAGCGTCGAGGGCAACCGCGCGCGCGCCGTCGCCGCCATCGCCGTGGCCATGGCTGGCCAGCGCCGCCGGCACCAGCCGCGCCAGTGGCTCGAGCTGCTCGAGCTGGGCGCAGGTGGCGGCAAAATCGGCGGCACCGACGGCGCGCGCCGCCGCTTTCAGGCGGTGCCCCAGCGCCGCCAGCCGTTCGAGGTCGCCCTGGCGCACGGCATCGGCAATGTCATCGAGACCATCGGCCGAGGCGTCGAGGAACATCATGGCGTATTTGCGCATCTTGTCGGCATTGCCGCCAAAGGTCAGCGCCAGCGCCGCCTGATCGAACACGCCACCAGCGAACGTGCCTGTGTGCCCTGCGCCGATGCCACTGGCGCCGTGCTGGGGCGCCGGCGCCGTCGCCCGCTTGCCAATGGCGCCGGCGATGGCTGAAAACAGGCGCCTGGGCGAGGTCGGCTTGGTGATGAATTCATCCATGCCGGCCGCCAGCGCGCGTGCCTGGTCGGCGCGGCCGGCATTGGCCGTCAGGGCGATGACGACGGCGTCGCGCAGGCGCGGGTCGGCGCGAATCAGTTCGGTGGCCTCGAACCCGTCCAGCACCGGCATCTGCAGATCCATCAACACGCAGTCGAACGGGCGCCGCAGCATCTGGTCGATCGCTTCCTTGCCATTGCTGGCCAGGGTGACGGCGGCGCCGGCCTCCTCGAGCAGTTCGTGCGCCACCTGCTGGCTAAACAGGTTGTCCTCGACCAGCAGGATGGCGGCGCCGGCAATATGGTCGAGCAGCGCGGCGGCGGCCGGCTCGGCGCCGTCGCCGGCAAAATCGATGCCCTGGCACAGGCGGGCAGTGAACCAGAAGGTGCTGCCCTGCCCCGGTGCGCTGCGCACCCCCACAGTGCCGCCCATCAGTTCGACCAGCTGCTTGCTGATCACCAGGCCCAGACCGCTGCCGCCATACTTGCGGGCGGTCGACGGGTCGGCCTGGTGAAACGATTTAAACAGTTCGCCGATTTCGCCCTCGCTCATGCCGATACCCTGGTCGGTGACCTCGAAGCGCAGTACCAGATCAGCGCCGTCAGCGCCGTCAGCATCGTCACCGACGTCGGCATCGACGCCGACGCTCACCCGCACCACGCCGCGCTCGGAAAACTTGATGGCGTTACCGGTAAAATTGAGCAGTACCTGCTCGAGCCGCAGGGGATCGCCGCGCAGCTGGCGCGGCAGCTCGGGCGCGACACTGACCTGCAGCGCCAGTCCGCGCGCCGTGGCCGCCGCTTCCAGCTGCGACGTCAGGTTATGCAGCAGCGTCGGCAACGAGAAATCGATGATCTCCAGTTCCAGCTTGCCCGCTTCGATCTTGGAAAAGTCGAGAATATCGTTGATGATGCCCAGCAGGTGCTGGCCCGCGTGGTGGATTTTTTCCAGGTAATCGCGCTGCCTGCCATCGAGCGCGGTGTTTAACGCCAGGTGCGACATGCCGATGATGCTGTTCATCGGCGTGCGAATTTCGTGGCTCATGTTCGACAAAAAGTTACTCTTGGCCTCGCTGGCGGCGTCGGCCTGTGCCTTCAGTTCGTGCAGCTCGGTGACATCGGTCGACAGGCCGATCACCGCGTGCACCACGGCGTTCTCGCCCGTGCCCTGGCGCAGCGGCACCTTGACGGTCCAGAACTGGCGCACGGCGCCGTCGCGGCGGTTGAACTCGAACTGGCCGGCCTGCTGGCGGCCGCTGGCGAACACTGCGCGGTCGCGCTCCCAGTACTCGTCGGCCAGCGCCGCGGGCAGCACTTCGCGATCGAGGCGGCCAATGACGTCCTGCGGCTGCAAACCCATGGCGGCCGCGCACGGCGGATTAATGTAGGTAAAACGGCGCTCCTTGTCCTTCATGTAGACGTGGGCATCGATATTTTGCAACACCGTGTCGAGCAGCAGGCGCTGGTCGCTCTGCTGGCGCGCTGACCAGTACATGCGGACGAAAAAACTGTAGACCAGCAGGGTGCCGAACAGTCCGACCAGCAGCGCCGCAATCGGCAGGGTGCGGTCAAAACCGTTGTACATGGCGGCGTCGGGCAGCGCGATGCGCAGCTTCCACGGGTGGTCATGCAGATACAGCGGCAGCACCGCCTGGAAGCCGCCCCTGGGCGCCTCGGCGACGCCGTACAGCAGGCGCTCGCCGGGGCCGATGGCGGCGCCGGCGGGGGTGGCGGGGGTGGCGGTTTCAGCTGCACTGGCCGCGTTGGCCGGGGTGACGGCACTAAACAGTGCCATCTGCAGCCCCGCCACACCGACCTGCCCGGACAGGCCTTCGATCAGCGCCGGCACCGAAAAGCCGATGCCGACCGAGCCCAGATAGGCGGCGCGGCGCGCCGTTACGCTGTCGGTCAGGGCGCCCTGGCGGTACACCGGCACGCTCATCCCCATCCGCAGGTGCGGATACGGCAACTGCACCGGCAGCGGCGTGCCGGAGGCGGCCACCGTGCCGCTGTCGCGCGCCAGCGCCAGCGCGGCGCCGATCTCCGGGTGAGCGGCCAGGTCGATGCCGAAGCGCTCGCCCGGCGCCGCCCCCGGCTCCAGATAGGTCAGCACTTCGTAGCGCGCGCGCCGGCCGGACGGACGGATATCGAAATCGCGATAGCCGGCGCTATCGAGACTGCGGTCGGCGCGCACGCCGGCGACGAACTGCGTGCGATCGGCATCGTCGACGGCGGCGGCGAAAGTGACCGCCTCGACTTCGGGAAAGTGGCGCTCGATGCCGAGCGCGCTGACGTAGCGGTGGAATTTCAGGCGCGAGACGGCGCCATCGCTGGCCTGAAACAGCGCCGCAGCACCCCGTGCGAGGTCGCCAAAACTCGACAGGCGCGCACTCAGGCTGGCCTGGGCGCCGCGCGCCAGGCCGTCGAAGCGCTGGCGGGCGTCGTCGCGCACGGTACGGGCAGCGAGCCCATAGAGCACGCAGCCCACCGCCAGCGCCAGCACCATACCTGGCGCCCACAGCAACAGGCGTTGCCTGGCGGCTTGCTTGACCTTGCTGCGCATGGTGGGGCTGATCACTGGCGTCATGGCATAGCCTCGCTGCATGGACGGTGGCGGCGCCGGGATTGCCGCCACGCCGTGCAGCAAAGAATACTATTAATAACGTCAGGAAACCATCAGCACACGTGCTTTCGGGGCCACAATGGCTTTAATGCAACACGCATACGCCCCACCCCGTTCATGAGGCCAGCTTCTGGCCGAACAGCGCCGCATAGGTGGCATCGACATCGATGGTCAGGGCGACCGCCTGTTCGATGCCGATCTGCACGGGCGGCCCCAGCCGTTCGATGACGACGCCGGCACGCCGCACCAGCCGCTCGAGCGCGGTGGTGGTGACGGTGACGTAACGCTCGATGCCATGCTGGCGCCCATACAGCACCATCTCGGCGAACGATTCCATGGTGATCTGCGAGAGCCCAAAGGCCGAGTCGCCGTCGGTTTCGATGGCAAAGCGCGACAGCTCCCAGATGCGCGCATGGACCGGCGCATCGGCGCCGTGCAGCAACTGCGAAAATGAATCCTTGAGCATGTACGGCCCTTCGGTGGGCAGCAGGCGCCAGCAGCCGCGCAGGGTGCCTTTACCGGGCTCGCGGATCATCATGTAAAACGGGTCGAGAGCGTCGTAGCCATCAATTTCCATGCCGGCCAGGACCGGCACTTCCCACCCGAGCCGGTCCTTGAACACCTTGGCCCGCAGCTTGTGCATCTCCCACAGGTCTGGCGATTTGAAGTCCTTGCGAGCGGCGATCTGAATTTGCATTGCCATTTTGAAACCCTCCCCATCTGGTTAAAGTTATGCAGCGCGCATTAAGAATCCGCCTTTTATGGCCGCTGAATAACTAGCAGATGTGATAGCTGGAAAGCAATTGCGTCAGTGGAATACTGCAAGACTCGTAGCCAAACAGGGAGAAAACATGGAACAGGAACTCAACGTGCAACGCGCGCAGGCCCCGATTTTGCCACCATCGTCGCCATCATCGACGGCAGCGTCTGCACTGCCGGCCAGGGCGACCAGCGATGGCCCGGCAGTGCCCGTGCGTGTCAACGGTCCAGTAGCTTTGCGACAATTTCGCATGAGCAAACGCGAAAGCCAGGCCACCTTCTGGGCCCGCTTCGGCGTCACCCAGTCGAGCGGCAGCCGCTTCGAAACGGGCCTGGGGGTGCCGCCGGCAGTGGCGCTGCTGGTCAAGCTGTATGCCAACGGCAAGCTTAACGATGGGGATCTTCTGGGTTGAGGATGCCCAGGGCGATCGCCTTGACCAGTGCCTGCTGGCGCGTGCTGACGTTGAACTTTTGCCGGATATTTGAAATGTGAAAGTTCACCGTCGCCTCGGCACAATCGGTGATGCGCGAAATCTCCCACGACGATTTGCCCGCCATCACCCATTTGAGCACTTCCAGCTCACGCCGGGTCAAGTGCGGCACCGACTCGGCGGCGCTGTGCGCGCGCAGAAACGGCAGTGACGATTCAAAGGCGTAATCGCGCACCAGCGACAGATCGGCCATGTAGCCGGTCAAGCGCTCATTAAATGCGTTACCGGGCTTGATGTCGCTGGCAAAGCTGATCAGGCCGATTTCGCCATTGCAGCCGTGCATGGGAAAAGTGATGCCGGAACGGATGCCGTGACCACTGGCTTCTTCGTAGACGGCCATCTGCTCGCTGCGGGTAAACGCATCCGGTTCCCACACCAGCGGCAGTACGCTGCCCATGCAATGGGCCACGGTGGGATCGACGTAATGGAGTTTTTCTGCTTCGTAACGCTGTCGCCATGCCGAAGAATAATTACTCTGCAAGAAAGAACTTTCAAGATTGGCATGCTTCGATGGCAGCGCCGCAAACATGACCGAGGAAAAACCGAGGTCAGCGGCAACATCAAACAGTGCCGCGCTCCAGGCGGCTTCGGTACGGCTCTCTAGCAACCTCGATAGTTGGCTGAACTCCAGCATCGTTCTCTCCCTATTAAACGCGGCCGCGCGGCAGCACGGCTGGTTGCGTTCAGTATCACAAAGCCTAGGGGAGTTTTAACTAAAAATCAAATTTCAAACGTTACCAACAATGCACTTTGATTGCGCCAAATATTTGTTAAAAAACGTTAATTAGTCGATAGCACCGCCCATTTGTATGGACGGCGGCCAGGGACGCCGCCGTCTGCGACGACATCCCATAACTTTTCCATTGGAAATGTTGTCGTTCTTTTCAGAAATGTTAGCAAGAAATTCGAAATAAGCCGCTGTGCATACTCAACTGCGTGCGGTGGCGGGCCGTTCTGCCATGCGGTCGCGCCATGCCTGGACCTGGCCGAAGCCTTCGGCACCTGGCTTGAATTTCATCAGGCCGCGGGCAAATTCGAGCGCGCACCAGGCGGTGATGTCGGCGATGGTAAAGCGCTCGCCGGCCACGTAAGGGTGGCTTGCCAGTTCGCCGTCGAGCCAGCGCACCGCCTCGCGCATTTTTTCGCCCTGCGACGCCCCGAAGTCGGCAAACTGCGGCTGCTCGAGCATGGCCAGCCCCGGGTGCGTATGGCGCACGCAATTGGCAATCGTCGACAGCAGGTGCAGTTCGACGCGGCGGTCGGCCATTTCAATGAAGGCGCGCTCTTGGGCATCGGTGCCCATCAGGTTCGGCAGCGGGTAGATCGCTTCGAGGTAGCTGCAGATGGCGCGGCTCTCGCACAGCACGCGGCCGTCATCGAGTTCCAGCGCCGGCACCCGGCCGAACGGATTTTTGGCCAGGAAGTCAGCGCTGCGGTGTTCGCTGGCAGTCAAGTCCACCAGCACCGTCTCGATGCCGCTGATGCCCTTCTCGGCAACGAAAATGGCGACCCGGCGCGGATTGGGCGCAAAGCTGCTGGTATAGAGCTTCATGGCGCCACGTCCTTGTTTGACTGCCCCATCTCCACCATGCTGCGGGCGGCGACGGCGAAGCGCTCGGCGGCGTCATCATCGCGCGTCAGGTCGCGCGCCGACGGTGGTTGCAGCAGGCCGGCCTGGACGGCGGGGCGCTGGCGGATCGCTTCGATCCAGCGCTGCAGGTGCGGCAAAGCCTCGGTCGACACCCCCGACCAGTGGTGGGTGCGCACCCAGGCCCAGTTGGCGATGTCGGCAATCGAGTAATCACCGGCGAGGTACTCGTGCTGCGCCAGCTGACGGTCGAGCACCTTGAACAGGCGCCGGCTCTCACCCTGATAGCGGTCGATGGCGGGCTGGATTTTTTCGGGGAAATAGCGGTAGAACACATTCGCCTGGCCCATCATGGGGCCGATGCCGCCCATCTGGAACATCAGCCACTGGGTCACCAGCGAGCGGCCCTTGACGTCGGCAGGCATCAACAGGCCGGTTTTTTCGGCCAGGTAGAGCAGGATGGCGCCCGACTCAAACACGGCAAAGTTATCCAGTGCGCGATCAACGATGGCGGGAATGCGGCCATTCGGATTGATCGCCAAAAACCAGTCTTCCTTCTGGGTGTTCTGCTGCAGGTCGAGCACGTGCAGGGTGTACGGCAGGCCCATCTCCTCGAGCGCGATGGATACCTTGTGGCCGTTCGGGGTGGCGGCGGAATACAGGTCAATCATGAAAAGTCCTTCGAAAAAATGGCAGGTGGAGACGGCGCGCGGGCCAACGGCGGCGGCAGCGAGCAGCCGGTGTGCTGCGATCATAGCCCGATTACGGCGCTGCTGCCCGCTGCTGCCGCGTTGACATGTGTGGCGAATATCTTTAGATTGAGTGACGTTGTGATAATCCATTTACACTGCATGCTGCACGCTGGCTCGGTGCACGACGATTGTAAGCACGCCGTACGTATTTACCCAATGCGGCCGGCGCCGGACCCGCTTCACAGAAACCACCCCTCTCTCTGCCCGACCACAAAGGAATTTCATGCAACGCCGCCCGATCGCCGCCGCCACCGCCCTACTGTCGCTCATGCTTGCCATCCCGCTTTCAGCCACCTCGGCCGCCACCGCGGCCGCCGCACCCAAGGGCGCCCGGCTCGAGCAAACCACCCAGCTGCCGCGCGGCGTGCGTCCCACCCATTACGACGTCGCCCTGGTGCCCGACGCGGCCCATGCCAGTTTCGCCGCCACCGTCACCATCAGCATCGAGGTGCAGCAGCCGACCAACACCATCACCCTCAATGCCACCGACCTGGCGTTCAGCCGCGTCACGCTCACGCAAGGCAGCAGCGTGCCGCAGGTTGGCGCCGTCAGCATCGACGCCGACGCCCAAACGGCCAGCTTCAAGTTTGCCCAGCCGCTGGCCAAGGGCAGCTACCGCCTCACGCTCGACTACACGGGGGTGATCGGCCAGCAGGCGGTGGGGCTGTTTTCGCTCGATTACGACAGCACCAGCGGCAAGCAGCGCGCGCTCTACACCCAGTTTGAAAACTCCGATGCGCGCCGCATGATTCCATCGTGGGACGAGCCGTTCTACAAGGCCAGCTTTACCTTGCAGGCGACTGTCCCCGCCGGCCAGATGGCTGTCAGTAACATGCCGGCGGCGTCGACCACCGTGCTGCCAGACGGCCGCCAGCTGGTCAAATTTCCCGCTACCCCGAAAATGTCGACCTACCTGCTGTTCTTTGGCCTGGGTGACTTCGAACGCGCCAGCACCATGGCCGGCAACACCGAAGTGGGCGTGATCACCACGCGCGGCGGCAAGGACAAGGCGGCCTTCGCACTGGAAGCATCGAAGACCATCCTGAAAGAATACAACGCGTATTTCGGCGTGCCCTACCCGCTGCCGAAACTCGACAACGTCGCCGCCCCCGGTCGCAGCCAGTTTTTTGGGGCGATGGAAAACTGGGGCGCCATCTTCACCTTTGAATACGCCATGCTGCTCGACCCGGCCATCTCGACCCAGTCCGACAAGCAGAATGTGTTCTCGATCGCGGCCCACGAAATGGCGCACCAGTGGTTTGGCGACCTGGTCACCATGCGCTGGTGGGATGACCTGTGGCTCAACGAAGGTTTTGCGTCGTGGATGGAAAGCCGCATGACGGCGCAGCTGCACCCGGAATGGAACACCGAACTGGGCGCCGTTGGCGTGCGCGAAGGCGCCATGGCGCGCGATTCGCTCGCCTCGACGCACCCGGTGGTGCAGCACGTCGACACCGTCGAACAGGCCAGCCAGGCGTTCGACGACATCACCTACGCCAAGGGCGAATCGGTCATCCGCATGCTGGAAAACCATGTGGGCGCCGAAGCCTGGCGCAACGGTGTGCGCCTGTACATGCGCACGCATGCGTATGGCAACACGGTGTCGGACGACTTCTGGAGCGCCATCGAAACGGCTTCGCACAAAAAAGTGCGCGATATTGCCCACGACTTCACCCTGCAGCCGGGCGTACCCTTAATCACCGTCAGCAGCGCCGCCTGCCGCGGCAGCAGCACCCGGGTCGAACTGACCCAGGGCGAATTTAGCCGCGACCAGCCGAACAAGACTGCGCTGCGCTGGCGCGTGCCGGTGACGCTGCAAAGCGTCGGTTCGAGCCGCCCCGTGCACACCATCGTCACTGGCGGCAAGGCCAGCGTGAGCGTGCCAGGCTGCGGTCCGGTGCTGGTCAACGCCGGCCAGACCGGCTACTACCGCACCCTGTATGCGCCGCAGCAGTTGGCCCCGCTGACGGCCGGTTTCGCCACCTTACAACCGATCGACCAGATCGGCCTGATGGCTGACAGCTGGGCGCTCGGTCTGGCCGGCTTGCAGAGCCCTGCCAATTTCCTCGACCTGGCCGACGCCACCGCGCCAACGGCCGATGCGCAAGTGTGGGGCACCATCGCCCGCGTGTTTTCCGCCATCCATGCGTACTACAAGGGCGATGCGGCCCGCCAGCAGCGCTTCGACAACTACGCAATTTCCCGCCTGGCGCCGGTGTTTGGCAAATTGGGCTGGAACGCCGTCACCGGCGAAAACGGCACCGCCGCCAACCTGCGCGAGCAGCTCCTGGTGACGCTGTCGAACCTGAATGACAAGGCCACCATCGCCGAAGCGCGACGCCGCTATCAGGCCGGCGCTGGCGATGACGCCATGCCGGCGCCGCTGCGCAAGGCCATCACCGCAGTGGTCGCCCAGCACGCCGACGGCGCCACCTGGGACGCACTGCGGCGCAGCGCACAAGCCGAAAAATCGCCGATGATCAAGGACCGCATGTATGCGCTGCTGGCCTCGAGCGATGACAGCGTCCTGGCAGGCCGCGCGCTCGAGCTGGCATTGACGGACGAACCGGGCGTGACCAACAGCTCGGCGATGCTGGCAACCGTTGCTGGCAGCCACCCGGAAATGGCCTTCGATTTCGCCCTGGCCAACATCGACAAGGTCAATCAACGGGTCGATGCGACCTCGCGCAGCCGCTATTTCCCCGGCCTGGTCGCCAGTTCGTCGGAGCCGGCCACCATCGACAAGATCAATGCCTATGCCAGCGCCAACCTGGCGCCCGGTTCGCGGCGCGAAGTCGACACCGCAGTGGGCGGCATCCGCTACCGCATCAAGGTACGCAATGAGCGCCTGCCGGCAATCGACCAGTGGCTGACGGCGCACGGCAAGTGAGCACTGCAATGCCGGCACAGCGCACTTGCTTGGCGCTCGGCCTGGCACTGGCGCTGGCTGCCTGCGCGCCACCGGCGGCGCCACCGCCGGCGCTATCGTTGCCGGCAGCGTCGGCAAGGACGGCGCCCGGCGATCGTTTGCCGGCCGCCACCGTGGCCTGGTACCGGCAGGCGCACGCTGGCGGCGCTGCCGTGCTGGCCATTGGTGGTGGCAACGCGGGGAGCAACCCGGCAGTCAGCTCGGCGGGCAGCTCGCGCATCGTCGTCACCGTGCGGCGCGGCGGTCCGCTGGCGCGGCTCGGCCACGATCACGTGGTCGCCAGCGAGCAAATTGGCGGCCTGATTGCACCGAGCCTGGGGCGCGCCGATTTCGGGTTTCGTCTCGATCAATTGACGGTCGACGACCCGCTCCTGCGCGCCCAGGCGCAGCTCGATACGCAGCCGTCGGCCGAAGCGATCGCCGGCACCCGCCTGAACATGCTCAATCGCGTGCTCGAAGCCGAGCTCTATCCAGAGGTGTTGATGCGGGTGACGGTGGCGCCGCTGGCGTCAGGATCTGCTTCAGCGTCAGCGTCAGCGCAATTGTCGATCACCCTGCACGGCGTCACCCGCACGCTGGCAACACCGGTACTGATCGAGCAGACGGCGGCCGGCTTGCGCGCCAGCGGCACGCTGACGCTGCGCCAGAGCGACTTTGGCATCACCCCCATGTCGGTCATGAACGGCGCCATGACGGTGCTTGACACGCTCGAACTGCGCTATCGCATTGAGGCAACGGCGGCGGCGCAGTTTTAAGCCGGTTGCGGCAGCCGGCCGGCGCTGACCTGGCTGGCACGGCGCGCAATCCAGGCATCGACCAGCGCTTCTGCGCCCGCGTGCGCATGCAGTCCCAGCTTGGTGCGCCGCCACAGGATGTCGGCGCCACAAACGGCCCATTCGTGCCGCATCAAATAATCGGCTTCGACGGCAAACAGGCCGCTGACAATTTGCGGCCCCAGGTCGGCACTGGCGCGGCAGCCCTCCAACAGCAGATGGATACGGGTGCCGTAGGCGCGCGCGTAGCGGCGTACCAGCGGCGGCGACAGGAAGCGGTAGCGCGCCAGTATGCTGTCGGCCCAGCTGTCGTATTCGAGCACGGCGCGGCGGTTCGGTAACGGACCGAACAAATCACCACCGGGCAGGCAGGCTGCTGCGCTCCAGTGGCCGTGCTGGTTGCCCAGCGCCGCCGCGATCAGATCGACGGCCTGTTCGGCCAGCGTGCGGAAGGTCGTGATCTTGCCGCCAAGAACAGTCAGGACGGCGGCGGCGCTGCTGTTGCCAGGGCTGTGACCGGCGTCCCAGACCAGCTGAAAGTCGCGGCTGGCATCCTGCGCACTGTCCGCGGATGGCGCTGCCAGCGGGCGCACGCCGGCAAATGACCAGACGACGTCGGCGGCGCTGATCTGCGCGCGAAAATAACGGTTGGCCAGCGCGCACAGGTAATCCGTTTCGGCCGCGCTGATGGCAACGTCGTCGAGGGCGCCGGCAAATTCGACGTCGGTGGTGCCGATCAGGGTGAATTTTTCTTCGTAGGGCAAGGCGAACACGATGCGCCCGTCCGGGTGCTGAAAGATATAGCCGCGCGGGTGATCGAACAGCCGCGGCACCACGATGTGGCTGCCTTTGACCAGTCGCGGCGCCACTGCTGCACCTGCTGCAACCACGCCCGCCGCCAGCAGGCGCCCCGCCCACGGTCCGCTGGCGTCGACCAGGCAGCGCGCATTGACCTGACGCGTTCGGGTGGCCGAGGTCAACGTCGCCTGCCAGTGCAGGGGGTGGCGCTGCACCTCGGTGCAGGCGGTGCGCGTGAGAATGGTAGCGCCGCGCTCGGCCGCATCGAGTGCCGTCAGCGCCACCAGGCGGGCATCATCGACCCAGCCGTCGGCGTATTCGAAACCGCGCACGAATTGCGGCTGCAGAGGGGCACCGGCGCTATGGCGGCGCAAATCTACGGCACGCGAGCGCGGCAGGAAGGCGCGCCGCGCCAGCCCGTCGTAGAGCAGCAGGCCGGCGCGAATCAGCCAGGCCGGCCGCTGGCCGCTGTCATGCGGCATGACGAATGACAGCGGCCACATGATGTGCGGAGCCGACTGCAGCAGTCGTTCGCGTTCGACCAGCGCCTTGCGCACCAGGGCGAACTGGTACTGCTCGAGGTAGCGCAGGCCACCGTGTACCAGTTTGCTCGAGGCCGACGAGGTGTGCGAGGCGAGGTCATCCTTTTCGCACAACACCACCCGCAGCCCGCGGCCGGCGGCATCGCGGGCAATGCCGACGCCATTGACGCCACCGCCGACCACCAGCACATCGCAATCGATCTGTTCCACCATCTGCTCCCCCATATGTCCCTGCATGCGCCGTCCCGGCCCCATTATGGCGCAGTTGCGGCCGCCACTGCGCCAGGCTCGCTCATGTCCCCAGTGCAGCACTGATGTATTCCGGCAGATGGCATCGGTCACCAAAACGTTTTTACGAAAACGCCGCTGGATGCTTTTTTAGGCTGCCGAGTCCGCCGTCATGAATGAATCAGTGCTTTCCAAGCAGCCATCGTGCGCAGAATGTGCGGGGGCGGCGCCGCGCTGGCGCAAAAGGATGCCAAGTTGACAGCCAATTGTCGCTTAAAATACGCACTTGCCCGCGCTCGGGCCGCCGCTGGCGGCGCGAGCTTACTTTTACATATGCAATGGCGGGCCCGTTTGCTGGCTGTCGCCTGTCGCCACCGATAGGATTTCATGCGCGTATTTTTGTTGCTGGCGCTGGCCATGCATCTGCTGATGGGAACGGCGACTGCCGCAACCGGGTTCCGTGAGGTCGCACTGAGCGCGCACGGCAGTTTCGATCTGCTGCCGCACGCCTTGCTGCTGCGCGACGCCGGCGGTGACTTTCCCGTCCAGGGCGACGCCGGCGCCGTCGCCACCTGGAGCGCAAGCCAACCGCGCGCCGCCGCGGTGGCCGCCAGTGGTGGTGCTTACTGGCTGGTGACGACGCTGCGCAATGACAGCGCCACCGACAGCTGGGTGCTGTACCCGAACGACACCTTGATCAACACGGTAGAAGCGCGCCTGTACGGCGATGACGGCAGCGTGCAGCAGGTGGTGACCGGCTTTGCCGCCAGCCATCCCTACCTCCTCCACTACGCCGGCGAGCTGCGCCTGCGGCAAGGCCACCGTTATCAACTGGTGGTGCGCTTTGCCAGCCCGTATTTCGTGCGCGCGCCGCGCTTCGCCATGCGCGAGCAGGCCGACTTTCGCCGCACGGTGGCGCGCGAAAACGTCATCGTCATCGGCGCGCTGGGGGCCCTGGGCGCACTTGCGCTCTACAATTTTTTCATCTTTTGCCTGAGCCGCCGCAGCGCTTACCTGCACTACTCGCTGTACGTGCTGTGCTATGGGCTGGCGTGGGCGCTGCCGTTCAATGTGTTTGCCGACCTGTTCGACTGGCGCATGGTGGGACTGCATTACATACCGTTTTTCCTGCTGCCGGTGTTTTCCACCCTGTTCTATCTGCGCTTTCTGGAACTTAAGACACTGGCGCCGCGCCTGGCCGCCATCAGCCGCATCAACATCGTACTCCCGCTGTTGCTGCTGCCCAGTTCTTTCCTGGCCATTGGCGTGGCCCACCGGCTGGCCACGGTGATGCTGGCCTTTTACATGGTGCTGGCGCTGCTGTGCGGCATCTATGCGTGGTGGCGCGGTTTCCAGCCGGCCCGTTATTTTGTGCTGGCCTACATCGCCGTACTCTCGCCCGGTGTGCTGGTGCTGGCCGCCAACCTGGGCTTGCTGCCGGCAGCCGACTACAACATGCCGATGCTGGTGCTGGTCGGTGGCACCGTCGACGCCCTGCTGCTGGCGTTTGCCCTGGCCGCCCAGATCCGCCTGCTGGGCGACCAGATGGAGCTGACGGTGGCGGCGCGCACCGATGAGCTGGTAAAAGCCAATCTGGCCCTGACCCGGGCCAAGGAACATGCGGAAGTGGTCAGCCGGCACCGCATCGACTTTCTGTCGGCGATGAGCCATGACATCCGCACGCCGATGGCTGGCGTCATCGGCATGCTCAAGCTGGGCCTGCGTGATCCCGCCGTGCGCGGCGAGACTGCCGATTACCTGCGGATCGGCTTGCGCAGCGGCGAATCACTGCTGGTGATCCTTAACGATATTCTCGACTATTCTAAAATCGATGCCGGCAAACTGACCCTGGAGAGCACCAGCTTCGATCTTGCTCGGGTGACCGCCGACGCCACTGCCATCCTGCAGGGCCAGGCCGAAGCGAAGGGCTTGCTGCTGCGGGCCGCCAGCGAAGACGGCTTGCCGCGCTTCGTCATGGGCGACCCCACCCGGGTGCGCCAGATTCTCGTCAATTTGCTGGGCAACGCCATCAAGTTTACCGATGCCGGCGAAGTGCTGCTGACCGTGCGCAGCGCCACCGCGAGCGAAGCCGCGCCGCGCGCCGACGGTAGCGCGGCGCTGGTGTTGAGCGTGCACGACACTGGCCCCGGCATTGCGGCCGATGTACAGACGCGCCTGTTCCAAAAATTCGAACAGGGCGATTATTCGACCACCCGCCGTTACGGCGGCACCGGGCTGGGACTGGCCATCTGCAAGGAACTGGTCGGCTTAATGGGCGGCACCATCAGCGTCGCCAGCACGGTTGGCATTGGCTCGCGCTTCGATGTCGTGCTACCGCTGGCGGCGGCCGCCAGCGCGGCGGCAAACGCCGACGACGAGGGCCGCGCGCCGGCGGTAGCACGCGCCAACGCCATCAGCATCGGCCACACGCGCCAGCTGCGCATCTTGTGCGCCGAAGATGTCGGCACCAACCAGATCATCATCCGCGCCCTGCTCGGCGCCATGGGGCACCAGGTTGTCATCGTCGAAAATGGCGTCGAAGCCATGCAGGCGCTGGCTGCCGATGATTACGACATGGTGCTGATGGACGGCCGCATGCCGCGCATGGATGGTGCCCAGGCCACCGCTTTGATCCGCGCCGGCCAGGCGGCGCCGGCCGCGCCGCTGGCAATTGCCCGCAACCGCCGCGTCCCCATCATCGCCCTCACTGCCAACGCCAGCGACGCCGACTGCCAGCGCTACCTGGCCGCCGGCATGGATGGTTTTCTGTCGAAGCCGGTCGATGAAAAGGCGCTGCACGCATTGATCACCACGACCATCACACAACTGGACGCCGCCGCTACCGCAGCGGCGACCGCCGTCGGCGCCGACGCCGACAAGACAGACGCAGCCGCTGCGCCCGCTGCCCTGGCAGAGGCGGCAGCGCCGGTGGTCATGTTGCCTTTAAAAGGCTTGTCGGCCGCCCACATGCAGCGCATTGCCAGCGCTTTCCTGGCGGAGGCGCCGCGCCGGCTGGCGGAAGCGACCGCGGCGCTGGCCGCCGGCCGGCCGCTGGCAGCGGCCGAAGCGTTCCACGCGCTCAAGGGTAGCGCTGCCTATCTCAGTTCACCGCGCCTGCAGCGGCTAGCCGCCAGCCTGGAACGGCGCGCCGAAGCAGGCGCGGTCGGCAGCGGCGATGCCGAGCTGGCGGCGCTGGCCGCCGCCGTCGACGAGGCGGTACACGGCGTGCGCGTGGCGACGGCGACCGATCCAATCTTGTAGAATCGGTCCATGCACAACGAGCCGCCGCGCGCCAGCGCTGAGAATCACACAGACGAACGCGCTGACGATCACACCGACGAACGCGCTGACGATCACGCTGCAGATCACACCGACGATCACGCTGCAGATCACACCGAAGATCGCGCTCAAAATCACGCGCACAATCACGCGCACAATCACGCCGGCAGTCACCCTGAAAATCCCGCCAACCATGCCGGGCGCAATCGCGCTGGAGGCGACGATGGCGATAACGTCGTCCCTGCCGCACCGGCCCGTGCCTGGGTGCGCATGCCCTCAGGCAAACGGCTCGACTTGCTACATCCGACCGCCGACGACTGGGCCGACGACGATCTGGCGCTGGGTCTGGCCCGCACCTATCGCTGGGGCGGTCACTCGGCGTGGCCGCTACCGCTGTCAGTGGCCCAGCATTCCATCACCGTCATGCTGCTGCGCCGCGCGGCATCCACAACGCCGCTGTCGGCACTGCAGGAGCTGCGCGAGCTGCTCCATGATGCCGAAGAAGGCTTGCTGGGATTCGACTGCATCTCCGTCCTCAAGCCCTTCATGGGCGAGCGCTTTCGCCAGCTCACCAGCAAGCTGGAGCAAGCGGTGTTCGCCCGCTACGCCCTGCCCGCCTGGACCGCTGCAGAGCACGCCACCCATAAAGACGCCGACCGGCTCGCCGCTGCCAGCGAGGCGGTGCACGTGGTGGGCTGGTCGCCCCACGAAGTGCGCCACACGCTGGGCATTACGGTGGCGCCCCTGGCGTGCGATCCACTGCTGGCCGAATATGGCGGCACCGCCTGGGAGCCATGGGCACCGGGACTGGCAGCCCAGCGCTTCATGGCCCAGCTCAATCGACTGCTACAGGACAGCGTGCGCGCGGACTGAACACCCTGTTTAACTTGTACCCCAACCCTCACAGGGGTATCAACACCTTGCCGATCACGTGGATTACCCCATTACTCGCGCGCACATCAGTGGCGACGATGCTCGCTGCCGTCGAGGTGCTGTCGGTGATCGTCAGATTGGCATTGATGGTGATGGTCTGCGGCGCCACCGGCGCCCCTGCCAGGGTCCGGGTGTCGAGTGTCGCGACCGCCGTGCCGAACGGGATGGCGCTAGCGAGAACCTGGACCGGCAGCACGTGGTAAGTGAGCACGGAGGTCAGCTGCGCCGTCGTCAGACCGGTGGGCGCGGCAGCAAAGGCGGCATTGGTTGGTGCAAACACGGTAAACGGTCCGGCACCGCTCAGGGTGGGCGCCAGGCCGGTGGCGACGACGGCACCAACGAGTGAACTGAAGCTCGATGGATTGGCCTGCGCCATCTGCACCACATTCAGTACACCAGGGGCAATCAACACTTTATCGATACCGTGAATGACACCATTGTTGGCACGCACATCGGCCTTGATGACGTTGGCCTGGGTCAGCACGGCGTCGCTGAGGACGACGCCGCTGCTGGTATTGAGTCCCAGGCGGGCTGCCGCACCGTCGAACGTGTAGGCGGTCGGCAAGGTAGCGCCGGCCGATTTCAGGTCAATACTGTAGCGGGTGCCGGCGACGATGTGGTAGTTGAGTATTTTGGCCAGGTCGGCCGCCGGCAAGGCCGCCACCAGCGCGGTGGCGCTGGCAAAACCGAGTTGCGTGGCGAGCGTGGCAAAGGCGGCGTCGGTGGGCGCGAACACGGTCAGGTTGGCCCCGGGCGCGGCCAGGGCGCCGCCCAGTCCCGCCTTGTTGACCGCCGCCAGCAAGGCGTTAAAATTATTGCTTTGCGCCACTTCGGCAAGGTTGCGGTACTTGGTGCTGCTGCCACCGCAGCTGGCCAACAAGGTCGCCATGCTCAACATGCCCAGCCATTTCACCAGCATTTTCAATAGCGAATTCATGATCGTGCCTCCAGAGTGGTTATACGGCTAAGACAGAATCGTCCTGGACAAAGTTCAATGCGCACGTGCCCGGAGTGCGCGATGTCAGGCCCGTCATGATCGAGGTCAAGCCGGCGAAGAGCGCCTGACAAAACCGCCATCCCCGCTTTGCTCCGACCTGCCGTTCAGTCGTACTGTCCTGGCCGACGCGCCTTCTGCTGAAAGTGCTGCCCTAAGTACCGGATTTCATGCAGATTTTTAAGATATCCACATTTTCTGTGGATAACATTGTGGACAAGTAGCCGCCCCGCCCCGGAATGGCCCGTATGGACGCGCTGTCACTTGCCATGCCCGTTCCATGGGCAGCGCATAAAGTCTTTAATAATCATTGACTTGGCTAGCCTGTACAGAGTACCCCCAAGTATTCCTGAGGCAAATTCCTACAGGACTGTCTGTCAGGGGATAAGTCGGGTCCGCTCCACGATTCGACAAGCCAGGTCAACTGTTACACACACCAGGAATTGCTTTGACAAAGGTCGCTGCCTGACTTAGTGTTGGGACATGCATCAACCCGCACAGAAAGACGATGAACCGGGGCTGTTTCTCGACGATGAGGACGCCTCTCCTGCGCAGCCGGTCGCCCATGGCGGCGAACAGTTGCCGCCTTGGCGCGTGCTGATCGTCGATGATGATGTGGACGTCCACGTGGTCACCAAATTCGCCTTGAGCACCACCAGTTTTGCCGGCCGCCGCCTCAGTTTCGTGCACGCCTATTCCGCCGCCGAAGCGCTGGCCAAGCTGCGCGACATTCCCGATATTGCCCTGATCCTGCTCGACGTCATGATGGAGACGGCCGACGCCGGCCTGCAGCTGGCGCGCCAGGTGCGCGAGCAGTTGCATAACGACCTGGTACGGATCGTCTTGCGCACCGGCCAGCCAGGCCAGGCTGCCGAGCACAGCATCATCATTGATTACGATATCAATGATTTCTGGAGCAAGACCGATCTGACCACGCGCAAATTATTCACTACCGTCATTGCCGCCCTGCGTGCCTATGCCACCCTGTCGCAGGCCGCGCGCGCGCGCGATGCGGCAATGGCGCGCCAGGGCTGGCTCGAGCAGCAGCTGGCAACGGCGCGGGCGGCAGCGCCCCTGTTCGCCATCAATGGCGCCGGGCTGGTCACCGATGCCAACCCGGCCGCCGCCGAACTGGCCGGCACCACGCTGGCGCAGCTCATTGGGCGCACCATCACGGCCGCCGAGGCGCCGGTTGAGGCGGGCGTGATGGCCACCATCAAGGCAGCACTGGCGCTCGATGGCGCGTGGGCCGGCGTGATCGCCGTGCGCTTGCCGGGCGGCACAACCACGCTGCGCTGCGCCGTGCGCGCCGATGGCGCTGGCGGCGTGACGGGCTATGCTTGCCCGCTCGGCTGAGGCCGCACGCCTTTACTTCCAGGCATTGCGTGATTTCTCGCGCACCAGCAGGCGCACACTGTCGGGCATGGGCGTGCGCACGTGGCGGGTGTCGGCGTCGACCCACACGCACTCTTCAAAATGCTTGAGCATGGCCGGCGCCAGGAAACGGCTGCGCGCCGCGTACACATGGCGATCGCCCATCTGCGACTGTTGCTTGATGAAAAAGCGGTTCGGCACGATCAGGTGCAGGTGCTGCTTGGCGCGCGTCATCGCCACGTACAGCAGGCGGCGCTCTTCCTCGATATCGTCGCTGCGGCCGGTTGCCATGTCGGACGGAATGCAGCCATCGACGACGTTGAGCACGTGCACCGATTTCCACTCCTGCCCCTTGGCGGAATGGATGGTCGACAAGATCAGATAATCGTCGTCGAGCAAGGGTGGACCGGCGCGGTCGCTGGTCGCCTCGGGCGGATCGAGGGTGATCTCGGCCAGAAATTCTGCACGGCTGCCATAGGCACCCGCCAGTTGCGCCAGTTGCAAGATGTCGGCCGCGCGCACGCTGGCGTCGTCGTGCATGCGTTCGAGGTGCGGTGCATACCACTGTTGTACCAGCTCGATGTCGGCCGGCCAGCGCAGGCCGGCCGTGCGCAGTTGCATGTAGAGGGCGACGAACGGTTGCCAGTCGCCCTGACTGCGTGGCGGCACGGCGAAGCCGGTGAGTGCCGCCACCGCATCGGCGGCCGTGCCGACGGCATCGAGCAGCTTGCTGGCGGTGGCCGGCCCTATGCCAGGGATCAATTGCGCCACGCGGAAGCCGGCCATCCGGCCGCTCGGATTCTGGGCGAAGCGCAACACCGCCAGCACGTCCTTGATGTGCGATGCTTCCAGAAACTTGAGGCCACCAAATTTAACGAACGGAATATTTCGGCGCATCAGCTCGAGCTCCAGCGGGGCGCTGTGGCTGGCCGCGCGGAACAGCACCGCCTGGTCTTTCAGGCGCATGCCCCCTTCGCGGTGCTCGAGCACGCGGCGGCAGACCCAGCGCGCCTGCTCGGCTTCATCGGGAATGAGCACCAGCTGCGGCAAGATGGTCGAGCTGTGGTCGGTCCACAAGGTTTTCGCGTGGCGCTCGAGGGCGGCAGCGATCACCGCATTGGAGGCGTCGAGAATCGGCTGGGTCGAGCGGTAATTGCGCTCGAGGGTGATGCACTGGGCCGGCTGCGAAAACTGGCGCGGGAAGTCGAGGATGTTGCGTACGGTGGCGCCGCGAAACGAATAAATCGACTGGGCATCGTCGCCCACCACCATGACGCCGGCGCCATCGGGCTTCATGCCGGTCAGAATGGCGGCCTGCAGGCGGTTGGTGTCCTGGTACTCGTCGACCAGCACGTGATCGAACAGCGCGCCGAGCGCCGCCCCCAGCTGCGGCTCGGCCGCCATGTCGGCCCAGAACAGTAGCAAATCGTCGTAGTCGAGCACGTTTTGCTCCTGCTTGGCGTCGACATAGGCGCCGAACAGGCGTTTGAGCTCGCTCTGCCACTCCTTGCACCACGGGAAAGTACTCTGCAATACGTCGGCCAGCGTCTCGCCGCTGTTGACGACGCGCGAATAGATTGACAGGCAAGTGCCTTTCAGGGGGAAGCGTTTGGCGGTGGCGGTCAGGCCGATGTCGTGCCGGACCAGTCCCATCAAGTCTTCGGCGTCGCCGCGGTCGTGGATGGTGAACGATTCGTCAAGGCCCACGCTGGCGGCATAGCGGCGCAGCAGGCGCGCGCCGATGGCGTGAAAGGTGCCCGCCCATGGCAGGCTGGTGGGCGGCGCGCTGCCGCGCAATTGCATCACCCGTTGCAGGACGGCGCCGGCGCGGTGGCTCATTTCGCCGGCGGCGCGCCGCGAAAACGTCAACAGCAGGATGCGCTGGGGATCGGCACCGCCCTGGATCAGCCGCGCCACCCGGTGCGCCAAGGTATTGGTCTTGCCGGAGCCAGCGCCGGCAATGACCAGCAGGGGCGCACCGACCCCCGGCACCCGAGCGGCGCCCGCGTGGACGTCAAAGCCGTGTTCGACGGCCGCACGCTGGGGCGGGTTCAGCGCAGCGTAGGGATCAAGCGGATCGGGGCGACCGGACAGGTCATCGGTGGCGGCAAGCGGCGCCCCGGGTAAAGCAACATTGGACATCGTGCGTCAGGGTCTGTAGAATAAAATTCACTGTACATTTATCCAGTAGTGCAGCGCAAGCCTTATTCTGGTTCGCTCGGGCGTTGCACTTACTTTTCGCTTACTTTTTGCTTATTTTTTTGCTTTTATTTTTTTCATTATTTTTTCGCCGCCCCTCCCGCGAGGCCATCGAAGGACCGCAGCGGCCGTCCCTATCGCGCCCCTTGCGGTCGTAAGTATCCGTTTATAAACAGTATTTTTAGATATCCACAATCAATGTGGACAACTGTGTGGATAAGCCCCTCTTGACACGTCGCAGCCCTTGTCTGGCGCGGCTTTCAACAAAGTGCCCGGTTTAAAGGCAAAAATTTTATGCCTTTAAATCAATGACTTACAAAGTCAACCCTGATCCTGGTCAAAATTTATAAAAAAGAATTTCTCGGCACCTTGACGGCCCCGGCGCCGCCCGGCGGCGGCGGCGGCTGTTACTGCAATGACGGCGGCGCCGGGCGCCGTCAGGCCGGCAAAGCGGTGCGCCGGCGCTGCGGATCGAGCAGCACCCGCTCGATCACGTGGGCGGCGACATCGTGCGATTTGAGGTATTCGACGGCCGCCATGGTGTTCGCCGTTTCCTGCACGACAATGGCATGGTCAACGATGTCGCGCGAACGGGCGTCGCTGCGCGCGTGCTTGGACGGTCTTGGCAGGTGCGCCGCAGCGACCGCTTTGTTAAACGTATTCATTGTGCGATTCCTTGCAAAAATTATATACGGCGACTCGCTGGCACTGGGAGTATCTGACAAAAGCGGGCGAAGTCAATGGCAGGATTCCATCGACACCCGCAACATGTGCGCAGGACATTGCTTGAAGCGGTGGCGCTGCCCCCTCGGCCAGCGCCACCACCGCACCCACACTACCATGACTGCGGCGGCTGCATGCGGATCTGGCCATGCTATTTACATCATTCCTTGTGGCATGGACAGTTGTGCTGGCGGCAGCGATAATTGTGCCATGACCGCTACCTCCCGGCCCGGCCCCGCCTCGCTCACCGACCTGTTCTTTTCATTTACCGTGCTGGCGCTGCAGGGCTTTGGCGGCGTGCTGGCCATCGTCCAGCGCGAAGTGGTCGAACGCAAGCGCTGGCTCACGCAGGAAGAATTCATCGAAGACTGGGCGGTGGCGCAGATCCTGCCGGGGCCGAACGTGGTCAACCTGTCGCTGATGATCGGCGGGCGCTATTTCGGCCTGGCTGGCGCCCTGGCGGCGCTGGCTGGCATGCTGGTGGTGCCGCTGATACTGATCTTGCTGCTGGTGACGCTGCATGCGCGCTTTGCCGACAATGTCCACGTTGCCGGTGCCCTGCGCGCGATGGCGGCCGTGTGCGCCGGTCTGATCGGCGCGGCCAGCCTCAAACTGGCCACTGCGCTGAAAACCAGTCCGATCCCCCTGCCTGCCGGCCTGGCCATCGCCGGCGCCGCCTTCGTGCTGGTGGCGCTGCTACAAGTTCGGCTCAGTCTGGTGCTGCTGGGCCTGGGCGGCCTCGGCATCGTGCTGGCCTGGCGTCATCTGGCGCCCGCCAGATGACGCCGCATCTGGTACTGAGCTGGGGCGACTGGTTCGACCTGTTCGCCCACTATCTGATGCTCTCGCTGATGTCGGTCGGCGGCGCCATTTCCACCACCGCCGAGATGCACCGCTACCTGGTCGAGCAGCACCACTGGCTGACAGCTGCGCAATTTAGCCAATCGATCGCCCTGGCCCAGGCCGCGCCGGGGCCGAACGTGCTGTTCGTCGCCCTGATGGGCTGGCAGGTGGGCTTGAACACGGGCAGCACGGCGGCCGCCGCCCTCGGCGTGGCGGTGACCATGGGTGGCATCCTGCTGCCGTCGACCGTGCTGACCTTCGTTGCCGCCCAGTGGGGCCAGCGCAACCGCCATCTGCGCGGCGTGCGCGCTTTCAAGCAGGGCATGGCGCCATTGGTGATCGGCCTGCTGTTTTCCACCAGCTTCATCCTCGGCGCCGCCGGCGGCGTGCCACAGCGCGACTGGCCGCTGTGGTTGCTGTCACTGGCGGCCGGACTGCTGCTGTGGCGCACCAACATCCACGTGCTGTGGGTGCTGGCGACCGGCGCGCTGCTGGGGGCGCTGCTGCTGGTGTAGCTGCTGGTGTAGCGGGCGTTGCCGTGGTTCACGGGTAAAATGCAGCCTGCACACCCAACCGGACACTTCCCATGCACGAACAGCTTGAACTGATCAGCGAACACGCCTGCTTTGGCGGCGTCCAGCGTTTTTATCGTCACCACTCGCGCGCCATCGGTTTGCCGATGCGCTTTTCGATTTTTCTGCCGGCCGCGGCGACGCTAGCATCTGCGGCAACTGGCAGCGGCGAGACTCGCCTGCCGGCGCTGTTTTACCTGGCCGGTCTGACCTGCAATGAAGAAACCTTCATGACCAAGGCCGGCGCCCAGCGCTACGCCGCCGCCGCCGGCATGGTATTGATCGCTGCCGACACCAGCCCGCGCGGCGCTGGCGTGCCGGGTGAAGCCGACGACTGGGAAGTGGGAGTCGCTGCCGGCTTTTATGTCGACGCCACGGTGGCGCCGTGGGCCAGCCATTACCGCATGCACAGCTACCTGCTGGAATTACACGCGCTGGTGGTGGCCAGCTTTGCCGTCGACGCCGCGCGCATCGGCATTTTTGGCCACTCGATGGGCGGCCATGGCGCGCTGGTGATGGCCCTGCGCCATCCCGACCTGTTCCGCTCGGTGTCAGCGTTTGCGCCGATCGCCGCGCCCTCGCTGTGCCCGTGGGGCGAAAAAGCCTTCACCACTTATTTGGGTGGCGATCACGCCGACTGGGCGCAGTACGATGCCAGCCTGCTGATGCGGGCAGCCAAGGCGCCATTTGCCAACGGTATCCTGATTGACCAGGGGCTGGGCGACAAGTTCCTGCGCACCCAGCTGCGCCCTGATGTGTTCGAGAATGCCTGCGCGCAGGCTGGTCAGGCAGTGACGATACGCCGGCATGCGCTGTACGACCATGGTTATTATTTTGTGGCCAGCTTTGTGGGTGAACATATTCAATTTCACGCAAACAACCTTTTGGCCTAAGGAAGATGGGGCAGACATCCCCCCGCAAGCGCGTGTGGGAGCTGGCAGCGCGCGGTGCCAGTGCCATTTCTGCTGAGCCATCACGGCACCGGTAGCAGCACCTGGAATACGGCCACACCGTCACGCCCGCGCCGCTTGGCCTGATACAGGGCGTGATCGGCGTTGGCCAGCAGTTGCTCATGGCTTTCGCCGCCGCTGTAGCGGGCCACGCCGACGCTGGTGGTCACCGCCAGCTGCAGGCCGGCCACATGAAATGGCTTGCGGATGGCGCTGGCGATTTTTTCTGCCAGCAGCTGGCAGTCGGCATCCTCCGTCAGCTCGTTGATGATGATGACGAATTCGTCGCCCGACAGGCGCGCCACGCTGTCGGTGCTGCGCACACCGGCCTGCAGGCGGCGCGCGAATTCCTTCAGGACCTCGTCGCCGACGGCGTGACCGTGGCTGTCGTTGATCGACTTGAATAGGTCGATGTCCAGATACGCCAGCGCCAGCGGCGCACCGTGGCGGTTGCTGCGCTCGATCGCCATGTGCAGCGACTCGACAAACAGGCGGCGGTTGCCGATCCCCGTCAGACTATCGATGCGCGCCAGACGGATCAGCTTTTCCTCGGTGTCTTTCAGGCGCGTCATGTCATGGGTCAAACCGTAAATCCCCACCACCACGCCATCGGCCTGGACGTCCGGCACGTAGGTCGTCTCCAGCGTGCGCAACTGGCCAGCGACCACCATCCTGCTCTCATAGCTCACTTCCCAGCCAGCAAAGGCCTTGTCGAGGTAGCCGCGCGCGGTGGTGTAGTGATCGGCGCCCAGCACCTGCGCCACCGGGCGCCCCGGCAGCGTCGTCGGATCGACGCCCATCCAGGTATCGAAGGTGGCATTGCCGAACCTAAACTTATGCTCACGGTCGATGTATGAAATAAGGACCGGCAAATGGTCGGTGATCAGCTTCAGGCGCCGCTCGCTGTTTTCTTTTTGCAGTTCGGCGGCGCGCCGCTCGGTGATGTCGCGCGCCAGCACATAGATGCCTTCGGTGCGACCGTCGGCGCTGACCTGCGGCAGGTAATCGATCATGAAGTGGCGGTGCGACCGCTCGAACTGCTGGTCGAAATGCTGGCGCTGGCCCAGCATCGCCGCCTTCAGGTGGGGAGCGATGCTGGCGTAGTTGGCTTCTCCCAGCACCTCGCGCACGGTGCGCCCCAGCATTTGCGCCGGCGTCAGCGCCACCAGCGCCTGGTAATGGGCGTTGGCAAACTCGTAGCGCTCGTCGCGGTTGATGTAGGCGATCAGGGCTGGCATATTGTCAGCAATCACATAGGCGCGCTTTTCGCCATCGCGGATGCGCGCCTGGTCCGCCTCGCGCGCGGCCAGCATCTGGTGAAAGGCATCGCCCAGCTCGCCGATTTCATCGCGCCTGCCCGTTTGCAGGATGGCGATGTCGGCACCGCGGCGGCCAATCGCCGCCACCTTCTGGCGCAGCGCTTCAAGCGGTCCGAACATGCGCTCGATCAGCAGCCAGCCCAGCGCGCCGGCCGCCAGCGCCACCAGTGCGGCCGCCGTCAAGGCCTGTGCGCGCAGCGCGATGATGGGAGCAAAGGCTTCAGCGACCGGATAGCGGGCGCCGATGATCCAGTTGGCCGACTTCAGCCGTTGATAGGTAAAGATGCACGCCTCGCCGTCCTTGTTGGTGGCCTCGATGCTGCCTTCGAAGCCGGCCAGTGCGCGCTCGGTGGCCAGATTGACGCCGGCACGCTGACCGATGTTTTGCAGTTCGCGGCGCTTGTCCGGATGGTCGATCAACACGCCGTCGGTGGTCATGATGAACAAAAAGCCCGACTGCCCCGGCCGTAGCCGGTCGATCTGGCGCAGGAAGGGGCTGTCGTGCAAGACCACGCCGCCGGTCAGCACCAGCACCACCTTGCCGGCGGCATCGAACACCGGCGCCGTCACCAGCACCACCGGCTGGCCGCTGCCCGGCTTGCCGAGGCTGCCGGCGCTACCGGCATCGCGAAACGGCGCCGACACGATGCCCTGGCCAGCAGCGACGGTGGCAGCGAACACCGCGCTGGCATTGCTGCTGGCCGGGCTCGCCTCAGGCAGGCTGGCCAGCAGATGGGCCCCCGCGCCGAACGCCGCCAGGCTGAAAAATTCTGCGCGCAGGTCCGCATGGCTGCGCAGATACGCCTGCAGACGGCCGGCATCGGCGCGCGCCGCAGGCGGCAGATCGTCGGCCAGCGCCCGCAACAACTGTTTTTTGGCTTGCAGGCGGTCGTCGATAAAGGCGGCGGCCGAGGAAATGACGGCGCGCTGCTGGTCGCCGACCACCGCCTTCATGTCACGCTCGGCCAGCACGCTCGAGGTCAGGCCCACCAGCAGCGCCGCTGCCATCACCAGCACGACGACGACGGCGGTCATGCGAAATTTCAGATTGCTCGGCAAAAGCGACGTGCCGTGGTTGGACATGGAAGGCTGCTTCAAAAAATTTCTTTGGGGAATCTAACGACCAAGTATGGCATAGCCGCTTGTGACGTCCAATTACACTTTATTGCAACCAAAAGTACTGCTCTGAAAAACAACGGCAGGGGCGCAGCCTAGGAGTCGGCGACGGCCACGGGGATGGCGGCCAGCCTGGCGCGCGACTTGCGTTTTTTCGGCGCCAGCATGGTGCCCTGGCATTCGGCGGTGCCACACAGGCAGGCAAACGCCTGTTTCACCGCCGCCGTATGGCGCTCTTCGTAGACCAGCGCGTAGTTGTAATTGAGCTCTTCACCGGCATCAATATCACGCAGCGCGTGAATGAACACCTTGCCGTTGTCTTCGTAGGCTTCGCAGTTCGGCCCGCAGGCGTGATTGATCCAGCGGGCGTCGTTGCCGGCATCGCCGCCATCGATGACCTGGCCGTCGGCGAGGCTGAAATAAAAGGTGTGATTGACGGGACCGCCAGCGGCGGCCGTGCGCCGCAGCGCTTCCGGCCAATCGATGCGTTGCCCGGTATACTCGATGATGCGTTCGCCCGCGTCGATCGGGCGGGTGGCAAAGACGCCGTTGCCGTGAACAGGCGAACGCTCGACCTTGCAGGGGGCGGCGGCGGGGGCAGGCTGGGGTGGCATGGTCAGTGGTGCAATCGGTGGAGACAGGGACAAGGGCGGTTCAGGCGTCGGCTTCGCGAAATTCATTGGCATTGGCCAGGCCCGCAGCAGCGCTGCCCTGCTCGTGCCGGCGCAACTCGACGCGGCGGATTTTACCGGAAATTGTTTTCGGCAAGTCGCAAAATTCGATGCGGCGAATCCGTTGATAGGGGGCCAGGCGGGCGCGGGCGAAGGCGAAGATGTCCTGCGCCAGCGCATTGCTGGGCGCCACTCCCGCGCGCAGGGTGATGAAGGCCTTCGGCACCGCCAGCCGCAAGGGGTCGGGGCTGGGCACGATGGCCGCTTCGAGCACTGCCTCATGCTCGATCAGCACGCTTTCGAGCTCGAACGGGCTGATGCGGTAGTCGGAGGACTTGAACACATCGTCGTTGCGGCCCACGTAAAAATAATAGCCGTCGGCGTCGACGGTGGCGGTGTCGCCCGTGTGATAGTAGCCGGCCCGCATGACAGCCGCGGTCTTGCCCTGCTCGCCCTCGTAGGCCAGCATCAAGCCCACCAGTTGCGGCTCGAGCAGCACGGCAATTTCACCTTCGCTGGCAGGCTGGTCGTCGCCATCGAGCAGGGCGATGCGGTAGCCGGGCAGCGGCCGGCCCATCGAGCCCGGTTTGACCAGCTGGCCCGGCGTGTTGCCGATCTGCGCCGTCGTTTCGGACTGGCCAAAGCCGTCGCGAATGCGGATGCCCCAGGCCCGTTCGACCTGTTCGATCACTTCCGGATTGAGGGGCTCGCCAGCGCCCACCAGTTCGCGCAGCGGCAACTTCCAGGCCGCCAAGTCTTGCTGGATCATCATGCGCCAGACCGTCGGCGGTGCGCACAGCGAGGTCACGCCGCAGCGGCCGATCACCTCGAAGGCGGCGGGCGCATGAAAGCGCTCGTAATTGAAGACGAAGACAGTGGCGCCGGCATTCCACGGCGCGAAAAAACAGCTCCAGGCATGCTTGGCCCAGCCCGGTGACGAAATATTCCAGTGGACGTCGCCGGCCTGCAAGCCGATCCAGTACATGGTCGACAGGTGGCCGACCGGGTAGCTTTCGTGACTGTGCAAGACCAGCTTCGGTTGCGCGGTGGTGCCGGAAGTAAAGTACAGCAGCAGCGGATCGTGCGCCATTGTCACGCCGTCGGCGCTGAAGACTGCCGCCACCGTGTCGGCCTCGGCCACGTTGTGCCAGCCGGCCACCGGCGCGCCGACGGCGATACGGGTGAGGCGGGCGTCGATGGCGGCAAATTTGGCCGCTTCTGTCGAATCGGCAATGATGTGGCGCACCGCCCCGCGCGCCATGCGATCGGCGAGGTCGGCCGGCATCGCCAGCATGCTGGTCGGTACCATCACGGCACCCAGCTTGATCCCCGCCAGCATGATGTCCCACAGCTCGACGCGGTTCGGCAGCATCAGCAGCACGCGGTCACCGCGCGCCACGCCGCGCTGGCGCAGCCAGTTGGCCACGCGGTTCGAGCGCTGCGCCATATCGGCATAGCTGATGGCGACGTCGCTGCCATCCTCGCCCACCACGCGCAGGGCGATGCGCGGGTTGTCGCGCGCGGCCACATCGAAATAATCGAGCGCCCAGTTAAATTCGGTCAGTGCCGGCGCCTTGTAGCCGCGGTACGCCAGCGCGTAGTCGGTACGGTGGGCCTGCAAAAAATCGCGCGCTTCGATAAAGCGTTGGTAAGGGGTCATGCGGCAATCTCCTGGGAGCGGGCATTCGGGTCTTCAGGTCTTCGGCTGCTTTGGCATTGTAGATGAACAACTGGCGTGCCACCGCGCGTTCGCTTGCAGCACCGCTGTCGCCTATAATTTTGCACCATGGACAATATAACCCACACCATCATCGGCCTCGCCGTCGGCGAAGTCATTTACCGCAGCGTCGCCGTCGATCCCCTCGTCGAGCCCGTCGGGACGGCCGAAACGACCCGCCACCGGCTGCTGCTGACCGCGTGCGCGGCGGCCAGCAATTTTCCCGACCTCGACCTGGTACTGGTCAAGCTGCTGCCCGATCCGCTCGGTTATCTGCTGCAACACCGCGGCCACACCCATACCTTGCTGCTGGAAATTCCCCAGGCGCTGCTGCTGTGTGCGCTGCTGTGGCTGCTGTGGCCCGCCGCACGCCGCCTGCTGCAAGCGAGCAGTCAGGCGCGCACCGGCCTGGCGCTGGCCATCGTCGGCGGCTTCCTGCTGCATATCGGCATGGATTTTCTCAATTCGTATGGGGTCCACCCGTTTTATCCCTTCGATGCCCGCTGGCGCTTTGGTGACCTGGTATTCATCGTCGAGCCGCTGTTCTGGGTGGCGGCCGGGGTGCCGCTACTGATGACGGTGCGCCGCCGTCCGCTGCGCTGGGGCTGGGCCATCGGATTGACCGTGGTGCTGGCAGCGGCGGCGGCGAACGGCGTGCTGCACTGGGCTTCGCTGGTGCTGCTGGCAACGATCGGCCTGGTGACGGCCGCGGCCAGCACCAGGGTAAAAGATAAGAGGGAAAGCAAGGTAAAAAACCAGGTCAACAGCCTGGCCGGTCTGGCCCTCGGTCTGGCCGTGTGCGTCGGTTTCGTCGGCGTGCAGGCGGCCGCGTCGAACGCGGCGCGCGCCATGCTGCAAGATGAAATGGCGCTGCGCGCGCCCGGCGCTCATCTGGTCGACGCTGCCCTGACCGCCTACCCGGCCAATCCGTTTTGCTGGAATTTTGCCGCCATTGAAGTGGGCGCAAGCGGCGACGCTTACCACGTGCGGCGCGGTGTGCTCAGCCTGGCGCCGGCGCTGCTGCCGGTGGCAGCCTGCCCCAGCGGCCTGACTGGCGCCATGCAGGCGGCGCCGGCGCAGGCGATTGCCGTCCTCAGTGACGACGCCGGCAGTTTGTCGTTACTGCGCCAGCGCGCCGCCAGCGACTGCTGGCTCAGTGGCTGGCTGCGCTTTGCCCGCATTCCGCTGCTCCATGGCGCGATCGCCTCGGACCTGCGCTTTAGCAATGCACTGGCACCCAACTTCACCACCATCGACCTCGACCGCTACAACGGCCACGACTGCCCGGCGCCGCTGCCCGCGTGGGGCATGCCGCGCGCCGATCTGCTGGCGCGGTAACATCGGCCCAGCTCAATCCCAGTCGCTGCTGCCACCGCCACCACCATCGCTGCCGCTGTCCCAGCTGCCGCTATCGGTCACGCCGAAGTCGCTGCCGCCCATGTCATAGCCTGATGGCGGCGTATCGTTCTGCAGGGCGCCACCGGCAAAGCCGCTGGCGCCGCTGTCGCTGCGGTTGCCGCCCTCGTGACCCGACTGGCCGCTGTCGGTAAACCGGTGCGCCAGCGCCTGGCCGGCCACCATGCCGGCACCGAGCGCGGCACCAGTGGCCAGGCCACCGAGGATGCCGCTGCCCATGCCGCCCAAGCCACCTACCCCACCCGCCGGGGCCGCCGGCGCGCCATAACCGGCGGCACCACCATACTGCGGTGGCGCCGCGCCCGGCGGATACTGTCCCGGCGCGCTTCCTTGAGGATACTGGGGCGCGCCACCGTTGTAGGCGCCACCATTAAAACCCCCGCTCGCCGCTGCCTGCGCCGCTTTACGCTTGAAGAACATTACGGCCAGCAGCACCAGCGCGCCTATCCCCAGCAGCAAGCCCCACGGTGGCCCCGCCGCCGGCGCTTCGCTCAGCGCCGCCCGCCCATTGGCGCCGTCAAACGAACGCTGCACGGACGCCGGGTTGGCAGCCGGGTTGGCCGCCCCTTTAGCAGCCGCAAGCACCGCCTTCAAGCGCTGCAACGCTTCCGGCTTGGCAAATTTCAGATCGGGGCCGAGCCGCTCGGCGGTAGCCAGTTCAGTCGCCGCGCGCGCCATCTTGCCCTGCTTGGCCAACAGTTCGGCCTCGATGAAGTGGGCCTTCGGGCTGTTCGGATGGGCCGCCAGCACCTGGTCCATCAGTTTTTGCGCCTCGATAAACTTGCCCGCCTCGGCCGCTTCGTACACCTGGTGGATGCTGACCTCCTGCGCCAGGACGGCCGGACTGGCCATCAGCAGTCCCGTGGCCAGCATGCCACTTACTACTGTCATTGCTGCAAACGAACGCATGTTCATGGTGACCTCCCTAAGTAATGCTGCCTATATTGGCGTATTTAAATTAAAAATCAATGCGCGATGACTTAATTTCGCTTAAGCGCACCTTAAAGTTCATACAACAGTGGCGCTGGCGCCCACCTAACTGAACGAAGGGGCCAGAAAGGTGCATGCGCGCCCTTGTTTGAAGCAAATTTAATGTAAGGTGATGGCTGGCCCCGCACCCTGCGGCGCCGACGACCAACCGAATCTGAATGAACGACTATTCCGTCACTGCTTCACCCGCCGTTGTGCCCTCCCCTGCCACTGCGGCAACGACTGATCAACATGCGCAGCATGCCGACATCCTCTACGGCACCGACGCCCCCGAGCTGCTGCGTGAAGAAATCCTGGCTGACCTGTTCGAAGCGAGCGCGCGCCGCACGCCAGCACAGATTGCCCTGATTTACGGCGAGCGCCAGCTCAGCTACGCCGAGCTCGACCTGCTCGCCGCGCGCGCCGCCGCCCGCCTCATCGATGCGGGAGTACGGCCCGGCCACATCGTCGGCCTGTGGATGGCGCGCGGTATCGAGCTGCTGGTGTGCCAGCTGGCCATTGCCAAGACCGGCGCCGCCTGGCTGCCGGTCGACCAGGATACCCCGGTCGAGCGTCTGCTGGTGTGCATGGAAGACGCCGCCGCAGTCGGCGTGGTGACCGCCGCCGCCTTCGCCGCCCAGCTCGACGGCGTGGCGGCGCCCGTCTGGACCCACGAACACCTGCTGGCGCTGCCAGCCGAAGGGGCGCCGGCCAGCGTGCGCGGCGCCGTTTCGCCGGATGCCCCCGCCTACGTCATCTACACCTCCGGCTCGACCGGCAAGCCGAAAGGCATCCTGATCAGCCAGCGCAGCATCTGCCACTTCCTGCGCAGTGAAAACGCCGTGCTGGGCATTCGCGCCGACGACCGCGTCTACCAGGGCTTTTCGGTGGCCTTTGACATGTCGTTCGAGGAAATCTGGATTGCCTACCTGGTCGGCGCCACCTTGTGGGTGGGGCCGAAAGACATCGCCGGCGATCCGGAAACCCTGCCGCGCCTGCTGGCCGCCAACCACGTCAGCGTGCTGCACGCGGTGCCCACCCTGCTGGCCCTGTTTGCCGAAGACGTCGCCACCCTGCGCCTGATCAATCTGGGCGGCGAGATGTGCCCGGATGCCGTGGTCGAGCGCTGGTGGCGCCCCGACCGCCAGATGTTCAACACCTATGGCCCCACCGAGGCAACCGTCTCGGCCAGCCTGGCGCGGCTGACGCCGGGCCGCACCATCACCATCGGCACGCCGCTGCCCAACTACGGCCTGTTGGTGGTGCAGCCGGGCGACGGTCCTTTGACATTGCTGGCGCGCGGACAAATGGGCGAATTGTGCATCACCGGCATCGGCCTGGCTGCCGGCTATCTGGGCCGACCGGACCTGACGGCGGAAAAATTCATTGCCAACCCGTGGGCCAGCGGCGTCCATGACAGCCGCCTGTACCGCACGGGCGACCTCGCCCGCATCGCTGTCGATGGCGACGTCGAGTGCCTCGGCCGCACCGATGACCAGGTCAAGATCCGCGGCTTTCGCGTCGAACTGGGCGAGATCGAAGCGGTGCTGGCGCAGCAGGGCGCGGTCGGCACGGTCGCGGTGTTGCTGCGCCAGGAGGACGGCATCGACCAGCTGGTGGCCTACATCGTGCCAGCGGCGGGGGCCGCCGCGGCAGCGCTGTCCGGCGCGGCCCTGCGCCACACCCTCACCGAGCACTTGCCGCCGTATATGGTGCCGGGCCGCTACGAGCTGCTCAGCGTGATGCCGCGTTTAACCTCCGGCAAGATCGACCGCAAGGCGCTCAAGGCGATGGCGCTGTCGGCGCCGCCGGCCGGGGTGGCGGGCGAATCGGACTTGCCGGAAACGCCGGCCGAAGTGGCGCTGTTCGCCGAACTGGCCAAGCTGTTTCCCGGCCAGCCAATTGTGCGCCAGGCCGACTTTTTTACTGACCTGGGCGGCCACTCCTTCTTTGCCGCGCGGCTCGCTTCGGCCCTGCGCGCGCGCGCCGATTTTGCCCATGTCACCGTGCGCGACATTTATCAGCACCGCAAAATCGGCGAACTGGCCGTCGCCCTGGCCGACGCCCCCGCCGCCGGCGCCGCCCAGGCCGACTGGACGCCACCGTCTGCCTTCCAGCGCTGGCGCTGCGGCCTGGCACAGGCAGCAGCGGTCCCTTTCCTGGTCACCCTGCGCATGGCGCAATGGCTGGCGCCGTTTTTTACCTACCACTTTTTTACCGGTTCGCCGGGCGACTCGATGATGACCGCGGTCGCCGCCTCGATCGGCGTGTTCCTGCTCGCCACCGCGATGGAATTCATCCTCGCCGTGGCCGGCAAGTGGCTGATCGCCGGGCGCCTGCGGGCGGGCAGCTATCGGCTGTGGGGCTTGACCTACTACCGCTGGTGGCTGGCCGACCGCCTGGTCGAATCGGCGCCCACCTACCTGCTGGGTGGCTCGACCCTGTATAACTGGTGGCTGCGGGCGCTCGGCGCCAAGGTCGGCCACGACGTCGTCATCGGCTCGATGACCCTGCGCGCGCCGGATCTGCTGAGCGTTGGCGACAACGTCAGCATCGGCAACGCCGTCAATTTTGAAAACGCCCGCGTCGAACGTGGCCGCCTGCTGCTGGGCATGATTACGGTCGACGATGAGGCGTGCGTGGCTTCCTATGCTGTCCTCGAGGGCAATACCTCGGTGGGCTTGCTGGGTCACCTCGAAGGCCAGGCCGCCCTGCTCGATGGCATGGCGGTGCCGCGTGGCCGCGTCTGGGGCGGCTCACCCGCGCGCGACCAGGGACCGTTCATTTCCGAACTGCCACCGCGCCCGGCCGTCTCGCGCGCCCGCCTGGCTGGCGAAGCGGTCTTTTTCGTCTTCGGCATGCTGCTGGTGTCGACGCTGTTCTTCATGCCAGTGTTTCCCAGCTTCGTGCTGATCGACTGGTTCGATGACCTGGAAATCATGCCATGGCTGGCCGGCGACAGCATCGCCGTGCAGCTGGCGCGCTACTTCATTCTCGCCTTCCCGGCCAGCGCCGTGCTGATTGTGCTGACCGCGCTGGTGTCGGCCGGCATCCGCTGGGGCGCGCTGCCGCGTCTGGAACCGGGCCGCTCGGCCGTGCACAGCCGCACCTATTGCGCCAAGTGGCTGGTCAGCCATATCCAGGAATCGAGCTTGAACGTCTTGCACGGCATTTATGCGACGGTGTTTGCCCCCTTCTGGTATCGGCTGCTGGGCGCCAAGGTGGGGCGCGACGCCGAAATTTCCACCGCCATGGGGGTGGTGCCCGACATGCTCACCCTGGGCGACGAAACGTTTATTGCCGACGCCGTCATGCTCGGCGACGAACAGATCGACGGTGGCTGGATGACCATGCAGCCGACCGTGATTTCGGCGCGCAGCTTCGTCGGCAATGGCAGTTATATTCCCGATGGCACCATCTTGCCGGAACGGGTGCTGGTCGGCGTGCACACCCATGCGCCGGCCAACGGCCGCATGCAAAGCGGCGACACCTGGCTCGGCTCGCCGCCGATCCACCTGCCGGCGCGCGAAGAAGTCAGCGGCTACCCCGAGCGGCTCACTTACCACCCGTCGGCCCTGCGCCGCCTGGGCCGCACGCTGGTCGAAGCATTTCGCATCGTCGCCCCGCACGCGGTGGTGATCGCCGTCGGTTATACGGTGGTGCTCGACGTCGTGCCGATCGCCGGCGCTGGCCGCTGGGGCGAGGTGGTGGCCGACCTGGCGATGGCAGGCCTGATCTATGGCGTCGGCAACTACCTGTTCGTGCTGATCCTCAAATGGGCCTTGCTGGGCCGCTACCGCAAACGGGCCGAGCCGATGTGGACGCCCTTCGTCTGGCTCTCCGAAGGGGTGACCAATCTGTACGAGGGCATCGCCGTACCGAATTTCATGCGCTACCTGCGCGGCACCCCGTGGCTGCCACTGGCGTTCAACCTGCTGGGGGCCAGAATCGGCCGTGGCGTCTATCTCGACACCACCGACATCACCGAATTTGACTGCGTGCACATCGGCGATTACAGCGAACTGAACGCACTGGCCTGTCCGCAAACCCACCTGTTCGAAGACCGCATCATGAAAATCGACACCGTCGAGATCGGCAGCAAGGTCTATCTGGGTCCCCGCAGCGCCGTGCTCTACAGCGCCAAAGTGGGCGACAATGCCCGCCTGGGCGCCCTCACCCTGGTCATGAAAGGCGAGCACATCCCGGCCGCCACCAGCTGGTGCGGCGCACCGGCAGCGCCAGCCCGGTGAAGACGCTGGTGCCGCTGGCCTGGCCGCCGGCAGACGCCGCCGGCGTGGCCTGGGAGGGTGATCTGCTGGCGATTTCGACAGTGGCAACGGGCGGCGACCGCGCAGCCGCGCGCGGCGCCATCCGCGCCGCCGTTGGCGCAGCGACGGCACTGCTCACTGGCGTCGGCGCCGAGCGCATCGAAGTGGCGGGCGCAGCCGGCAGCGCCCCGCATCTGTTGATCGACGGCGGTGCCGCCGCCATCGGCGTGTCGATCAGCCATTGCGCCACGTTGTCGGTGGCCGTGCTGCACCGCGCTGGCGCGGTGGGCGTCGACGTCATGCAGATCGGCATCGGCAACGACTGGGCGCGGGTGGCCTGGGACTACCTGGGACCGGCCACCGCCAGCCTGCTGGCGGCCAGCCTTGACGCCACGCGGCCACTGGCATTTTGCCGCGCCTGGACGCGCCGCGAAGCAGCGCTCAAACTGCGCGGCGAGCAACTGCGCGAATGGTGCGCGGCCGACGCCGCCGACCGCAGTCACCTGGTCGAACTGCTGCTCGGTGACGGCCTGACCGGGGTTGCCGCCGTTGCCACGGCCTGAGGGCGGCGGCGCGTTATACTGGCCGCTGTTGCGCACCCGGCGTTCGCCGCGCGCGCAAACCAGACTATCGCTGCATTTCTATAAAGATCACCATGACCGCCTTGCCCGCCTGCCCCGAATGCCACTCCACCTTTACCTACGACGACGGCGCCCAGCTGAACTGCCCTGAATGCGGCCATGAATGGCAGGCTGGCAGCGCCGGCGCCGATGAAGTCAGCAGCAGCGGTGCGCGCGTCTACAAGGATGCCAACGGCGCGATCTTGCAGGATGGCGACACCGTCACCGTCATCAAGGATTTGAAACTGAAGGGCTCGGCGGGTACCGTCAAGGTAGGCACCAAGGTCAAAAATATCCGGCTGGTCGATAGCGATCACGATATCGACTGCAAGATCGATGGTTTTGGGGCCATGAGCCTGAAGACCATGTATGTGAAAAAAGTGTAATCAGCGCGCGCCTGGCCGCTGATGCCGTTCGCTCAAGCAGCATCGGGAAAGGTGGACAGGCGAACAGCTGGACAAGCGCCAGCCGCTACGGTGCTTGCAGCATGAAGCCGTGGCCGCCCCCCTACGACGGCTCGCCCCGTCCCGCCCCCTCGCGGTCATGCGGGTAATGACGCGCCAGCACAAACCGCGGCAGCCAGGCCTCGCGCCGCACCGTCCAGCTTTCATAGGTGGGCACAAACTGGTCAGGCGCATCGAAGGCTCCGAGGTTGACGATGACTTCGTCACCACTGCGGCCAAATACGGCAGAACCGCAGGTGGGGCAGAAATGGCGTGCACCGTAAGCGCGCGTTGCTCCTTCGATTTGCACGGCCTGCTGGTCAAAGATGGCCGAGGCGTGAAACAGCGCGCCATGGTGCTTGCGACAGTCGAGGCAATGGCACAAGCCCACCCGGTATGGCGCCCCGCTCGCCACAAAGCGCACCGCACCACACAGGCAACCACCGGCAGATAGTTCCATGCTATTTCTCCCCTGGCAGTCCGACCATTAAACCGCAACGGCGGCCGGCCGCGCCGGGATGGTGCGTCCCGTGATCACCGCCGGCCGCGCCAAAAACACCTCAAGCACCCGCTGCACCTGGGGAAACTCGGAAAAGCGGACCAGCTCGGCGGCCTCGTAAAAGCCCACCAGGTTGGCCACCCACGGGAACACGGCGATATCGGCGATGCTGTACGCATCTCCCAGCAGCCACTGGCGGCCCGTCAGGCGCCCTTCCAGCACGCCCAGCAGACGGCGACTCTCGCTGACATAGCGCTCGAGGGGCCGCTTGTCCTGGTAGTCTTTACCGGCAAATTTGTGGAAAAAGCCCAGCTGGCCAAACATCGGGCCGACGCCACCCATCTGCCACATCAGCCACTCGATCGCATGGTAGCGACCGACAGGGTCGGCCGGTATCAGCATGCCGCTCTTGTCGGCCAGATAGAGCAGGATGGCGCCCGACTCGAACAACGCCAGCGGCTGTCCGCCAGGACCGGCCGGGTCGATGATGGCGGGGATCTTGTTGTTGGGATTGAGCGCGATAAATTCGGGGCTGAGCTGGTCGTTGCTGGCAAAATCAATCAGGTGGGGCTCGTAGGCCAGCCCGGTTTCTTCCAGCATGATCGAGACCTTCACGCCATTGGGCGTCGGCAGCGAATAGAGCTGGATGCGCTCGGGGTGGGCGGCGGGCCACCTGCTGTTGACGGCGAATGACGACAATGCATGGTGGGGGGCGGCATCTGGCTGGCGCATGGTGGACTCCTGGAGATCGTTGGCCTTCGATTATGCGGCAAACCACGGGACGCTGCAGCCGCGCACGGGCGGGAAACTCTGTCGTCAACGTGTGCGCTTGCTGGTTTTCCCACGGTCCCCAGCCAGCCATTGAGCGCGGCGTGTGCGCCGCCGGTGCGCAGATCGCCTGCCTGTTTTTTAATCACCCCGATGCCATCGCCGCCGTGCCCGGGGAGGCCACTACAGCGCTGTTGTTTTATCCACAGAATCTGTGGGTAAGCTTCAAAAAAGACAACTTTTTTATAAAAGCCATGATTGCGTTCAACGCCGCCTGCGCACCGCACTAGTCCCTCTGCCGCGCGGGACGCCGTTGTTCCCCCATCGCATCTGTTCTAGAATGCCACACGGTGTGGCCATGACCAGGCGGTCGGGCGCGCGCGCCGCAGCGGGATTTTTCAAAGAGTCGTCCATGTTTGACTGCATTTTCTACCGGACCGGCACCACTGCGCTGGTGCTGGCATGCGCATTGGCATTGGCCAACAGCGCGCTCGCCGCCGTGCCGCCACTGCGCATCGTCGTCGACAGCAGCACTGCCATGCCGATGAGCCAGATCATCGCCGGTGAAGTCACCGAAGGCATCCACTACGACATCGGCGTGGCGCTGGCGGCCCAGCTCGGTACCCGCGCGCGGTTCACCGCGATGCCGCGCAAGCGCATCGGCGTCACGCTCGAGCAGGGCGCCGCTGACCTGTCCTGCCATTTCCTGCCATCATGGCTGCCAGGCAATTTCGACTGGACCGTGCCCTTCATGCCGAACGCCACCCTGCTCATCAGCACGATCGGCTGGCAGGCGCCGGCCAGCATCGATGCTGTACGCGGCATCCCCGTCGGCACCGTGCTGGGCTTTAATTATCCGGAGATCCAGCAGGCGCTGGGCAATGGCTTCGTCCGCGATGATGCCGTCGATGCCATGCAAAGCCTGACCAAGTTTGCTGCCGGCCGCACCCGCCACGCGCTGACGGGGGAGGTGTTCTTTTCCTACCAGCAGCGGCTGCATCCTTATTTGCTGCAGGTACACCGGCCGATCCTGGTGACCCGCTTTGCCGCCCGCTGCGCCATCTCGCGCCACGGCCGCTATTCGGCGCAGCAACTCGACCACGCCATTGGCCGCCTGCAAAAGAGCCACCAGATCGACGCTATCTACGCCAAGTATCGATAAAAGGCGATAACCCCCCAAGCGATCGCACCCCAAGCGATAGCACCCCAAACGCGCCCAGCGCATGACGACAGCTGAAAACCTTCGTTGGCCAGCGGCGCACCCGCGCTTAAGCTGGCTATCCGATGCAAAAGAAGCGCGCCCGCGCCGTCACGCCATGTCCGCCATCATCAAATTTCGACCCGGTTTTTCCATTTTGCCGTTTGACGCCCCGCTGGGCGCCGAAGTGATTGGCCTGGACGTCGGCGCGCCGCTCGACGACGACTTCGCCGCCCTGCACCAGGCGCACCTCGACCACCACGTGCTGGTGTTTCGCGATCAGCACATCAGCCCGCGCCAGCAGGTGCGTTTCAGCCGCCGCTTCGGCCCCCTGCAAATCCACGTGCTGCGGCAGTTTCAGCTGGCCAGCGATGCCGAAGTGCTGATCATCTCCAACATCCGCGAACAGGGCCGGCCGATCGGCCTGGGCGACGCCGGCCACTACTGGCATTCGGACCTGTCGTACAAGGCCGTCCCCAGCCTCGGCTCGATGCTGCACGCCCAGCAGTTGCCGCGCGATGGCGGCGACACCCTGTTCGCCAACCAGCACACGGCCTGGGAGCGCTTGCCCGACGACTTGCGCGCGGCCGTGCGCGAGACGCGCGCCGAACACAGTTACCTGGCCAAATATGCCGAGCTGCAAAAGCGCAGCCCGTGGCGGCCGAACCTGACCCAGGCGCAAATCGACGAAGTGGCGCCCGCCATCCACCCGGTGGTGCGGACCCACCCGGAAACGGGCAGGCTGGCACTATTTGTCAGCGAACACTTTACGACCCGCATCCTCGATGTATCCGCACAACGCAGCGAGCAAGTGTTGCAGGCACTGTTCGACCACAGCACCCGGGACGCGCTGGTGTACCGCCACCGCTGGCAGCCAGGCGACCTGGTGTTCTGGGTCAACCGCAGCGTGACCCACCTGGCGGGCGGTTGCCCGCCCGACCAGCGCCGCATGCTGTACCGCACCACCATCGAAGGCGATGCGCCTTTCTGACCACCACGGAACACGTTCATGACATCAAAACCTCTGCGCGCACTCGCACTCGCTGTCTGCCTGCTCGCCGGCAGCGCCCATGCCGAAGGAAAATTGCGCATCGCCGCCCAATATGGCGTGGTCTACCTGATGCTCAACGTTGCCCAGGACCAGAAGCTGATCGAAAAGCACGGCAAACGCGAAGGCATCGATATCGCCGTCGACTGGATCAAGCTCTCTGGCGGCAATGCCGCCAACGATGCCCTGCTCAGCGGCGCCATCGACATCGCCGGCGCCGGCGTCGGCCCCCTCCTGACCATCTGGGACCGCACGCGCGGGAGACAGGATGTGCGCGGGGTCGCTTCGCTGGGCAATTTTCCGTACCAGCTGATCAGCACCAATCCGGCTGTCAAGAGCATCGCCGACCTGTCCGACAAGGACCGCGTCGCCCTGCCGGCGGCGACCGTGTCAGTGCAGGCGCGCCTCCTGCAAATGGCGGCCGCCAAACAGTGGGGGATCGAGCAGTTCAAGCGCCTCGACCGCTACACCCAGTCACTGCCGCACCCGGACGCCGCTGCCGCCGTGATCGCCGGCGGCACCGAAATCAATGGCCACTTCGCCACCCGGCCCTACCAGGAGCAGGAACTGGCCGGCAATCCAAGCGCCCACATGCTCCTCGATTCGTACGAGGTGCAAGGTGGGCCCGGCTCGTCGACGGTGCTGTATGCCACTGCCAGCTATTTGAAAGACAATCCGAAGACCTACCGCGCGCTGGTGGGCGCACTGACCGAAGCGGCCGCCTTCATCAAGGCCCATCCAGAGCAGGCCGCCGACGCCTATCTGCGCGTCAATACCGTCAAGGCCGGCAGTCCCATCGACCGCGCCCTGCTGCTCAAGGTGATCAGCAACCCGAAAGTCGATTTCAAGGTGGTGCCGCAAAACACCTGGGGCATGGCCGACTTCATGACGCGCGCGGGGGCGCTGAAAAACAGGCCGGCCTCGTGGCGCGACTATTTCTTCGAGCACCCGGCGCTGGCCGCCCGCAGCTGAGATGGACGCCCCTGCCCTGCAATTAATCGCCGAGCCGCTGCTGCGCGCCAGCGCCGTCAGCAGTGATTATCGCGGCAAGGACGGCCCCGTGCGCGCCGTCCACCAGGTCAGTTTCGAGGTGTTTCGGGGCGAACGGCTGGTGCTGCTGGGGCCGTCCGGCTGCGGTAAATCGACCCTGCTCAAGGCCGTCGGCGGGTTTATTCAACCCAGCGCCGGCAGCCTGACCTTGGGCGGACGGCCGATCACGGCAGCCGGGCCCGACCGCATGGTCGTGTTCCAGGAATTCGACCAGTTGGCGCCATGGAAAACCGTCAAGGCCAACGTCATGTTCCCCATGCTGGCAACCGGTACAAAGCGCGCCGAAGCGCAGGAGCGCGCCCTGCACTGGATCGATCTGGTGGGCTTGCGCCGGGTGGCCGAGGCTTTCCCGCACACCCTGTCGGGCGGCATGAAAGCACGGGTGGCGATTGCCCCGGCGCTGGCCATGCAACCGGACATCCTGTTGATGGACGAACCGTTCGCCGCCCTAGACGCCCTGTCGCGCCGGCAGATGCAAGCGCAATTACAGGCGCTGTGGGAGGCACACCACTTCACCATGCTGTTCGTCACCCATTCGATCGAAGAAGCGCTGGTGGTGGGCCACCGCATCCTGCTGCTCTCGCCCCACCCGGGGCGCCTGCGCGCCGAGCTGGGCAGCAGCGAATTCACCCTCGCCAGCGCTGGTAGCAGCGCCTTTCAGGCCGCCGCTGCCCGCATCGACCGGCTGCTGTTCGCGGCACCGCCCGATGGCGCCGCCGCGCCAGTCCAGGGCGCCGGCGTGCTGCACAACGCGGTGTTGTCATGAGCTGGCAGCCGCCCGTGCGCGCCGACATCGAATATGTCTTGCCGCCGTGGCGCGCGGCTGTTGCCAGTGAGCAGGTGGCGCCAGCGCTGACACGGGTGCGGCGCACGCTGACGTGGGCTATGGAGCAGGCGTGGCTGCGCAAGAGCGTGCTGCTGCTGGTGCTGGCGCTGCTGTGGGAAGCGCTGGCGCGCTGGTACAACAATGATTTGCTGCTGCCGGGCTTTCTGCAAACGGCGCGCGCGCTGGCCGACGCCGTCGCCTCGGGTGAAATCATTGGCTATCTGCGGGTGTCGCTGGCGGTGCTGCTCACCGGTTACGGCGCCGGCATCGCCTGCGCCTTCGCGCTGACGGCGCTGGCGATGGCGTCGCGCATCAGCCGCGACCTGCTGGAAACGGCCACCGCCATGTTCAACCCGCTGCCGGCGATCGCCCTGCTGCCGCTGGCGCTGCTGTGGTTCGGCCTCGGCCACGGCAGCCTGGTATTCGTGCTGATGCACGCGGCGACCTGGCCGCTGGCGCTGGCGACCTACGCCGGCTTTCGCAGCGTGCCCGAAACGCTGACCCTGGCCGGGCGCAATTACGGCCTGCGCGGCCTGCGCCTGGTCTTGCAAATCCTGGTGCCGGCGGCGCTGCCGGCCATTTTGGCGGGACTGAAAATCGGCTGGGCGTTTGCCTGGCGCACCCTGATCGCCGCCGAGCTGGTATTTGGCACCACCTCTGGCAAGGGCGGCCTCGGCTGGTATATTTTTCAGAGCCGCAACGAGCTCTACACGGACAAGGTGTTTGCCGGCCTGGCGGCGGTGATCGTGGTGGGCCTGGTGGCCGAACAGGTGGTGTTTCAGGTGCTGGAAAAAATTAGTATTCGCCGCTGGGGCATGCAGCGCTGACGACTGTGGAACGCCGTGGTAAGGGTGATTCAGTCGCGCGGCTCGGTTCGGATGTTTCGTCTATACTCGGCAAAATCCGGGCCTGGCGCGACCTTGGACGCTTGGACGCGCTGACCCGCCACCACCGTTACCGTTACATTTCTGCGCATGAATACTGCAAACAAGGCGACCCGCGGGAGCAGCACCCGCATGTCGACCGGCATCGCCGGCCTCGACGACATTCTCTGCGGTGGCCTCACCGCCCACCGTGTCTACCTGGTGGAAGGCGCGCCTGGCACCGGCAAAACCACGCTCGGTCTGCAGTTTTTGCTCGACGGCGTCAAGGCCGGTGAGTCGGGCCTGTACATCACCCTGTCGGAAACGAGCGACGAACTCGGCGCCGTCGCCCACAGCCACGGCTGGAGCATCGATCCCCTGCACGTGTTCGAACTGGCCACCGACGATGCGCTCGATCCCGAATCGCAGCAATCGGTGTTTCACCCATCCGAAGTGGAACTGGGCGAGACCACCCAAAGCGTGATGGAAATGGTCGACCAAATCAAGCCGGCGCGGGTGGTGTTCGACAGCCTGTCGGAAATGCGCCTGCTGGCCCAAAATCCCCTGCGTTACCGGCGCCAGATCCTCGCCCTCAAGCAGTTTTTTGCGTCGCGCCAGTGCACCGTCCTGCTACTCGACGACAAATCGAACCTGGCCGACCAGCACTTGCACAGCATTGCCCATGGCGTCATCAGCCTCGAGCAGATCGCCCAGGAATTCGGCAAGGAACGGCGGCGCTGCAACGTCATCAAAATGCGCGGCATTAAATTTCGCGGTGGCTACCACGATTACCTTTTAGAGACAGGCGGTATCCGCATGTTTCCCCGCCTGGTGGCCAACGAGCACGCTGCCAGCTTCGTCGCCCGCGTCAGCAGCACCGGTTCAAGCGGTCTCGACGGTCTGTTGGGCGGCGGTCTGACTGCCGGCACCAATACCCTCATCGCCGGTCCGTCCGGCATCGGCAAGACCAGCATGGCGGTCAGCTGCGTGCTGGCCGCCCTCGAACGGGGCGAACACGCCGCCTTCTATCTGTTCGATGAAGGACTGGCCACCTTCCACATCCGCGCCGAAGCGCTGGGCATGGACGTGCAAGCCTACATCGCCAGTGGCCAACTGAATATCTTTCATATTGATCCGGCCGAACTGTCGCCCGGCGAATTCGCCCAAAAGCTGCGCGACGCCGTCGAGCTGTCCCACGTCAGTTTTCTGGTCATCGATAGCCTCAATGCTTACCTGCAATCGATGCCGGGCGAGCAATACCTGATTCTGCAAATGCACGAGCTGCTGTCGTATCTGAACCAGAAAGGCGTGACCACCATGATGCTGCTGGGCCAGCACGGCTTGATCGGCGAAGTGCGCTCTGACATCGATTTGAGCTACCTGAGCGACAGTACCGTGCTGCTGCGTTTTTTCGAGTCGAATGGCCGCCTGCGGCGCGCCGTCACCGTGATGAAAAACCGCACCGCCGAGCACGCCCTGACCATCCATGAACTGCAGCTGGGACCGAGCGGGCTGGTGATCGGCGAACCGCTGCTGGGCTTTGAAGGTGTATTGACCGGCCTGCCCACCTACCGCGGTGCGACGCCCATGATCGAGTTGACGCCGACATGATCAGCAGCAAGGATGAAGAGCGCATCCTGATCCTCTCGCCTTGGGGCCGCGACGGCGAAGTCATGCGCGCCGCCCTGCAGCGCGAGGGATTTCACTGCGACTTGCTGGCGCACTTCGATGCGCTGGCAACGCGCATCCGCGCCGGCGCCGGCGCGGCCCTGGTCACCGAGGAAGCGCTGCACCAGGTCGACCTGCGCGCGCTCGGTGGTTTTCTGGCCGAGCAGGAATCGTGGTCCGATTTCCCCTTCGTCGTGCTGGTATCGAAGCGGGTGGCGCACGACAGCGAGCCGGCGCGCAATGCCTTGAGCGAGCTGGGCAATGTAATCCTGCTCGAGCGCCCCCTCAATGCGCGCACCCTGCACAGCGCCATGGCGTCGGTGATGCGGGGACGGCGCCGCCAGTACCAGGCGCGTGACGTGCTGGCCGACCGCACCCGCACCGCCGAGCGCCTCAGCCGCAGCCAGGCCGAACTGATGCGCCTGAACGAAACGCTGGAAGCACACATTTCTTCACGCACGCGCGAACTGGCCCAGGCCAATGACCGCCTGACCAATGAAATGTTCGAACGCGAGCGGGTCCAGCAAGCGATGGTGCAACTGCAAAAAATGGAAGCGGTGGGCCGGCTGACGGGCGGCATCGCCCATGATTTTAATAACCTGCTCAACGTCGTCCAGGGCAGCATGGACTTGATCTTGATGCTCTCGAACGACGATGGCGCCAAGCGCCGCGCCGAAGTGGCACGGCGCGCGTGCGAACGGGGCGCCAAGTTGACCAGCCAGTTGCTGGCGTTTTCACGCAACCAGACGCTCAACCTGCGGCCGGTCGCCGTCAACGCCATTTTCGACGGCGTGCGCGAACTGGTGGCGGCCTCGCTGGGTTCGCGGGTGGCGCTGTCGTTTGCCGTCGAACCATCGGCTGGCCACGTGTTTGCCGATGCCAACCAGATGGAAATGGCCTTGCTCAACCTCGCCATCAATGCACGCGACGCCATGCCCGACGGTGGTCAGCTGCGCTTTTGCGCCGCCGCGCGCGCCGCACCGGCCGGCTTGCTGGGCGCCGGTGAGTATGTGCGCTTTGCCGTCACCGACAGCGGCAGCGGCATGACAGCGGACGTGGCCAGCCGCGTGTTCGAGCCCTTTTTTACCACCAAGGAAGTAGGGCAAGGCACGGGGCTGGGCTTGTCGCAGGTGTACGGCATGGCGGCGCAGTCGGGCGGCGCCGCCCGCGTGCAAAGCGTGCCGGGACTGGGCACCACGGTGGAAATCTGGCTGCCGTGCGCGGCGCCGCCGGGCCGCGACGACGCCGTCGGCGACGCCCTGGCACCCCCGCCGCATGCGGGCGCGCGCCTGCTGCTGGTCGAGGACGACGACTCGGTGCGCCAGCTGATGGCCGAGTCGCTCGAAGCGATCGGCTACGCGGTGACCCAGGCCGCCGATGGCGAAACGGCACTCGACCTACTGCGCCAGCGGCGCCCCGACCTGTTGATCACCGACTACCTGATGCCCGGCATGACGGGGGCCGAACTGATGCAAAAAGTACGCGCCCAGGCGCCCGACCTGCCGATGATCATCGCCACCGGCTACGCCGACATGAAGGCCATCGAGCAGGTGATTGGCGCGAACCAGTTGCTGCGCAAGCCGTTTCCGCTGGCGGAGCTGGCGGCGACGGTGGCGCGGGCGCTGGATTAGTCACACAAAAGTGAAAACCTACTTTGGTGTGGATTGAAGTGAGAAGCGAAGGTTTGAACCGGCTTACAGGCGAAAAGATAGTCAGGTGGAAATCACTGGCGGAGCCAGATGATGTCCAAGGGGAACGAAAACCCGCGTCGGATCTGACGTCGCCCCGGTTGCTTGGGATGCCACCCGTCAGGTGGAAATCACTGGCGCTGTCAGATGATTTCCAGGGGGACAAAAACCCGCGTCGGGTCATCTGTCGCCTCGTTAGCTGGGGACGCCCCCCAGGGGGAGTGGCACCGGCGGGGTGACTGTGCCGATGTTGCCCTGCCCCAGCGCTGTGCGCGTTTGCGCTTTATACTGTTTCTGTATAAATTATGATCAACCTTAATTAAGTCAATTACCCTTGAAGCGTCTTACTCCCCTTGCCGTCATTGCCGCCACCTGTGTGCTGGCGCTCCTGTATTTCGGTCGTGATGTGCTGCAGCCGATTGCCCTCGCCTCGATCCTCAGCCTGATGATCGCGCCGCTGGTGCGCCAGCTGCGCCGGCGCGGGCGGCTGGGGCAGATGCCGGCCACGCTGGTGGCGGTGCTGATCGCTGCCTGTACCGTCGCTGCCATTGGCACCGTGCTGGCCTTTCAGCTGGCGGCGGTGGCGGGCGACTTGCCGAAATACCGCGCGGCCATTCGCACCAAGATCGAAAAAATGCGCGAAGTGACCGAGCGGCCATTCGCCCGCCTGGAAGCCGAACTCAATTCGGTCTCGCCAAGCACACCCGTGCCTGCCTCCGTGCCGGCGGCGACGACCAAAAAAGGCGTGCCGCCACCGCCGCTCGTACTCAACCCTTCACAACCGGTGCCGGTCGAAATCCGCGCGCCCAAGGTCACCACCAAGGACGCCATCATGCGCGTCGTTGCCTACGCCTGGGGGCCGGTGGGGGAAGCGGGCATCGTGCTGGTCTTGCTGATCTTTATTTTGCTGGAACACGATTCGCTGCGCGACCGCCTGGTGATGTTCGCCGGCCAGTCCGAACGGCGCCGCACCATCAAGGCGCTGTCAGACGCTACCGCCGGCATCTCGCGCTTTTTCTTTTCCCAGCTGGTGGTCAACGTCACCTTCGGCGTCGTGCTGGGCGCCGGCCTGTGGGTAGCCGGCATTCCGCACGCCGCCGTGTTCGGCGCGCTGGCGGCCATGCTGCGCTTCGTACCCTATCTTGGCGTGATGATCGCCGCCGCTGCCATGACCCTGTTCGTCGCCGCCATCGATCCCGGCTGGCAGCTGGCTGTCTCGTGCCTGGCCCTGTTCCTGGTCATCGAGGTGGTGGTGGCGCACGGCGTCGAACCGAAGGTGTACGGCCGCAGCGCCGGCATGTCGCCGCTGGCGATCATTATTTCGGCACTGTTCTGGGCCGCCATCTGGGGCCCGATCGGGCTGCTGCTGTCGACCCCGCTGACCCTGTGCCTGGTGGTGGCCGGCCGCCATGTGCGTGCACTGGAAACCTTCTCTACCCTGCTGGGCCACACCACCAGCATGAGCGCGGCCGAGCGCATCTACCAGCGCTTCCTGCTGGGCGACACCCGCGCCATCCTGGCCGACGCCCGCACCTATCTGCGCCATTCCAGTTTCGCCCGCTATTGCGATCAAATTCTGCTGCCCGGCCTGGTGCTGGCGGTCAGTGACCATGAGCTGGGCCAGACCGACGAAGTGCAGGAAAAGCGCGTGCGCGCCACCATCGCCGAAGTGGCCGCCACCCTCACGCCTGTCTCGAGCGCACCGAACCGGCGCGCGCGCCGGCGCGACGTCTCGCTGCTCGATGCCAATGTCGGCGCCCATCTGCGCCAGATGCGCGAAGCGCGCCTGGGCCGCTGGCAAGGCTCGCTCGACGTCGCCGCCCACTCGGTGGTACTGTGCGTCGGCTTGCCGTCCGAACGCGACGATCTGCTCACCGAATTACTGGTGCGATCGCTACGCGAAGTGGGCGTCGATGCCCGCAGTGTCACCGCCACCATCCCCCGTGAGGCGCCGGAAAACCGCCGCACCGACCTGGTCTCGACCATCTTCCTGGCCTACCCTGCCGCCGACGCCATCGAACAGTGGCTGGTGGCAGCGCACGAAATGCGCAGCGGCTTGCCGCACGCCCTGCTGGCCACCATCCGCCTGCCGTTCGATGAAGACACCCCGCACCAGGCCATCGTCGATGCCCAGGTCGACATGGTGCTGCGCTCGTTCGAAGAAGGCCTGGCCTTTGTGCTGCCTGACGAAAAAGCCAAAAAGCGCGGTGCGGTCCCGGTGGCGATGGCGGCAGCAGCATGACGGCGCCAGTTTCTCTGCAGCGCGCGGCGCGCACCAAGGCCAACACCGGCAGTGCGCGGGTGGGGGTGCTGGTGGGCGTGCTGCTGTGCGCGCTGCCACTGGCGTGGTGGCTGCTGCGCACGGCGCCGGCCGCCCCGGCGCTTGGGGTCGGCACGGGTATCCCGGTGGCGGCGACGGCCGCTGAGCTTGCCACCAGCGTCGCCGCCGGCCGCCGCGTGTTTGTATCGCTGTGCTCGTCCTGCCACCAGATCGGCGCCAACGCCGCCGCCGGCTTCGGCCCGCAACTGACGGGCGTGGTCGGACGCGCGGCTGGCGCCACCACCGACTACGCTTATTCACCGGCCATGAAAGGGGCGCATCTGTTATGGACCGAGCAAAACCTGGCCGCCTACCTGCGCGATCCCGGCAACGTGGTACCCGGGACCCGCATGCGCCTGTGGGGACTGAGCGACGATGAAAAGATCGCCAACCTGCTCGCTTATCTGCGCTCGGTAAAATAGTCGCCGGCCAGCAGGCGCCCGCGCTCGCCGGCGTCGATGGTGACGGGGTCGTAGCGCTCGACAATGGCGGCGGCGCGGGCGATTTGTGCAGTGCCGCTGGCGATCAGCGCCAGTAAATAGCGCGTCGGCGGCGCAGCAGCACTGCGCACAATGTCGGCACTGGGAAAGCCGGCAGCGAGCAGCGCCGTTTGCGCGTCCCTGGCGTGCACACGGTCCTTGAACAGGGCAATGATGGTGTGCTCCACGGTATGCCTCCCCATGTGTGATCGATCAGGATTTTTATGGTAATCGCATGACGGCGCTTACTCGTTAGGAATCGGCTGAATAGGGTGTAGGAGAATCTCCCACCGTCTTACACTTGACCGACGTAACTGCCAGACAAACGACGGCGACGCCATGCCAGGATTTCTTCCATTACAGCGAACGCAAGCGTGCCACCCATGCAAATTCGTCCCGACGACCTCAGCGATCCCGCCATCCACGCCCTGCTCGACGAGCATCTGCGCAGCATGCATGCGCAATCGCCGGCCGGCAGCGTGCACGCGCTCGACCTCGAGCGCTTGCGCGATCCGTCGATCAGCTTCTGGTCGGCATGGGACGGCAGCACCCTGCTCGGCTGCGCCGCCCTGCGTGAACTCGACCGGCAACACGCTGAAATCAAGTCGATGCGCACCCCTGCGGCGCGGCGCCGGCAGGGTGCCGGCAAGGCCCTGCTGACCTACCTGATCGGCGAGGCGCGGCGCCGCCAGTACCGCCGCCTGAGCCTGGAAACCGGCGCCCAGGACGCCTTTGCACCGGCGCGCACCCTGTATGCGAATGCCGGCTTTGTGGCGTGCGGCCCGTTCGGCGATTACCAGCTGGACCCCAACAGCGTGTTCATGACGCGCACGCTGTAGCGCCAGCGCCCGTTTGGCAAGATGGCCAGCCGACCTGTTTGGCTAAAAAGTAAAAAATGCAAACGACGCCGCTCGCGGCCGTGGCCTGCCAAGCGCGTCACCTGGCGCAGCGTCCGGCGGCCGCTGGCAGGCCAATCGCCGGCCCCATCAGCGTCCCGGCGAGCCAGTGACGCAGCGGCGGCAAACTGGTGGACGACACCGGCACCACCATCGGCACTCTTGTTGCCAGCGTGCACACGGTGATTGGCATCATGGTCTGACCCTGGCCGCCTGGACAGCCAGCCCTCGAACGGCCAGCGCTACTTGTGCAGCATGTCGCGGATACGCTGGGCCAGCTGTTCGCGCTGGTAGGGTTTGCTCAGCAGTTGGACGCCCTCGCCCAGCCGGCCGCCGACGATCAAGGCATTGCGCGTGTAGCCGGAAGTAAATAACACGGCCAGCTGCGGCAGCAGCTGCTGCGCCTTCTCGGCCAGCTCGGTGCTGCTAACCGGCCCCGGCATGACGACATCGGAAAACAGCAGGTCGATCGCGCTGCCCGAGCGCGCCGCTGCCTGCAGCACCGCCAGGCCGGCGGCGCCATTGGCGGCGTCGAGCACGCGGTAGCCGAGGCCTTCGAGGGTGCCGACCACGCTGGCACGCACCGCCTCGTCATCTTCCACCACCAGGATCGTTTCATCGCCACCATGCACCGTCACTGGCGCCGTCAGCAGCGCCGGCGCCGGCGCCAGGCGTGAACGCGGCAGGAAAATTTCGATGGTGGTGCCGTGCCCGGCCTGGCTTTCGAGGCGAATATGGCCGCCACTTTGCTTGACGAAGCCGTACGCCATCGACAGGCCCAGGCCAGTGCCATGGCCGACCGGCTTGGTAGTAAAAAACGGTTCGAAAGCGTGTGCCATGACGTCTGCGCTCATGCCGCAACCGCTGTCGGACAGGCGCAGGCGCAGGTATTCGCCGGGCGCAATATCGGCCATGTGGTGCGCTTCGTTCAAGCCCAGCACGGTGTTCCGGATGTCGACCAGGAAGGTGCCGCCGCCCGGCATGGCATCGCGCGCATTCAAGGCCAGGTTGAGGAACACATTTTCCAGCTGGCCCGCATCGACGAACACATTCCACAGGTCGGCATCGTGGCGGTACTCGATGACGATCTGTTCGCCCAGCGCGCGCTGCAACAAATCATCGCGGTCGCGCAGCACACGCAGCGGTTCAAGCGCACTCGGCTGCAGCGGCTGGCGGCGCGCAAACGCCAGCAGCTGCGACGACAGCTTGGCCCCTCGCGCCACCGCCGCGCCGATGCTGGTCAAGCGCTGGCGCAGCTGGACGGCGCTGGGCACGAATTGCTGCAACAGCTGGACATTGCCATTGATGATCTGCAGCACATTATTAAAATCATGGGCGATCCCGCCAGTGAGTTTGCCGACCGCTTCGAGCTTTTGCGCGTGACTCAAGGCCTGGCGCGCTTCTTCGAGGGCAACCGAGCGCTCGGCCGCAGTGCGTTCGGCGGCCTTGCGGTCGGAGACGTCGCGGATAAAGGCGCTGACGGCGAACTGGCTGCCTTCCGGAAAAGCGGCGAGCGCCAGTTCGGCCGGCACCAGCCGGCCCGAGCGGTGCAAGGCGGTCACCTCCCTCACATTCGTGCGTAACCTGCCGTGGCCGCTGGCGATGAAGCGGGCGAAGCCGGCGTGATGGTGGGCGCGCTGCTCGGCGGGGATGATCAGTTCGGCGAGCGGGCGTCCCACCGCCTCGGCGCCGCTCCAGCCGAACATCCGCTCGGCGCTGGCGTTCCAGTCAGTGATGATGCCATCGGCACCGATGGCGATGAAGGCATCGTGCGAATGCTGCAGGATGACGTTGAAGCGGTGCTGCTGCTGGGCCAGCTGCTGGTTGACCAGCCGCATGGCGTTTTCCGCTTCCTTGGCGCGCGTGATGTCGGTATGGGTGCCGATCAGTCGCAAGGGGCGGCCATCGCGCTCGAAGGTGACGGCCATGCCACGCCCCAGGATCCAGCGGTAGCTGCCATCGCGCCCACGCATGCGGTATTCGCAGGCATAGGCGGCACTGCGCTGCTCGACGTAGGCGTCGAGGGTGGCGCGCACGCGCACGGCGTCGTCCGGATGCAGCAGGGTTTGCCAGGTATGGGGGCTGTCGACCAGCTCATGGTCGGCGTAACCGAGCATGCTTTTCCACTGCTTGGAATAAGTGGCGGCGTCGGCTGCGCGGTCCCAGTCCCAGACGCCGTCGCCGGCGCCCTCGAGCGCATACTTCCAGCGAAATTCGCTCTCGCTCAATTGCTCCGTCATGGCAGTGGCCAGGTTGAGCGCGCGCCGGCGGCCGCTGCCCAGTGCCAGCACCAGCATCGCCAGCAGGGTCGAGGCAACGGCGCCGCCGATGGCGATCCAGGCGGCGCCGTTGGTGGCCAGGCGCGCTTCGAGCTGCGCGGTCGAGCCGATATCGACGGTCCAGCGTGCCCCGCCCACGCGAATCTCGCGCACGCTGCGGTAATGCGCCGTGAAGCGCGCCGGCTGGGGATTGGCGCCGTCCGTCGTGTAGAGCAGCGTATCAGTACCCATGCCGGCGCCATCGTAGATCGCCAGCGTCACCTCGGGCGAACGCTCGCCTCCGAGGCCCGCCATCAAGTCATCCATGCGAAACGGCGCCCCCACCCAGCCGAGCAGGCTGGCGCGCCGTTGCGCCAGCGTGGCGGTGGCGGCGCCGCGCTGGTAGACCGGCAGGTACATGACGAAGCCGGACTGGACATCGCGGCCATTTTCCTGGATCAGGCGCACCTTGCCGGAGGCGGCCGCCTCGCCGCTGTCGCGCGCACGCTCCATGGCGGCGCGGCGGATCGGCTCGGTGAGCATGTCGAAGCCCAGCGCCCGCAGGTTCAGGCCGGTGAACGGCTCGATATGGGTGATCGAAGAGTAGACCGGCCGCGCGCCGCCCGGCTTGATGTCATAATCGGCGGCACCGTCGGCGCGCATGGCCGCAACGTGGGCAGCGCGGGCGGCGGCCGGCACCAGCCGCACCAGCGCCAGGCCCTGGATGCCGGGAAAGCGCTGCTGCAGGCCGATGGCATCGACATACAGGCGGAAATCGGCGCGCTGCACCTCCATTTTGCCCAGCAAAAAACCGACGGTATCGCGCTCGACCTGTTCGTAGGTGGCCATGCGCTGCTCGAGGCTGCGCAGGGTGCGGCGCGCCTGCACATCGAATTCGGATTGGCGGTTGCGTTCGATTTGACGTTCAGCCACTTGCCACAGGCTGAAGGTGGCCGCCAGCGCCAGCGCAAAGACGATCAGCGCCAGCGCCTCGGCCTGACGCAGGCGCCAGCGCGCGCCGGGCGCGGCGCGCGGGCGGCGCGCGCTAAAGCGGGACGAGGATGGCGTTGGCGTTGGCAGCGGCGGCGGTCGACTTGAAAACATGGGTGCACGTACAAGCCGCGCTGGCGGCGCCGCGTTGGAAAAGGCCCTATATTAACAAACTAATTCAGCAAATTAATTCAGCAGGCACACTAAGATTAGTTCTCATTAACAATGCCTCGCTCCAGCGGGCGTGCAGGACCGCTCAGGGGGTGAGCACCACCTTGCGGCAGTCATCCTCTTTCTTGTCGAACATGCTGTAGCCGGCCGCTGCATCGCGCAGTTTCATGCGGTGCGAAATGATGGCGTTGGGATGCAGTTTGCCCGCATCGATCGCTTCAAGCAAGGTCGGCATGTGCTGTTGCACATGGGTCTGGCCAGCCTTGAAGCCAATGCCCTTTTCGAACACATCGCCGAACAGAAAGCCGTGGATAAAACCGGCATACACGCCGGGCACGCTGACCATGCCGCCGCGCCGCACGGCGGCGATACACTGGCGCAATGCCTTGCCGCTGCTGCCTTCAAGCTTGAGGTCGGTGAGGATGGTTTCCAGTTTGCTGCCCTTCGCTTCAAAGCCGACCGCATCGACGACGCCATCGACGCCGCGCCCATCCATCGCCTGCAAAATAAAATCGGCAGCATCGCCGTCATCGAAATTGAACGGCACCACGCCATAGGTCTGGACGGCGAAATCGAGTCGGTATTGATTATGATCGACCATGAAAATGCGCTCGATGCCCAGCATGCGCGCCGCTGCTGCCGCCATCAGGCCCACCGGGCCGGCACCAAAAATGGCCAGGCTGCCGCCCCGCTGCACGCCGGTGTTGAGCACCGCCTGGTAGCCGGTCGGCAGAATGTCGCTGAGGAACAGCACCTGTTCATCAGCGAGGTTATGGGGAATCTTGATGGGGCCCACATTCGCTTTCGGCACCCGCACATACTCGGCCTGGCCGCCGGGGATACCGCCATACATATGGCTAAAGCCGAACAGCGCAGCGCCAGAGCGCAGGCTCTTTTTGTTCATGATGGTGCCGCGGTCGGGATTGGTGGTTTCGCAGGCGGAAAACAACTGCATGTCGCAAAAGAAGCAGCTGCCGCAGGCGATCACGAAGGGCACCACCACGCGGTCGCCCCTGGCCAGGGTGGTCACGCCCTTGCCCACGTCGACCACCTCGCCCATGAATTCATGGCCGAGAATGTCGCCACTATGCATGGCCGGAATTTTGCCGCGATACATGTGCAGATCGGAGCCGCAGATGGCTGTTGCCGTCACCTTGAGCAAAATATCATCGTCGCGCTGCAGCACGGGGTCGGGCACATTGTCGACGCGCACATCCATGGCGCCGTGGTAGGTCAACGCTTTCATCTTTACTATCCTTTGGTGAGCAGTGAGGGATCACAAAGGGTAGCAAACGGCGCCAGAAACGCTTGCCGGCGCTCGACCACTGATGACGTAGGAATTGCCTCACAACGTTGTTGCGAGGCACTTTTTGGGCTGTCAGCCTGCTGCGGCCAGCTGGCGCGCGTTGACCCCGCGGCTGACCTGGCGGGCCAGCAAGGCGGCCACCGCGGTGGTGCATACCACCACGTATCCGACCTGCTCAAAGCCTTGCAGACGGCCATCGGCGCCACTGCGGACCAGGTGGCCGGCAATGACGGCAGCGCTGCCGCCGGCGAGTTGCTGGATCGACGCGCTGATGGCATTGAAGGAGCCGCGCATGTGCAGCTCGGGCACCGCGCTGGCCAGCGCCTGGTAGGGAATCATGCGTGAAAAAATGCCGACGAACATGATGACGTTGACCGCCACTACCGCCAGCATGGGCACCGTCGACAAATGGGTATAGATGATCACCATGATGCTGGTGAGCGCACTGCCAGCGTAGAACACTGGCATCTTGCCGCAGGCATCGGCCGCCTTGCCAATCAGCGGACCGGCGACGATGGTGCACAGGCCGGTGATCAAATAAATGGTGGGCAAGTGCTCGAGCGGCACTCCGAGGTTATTGACCGTAAACACGCTACTAAAAGGCATCAGCATGAAACCGCCCGTGGTCAACAGCGCAGTGGTGGCAAACGCCGCCAGGTGGCGGCGCTGGCTGACTGTTTGCAGCAGGTGGCGCAGCGCATTGCGTTCGAGCTTGCCGTCGAGGTGGCCGACCACCGGCTGCAGACGCCAGGCCAGCACCACGCCGCCGATCAGGCCGACCGCCACCATCATGTAAAACGGCGCATGCCAGTCCCATTGGTTGGACAGGTACAGGGCCACCGGGATGCCGAGCACCTGGCTGGCCGAAAAGGCGGTCTGGATCACCGCCATCACCCGCCCGCGCAAGGCGGGGGCGAACAGGTCGGTGGCAATGGCCAGCACCACCGAGCCGATCACCCCGCCAAACAGGCCGGTGACGATGCGCGCCGCCAGCAGCGAATGAAATGACTGCGCCAGGCCACACCACAGCGTGCCCGCCAGAAAACCGACATAAAAAAACAGCAAGAATTTTTTGCGGTCGAAGCGGTCCGCAAAGCCCGCTGCCAGCAAGCCGCTGATGCCGGCACTAAACGCGTAGGCCGAGACAATCATGCCAAAGCGCGCCGGGCTGATGGTCAGGGCCGGCATGATGACGGCGCCCAGCGGCGCCATTACCATGAAGTCGAGAATCACCGCAAATTGCAGGAAGGCCAGCAGGCCGGCGGTGAATTTTTGGTAAGACGTGAAGCGGACGGCTGCGGCAAGGGCGGCTGTAGGGGGAGTCGGTGTCGATGCTGCGGGGGGCGTCGCGGACATGAATGGTCTCGATGATTGCAAACCGAGAAAATAGCAGATATCAGGCAACGGCGCAGACCCGCAGCAAGACGCTCAAGGCAGCCAGCGATGCTTGCCGGCGCCCAGCAAAGCGGCGCGGGTGACGTCATGCTCGAGGCGTTCGAGCCACCAGGCCAGCGCCCTGCCCTGGCTGCTGCGCGCGGGCGCTGCTTGCCAGACGGCACAAAACTGCATCACATGGGGCGCGCGCAGCAGCTCCCTGGCCACCAGGCTGCCATTGCCCAGGTAAGGCCGGGCGTAGGTTTCCGGCAAAAAGCCGACACCGAGGCCGCGCAACTGCGCATCGATTTTGCTGCGCATGTCAGAGACGGTAAACACATCTTGCCCGGGTAACACTGCCACGGTCAGGCCGCCGCCCCGCTCGACCGAATCGGCGAGGGCAACGGCGCGGTGCTGGCGGATTAGCTCGTCGCTGAGCGGTTCTGCCGCCGCTGCCAGCGGGTGTTGCGGGGCGACGGCGAACACGAACGGCACCTCGCCCAGCAGCCGGTGCGGCAAACCGGCCGGCAGCCGCGCATCGATGGCCACCCCCAGCGCCAGGTCGGCCTGGCCGGACGTGAGCGCCGCCAGCGTGCCCGACAGGGTTTCCGTGCGCAGCCGCAAACGGGTCGGCGGCTGCAGGGCGAAAAACGCTTCGCACAGCTCCAGCATCGGCAAGCGGTCGATGACGCTGTCGACGGCAATGGTCAGCTGCGCCTCCCAGCCGGTGGCGACCCGCTTGACCCGGTTGGCCACTGCGTCGATGTCGGCCAGCAAGCGCTGGCCCTCGTGCAGCAGCGCCTTGCCCGCATCGGTCAGGCGCGCCTGGCGCGAGGCGCGGTCGAACAGCAGCACGTCGAGCGCTTCCTCGACCTGCCGCACCCGATAGGTCAAGGCGCTGGGCACCATATTGCCGGCCCGGGCGGCAGCGGCAAAGCTGCCGCTGTCGGCGATCGACTGCAGCATGGCCAGGGTGGCGGGGGTCAGGACATCGCGGGCGGTAGACATCAGCATTCCGATCATTCAAATTATTTGAATGATGCCATCAATCGGGCGCGCCTGCGCGGCAACTTCGGCGCGCCATAATGGTGCCATTGAAGCGTTCAACCATTCACCCCAGGGAGCACACCATGATCACCATTCGTCATTCGCAAGAGCGGGGCCAGGCCGATTTCGGCTGGCTGAAAAGCCAGCACTCGTTTTCCTTCGGCGAGTACTACGATGCCAATCACATGGGTTGGGGCAATCTGCGCGTAATTAATGAAGACAAGGTCACGCCCGGCGCCGGTTTCGGCAAGCACGGCCACAAGGACATGGAAATCATCTCGTACGTATTGTCCGGCGAGCTGGCGCACCAGGACAGCATGGGCAACGTCAAGACCATTCCGCCGGGCGACGTCCAGCGCATGAGTGCCGGCAGCGGCGTGGTGCACTCAGAATTTAATCATGCGGCCGACCAGACCACCCACTTCCTGCAGATCTGGATCCAGCCTAACCTCAAGGGCATCGCCCCCAGTTACGAACAGAAAAGCTTCGCCAGCGCCGACAAGCGCGGCGCCCTGCGCCTGGTCGGTTCGCCCGACGGCGCCGACGGCTCGGTCAAGCTGCATGCCGATGCGGCCATGTATGCCGGCCTGTTCAATGGTGACGAGCACGCCGCCGTGACGCTGGCCGCTGGTCGCAAGGGCTATGTGCACGTGGTGCGCGGCGCCATCGAGGTCAACGGCCACCCGCTCAAGGAAGGCGACGCCGCCCTGCTCGAGCAGGAATCGCAAGTGATGCTGGCCAAGGGCGTCGAGGCCGAAGTCATCGTGTTCGATCTGGCCCCGTAAATCGTCACGGCGGCGCACCGGCCCCTTGCAAATACCGGATATTCGATGTTTGCAAGGGCGCGCGTTAGAGCGGGATCAAATCAACCTCGTCTCTGACCTGACATTCTGCAAATTAGCTCGCTTCATTACCGGGAGAACTTGCATGAATACCGCCAACGGTACCGCCAACGGCAACACCAATGCCGGCCCAGCCGCAGCGGCAGCCGGACAGACCCCCGTCCACAGCGCCCATCTGGGCGACTCTGCCGCCATCACCATCACCATCAACACCGTCACCGTCAGCGACGGCACCATTATTGCCTACAAAGACTGGGGACGCGGCAAGCCGGTGGTGTTCAGCCATGGCTGGCCACTGCAGGGCGATGCATGGGAAAACCAGATGCTGTTCCTGGCCATGCACGGCTACCGCGTGGTGGCGCACGACCGCCGCGGCCACGGCCTGTCGAGCCAACCGTGGGACGGCAACGACATGGACACCTACGCGGACGATCTGGCTACCCTGCTCAACGCGCTCGACCTCGACGACGTCACCCTGGTCGGCCATTCCACTGGCGGCGGCGAAGTGGCGCGCTATCTGGGCCGCCATGGCAGCAGCCGGGTGGCACGCGCCGTGCTGGTCGCTGCCGTAACGCCGCTGTTGCTAAAAACACCGGACCATCCCCTCGGCGTGCCCATCGAAGCCTTCGATGGCATCCGCACCGCCGTGCTGGCGGACCGCTCGCAGTACTTCAAAGAATTGAGCGCGCCCTTCTATGGCGCCAACCGCCCCGCCAGCAAGGTCTCGCAAGGCTTGCGCGATACCTTCTGGGCCCAGGGCATGCAGTGCGGCATAAAGAATGCCTATGATTGCATCAAGCAGTTTTCCGAGACCGATTTCACGGCCGACCTGCGCAACATCGATGTCCCCACCCTGATCATCCACGGCAGCGACGACCAGATTGTGCCGATCGACGCCACCGCCCGCCTGTCTGCCACGCTGATCCCGCACGCCACCTTGACGGTCTACGACGGCGCCCCGCACGGCTTGCCGGCCACCCACAAGGAGCGCCTCAATGCCGACCTGCTGGCGTTTTTGCAAAGTCCGGTAGCGGCGCAGGCCTGAAGCCGGTAGCGCCGCCAGCGCCGCGCTGACGGCTGGGCTGGTGGTGGCGGCGTCAGCGCAACAGTTCGAGCGTCAGCGCAACAGTTCGAGTGTCAGCTCCCAGCGCGCGCGCCAGTCGTCGAGGCAGGCATGCGAACGGAAGGCAGCGCTCAGGCGCGGCAGCGGTACACGGTACAAGTCGTTCAAGCCCAGCGCCAGGGTTACCGGGTTCCACAAGGCCAGCTTGGGCGACTTGCGGGCACTGCCCTTGACGCGGGCACCATCGTCGCCGAACACGCCAAGTGCCTCGCTCATGGCCTTGTCGAGATCAATTTTTACCAGCGGCGCAAACGCTGCCAGCACGTCGTGGCGGCCGATTCCGGCTTGCGATTCCTTTGCCGCTGGCGGCGCTGCCACTGGCACTGGCACGGCGGCACGCGCCAGCGCGGCGGGCAGGCGCTCGATATCGCGCTGCTGAAACAGCAGCGCCGCAAGCGGCCGCCGCAGGCCGCCGGGCGGCAGCACGGCGACGATTTTATACACATCTTTGGTGCGGGTGATCAGCACGTCATCGCTGCCGGCGACCAGTCGGGCGATGTCATCCTGGTAAAAAATCGGCGCCGCGTAACCACCGTTGGCCTCGCCGAACAGCTCGGCGAGACTGGCATCGTAGTCGAGCCAAACGTAAGGCGTCAGGTGGGCGAGCAGGCGGGCCAGATCCCACTGGTCGCCCGTCTGCGCTGCCAGCCAGGCGCAGGCCTGCTCAGTGCTGGCGCGAAACGGCAGCGCTGCAGCTGTTGCCGCTGATGCTGATCCTGATGCTGATGCTGATGCTGATGCTGGCAGGACGTTCGACGGTGGTGGGGCTGGCTGGGTCATGGGGGCGGCATCGGCTGGTAAGAGCGCAATTATCGCCGATCGCCGATCGCCGCGCCCTCGGCGGACCGTTTTCTCAGGAAGCGCGCAGCAGCGCCGGCGCCCGTGCCGGTCGGGCAGCTGGCACCACCGCCGCGCCCCGCTTGCCGGCAAGCTGAAACTGCTGCACCACCGTCTCCAGCGACGCCGCCTGTTCCTGCAAGGCAGCGGCGGCGGCGGCCGCCTGTTCCACCAGCGCAGCGTTTTGCTGGGTGGTGGCATCCATCTGGATCACCGCCTGGTTGATCTGGGCAATGCCGATACTTTGCTCATCGCCGGCCAGCATGATGTCGGCCATCAGGCGGCTGACATTGGCGACACTGGTCACCACTTCTTGCATGGTGGCGCCGGCCTTGCCGACCAGCTCGCCGCCGGCATCGACCTTGGCCACGGAGGTGGTGATCAAGCCCTTGATTTCCTGGGCGGCGGCGGCGCTGCGCTGGGCCAGGTTGCGCACTTCCGATGCCACCACTGCAAAGCCACGTCCCTGTTCGCCCGCGCGCGCCGCTTCGACGGCCGCATTGAGGGCCAGGATATTGGTTTGAAAGGCGATGCCATCGATGACGCCGATGATGTCGACGATGCGCCGCGACGAGTCATTGATGTCGCTCATGGTATCGACCACCCGGGCCACCAGGGCGCCGCCGCGACCGGCAATCTCGGAAGCGTCTTTGGCCATGTCGTTGGCTTCGCGCACATTGTCGGCGTTGTGGCGTACGGTGGCCGTCAACTGTTCCAGCGATGAGGCGGTTTGCTCCAGGTTGCCTGCCTGGTGTTCGGTACGCTGCGACAGATCCATATTACCCACTGCAATTTCCTCGGTGGCGGTGGCAATCGCCAGGCTGCCGGCGCGCACCTGGGCCACCGTGTCGGCCAGCTGGTCGCGCATCGCCTGCAAGCCCCTGAGCATGGTGCCCATTTCATCGTTGCGGCCAATCTCAATGAGCGTCGACAAATCACCGCGCGCCATCGCAGTGAAGTGAGCGTTGGCCTGGCGCAGGGGCAGCATGATGGCGCGCAGCAGAGTGGCGCCCGACCAGATCATGATGACGGCAGCGATCACCACCATGGTCAGCGCCAGCGTCACGGCACGCTGATAGGTCTGCTGAGTCCGCTTAAAATTGACGCTCGCATCGTCCAGCTGGAATTGATCAAGTTTGAGCGCGGCATCGTTGTACTTGCCGAAATAGCCCGTCAATTTTTTTTGCATGAAGGCATCTACCTGCGCCGCATCTTTGCTCTCGATCGCTTTCGCCAGCCCCAGCAGGCCATCGTTGATGTAGGCGGCGCGGGCGGCGCCCGCCACCTTGGCCAGCGCGTCTTCGACGCTATCGCGCGGCAGTGCCAGGTAGGCGGCCCACTCTTTGTCGGAACCGGCGGTAAATTCGCGCGCCCGCGCGAGCGTCGCGTCGATTTGCGGATCGTCGATTTTCAAAGCAGCGCGATCGAGCGTAAACCGGGTACGGGCGAGAAAATTGTTTGAACGGGAGATGGCCGAAGCGGACGGCATCTGGTTGGTAAATATGTCAGACAAGGCGGCATTGCTGCTACGCATGCCGATGATGCCGACCACGCTGACGGCGGCGATCAGCACGGCAAGGATCAACATAGTCGATACCAAGCGCGCTTGCAGGGATATATTTTTGAACATGGTTCTTCCATACGCGGCGCACGGCCGGGCCGGCGCGGCAAACACTGACAGGGCAGTAAATTGAACGGAACGAAGATCGCGCGGGCGCGGGGCGCGGACGAAAAACCATGGTAGCCGTGTGGGTACCGATGTTGAAATTGTAAACAGGAGCTCAGTGAGATATTACCTGCAGGCATCTAAAATCGCAACCTGTCGCAAGGCCGGGCGACAAAAATCGCCGCATTGTTGCATTCACGGTCAGGGCGGCAGCCTCAGCCGCCTGGCAGCAGGAAGCGAAAGCTCGGCTCGATGTGGCGCGCATGGAGCGCCTTGATAATGTCTTCCAGGCTGGCATCCTTGAGCAGCAGAGCGTCAGCGGTGACCTCGGCGATGGCGCCACTGGCAGCGGGCCGGGCCACGGCGGTCACAGCGGTCACAGCGGGCGGCGCGTGGCGGCGCAGGGTCGCCAGCGCCTCGGCGAACCGGGCGCTGTCGATGCTGCGCAAGCCTTCCAGAAAGCCGACCTGGGCGCCCACCGGCGGCGCCATGTCCAGCGCCGGCTCGTCGGCGAACGAGGCGCCCATGCCGGGGTGGATGAAGGCAGCCCATTTGCCGCCCGGCTGGCGGGCCGGCGGCAGGTCGACCACTGTCACCAGCAGGCCATTGCCCTTGTCCTTGTCGTCCGGCAGATATTCGGCGTGCAGCAAGTGGACGAATTCGGCGATGTCGGCGATCGGCATGGCGCTGGCCAGCGACAGCCACAGCTGAAAGCCGTGGCCGGAAATGCTGACGGCGGGCGCCGGCAGTTGCAGCTGGTCGCGCAGCGCATTGGCCAGCACGCACAGGGCGCGCCACTGCTGCTCGCCGCGCACGGCGCCGCCGGCACAAAAATCGAGCACGATGGTGCGCGCCGTGGCCGCTGGCGTGACCAGGTCGAGCGCCAGGGTTTTCAGGCCCAGCAGGTGCTGTTCCAGCTGGCCGGGCAACACAGACTGGCGCTGTTCGCGCTCGGGTCCCTCGAAGCACAGCTGCGGCTGCAGCAGGTAAAGGCGCGCGAGTTCAGAGATTAATGATTGCATGGGTGACCCTTTCCGCCGCCATCATAGCCAATTGCCGCCCCGTTCAGGGTTTTTGCACGGCCAGGCGGGCAAAGCTGGCAATACTGGCCAGTGCGGCGCTGGCAGCGCCCAGCCCCAGCGCCCAGCTGGTGCCGTGCTTGCCCGCCACGGTAAAGCACAGCGCCACCAAAGCAGCACCGCCGGCCTGTCCGAGCAGACGTGCGGTGGCGACGATGCCACTGGCACCGCCCGCGCGCGCCGCTGGCGCGCTGCTCATGATGGCCTTCAGATTGGGCGCCTGAAAAAACCCGAAGCCCAGCCCGCACAACGCCATGCGCCAGCAGATCGAAAGCGACGACGGCGCCGCTGGCATCAACAGCAGCGACAGCAGGCCAGCCGACAGCGCCAGCAAGCCAGCCCCACCCAGCAGGCCAGGCGGATAACGGTCACTGAAGCGGCCGGCGATCGGCGCCATCACCCCTACCATCAGCGCCCACGGCGTGATCAGAAAGCCGGTCTCCACCGGCGAGCGGCCCAGCGCGTGTTCAAAATAAAACGGCAGCGATACAAACGCCAGGCTCTGGGCCGCAAAGGTGCAGACGGCGGTGACGACGGACAGGGCAAACAGGGGCCGGCGGAACAGATCGATCGGCAGCATCGGCGCCGGATGGCCGCGCTGGCGACGCAGCAGCAGCACGAAAAACCCGGCCGATGCCGCCAGCTCGAGGACCAGCACGGGCGCCGGCGCCGCGTGTGCCCCCTCGCCCATCGCCAGCACCAGCAAACCGAAGGCGCCGGCGTTCAACAGCGCCGTGCGCACATCGAAACGGTAGCCGGCCCGGCTGGTCGCTGGCAGAAACCGCAGGCCCAGCACGATGCCGATCAGGCCCAGCGGCACATTGATGGCGAACAGCCACGGCCACGACGACAGCGACAGGATCAGCGAAGCGGCGGTGGGGCCGATGGCAAAGCCGGTGGCGACGATCAGGGCGTTCGCGCCCATGCCCTGCCCCATCAGCCGGGACGGATAAATCGCCCGCAACAGCGCCGTATTGACGCCCATTACCGCGCTGGCGCCCAAACCCTGCAACAGGCGTGCCAGCACCAGCGAAGGCAGGGACCAGGCCGCCGCGCAAGCGAGCGAAGCGGCCGTAAACAGCACCAGCCCGCCAATGCTGACCTTGCGGTAACCGATGATTTCACCGAGCGCGGCGAATGGCAGCATGGTGGCGATCATGGCCAGCTGGTAGACATTGATGATCCACACCGACGCCGCTGGCGTTGCTCCCAGGCTGCTGGCAATGCCGGGCAGGGCGGTGTTGACGATGGCGGTGTCAAGAGCCGCCAGGCCAACGCCAATGGCCAGCGCCGCCATGGCGAGGGCGCGCTCGGCACCGTGCAGGCCATCACGGGTGATAACTTTATTCAAGGAAATACCATGCAGTTTTCATGGAGCAAGTATAGCTGCTCGCGTGCCACTCTGCTGCGTCCGCTACGGACAGATCCTTGCCGCCAATGCAAGAATAGTCCTACGCCAACACGGGACGACAGACGATGGACGCCGCGCTGTCGCCACGTATGATGGTTTCATTGACATTGATCGCATCTGCACCGGCAGCCGCCCGCTCCCCGGGGCAGCAGCCTGCCGTGGCCCATCCTGAGATGCATCGAGGCCTAGTTGGCCATCCCACAACACGACAAGGAGTTACTATGAAACCAGCAATGTCCCCCTCGAAATTGTTTATTGGCGCGATCGTCGCCGCCGCCCTGCTCGGTGCCTGCTCGAAAAAAGACGTCGCTTCGCCCAGCACGGACACCACCTTGAGCGCCCCTGCGCCGACCAGCACCACCACCCCGGCTACCGGTAACGCTGACAGCACCAGCGGCACCAGCGGCACCAGCGGCGCCGGCATGACGGGTGCTTCCGGCACCTCGGGCAGCGGCGCCAGCGGTATGGGCAACAGCGGTATGGGCAACAGCAGCACCACGCCGGGCATGACCGGCACGCCAGCCACGGACGCCAGCAAGGCGCCGGTGCGCAACAACAGCGGCGAGACCCAGGGCACCGCTGGTTCAAGCGTGCCTGCCGCCGACGGCAGCCGCTAAGATTTTTGCAACGCCGGGGCCGGACAGACCAGCCCTTGCGTTGTGCAGTACAGAGGGCGCCCGCGGGCGCCCTCTTTTTTATGGCGCTTGCACCGCCAAGTCCGGAAAACTCCCAGCGCCGCTCTCAGAAAGCCTTCGGCGCTGGCGATGCGATCGCCATCAATGGCCCAGCGCCACTTTTGGCAGCAAATGACGCTGCAGACTTGCCGTCTTTAAGGCACCACGGCCGCCAATAAAATCAATGGTATTGCCGGCGCGGTCACGCGCCACCACGATACTGACCTGCTCTGCCGAGATGCCGCGCCGGCTGGCGACAGCGCCGCGCCGGCGTGGCGTCACCGGAGGTCGCCTGCGCAGAGCGGAAAGCGAACTCGTCGCCGGATAGAACGGGGGCGCGTTTCGCCTCACGCCGCAGGAGCGGCAGCGGCCACCTGCTGCACCAGCGCCGCACGCAGCGCCGCCACCACGGCGCCCCAGTCGCCCGCCTGCTGCTGGCGAAACAGCCGCATCACCCGCGGATACCACGGACTGTCGTCGCGCCCGCGCAGCCAGCGCCAGTCGGTCTGATAGGCCGGCAACATCACCCAGCACGGCTTGCCGAGGGCGCCGGCCAGGTGCGCCACCGCCGTGTCGACGGCGATCACCAGGTCGAGCGCACCGATCACGGCGGCGGTGTCGGCGAAGTCGCCCAGGGCCGGGGCCAGGTCGGTCAGGCTGGCAAACCCGCCCGTGTCCGGCAGCAGCGATAGCGTGCCCTCGCCTTTTTGCAAACTGTAAAACTGCACCCCGGCAACGCTTGCCAGCGGCGCCAGGGTGGCCAGTGCGGCCAGCGAGCGCTCGCCATCGTTTTCAAAGCGGGGGTTGCCCTGCCACGCCAGCCCGACCCGCAGCCTGGCCGAAGGCGCCGCCGCCAGCAGGGCCAGCCCGGCGGCCCCGGCGCCCGCCGGCGCCGCCAGGTAGGGCAAGGTCGCCGGTAGCTGATCGAGCCGGGTGCCGAAGTGATACGGCATGCTCAGCGGCGGCGTCCAGTAATCCCAGCCATCGCGCGGCACCGCATCGTCGACCCCGTAGACCTCGATCCCTTCAAGCGAGGCGAACAGCCGTTGCAAGCCGCTGTGGCAGACGATGCCGACACGCGCGGCCCCCTGCTGGCGCGCCAGCGCGGCGTAGCGGCAAAACTGGATCATGTCGCCATGACCGGCTTCGACTGCAATCATCAGGCTGGCGCCAGCGAGCGGCTCGCCAGTCCAGCGCGGATAAGCAAAATAATCAGCGAAGCGGGCGTACCACGGCCGCCCTTCAAACTCGCGCCAGCCCGCCTCGAAGTCGCCGTCGCGCAGCAGCAGGTAAGCGAGGTTGAAATGGGCCGGCTGGTAGGCCGGCGCGATGGCGATGGCGGCGCGGTAACAGGCTGCCGCCATCGACGCCCGATCCGTGCTGGCCAGCAGCACTCCAAGGTTCGACAGCGCCGGCGCCGACGCTGGATCGAGCAGCAGCGCCTGGCGGTAACTGTGTTCGGCTTCGTCGAAGCGGCGCGCTGCAGCCAGCCAGGCCCCCAGGTGGAGATAGCCATCGACGCGCTCGGGCGCCAGCGCAATGGCGGCGCGGTAATGCTGCTGCGCCTGCGCCGGGTCGAGCGTGGTCAGCAGCAGGCCCAGGTTGATGTGCGCCTCCGGCAGCGCCGGCTGTAGCGCCAGCGCCTGGCCAAACGCCAGCCGGGCGCCGTCGCTGTCGCCGGCGCCCATGCGGCGCACGCCGTCGTCAAAACAGGCGTGAACAAAGGCCTGATGCTGGTCGTCTTGCTGCATGGTGGTGGATTCTCCAGCAAAATAAACAATGATCTGGTGGCAGTGCCACACTATAGCCGCAGCGCGTCCTTGTTCACAGATTCAGATTTGCAACTTTGGCCAAACTATTCCACACTAGCGGTCCGAAACGTCCTCGAGCCGCCTTGTTCACCACTTCCGTCCCCCTGCCAGGCAATGACGTCAACCTCGACCTGCTTGAGCGCTGGCTGAGCGGCTGGAGCCTGGCGCGCGGGGCGCCGCTACCGCGCCGCCATGGCGGCGGCCTGGTGGTGGAGGTGGGGCGCGCCGACCAGTTGCGGCGCCATGTATTTGTCGACGCCGGTGCCGCCTTGCAAGACTGTGCGCGCAGCATCGACGCCCCCTGCATTTTCCTCAAAGCGACGGTCGACATGGCCACCCTGCGCCAGGCGCTGGCGCCGCGCTGGCAGATCGAAACGGCGCGTTACCTGATGCGCTGCGACGGCCCGATGGCAGCGGCGCCGCTACCGGCCGGCTACCGCGAGCAGCGCACGCGCGCACACGGCGCCAGCGTGCTGCGCCTGTTCGATGCGAGCGGCGCGGTGGTCGCCTCGGGCCAGCTGGTGGTGTACGGCGCCTGCGCCGTCTTCGACCAGATCGAAACGGCCGCCGCCCACCGGCGCCGGGGCCTGGGCCGCTACCTGATGGGCGCGCTCGATGCACTGGCGTGCGCGGCCGGCGTCAGCGAACGGCTGCTGGTGGCCACCGACCCCGGCCGCGCCCTGTATCTGCCACTGGGCTGGCAGGTACTGGCGCCCTATTCGACGGCGGTGCTGGCGCCACAGTTGGCCGATACCATTGCTGGTGCGCCGTTGCGCTGGCGCCAGTAAGACCCGCTACACCTCATCCCCCCTTTTTTAGGAGCAGCCATGACCGAGCCAGCCCGCCCTCCCGTGCCACCGTTCACGCGCGCGAGCGCCATTCTCAAAGTCCGCCTGGCCGAAGATGGCTGGAACAGGCGCGACCCGGTCCAGGTCAGCCTGGCCTACACCGCCGACAGCGCCTGGCGCAACCGCGCCGAGTTCGTCAACGGCCGCGAACAGATCGCCGCTTTCCTCAGCCGCAAATGGGCGAAGGAGCTCGACTACCGGCTGATCAAGGAATTATGGGCCTTTGACGGCCATCGGATCGCCGTCCGTTACGCCTACGAATGGCATGACGACTCTGGCAACTGGTTCCGCTCCTACGGCAACGAAAACTGGGAATTCGACGACAACGGTTTGATGGCACGCCGCTTTGCCTGCATCAACGATTTGCCCATCCAGGCCGACGAGCGCAAGTTTCACTGGCCACTGGGACGGCGGCCGGACGACCATCCGGGCCTGTCCGAGCTCGGACTGTGAAGGCGGCGCGCTGCTGAAAAGAGAAAACACCGGCGTGGTTGCCCTCGTATTTGAACGATGGTGGGGAGCCGGGGCCGGCGATAATCGCCGTTCATTGAAGATTTTTGAAAGCACAACATGGCTTCGTCCACCACAGCTGCCGCCAGCACCACCGCCGCCAACACGACCACTGTCTCCACCGACGTCGCCGCCAAGGTCAAGCAGGCGCTGGCGCCGGCTGCCGCCGCCAGCCAGAAGGTCACTGCAGCGCTGGCGCAGGGCCAGGCCAAACTGTCCGGACTGGGCCAGCTGAAAAGCGCCATCGCCGACTTTCAGACGGCCACGCAAAGCCTCGGCAGCCCGAGCAATACCGATAAAACGAGCAGCAACGGCGACACCAGCAGCAAGCTGCAATCGTTCGTCACTGCATTTAACACCCTCAACAGCAAACTGCAGAGCTTGCAAAAAAGCGACTTGAAGGGTGATCCCGGCTTGACCCTGGCCAGCGCCCAAGTGGCACAAAACCTGCGCAACAGCGGTCCCGGTGCCGGCGCTGCCGCGCTGGCCAAGGCGGGTATCAGTATCGACAGCAGCGGCACCATGAAGCTTGACAGCACCAAGCTGGCAGCGGCGCAGGCGGCCGACCCGGCCGCCGTCAATGCCCTGCTGGCGCCCGCCACCGGTACCAGCGCGGGCGGGATTGTCGCCCAGCTGGGCGGCCGGCTGGGCGAACTCAACAGCGGCAATGGCACCGTCGCCCGCGAACAGGCGAGCGCCGGTAAACAGGTCAGCGCCCTGACCACCCGCGAAGCGGCCATCAGCAAGACCCTGACCGCCCAGGCCAGCGCCCTGGCGGCGTTCTACACCCAGCAAGCGGGCATTGACGGCAGCGGCACCCCCAGCTCGCTGTTCGACATGCTGGCCTAGTACAGTGCTTGTAATTGACTGCCGGTAATAATTATCGACATCGCAAATGCGAATAATTATCATTCCACGAAACTACTGTGACTGGCAACCGCTCCGCTTTGCGGCGGAGAAGCTGAATGGTCACACCCAAATTTTCATGGAGTAATAATGCGTGTGACTGCCTGTTCGCCGTTCCGCTCCACCTGCCCCCTGCGACCACGCCCGCCGGGTCGCCTGCCTGGCGCTGGCGCTGCCTGCGCTCAGTGCGCTGGCGGCCGACCCGGACGAGGTCGCGATCGATGCAGCGCCGCAGGTGCTGCAGAGCGGTACGCTGGGGCACGTGGCTGATGGGCGGCGGCGCCATCGTCTGGATGTTCGACAGCCTGGTCGGCTTTCACCTGACCGTGCCGGCGCGCCGTCCGATGGCCGGCATGGCGGCAAACCGCGCGGCAAACGCTGCAGCAGGCACCGGCGAAAACACCGGCAAAAGCTGGTGGCAACGCCGGCAAAGCGCCTGGCGCATCCGCCGGAGCGCCGGCGGCGCCAGGCGCAACGTCGATCTGCACCGGGCGTTCAGCCTGTGGACCTGGGGGCTATTGTGCGTGCTCGCCTTCTCCGCTTTTTCCCTCAACCTGTATAGAAAGTGTTTAATCCGCTGCTCAAGAGCGGGTTGACGGTGACGCCGTCGCCGTTTGAGCGCAGCGGCGCGGCTGGCCGGCGGCGGCCGGCGCTGCCTTTTATGCGCCGAACTATGGCATCTATGGCGTCGCGTTCTTTCAGCCGGGCGACGAGCACGGCGCCGGCGGCGGCGGCCCGCCCTACCTGTGTTACGACGGCGATGGCCGCCTGCTGGGCAAGCGCCGGCCGTGGCAGGGCAGCGCGGCCAACCTGTTCGTGCAGGCGCAGTTTCCCCTCCATCCGGGGCGCATCCTGGGCTTACCGGGCCGCATACTGATTTCCTGCATGGGCCTGGTGGTGGCCATGCTCAGCGTCACTGGCGTATCGATCTGGTGGAGAAAGCGCGGGGCGCGACGGCTGGTGGCACGCCACAAAAAAGCGCAGAGCGGCGCATGAGTCCCACATGTGTACTAATGTATCTGCAAAGCTATAAAAGCAACGCTTGTGTAAATTTTGGTAAAGCAGCAACATGGGCCGGGGCCGGCTGCGCTACGCTGCGCGTGGTTCGGCGACGTTCGTCCGATCCACACCCACGCCACACTTTTTTCCGGTCCCTCCATGTCCAACTGTTTGTTATCACTCTGTCTCGGCGGCGTCGCCCTGATCCACGCCGACGCTTTCGCGCAATCGGCCACCGCGCCGGCGCCGGCACCGGTGACCACCGCCGCGCCGCCAGCGGCCCAGGTGCTGCCCGCCGTCACCGTCACCGGCGAGCGCCCCACCAACCGCATCGACCGCCAGGTCTACGATGTGCGCTCGGACATCTCGAGCAGCAACGGCAGCGCCGCCGATGCCTTGAACAACGTGCCGTCGGTGGCGGTCGACCCGGATGGCAGCGTGACCCTGCGCGGCAGCAGCAATGTGCAAATCCTGGTCGACGGCAAGCCCTCGGCCATGCTGCAGGGCGATAACCGCGGCGCCAGCTTGCAGGCGATGGCCGCCGACGACATCGAATCGATCGAAGTGATCAACAATCCGGGCGCCCAGTTCGGCAACGAAGCCGGTGGCGGCCCCATCCTCAACCTGGTGATGCGGCGCAACCGCCGGCCCGGCGGCAGCGGCGTCGCCAATGCCAACCTCGGTGCAGCCGGCCGTTACAACAGCGCCGTGTCCGGCACGTATAACGAAGGCGCCTGGGGTTACCAGGGCGGCATCAATGTGCGCCATGACGGCCGCAACTCGGTCGCCGACGTCAGCCGCGACCGCCTCGACCCCGTCAGCGGCGCCATGCTGCACAGCAGCCAGCAATCAAACGGCAATGGCCTCAACGACTCGGTCGGCATTAACAGCACCGTCAGCTACAACATCGGCGCCAACGATAGCGTCAGCGCCACCGTCGCCTTGCTCGGCCGCAGCAACAACCAGCAGGGCCGCGACCGTTACATCTTCGATGGCCTCGACGGCGCCGTCCAGAGCGACTACCAGCGCCGCACCGCGCGCGCGGGGGATAGCCGCAACAACAGCTGGGGCGCGCGCTACGATCACAAGGGAGCCTTGCCCGGCGAAACGCTCAAGCTCGACCTGCGGGTTTCGTCTTCCAGCAACGTCAACGACAGCGATTACGCCAACACCTACGCCGTATTCGCTCCCGGCGCCTTCGACAGCCAGGCGCGCCAGCACAGCGACATGCGCAACCGCATCGTCGACTTCACTGGCGACTACGAGCGGCCACTGGCCGGTGGCGCCGCCAAACTGGGCTATAAACTGGCCAGCAACCGCAGCGACAGCGACACCCTGTATACCGACCTCTTCGGTGGCCTGGCGGTGCCGAATGCTCGCCGCAGCAGCAACTATGAACTCGAAGAAAACACCGCCGCGCTGTACGGTTCGTGGCAAACCCGCATCAACGAGCGCTGGGGTGCGCTGGCCGGCCTGCGCGCCGAATACACCGACCTCGACATCCACCAGCTGCAGGGCGGCGGCGCCGCCAAAAACAGTTATCTGAACCTGATGCCGAGCCTGTTCGCCACCTACAAATTGAGCGAGCTGAGCAACCTGCGTTTCAGCTACGCCCACCGGCTGCGCCGGCCCAGCGCCGTCGACCTCAATCCGGCAGTGATCTACCGCGATGAATTGAATGTTTTCGCCGGCAATCCCCATTTAAAACCGACCCAGACCGATTCTTTCGAGCTCGGTTATGAAACACGCATGGGCGGCCTCGAAACCAATCTGCGCGGCTACTTCCGGCGCGACACCGACGCCATCGTCGACTACCGCTATTTCTTGGATGACAACGTGCTGCTCACCACCCGTGCCAACGGCGCCGGCAGCCGCGCGGGCGGCCTCGAATTTACCGTCAGCGGCAAATTGACGCCGCTGCTGACCGTCAACGGCAGCGGCAACCTGGCGCACAGCGAGCAAACCACGCAAGATAGCAACGGCATATTCAGCAGCCGCAGCGCGAATGCCTTGAGCGGCCGCGCGCGCCTCAATTACCAGTTCGATGCCGCCAACCAGCTGCAGCTGGCCTTGCAGATGCAGGGCAAGACCCTGTCCGGCCAGGGCTATCGTTCACCCAACTCGACCTTGAACCTGTCGCTGCGCCATGTGCTGACGCCGCAGCTGACGCTGATCGCCAACGTCACCGACCTGTTTAAAACCAACAAGGTGGAAACCGTGGTCGACAGCGCCGCCCTGCGCGAGACCAGCACCCGGCGCTTCGACGGTCGGCTGTTGTACGTCGGCCTGTCGTACCGCTTCGGCGGCCCGCCGGCACGCGCGGCGGAAGACGGCGCCCGCCTGCGTGGCCGTGGCCCGGGTGGCCAAGGCGGTCCCGGCGGCCCCGACATGGGCGGCCCCGGCGGACCCGGGCCGGACGGCGCCTGAGGCCGACCTTACCGCGATATCAGCCGATATCGATGACGCGCTTGCCCAGCGCGCTGCCGTCGACCTGCGCGTCGTGGGCAGCGTGGGCATGTGGCTGCCGCCAGCGAAGCCTCCAGGCTGGCGCCGCCGACAGTATCGTAGACCACGTCAAAGCCGACCCCGTCGGCATGCGCGGCCACGTAGTCGGCCACCGTGCCGGCCTTGTAATCGATGGGGGTGGCGCCAAAGCCGCGCACGATGGCGTGCTTGCCGGCCGAGGCGGTGGCAAATACCTCGGCGCCGCGGGCACGGGCGATCTGCACGGCCACGTGGCCGACGCCGCCGGCGCCAGCATGGAGTAGCACGCGCTGGCCGGCCGCTACTTTGGCACGGTCAACCAGACCTTCCCACGCAGTCAGAAACACCAGCGGCAAGGCGGCCGCTTCGCGCATGCTCAAACTGGCCGGCTTGTGCGCCAGCGTGCTGGCGTCGACCGCCACATACTCGGCCAGCGAACCGGGCAGGTCGCGCACGCCGCCACTCATGCCACATACCTCGTCGCCCGCCTTAAAATCGGTCACGCCCGCGCCGAGCTGTTCGATCACCCCGGTCAGATCGGCGCCGAGGATGGCCGGCAGTTCTCGCGTGGCGTGAGGCGCTGCGCCAATGCGAATCTTGCGATCGATCGGATTGACGCCGCTGGCGATGACCTTGACCAGCACTTCGCCGTGGCGCGGCAGCGGGCGCGCCATGGTGCTGTCGATAAATGTGCCTTCGGCATAGTCTTTGAGCAGCAGCGCCCGCATCGTCTAGCTTGACATCGCTATCTTTCGAATAAGTTGCAGCTGCACGGTGCGGCCGATATGCATGGTGGACAATAGTGACCGATCGTCGCTCAACCGGCAATCAGGCACTTTTTTGGAACCTAGGGACCCGAAAGTAACCATGACGCTTCCTACCGTCCGTTCCCCGCCGCAACCGCTGCACATCAGCGAGATTGCCCACCGCGCCGCATTCACCGGCTGCTGGCGCCCAAGTGGACCTCGATGGTCATTGATGTACCCAGTTTCGGCGCCCTGCGCACCGGGCAGTGGCAGCGGGCCATGCCAGGGGTGTCGAAAAAGATGCTGACCCAGACCCTGCGCGAGCTCGAAGGTGACGGTCTGATTGTCCGCACCGTGCACCAGCTGGTGCCGTCGATGGTCGACTATGCCTTGATGCGGCGGGGACAGGGCTTCGTCGAGCCGCTGATGGTGCTCTACGGCTGGGCGCAGACGCATGCGGCGCTGCTCGACGAACTCGAGCGCAACCGCGCCGCCGCGATGCCCACCGGGCTGCCCGCCGCGCCGTGCCCGCTTACGCCGTCTGCAGCGGCCGCCAGCGCAATGCAAGCGACGGCAACAGCAGCGCCGCCAGCAGCAGCGCCAGCGCCAGCGGCAACTGCTGCAGCACCGGCGTGGCGCACGCAGTGAGCCAGTGCGATGCGACCACCGCGCGCACCTGCGCCAGCCGCGCCGCCAGGGGCGCGGTGGCGTTATCGATGGCAACATCGTCGAGCACGAACACCGGCGGCGCCGTCGGCGTGCCCTGCTGCAGCTCGGCGCTTTCCTGCGCCGCCAGCGCCACATAGGCGTCGTCAAAGGCCAGCCAGGCGGCGTCGAGCTGGCGCCGTTGTTGCGCCTGCGCTTGCCACGCTGCGAAGCTGAACTTGATTCGCGCGATCGGGTGCAATTGCGCCAGTGCGCTTTTCAGACTCATATAGTCGAGATAAGTACGAATCACGGCGGCGCGCAGCTGTTCGTGCTTGCGCGCCGTATCGGCGCCGCCCGCCGCACCGGCCGCCCACGCCCGCACGCGCAACAGATAATCGACCTGCTGGCGGCCGATTTCCAGCCGCAGCGCGCGCTCGTAGCGCCGCTCAAGGCGCTCAGCGATCTGCGCCGGTCCCTGCAGCGACAAGCTCGCTGCGAGCGGCTGCGCAGCATCGCGTACCAGCGCGCGCCGCATGCTGGCGATGCGCTCGTCGATGTGCTCGGCTGTCGCCTGCGCTGCGCCGGCCACATCGGTCATGGCGCGCGCGCGCGCCGCCACGGCGCTCCTGAGAGCGGCGTTGCTGGCGTCGGCCAGCTGCGGCCCGCTGCGCGCTGGCTGCAACAGCAGGCGTCCGCCGGCCAGCGCGATGGCAATGAGCAGCAGGTAAGCGGCGTGGCGCGCCAGGGCGCGCGCCGGCACGACTAACGATGACTGACCGACACTTACAAAAGATGCCATAGCGGGTGCGCGAAAGAAACCAAAAGTGCAGTGTAAACACAATTGATCCGGCGCGTCAGGCTGTTGAGCGGGCACCGTTGCAACGGCGCCCGTCGCTCAGGCGGTCACGGGGGTTTTGTGCAGGCCCGCATACTTAATGCCGAAAAACAACACAAACGCATAGCACAGGGCCGGCACCGCAAAACTCAGGCGCAGGCCGTAGGCGTCGGCCAGCAAGCCCTGGGCGAACGGCACCAGGGCGCCGCCGACGATCGCCATGCACAACATGCCAGAGGCCTGGCCGGTAAATTTGCCCAGCCCGTGCAGGGACATGCTGAAGATGGTGGGAAACATGATCGAATTGCACAGCCCGATGGCGAGGATGGCGACCATGGCGAGCGTGCCGCCGGCCAGCATGGCGGTGACCACCAGGGCGATGGCCAGGCTGGCGTTAAAAGCGAGCGCCTTGCCCGGACTAACCCGGCGCATCACCACAAAGCCGATGAAACGGCCGATCATGGCGCCCAGCCAGTACAGGCTGACGTAGCGCGCCGCCTGCGCCGCCGGCAGGCTGGCAACCCCCGGCTCCCCCAGAAAGCTGACCAGGAAGCTGCCAATACTCACTTCGCCACCGACGTACAGAAATAGCGCCAGCGTGCCCCATAACAAGTGCCGGTGGGCCAGCATGCCGCCGCCATCGCTGCGCCCGGCAGGTGCGCCCGCAGCGCCACCGCCGATGGCCGGCAGGCGCACGGCAGCCATCACCAGCGCCAGTGTCAGCAGCGCCGCCGCCAGCGCCAGGTAGGGGCCCTGCACGGTGGCGATTTCAGCCGCCTTGCCGGCGCCTGGCGTGCTCGTCGACAGGATCAGCAGGCTGCCGACGAACGGGCCGACGGCCGTACCGAGCGAATTGAAGGCCTGGGTCAGGGTCAGCCGGCTCGATGCCGTACGCGCCGGGCCGAGCGCCGTCACGAAGGGATTGGCCGCCACCTGCAGCGTGGCGATGCCGGCGGCGAGCACGAAAAACGCCAGCAGGAACAGGCTGTAACCGCTGCGCGAGGCGGGATAAAACAGCGCGCAGCCGGTGGCGGCGATCAACAGGCCCGTCACCGCGCCCTTTTGGTAGCCGATGCGGCGAATCAGCGCGCCGGCCGGCATCGATACCAGAAAATAGGCGCTGAAAAAACACAGCTGCACCAGCATCGCCTGCACATAGCTGAGCGTATAAATCGCCTTCAGGTGCGGGATCAGCACGTCGTTCAGCGAGGTCAACAGTCCCCACATGAAAAACAGCGAGGTGATGATCACCAGTGCGCTGCGTTGCGGTGCGGCGCCGGGTCCGCCGTCAGCAGCGCCGTGCGCAGACAAGTGGGCGGACCCCGCCGCGCCACCGATCATTGCGGCGCCCTCGCATGCGGCCGGCGGCCGTGCAACTGCTGGCGCAGCTGCTTGCGATGTTCGGCGCGGCTAAAACGCTCGCGCTGCTCGTCGCTAACGGGTACCAGCTTCGGTACCCGTTGTGGCTTGCGGTCGGCGTCGACCGCCACCATGGTGAAGTAACAGCTGTTGGCATGGCGCACGGTGCGCTGCTGGATGTTTTCAGCGACCACGCGGATGCCCACTTCCATCGAGCTGGTGCCGGTGTAATTGACGCAGGCAAGGAAGGTAACCAGTTCGCCCACATGGATCGGTTGCAGGAACATCACTTCATCGACCGACAGGGTGACGACATAGCTGCCCGAATAGCGGCTGGCGCAGGCATACGCCACGCTGTCGAGAAATTTGAGGATGGTGCCGCCATGAACATTGCCGGAAAAATTGGCCATGTCGGGGGTCATCAGGACCGTCATTGTGAGCTCGTGGTCGGCCCGGAGTGCTAGTTCTGCCATGGTGAATGTGCGCGATAGTGGGTGGCTGGAGGGCATATCGTAGCCGATGCCGCCCGAATCGGCCCGATCGCCACCCGCAGCTGGCGCGCCGCGCGCCTTACAACGCCGCTGCCGCTTCGCTGACCGCCGCTGCCAGCACCAGCTGGCGGGCGTTGGCGAACCCCACCACCGCTTTCAATTCGGCACGCAGCTGCGCTGCAATGTCGGCGCTGACACGGGTCGCTTGCAGGGCCACGCGCGCGGGCATGCCTGCCGTTAGCAAGGTCTGCTTGGTGGCGCCGAGGTTTTTTGTCAGCGCGGTAAAATCGCGCGCCACCTGCGCCAGCGCCAGCGCGCCACTGGCAAAGCTTGCCTGCTGCGCGGCGCTCAATGGCGCAGCCGTCGCCAGCGCTTGCGTCAGTAGCTGGTGGCTGGCGCCGGCCGCAGCGGCAGCGCTGCCAATGTCGGCGGTCGATGCCTGCATGTCGAGCGTAGCGAGGACGGCGCTGGCCGCCCTGCCCGCCGCGGCCACGCCGACGGCGTCGAACAGCATGGCGTTGGCCGCCTGGTCGGCATGGATCAGCTCGACAAATTTCCCCAAAAATTCTTCCGGTGGCGTTTCGTGCGAAAGGGAACTGTAGGTGGTGCCGCCATTGCCCAGCTGGCGCGCGCCAGCTGGCAAGGCGAGCGCGCAGGCGGCGCCGATGAGGACGATGGTGCTGGTGCGCATCAGGCGCCGATGAATACGATGCATATTGCTTGCCTTGTTTAAGATCATCACTGCCTCAAAAGCTTTCTCTCTATAAATGTAGAATAAAATAAAATTTTATTTTATGCAACATCGACTTGACTGATCGCGCCTTCAAAGGAGGCCGCAGCGCCCCGCGTGCCAAGCTGGCATCGCTGCAGGACAGCAGCGACAGTTTCTCCATCCATCTCACTGCAACGGCTCGCATGCGGGCGCGGTTCGACGTCTGCTGCGCCGACCTGAGCGGATTTCGTTCTAACCAGCGCTAGCAACCCGGCATCAGCGACTGAGCCGGTCGAGGCGCAGCCGGTCGCGCTCGTCGCCAACCGCCCGGCTGGCCAGCCAGACGGCGCCGCCAGCGGCCAGACCACTGCTGCCGGCCAGCAAAAAAAGCAGCAGGATCTGGTATTTGACGGCGCTGAGCGGGTCCATGCCGGCGAGCAGCTGGCCGGTCATGATGCCGGGTAACGTGATGATGCCGGCCGCCGCCATCTGGTTAATCACCGGAATCAGGCCCTTCCTCACGGCGTCGCGCGTCAGCGGTGCCAGCGCTTCGCGCAAGGTGGCGCCCAGCGCCAGGCGCCCTTCGATGCGCTGGCGGGCGCCAGCGAGGTCGCCCAAAAAACTGTCGAGGGCGACACTGGCAGCATTGAGCACACTGCCCAGCACGATGCCCATCAGGGGAATGGCGTAGCGCGCATCGTGCCACGGCGTCGGCCGGATCGCCGTGAGCAGCGCCAGCAACACGGTACTGGTGCTGGCGGCGCTGACGACGACGGCAGCAATGCGCGCATTGCCCCAGCGCTGCAGCCGCTGGCGCGGGCGCGCCGCCACTTCGCGCACGGTGGCGGCCATCATCAGGCCGATCGCCGCCAGCGTCAGCGCCGCCGAGTCGCTGGCAAACAGCCAGCGCAGCAGCAGCCCCACCAGCAGCAACTGGATCACCATGCGCAGCGCTGCCACCAGCAACTGGCGGTGCAGGCGCAGGCCGAAGGCGAGCGAGATGATGGCATCGAGCACGATCAGGCTGGCGGCAATGGCCAGATCGACTGCACCGAGTTCGACCGCGCTCATGGCGCCACCAGCTGGCCGTGCTGCATGCGCAACTGGCGCTGCGCCATGCGCGCGGCCTGTTCCTGCGAATGGGTCACCAGGATGATGGCCATGCCGCGCGCCTGCGCCGCCTGCAGCACCGCCTCGAGCGCCAGCGTGGTGGTGGCATCGAGCGCTGCGGCCGGCTCATCGAGCATCAGCACGCGCGGCGCGCCCGCCAGGGAACGGATCAGCGCAAGCCGCTGGCGCTCGCCGGTCGACAGCAGCGCCAGTTCAGCCTGCAGGATGCCGCTTTTGAGTTTGAGTAAAGGCAGCAGCGCGGCGGCGCGCTCGAGCTGGTCGGCGCGCAGGTGCTGCGCCGCAGTCGCTTCCCACCAGGCTGGCTCGGCCGACTGGTAGACCACCTGCGCACGCCAGGCGGGCGCCGTCAGGCCACGGCGGGCGACGCCGTCGAGCAGCAGCTCGCCGTCGCACGGATCGAGATCGGCAACCATCCGCAGCAACACGCTTTTTCCGGCACCGGACTCCCCCACCACCGCCACGCATTCGCCAGCGTCAACCGTAAAGGAGAGCGGCCCGGCGTGCGCCGAACGCAGCTGTTGCACCACCAGACGGGGCGCAGGGTCGGCGTGGTGAGCATGGTGAGCATGGTGAGCACCATGCGCGGCTTGGTGGGAGGTCGATGGCATGGTGATCCTGTAAAGCGCGACAGTGCGTCACTATACAGGGGGTGCGCGCCGGCCGTCGCAGGCGACCGCGCACGAGCAGTCGCACCGCCCTGTCTTAAAACTCTTCCCAGTCGTCGCTTGAGACGGCGCTGGTGCGTGGCGTGCGTGGTGTGCGTGGAGCAGGCTGGGCGGCAGGGGCGGCAGCCGATGCCGCAGCGCTTGCAGCCGCTGTGACCACCGACGCGGCCGGCGCCGATTTGGCAGGCGCCCTGGCCCTGGCCAGGGCTGCCGGCCTGGCCAGCCGGGCCGGCGCTTTGTGCGCCGCCGCAGACGGCGCCGCTGCCGGGATTTGATTGACCGGCGCCGCCATCGCCTTGTCGAGCTTAAACACGCTTACCACCTGTGCCAGCTTGACTGCCTGTTCCTGCATCGACGCTGCTGCCGCTGCCGATTGCTCGACCAGGGCGGCGTTTTGCTGGGTTGCTTCATCCATCTGGCCGATGGCGCGGTTGACCTGTTCAATGCCGCCCGACTGCTCTTCGCTGGCGGTGGTGATTTCGCCCATGATGTCGGTCACCCGGCGAATACTGTTGACCACTTCTTCCATGGTGGCACCGGCGCGGTCGACCAGTTTGGTGCCCGCTTCGACCTGTTCACTGGACGCGCCAATGAGTTCCTTGATTTCTTTCGCTGCCGCCGCCGAGCGCTGCGCCAGCGTGCGCACTTCCGACGCCACCACGGCAAAGCCGCGTCCCTGCTCGCCGGCGCGGGCCGCTTCCACCGCGGCATTCAAGGCCAGGATATTGGTCTGGAAAGCGATGCCATCGATGACGGCAATGATGTCGACGATCTTGCGCGACGCTTCGTTGATGGCGCCCATGGTGTCGATCACCTGGCTGACCACGGCGCCGCCCTGGACGGCGACGTCGGCGGCGGCGATCGACAGGGTGTTGGCCTGGCGTGCGCTGTCGGCATTGTTGCGCACGGTGGTGGTCAGCACCGCCATCGAGGCGGCGGTCTGTTCGAGCGCGCCAGCCTGCTGGCCGGTGCGGCCGGACAGGTCGAGGTTGCCGGCGCTGATTTCCTGCGAGGCCAGCGCAATCGTGTCGGTGCCGGTGCGCACTTCGCTGACGATCGACGTCAGGCTGTCGTTCATGTGGCGCAGCGCGCGCAGCAAGGCCGCCGTTTCATCGTTGCCGGAGTTGTCGATGTGGTGCGACAGGTCGCCCGCCGCCACCGTCTGCGCCACCCCGACGGCGGCGCGGATGGGACGCACGATGCCAACCGTGAGGCGCCAGCAAAACGCTCCGCCGAGCAGCACGGCGCACAGGGTGAGCATGCTGATGAGACGCGTGCTGGCGTTCGAGGTCGCTTCGATGGCCGCGGCGGCGCCGTCGATGCTGCTGTTTTGCATACCGAGCAACTCGTGAATCGATTCCTGATAAGCATGCGAAGTGGGCAAAAATTCCTTGTCGAGCACACGCGTCGCTTCATCGGCGTTGCCATCGGCCTTGGCCTTGACGGCGGCATCGCGCAAGCGGAAAAATTCCTTGCGTTGACCCATGATCTTGTCGAACAGCTGCTTTTCCGGTCCCGCCAGGATCAGCGGTTCGATTTTTTCCAGCAGTTCGCCCGACTCGCGCGTCGTCAGCGCCGTGTCGTCCTTGAAAAAAGCACCGAGCGACGGATCACTGCTCTTGGCAATCGCCGCGGTGCGGCGCACGGCCCCGTAAATACGCGTGTACCACTCGGCGATCAGGCGCTCTTTGGCCAGCGACTGGCTCAGCACCGCATGGGTGTCGCGCGAGATGTGCTGCAGGCGCCAGACGCCCGTACCGGCAATGACGACGGTGAGCGCCAGTACCAGCGCAAAGCCAATGGCAAGACGCTTGCCGATCGTGAGGTTGGCGAAAAAGCCCATCAGATATGCTCCAAGGTAGCAGAACCATAAATACTGAAAGTATCGGTATACTACATGCTTCTTGGAAACTTTTTAAGGGTTGCCGACTTTAATGGCGCTGCTGTTGCAGCCGCCGCACGCCAGTTTGCCCGATCCGTGTGCCTATTTGCCAGCATTGACAAGCAGGCCAAGCGGCGTGCGCGCGTCACGCTGATGGCGCCTTCATCGTGCGTTCATCGTGCGTTCATCGTGCGTTCATCGTGCGTTCATGTCTTCCCCGCCTGCTGGCCGGGCGCGAGCCACACAAACGCACAGGCGCTGGCGGCGACAGCGGCGAGCGCACCCACCACCATCGCCACCTGAAACGCCGCCTGCAGCGCGGCGCCGTGGGCGACCAGGATGGCGCTTGACAGCGCAGTCGCAATGAGCCCGCCGGTGCGGGCGACGGCGCTGTTAAAACCGGAGGCGATGCCACTGTGCCGCGCGCCGACGGCGCCCAGCACGGCGTTGGTCAGGGGCGCCACCGCACCGGCCATGCCCAGTGAAATAAGCAGCATGGCCGGCAGCGTGCCGCTCCAGTAACTGGCGGCACCGCTGATGCGCAGCGCCAGCAAAAAGCCCAGTGCCACCAGCGCCGGCCCCACGGTCAATGGCAGGCGCGCACCCAGTCGGGCCGCCAGCCGACCCATCAGCGGCGCCGTCAAGGCAATTACCAGCGGCATCGGCAGCAGGGCGGCGCCGGCCTCAGTGGCGCTATAGCCGTGCAGATCGATGAGCAGATAGGGCAGCAACAGCAGCACGCCGCCGAGTGCGCCGTACAGTAAAAACGTCACCAGATTGAGGCCGGCAAAGGCGCTGGCAGCGAACAGGTCAAAGGGCAGCATGGCAGCGGCGCCGCGGCGGCGCTCCCACCACAGGAAGGCGGCCAGCAGGGCGACGCCGCACGCCACTGCGGCCCAGACCAGAGCGCCGGCGCCGCCGTGCGTCGACGTGACCGCGGAAACCAGCGTCAAGCCCCAGGTCAGCGCCGCCAGGCCCGCCGTCACCAATAGCGCGCCGCCCCAGTCAAGTGGCGCCGGCGCGGTCGCGACCTGGCGGTCGATGAAGCGCGCCCCCAGGTAGAGGGCGCCGGCGGCGATCGGCACATTGATGAGAAACATGGCGCGCCAGCCGACCAGGTCGATCAGCCAGCCACCGGCCAGCGGGCCGATGGCGCCGGCAGCGGCACCGGCCGCGGCCCAGGTGCCGATCGCCTTGCCGCGCGCCTCGCCACTGAAACTGCTGCCCAGGATCGCCAGGCTGGTCGGCATCAACAACGCCGCGCCGATCCCTTGGGCGATGCGCGCTGCCAGCAGCGAACGCAGGTCGGGCGCCGCCGCGCACAGCATTGACGCCGCCAGAAACAGGCTCACACCGATGAGCAGCAGGCGCCGGTGGCCCCAGCGATCACCGGCGGCGCCGCCGATCAACAGCAGCGCGCTCAAAGGCAGCAAATAACCGCTGACGATCCACGACAGGTTCAGCGCGTGGTCTGGAAAGCTGCGCGCAATGGCCGGCAGGCCGACATTGACGACCGCACCGTCGACGAACGCCAGGCTCGACGCCAGCACCGTGGTGGCCAGCACCATGCGCGGATGGGCGCTGGCCGGGGCGGCGGCGGCTGGCGCGCGCGCCTGGGCAATGGCGCGGTCGCACAACGGCAGGATGGCGGCGCTCATGGCACCGTCATGGCGTGATCATCGGTCGGCCATGCCGCACGCATGCCGCGTGCATGGGACACTCACGCCGCACTGACCGCGGCTTGAGGGGACGCCGCCTGCGCGTTCAGATACCGGTGCACCTGCGCCACCACGGCAGCGCCCTCGCCGACCGCCGCCGCCACCCGTTTGACGGAGCCGGCCCGCACGTCACCGATGGCGAACACGCCCGGCACCGAGCATTCCAGCGTATCGGGGCGGCGGCCAGCGCGCCCGGCGCCGTCAGGGCCGGCGTCGATCAAGGCCTGGCCGGTACACACAAACCCGTGGCCATCGAGCGCGATCGGACATGCGCCCAGCCAGGCGGTGTTGGGGTCGGCACCGACAAACAGAAACAGCGAGCGGGTCGCCATCTGCACGTGCGCCCCATCCGCGCCAGCACCGCCAGCACCACCAGCACCACCAGCACCAGCACCAGCGTGGCGCCAGCGCACCCCGCTCAAGCTGCCACGCTCGCCCTGCAGCTGCAGCAGTTCGCAGTGGGTATGCAGCACGATGCGGGGGTTGGCATGGATGCGATCGACCAGATACTGCGACATGCTCGCTGCCAGCGCGCCGCCGCGAATGAGCATGTGTACGGTGCTGGCGTGCGAGGCCAGAAACACCGCTGCCTGCCCGGCCGAATTGCCGCCACCGACCAGCACCACATCCTGCCCCTCGACCAGCCGCGCTTCGATCGGCGAGGCCCAGTACGACACGCCACGGCCCTCGAAGCGTTCGAGGTCGGCGATGGCGGGCCGCCGGTAGGCCGCGCCGCTGGCAATGATGAGGGCGCGCGCCTGCACGCGGCGGCCGTCCTCCAGCTGCAACTGGTGAAACAGTCGCGCCGGTCCGGCGCAGTCGACGCTCTCGACCGCTGCCGGCACCAGCACCTCGGCGCCGAATTTTTCGGCCTGGACAAACGCCCGCCCGGCCAGCGCCTGCCCGGAAATCCCGGTCGGAAAGCCCAGATAATTTTCGATGCGGGCCGAAGCACCGGCCTGGCCACCAAAGGCGCGGGTTTCCAGCACAATCACCGACAGCCCCTCGGAGGCGGCATACACGGCCGCCGCCAGCCCGGCCGGACCGGCGCCGACGATGGCGACGTCGCGCACGGGAGCGTCATCAAACTCGCACAGGCCAATGGCCCTGGCCACTTCGCGCTCGCTCGGATTGCGCAACAGGCTGCCGTTCGGACACACCACCAGCAAGGCGCCATCGGTGTGGGCGGCGTAGCGCTGCGCCAGCGCAGCGCTGGCAACATCGCTGGCAACATCGCTGGCAGCAGCGCTGGCCAGGTCGACCACCGTGTGCGGCTGGCCATTGCGCGTTAAAAATCCGGCGACCCGGATCAGCTCGGGCGCCGCCGCGTTGCCGATCAGCAGCGGGCCGCCTGCCCCCGACTCGATCAGCATGACGCGGCGCAAAATCAGCGCGCGCATGATCAACTCGCCGATCTCGGCCTCGGCCACCAGCAGGGTACGCAGCCGCTCCGGCTCGATCAGCAGCGCCTCCAGCGGCCCCTGCGCGCGGGCATCGACGAAGGCCGGCTTGCCAGACAGTTGCCCCACCTCGGCGAGAAATTCGCCGGCGCCCCGCAGCGCCACCGGCACGTCATTGCCGAGGCCGTCACGGCGGCTGACGGCGACGGCGCCGCTGAGCACCACGAACATGCCGGCCCCGCGCTGGCCCGCCTCGAACAGCACGGCGCCGTCGGCCCACTGTCGACGCGCGCCAAATGGCAGCAGGTGCGCGATCTGCGCCGCCGTCAGCACGGGAAAGGCCTGGTGACGGCGACTGGCCAGCGTGCTCGCTGGCGAGGCGCCGTCAGCGACAGACTTCAGGGCGGCGTCGCTGGAGCCGCTGTCGGCGTGGAACATCATGTGTGCGCTCTGCCATCGGTGGAGGAAGGTCATGGTGCGCGTGCAAGGGCGCAGGTATCCGGCGGCAGCTGCTGGCACCGCGTTGCGGACCATGATAGCGCGAAGCGGCGTCCTGCGAATCGATGCGCGCCTATCGTGCGGACCCGTCGTGCGGACCCGTCGTGCGCGCCATGGCAGGCTCGCCGATGGCGGGCGCCTTCAGCCGCCGTGCAGGCCGCCATCCACATAAAATTCGCGCCCGGTGCAGCGCGCAGCGCCGTCCGAGGCCAGGAACAGCGCCATCGCCGCCACATCCTCGACCAGCACCGGCTGATGCAGGCACTGGGCCGCCAGGATCTGCGCCTGCGCCTCTGGCGTGTGCCAGCGCTGCTGGCGCGCGGTGATGACGGTGCCGGGGACGATGCAGTTGACGCGGATGCGCTGGCCGCCAAGGTCACGCGCCAGACCGCGCGTCATGCCTTCAATCGCCGCCTTGGCGGTCATGTAGAGCGCCAGGCGCGGCAGCGCCAGGTGCCATGAAATCGAGCCGACGTTGACAATGACGCCGCCGCCAGCGGCGGCCATCGCCGGCGCTGCCGCCTGCGCGCAAAAAAACTGGTGGCGCAGGTTGACCGCCATCCGCTCATCCCAATACGCTGGCGTCACCGCGGCCACATCGTGGCGGTCGTCGTTGGCGGCATTGTTGACCAGTACATCGATGCCACCGGCGAGCACGTCGGCCTGCGCCAGCGTCGCCGCCAGTGCCGCCAGATCGGTCAGATCGCAGCTGATGAAACGGGGCGCGTGCACGCAGTCGGCCAGCGCCTGCTCGAGCGCGCGCGCGGGCTCCTGCAAAATATCGAAAAACACCACGCGGGCGCCCTGCCTGGCGAACGCCGTGACGATGCCAGCGCCGATGCCGCTGCCGCCGCCGGTGACCAGCACGCGCTTGCCGGCCAGGCTGGGATACACGTTGCTCATGGCTGCTCCCCTTTCAACAAGCCGCGCTGCGCCAGGTTGGCATACAGGGCGCGCACGCCGAAGGTCCACGGCGCAATGGCGTCGGCGTACTGCACATGGTTGACCAGCGCACCGAGCGCCGGGCTGCTGATGGTCACGCGGTCACCGAGGTGGTGGGTAAAGCCGTGGCCGGCGCCATCGCGGTCATCGATGGGCGAAAACATGGTGCCCAGAAACAGCATGAAGCCATCGGGATAGTGGTGATGGCTGCCGATCGTCTGCCGCACCAGCGCAAGGGGATCGCGGCTAATTTCGCGCATGTGGCTGATGCCCTCGAGGATAAAGCCGTCGTCCGCCCCTTCGATGCGCAGGCTGACATCGGCCGCCCGCACGCTATCGATCGTAAAGCGCTGGTCGAACAGGCGGATCAAGGGGCCGATCGCGCACGAGCCGTTGTTGTCCTTGCACTTGCCCAGCAACAGGGCGCTGCGGCCTTCGATATCGCGCAGGTTGACATCGTTGCCCAGCGTCGCCCCCACCGCCACGCCCAGGCTGTTGACGGCCAGGACGATTTCCGGCTCCGGGTTGTTCCAGTGCGAATCGCGGTGCAGGCCGACGTCGGCACCAAACCCCACCGCCGACATCGGCTGCGACTTGGAAAACACTTCGGCGTCGGGGCCGATGCCCACTTCCATGTACTGCGACCACATGCCGCGCGCCAGCAACTCGCGCTTGAGCTCGGCGGCAGCGCTGGAACCGGGCACGATGGTCGACAGGTCGGCGCCGATCGTCGCCTGCAGTGCCGCGCGCAACTGCTGCGCCTGCTGCGGGGCGCCGCCGGCCTGCTCTTCGATCACGCGCTCGAGCAGGCTGACCGCGAAGGTCACGCCGCACGCCTTGATCGCTTGCAGGTCGCACGGCGCCAGCAGCCGTGGGCCACTGCTGTCGTGCTGGCCGAGCGTGCGCGCCAGCGCCGCCGTCAGCGGTCCCAGCGATGGACCAGCGGCGCCGCGCACCAGCGCCAGCAGGTCGCTGCGCTCGCACAGGTCGGCCATGGTGGCGGCGTGCGCACTGATATCGATCAGTTCGCCGCCACGCACGGTGACCACGGCGGGGCCGTCGGTGGCGCTGCGGGTGACGCTCGCCGTCGCCGCACCGAGCCAGACGCGGCCAACCAGCAGCGCTTCATCGAGGTCGTACGGCAAACAGGAAGATAATTCAATCGTGCCAGACATGCTCGTTCTCCGGTTAGCGGTGTTCTGCGCGGGTGGCCACATCGACCCACACGGCCAGTGTCAAGATGGCGCCCTTGACGATCATTTGCCAGTAGGCGTCGACGTCGAGCATCGACATGCCGTTATCCAAACTGGCCATCACGAGGGCGCCGATGAGGGCGCCGTGGACGGTGCCGGAGCCGCCCCGCATCGAGGTGCCGCCGATGAAGCAGGCGGCAATCACATCGAGTTCGCCAGTGGTGCCGGCCGACGGCGAGCCGGCTGCCAGGCGCGCCGTGTTGATGATGCCGGCCAGCGCGCACATCAAGCCCATCAAGCCAAAGATCCACAATTTGATGCGCCGCACGTCGATGCCGGACAGGCGCGTTGCTTCCATATTGCTGCCGACGGCATAGACGCGGCGGCCGAACACCGTCTGCGTGGCGATATAGCTAAACACCGCCAGCAGCAGCAGCAGCAACAGCACGGGAAACGGGATGCCCTGGTAGCTGTTGAGGGTGCGCACGAAGGCCAGCAACACCAGCGCGATCAGCAGCAGCCGCAGGCCGTCCTGCCAGGCGGGCGCCAGCGGCAGTTGATGGGCGGCCAGATTCAGGCGCCGTCGCCAGCGCAGCAGCACCGCCACCAGCAACAGGGCAAGGCCCAGCGCGACCCCGCCCGCCGCCGGCAGATAACCCTGGCCCAGCTGCACCATTTCCGCCGACACCGGCGCAATGGTCAAACCGCCCGTCAGTCCCAGCACGACGCCGCGGTAAGCCAGCATGCCGCCGAGGCCGACGATGAACGAGGGGATGCCGGCATACGCCACCAGCGTGCCGGTGAACATACCGAGCAGCAGGCCGGCCGCCAGAACCACCGCCACCGTCAGCGGCAGCGGCAGATGGTGGCTCACATCCATGACGGCGGCGGCGCCCCCGAGCAAACCGAGCAGGGAGCCCACCGACAGGTCGATTTCTCCGGCGATGATGACGAAGGACATGCCGCAGGCAAGGATGCCGGTGACGGCCATCTGCCGCATCAAGTTCGACAGATTGCGCGGCGAAATGAAACCACCGCCCGTGCGCCAGCTGAAAAACAGCCAGATCAGGGCGATGGCGACGAGCAGCGCGATGATTTTATAGCGCGCGAATAATTGTTTGACGAGCAGAAAATTCATGGATTCCCATCACTGGTGTCGAGCGCCGCCGCCAGCAGCGTCTCCTGACGCAGATCGTGATTGATAAAGTCGCCGCGCAGCCGCCCTTCTCCCATCACCAGCACGCGGTCGGCGATGCCGATCACCTCGGCGAACTCGGACGACACCATGATGATGGCAACCCCCTGGGCGGCCAGGGCGAACATCAGCTTGTAGATTTCTACCCGCGCACCAACGTCGACGCCGCGCGTCGGTTCGTCGAGAATGAGCACCTGCGGCGCCGTCAGCAGCATCTTGGCCAGCACCGCCTTTTGCTGGTTGCCGCCCGACAGGCTGGTAATCGGCAGGAAGGGACTGGCCGCCTTCAAGCCCAGCCGGGCGATCTGTTCGCGCACGGTGCGCAATTCGGCAGCGCGGTCGATGCGGGTCAGGCGGGCAAAGCGTTGCAGGATGGCCAGCGTGATGTTCTGGCCGACGTCGAGGTCGCGCACGATGCCGTGCTGCTTGCGGTCTTCCGGCACCATCGCAATACCGGCGCGAATCGCCCGCAGCGGCGTGCTGGTATCGACCGGCTGGCCGTGCAGCCACACCTGGGCCTGGCAGCGTCCCCGATAGGCGCCGAACAGCGCCGACACCAGCTCGGTGCGGCCAGCGCCGACCAGCCCGGCGATGCCGACAATCTCGCCGTGCCGCACCGCCAGCGACACATCGTCGACGCGCTTGCGCTGCGGCCGCTCGGCATCCATGCAGCTGACATGGCGCGCTTCGAACACCACCTCGCCCAGTGCACGCGGCTGGCGCGGATACAGCTGGCGCAGGTCGCGCTCGACCATCTGGCCGATGATGCGCCTGACGTCGAGCTCGGCCATCGGCGTGGTGGCGATGTGCTTGCCATCGCGGAGGACGACGATGGTGTCGCAGACGGCGGCCACTTCTTCAAGCTTGTGCGAAATATAGATGCAGGCCACGCCCCTGGCCTTGAGGCTGCGGATGATGCCCAGCAGGACGGCAATTTCGGACGTCGTCAGCGACGACGACGGCTCGTCGAGGATCAGCAGCCTGGCCTGTTTATTCAAGGCCTTGGCGATCTCGATCAGTTGCTGGTGGCCGCCGCCGTACTGCTTGACCGGCAGCACGACGTTGACATCGTCGAGCTTGAGCTCGCCCAGCAACTGCTCGGCACGGCGGTGCATGGCCGGATAATCGAGGCGGCCGCCGGCCAGCGTCAGCTCGTTGCCGAGAAAAATATTCTCGGTCACCGACAGTTCCGGCACCAGCATCAGTTCCTGGTGGATGATGACCAGCCCGGCCGCCTCGGTATCGCGCACCGAGCTGGCCACCAGTGGCCGGCCCCGCCACCAGATCTCGCCCGTCCAGCTGCCATGCGGATAGACTGCCGACAGCACCTTCATCAGGGTCGATTTGCCGGCACCGTTTTCACCGCACAGGCCGATGCATTCGCCGGGGCGGATGGCAAGGTCGATGCCATCCAAGGCAACGGCGCCGTCAAAGTGCTTGACGATGCCTTTCATGTACAGCAGGTAGGCAGATGCAAGGTCAGTCATGCGGGCTCACAGGGCGGGACGGGCGGCGGCGGCTGGTTTGCTACGCTGGTTTGCCACGCTTATTTGCCCGTGAGCTGATCCTGCGTGTAATAGCCATCCGTCACCAGCAGGTTGACGTTTGCCCTGGTCAGCGCCGTCGGTTTGAGCAGCACCGCATTGACTTGCTTGAGGCCGTTGTTGTACTGGGCGTTGTAGACCGGCTTTTCATCGCGCACCAGCTGCACCGCCAGCTTGGCCGCTTCTGCCGCCAGCTGCTTGAGCGGCTTGTACACCGTCATCGCCTGGGTGCCGGCCATGACCCGCTTGACGGCCGCCAGGTCGGCGTCCTGGCCCGACACCGGCACTTTCCCCGCCAGTTTCTGCGCATTCAAGGCCTGGATGGCGCCGCCGGCGGTGCCATCGTTGGAGGCGACGATGGCGTCGATCTTGTTGTTATTGGCGGTCAGCGCATTTTCGACAATCGCCAGCGCCTCCGAGGGACTCCAGTCCTTGACCCATTGCTGGCCGACGATCTTGACGTCGCCCTTGTCGACCAGCGGCTGCAACACCGCCATCTGGCCTTCGCGCAAAATCTTGGCGTTGTTGTCGGTGGGGGCGCCGCCCAGCAGATAGTAATTGCCCTTCGGTTTGAGGGCCGCCACCGTGCGCGCCTGCATTTCGCCGACCTGCTTGTTGTCGAAGGAAATATAGGCATCGATGTCGGCGTTGAGAATCAGGCGGTCATACGACAGCACCTTGATGTTGGCTTTTTTGGCTTCACGAATTGTGTTGTTGAGCACGGTGGCGTTGTAGGGCACGATGACCAGCACGTCGACCCCGCGGGCGATCAGATTTTCGATTTGCGCAATCTGGCGCTGTTCGCTGGCATCGGCCGACTGCACGAACACCTGGGCGCCCATGCTGGTGGCGGCGGCGGTGAAAAAATCGCGGTCGCGGGCCCAGCGTTCGACCCGCAGGTCATCGATGGAAAAACCGATTTTCGGGCTCTTGGCGTCGGCATTGGCGGCGCCGCTGGCAAATGCGAGAACGGCGGCCAGCATGGCCATGATGCTGATGGTGCGCAGTGTCTTCACGGGCTTGTCTCCAGAATGGTTTTTGTGCGATCCCGTCTTCCCGGGCGATTTCCCGGTTCCAAGATTCGTAGGGGAATGTTGCGCGGACTGGGCGGTGCGCGCAATTATGAAATTGACGAATGGGCATTACGATTTACGCGCTGGCGGCGCCATGTCGCCGTTCGCGGTCTTGCCAGGCACGCGGGGTGCAGCCCAGCTCGCGCTTGAACACGGCGTGCATGTACTGCACCGACGTAAAGCCGCAGCGCAGCGCCACCTCGGCGATGTTGGCGTCGGCGGCAGCGAGCAGGCTGGTGGCCGCTTCGAGCTTGAATCGGAGAATTTCATCGTGCACGCTGCACTGCTGTTCCTGGCGAAAATGCGCTTCCAGGCAAGAGCGCGAGATACCGACGTAATCGGCCACCTGTCCCGTCTTGATGCCCTGGCAGGCGTACTGGCGGATGAAATGGCGCGCCCGCATCACGTGCGGATGGCGCGCCGGCTGGTGCCGGCTGGACGCCTGCGCATTGATGCCGGCCGGCGGCACCAGCAGGCGCAGCGCGCCCGGGTGGGCGCCGTGCAGCATCTGGTCGAGCAGGCGGGCGGCGCGGCGGCCGATTTCCTGGCCACCCTGGATGACCGAGGTCAGCGGGATGCGCGCCAGCATGTGCGCCAGCGGGTCGTTGTCGATGCCCACCAGCGCCACCTGCTCCGGCACGGCGATGCCGGCCAGGCTGCACCCCTGCAGCAACTGGCGCGCGCGGGCATCGGTGACGGCGATGATGCCGATCGGCTTGGGCAAGGCGCGCAGCCAGGCGATCTGCTGTTCACTGGCATCCTGCCACGAGGCGGCGCTGGTGCTGTGGCCGCGGTAGATGTCGGTGGCCAGATTGTCGCGCCGCAGCAATGCACAAAAAGCCTGTTCGCGCTCCTGGGCCCAGCGCGCGCCCGCGCTTGCAGGCAGGCTGAACATGGCGAAGCGCACCAGTCCCGCTTCGACCAGGTGCTGGTAGGCGACTTCAACGAGCCTGGCATTGTCAGTGGCAACATATGGCACCCCGGCCGGATAATCGGCCGCCGCAGCGTACGATGCGCCGACCGCCACCACCGGCAGCGGGCTGCGGGCAAGCGCGGCGGCAACGCTGGGATCATCGAAGTCGGCAATGATGCCATCGCCCTGCCAGTGCTCGATGCCGGCCAGGCGCAAGCGAAAATCTTCTTCGAGAAACACATCCCAGTGCGCGCGCGTGCTGGCCAGGTGGCTGGCGATGCCGGCGATGACGTCGCGGTCGAATATTTTATTGGCGTTGAACAGTAACGCGACGCGGTGCGTTGGCGGCGTGCTCATGGGTGACGGCGCAGCCCTGCCGCGCGCGCCCGGTTTGCTTGGTTTGCAAATGCCATCGCCTCTCCTGTCCCCGTGGCGCCGGCGGTGGACGCTGCGGGCACCTCGGCCCCATCATAGGAACAGGCCAGCAGGCGGTCAATTCAGGGGGCATAGACGACGCAGATTATGCGTCGCAGGTACGGCGCAGCAGATACGGGCAGGCTCAGTCGGGCATGTCAAACCGGTAGCCGACCCCACACACGGAAGCGCTGCATGCGCTGGCCGGTTCGACCGCCTGCAGTTTCTTGCGCAAATTCTTGATGTGGGTATCGCTGGCACGGTCGCCGAGGTCACGTCCACCGTCCCATCCACGTTCGAGTCCACCTTCGCGTCCACCTTCGCGTCCGCCATGAGGTTACTGGCCTGAGCGCCCTGCCCCATCGACGACACGGGTTGACGGTGCTTGCCTGAACGCTGACCTTGCCCGCCCGCACAGCCGCCGCAGCCGGCTGCCGTCTGGGCGGCCCTTGCGAGAGATCAATAACCCGCACATGACGCCGACTAAAATCGCTATGTTGCAAATCAGAATTTTTTGACGCCGTCGGTGTATCACGGGAGAGTGCATGGGCACAGACGAAGCAGGCAGGGCGATCATCGGCACCTGCAGCCACTGCGGCGCATCATTGCGCCTGCACGCACCAGCTTTTCCAGTGGCGCCGCCGCGGCAGGCCGGCGCCATCGCCATCCTGTTCGCCCTGTTGCTCATTCCCCTGATCGCGATCTGCGGCTTTGCCATCGATCTCGCCATGCTCTACAACAGGAAAGCGGAAATGCGCAATGTGGCACATGCGGTCGCGCTGGCTGCAGCGAAAAAACTCAATGGTACGGCCGCTGGTGTGAGTGACGCTGTTAGCGCAGCGGCGAGTGTCGCGGCGCTGCAAAAATTCAATTACTACAAAGAGACCGTTACCTGGTCCTCGGCAGCCCTGACATTTAGCAGCAAGCCTGATCGGCATGGCAGCTGGACCGATGCGACAGGGGCGGCCGCCGATGCGGCGCGCGTCTACTATGTCAAGGTAGATACCGAAAAGTTAGACCCCGCAGGGACGATTCAAACTGCGTTGATGAGAGTCATTTCTTCCTCTTTCAACAGCCTGCAGGCAAACAGCGAAATCATTGCTGGCAGGACCAGCATCGACATCGCGCCCTTAGCGATATGCGCCATGTCAGCAGCGCCGGCGACACGGCGCAACAACTCGGCGAGCAACGCTGAACTGGTCGAGTATGGCTTCAGAAGAGGCGTCAGCTACAACCTCATGGACCTCAATCCGGCGGGAACCGATGCCCTCAACTTCCTGGTCAATCCGCTGGCGGCACCGGGAACAAGCGGACAACCGTCCGATTTTGCGCCTTCGACGGTGGGCCCGTATGCATGTACCGGCAGTCTGGGCATCCCACGGGTGACCGGGGACCCGATTTCAGTGAGCCCCGCCTTTCCCCTCGGGGCGCTGTATAAACAACTCAACGCGCGATTCGACCAGTATGACAATGGCCAATGCACGGCCCATGGAGCGCTGCCGGACGCCAATATAAAATCGTATAGCTACACCGACATGGCCTTACCGACAGGCTGGGTGACGATCGCGCCGCTGACACAAGCTGCGGCAGCCATCGTCAGCGATGGCAAGCGGCAGACGATCGCCGACCTGCCGCCCGCCACCGGCACGGCGAACCAGTATGGAACGCTGTGGGCGTATGCCAAGGCAGTCCCCTACGCAGCTTACAGCGCAGGCGTTGCCGAACCGAGCGCGGGGTACCCGACTTTTACGACCGCGTCCTGGGCCGTCATGTACGGCGGACAAACCGTCAAAGCATACCCACCAGGTTCGGCAACGCCCTACAAGTCTGGCGCCAGCAGCAACAGTGCGAAGCCCGCCGCCAACCATGCTCCCGGATTGCGCAACCGTCGTGTATTAAACGTCGCACTACTTTCTTGTGCTGCCACGCCTTCCACTACTGCCAATGTGCTGGCGGTGGCCAAATTCTTCATGACGGTACCGGCAACTTCCACGGCACTGGCTGCAGAATTTGCCGGCACGATTCCACTGGAACGGATTAGCGGCAACGTACAGGTGTTCCCATGAGCATGTCGAAGAATCCATTGAACCGCAATGAGCGTGGCAGCGCTGCCGTGGAATGTGCATTGGTGTTGCCCATCATGGTCGCGTTGATTGCTTTTACGCTGTTATTCGGCAGGCTGTTCTGGCACTACACGGTGGCACTGAAAGCAGCGCACGATGCCGCCACTTTCCTTGCCATGTCAAGGCTTGCGGAGGTCAGCATTGACAAGACCGACCTTGGAGAAATTGAAATCGCCAAAATCGCCAAATCAATCGCCGTCACGGAAGTCGCCGAGCTCAACCCGGGTAGCGGCGCGACGCCAGTGGTCGATGTCAGCTGTGACCGGCACCCGTGTATTGGCACGCAAGTGCCGGGCGAGGTTGCAGTCATGGTACAAATGAAAATGTTCGACATATTCCTCTCCGGTGTCACCAGTGACATTGCTGGATCAGAGGGAATCTTGCTCTCCGCCGAGGTCCGGGTGCCCTATGTCGGCAACTAAGCTTTCTCGCGTTCATGCGCATGCGCGTGCCTGTGCCGGCGGCAGCACGCTCATCGAATTTGCCTTGATCGTGCTGGTCTTTCTCATGTTCCTATTCGCGGTACTGGAACTGGCACGCTTGATGTTTCTTTACAATACTTTTCAAGAAGTCACGCGGCGCGCTGCCAGCGCTGCGGCGACGACCGACTTCAGCAAATCGACCGAGATGGACAAGGTGCGCCAGGACGCAATATTTCGCAGCACGTCCGGCAGCCTGGTCCTGATGCCCGAACTGACTGACCAAGCTGTGCGCGTTGATTACATGTCGCTCAGTATGGGAGCAGACGGCGCCTTGGCGATGCAAGCGATTGCTGCCGGTGCGGTTCCGTCCAGTCCGGAAGAAAACCGCAGGAATTGCCTGATCGACCCGTATGCTGACAATTGCATCCGGCTCGTCCGCGTGCGCATCTGCGATCCCGCCACCACTTCAGCGTGTTCACCGATGATGTTCAACACATGGACATCGATTGTCAGCCTGACTGTCGCCATGCCGCTGGCGACCACCATCGCATCTGCGCAGACACTCGGACTGCGCTAGTGTGGATGCGCTCGGTTCCCGTCCGGCGCTTTCAATTTTTCAGGGGCGTTACATGAAGATGCGCCTGCTCGGCTGCGCATTTCGATCAGTTTGCCGACCTGGGCAGCAAGGCCATCATCCGCTACGATGGCGACAAGGCAGTGGTAGCGCAGGCGCAAATCAAATCAGCACGCCCTGTTCCGTGATGAACGTTGGCCGTGAAAATTCAGACCGGTCCCAAGGACAAGCGGTATCCCACTCCGGTTTCAGTGAGCAGGTAGCGCGGTTGTGCTGAGTCGCTCTCGAGCTTGTGCCGCAGGTGGCCCATGTAGATGCGCAGATAGTGGCCATCCTCGGCATGCGAGGGCCCCCATACCGCGCGCAGCAGTTGAGGATTGGTCAGTACCCGCCCGGCACTGGTAACGAGCACCGCCAGCAGTCGAAATTCGGTCGGTGTCAGCTTTACCACGGCGCCCGCCTTCGACACCCGGCGCCCTTTCAAGTCGACGGTGACGTCGCCGAACTGCACCAGTCCATCGGCTGCGCCGTCGGCCGGCCGCTGACGGCGGATGGTGGCGCGCACGCGCGCCTGCAGTTCGCCGACGCCGAATGGCTTGGTCAAATAATCGTCGGCGCCGGCGTCGAGCGCGCTGATCTTGTCCCCTTCGCCGGTGCGTGCCGACAGAACGATGATGGGGACCTTCGACCATTTGCGGATTTCACCGATCAAGTCCATGCCATCGCCGTCCGGCAAACCGAGGTCAAGAATGATCAGGTCTGGACTGCGGGTGCCGGCGTCGGCCAGCCCGCGCTGCGCGGTGGCCGCTTCATGCACCAGCCAGCCCTCTTCTTCCAGCGCGGCGCGCACGAAGCGACGGATCTGTGGCTCGTCTTCTATCAGCAGCGCGAATGGCGGATGTTCATTCATTGAGATAAGCCTTGCCGTGATCTGCTTCCGGCGCCGGGATCGACGGCGGCTGTCCCAGCGGAAGCGTGATGATAAAAGCGGCGCCGCCCAGAACCGAGCGCGCATACTCGATGGTGCCGTTGTGCGCTTCGACGATGGCCCGGCAGATCGCCAGCCCCAGACCGACGCCACTGCGCGCCGATTCGCGTTCGCCACGGGTGAATTTTTCGAACATGGCCTCTTCACGCCCGGACGGTACGCCCGGCCCGTCATCGGCAATGGTCAGCACGGCGCCGCGCCGTCCCAAGTTCGCTGCAATATCGATATGCGAGCCGCCGGGGGTGTATTTTGCGGCATTTTCCAGCAAATTGCACAGCACCCGCTCGAGCAGCACGGCGTCGAAACGCACCAGTGGAAAATCGTGGGCGATACTGGTGGTCACCCGATGCTGTGCGAGCGGGCTGGCGCACAGGCGCAGGGCAGTGCCGACGGCCTCCTCCAGCGTCTGCCATTCCAGCTGCAGCTTGATTTCGCCGCTTTGCAATCTGGCCATGTCGAGCAGGTTGCCCACCAGGGCGTTCATGCGCAAGGCCTCACTGTGCAATTGCTGCGCCATTTCCAGCTGCGCCGGCGCCAGCGCAGGGCGGGAACGGGCCAGGGTTTCGGACAATCCCACCAGCAGGGTCAAGGGCGTGCGCAAATCATGCGACAACGCCGCCAGCAGGGAATTACGCAGCCGTTCGGTTTCCATGCTGACCAGGGCGCCCTGCGCAACCTCGATGTAATGGACCCGTTCGAGCGCAATGGCGGCCAGCGCGGCAAAGGTGTCAAGCTGCTTTCTCTGTTCTGGAATCATGATCCAGCGTTGCTGTTCGGGCGAGATCGCCAGCACGCCGCGGGTGCGCATCGGCGCCACCAGCGGCAGGTAAAACAGGGCGCTGGCCGGCAGGGTGTCGGTGCCCAGACCGGCGCTTTCGGCGTGATCGTACGCCCACTGCGCAATGCCGAGGTCGGGCATCGGCATGGCCTCACCGGCTTGCGCCAGCGGGGCGATCAAGTGATCGTCGGCGTCCGGCACCAACAGCACCGCCCTGGCGCGAAAGGTACGGTCGATGGCGCTGCGGGTGGTATCGATTATCTGCTCGGCCTGCAAGGCGCCCGACAATTCGCGGGCAAATTCGTACAAGGCGCGTGAGCGCCGCTCGCGGTGTGCGGCGACGTTGGCCTGGAAGCGCAGGCCGGCGGTCAGGTGCCCGGTGATCAGGCCAACGGCCAGCATGACGCCAAAGGTCACCAGATACTGCAGGTCCGAGACGGCGAACGAAAAACGCGGCGGCACAAAAAAGAAATCGAAACAGGCCACACCCACGCAGGTGGCCACCACCGAGGCGCCACGGCCGAGCCGCACCGCCACCAGCACCACCACCAGCAGAAACAGCATGGCGATATTGGCCAGATCCAGGTAGGGCAACAAGGGGGTCGCCAGCAAGGCCATGGCCAGACTGCTGACAGCCGCAATCACATACCGCAGGCAGCGCCATTGACCACCCTCCTCGGCAACAGCGGGCGCCGCCGGCGTCGCCGGCGCGTGTGCCGGGTCGCCAATTTCCACCAGATCGACGTCCGGCGCCAGCGCCGCCACCCGCCGCAGGTGCGATGTGCGCCATGGCCAGCTGCGGTGGCCGCGCGCCATGACGATCTTGGCCAGATTGTGTTCGCGCGCGTAATCGACGATCGCCGCGCCAATGTCGGCGCCGGCTAATACCGCCGTGCTGGCGCCGAGCTCGGCAGCCAGATTGAGTGTGCGCAGAATCGCCTCGCGGCGCCCGTCCGGCAAGCGCTGCAGCGCCGGCGTTTCCACGTACACCGCATGCCAGTCGGCGCCCAACTGGCCAGCCAGCCGGGCAGCGCTGCGCACCACGTGTTCATTGCCTGAGCGCGGCCCCACGCAGGCCAGCAGGGCGCCGCGGGTTTTCCACACCGTGTCGATCGACTTTTCGACGCGATAGGCGCGCACGTCGTCCTCGACGCGGTCGGCGGTGCGGCGCAAGGCAAGTTCGCGCAAGGCAATCAGATTTCCCTTGCGGAAGAAATTTTTGGAAGCCCGCTCCGCCTGTGGTCCCTGATACACCCTGCCACTGAGCAGGCGTGCCAGCAATTCATCGGCGGGCAGATCGACCAGCACCACCTCGTCGGCCTCATCGAAGACGGTGTCGGGCACCGTTTCCGACACCCGGATGCCGGTGATGCCACCGACCACATCGTTGAGGCTTTCCAGGTGTTGCACATTGACAGTGGTAAATACATCAATGCCAGCGTCGAGCAACTCCTCGATATCCTGCCAGCGCTTCGGGTGGCGCGAGCCGGGCGCGTTCGAGTGCGCCAGCTCGTCCACCAAAATGAGCGCCGGTTGCCGGGCAAGGGCGGCGTCGAGATCGAACTCGCCGATCGCCGTGCCGCGGTAGGCGAGCATCTTGGGCGGCAACAGCACCAGACCGTCGAGCAGCGCGGCGGTCTCGGCACGTCCATGGGTTTCCAGTACGCCCACCAGCGGTGACTGCCCTTGTTGCTGCAGGCGCCGTGCGGCCGCCAGCATGGCATAGGTTTTACCAACACCGGCCGAGGCCCCAAAGTAGATGCGCAGGCGACCGCGCGCTGCCTGCCGCTCCTGTTGTTGCATCTGGGCCAGCAAGGCATCGGGATCGGGTCGCTGACTGTCGCCGGGAATCATGGGCATGGTGTGTTTTGCTTGGTTGCTAGTGCGTTGCGCCATCCAGGGCCAGGTTCAGCGCAAGCACATTGACCCTGCTCTCGCCGAAAAAGCCCAGATGTTGCGCAATAGTATGCACTGAGATCAGGCTGTCGACCTGCTCACGCGGCATCTTGCGCGCGCTGGCGACGCGGCCGGCCTGGTAGCGCGCAGCCGCCACGCTGATTTCCGGGTCGAGTCCGCTAGCCGAAGCGGTCACCAGGTCAACCGGAATGGCCGCCTTGTTAGTCGGGTCGGCGTCGCGCAGGGCGCTGATGCGCCCTTTGACGGCGTCGATGAGGGCCGGGTTGAGCGGCCCCTGGTTGGCGCCGGAGCTGCCGGCGGCGTTATTACTCATCGGCGCAGTGGCCGACGGCCGGCTCCAAAAATAGCGCGGCGAGGAAAAAGTCTGGCCGATCAGGCTCGATCCGATCGGTTTGCCGTCGCGCAGTACCAGGCTGCCAGCGGCCTGGTCGGCGAAGGCAAGTTTGCCGATGCCGGTGACGGCCAGCGGATAGAGTACGCCAACGACCAGTGTAAGAGCGCCGAACAACACGATGGCGGGACGCAGGGTGGATTTCATGATGGTTCCTTTCAACTTGAACGTTAAACCAGGCGCAGCAGCGACAGCAGCATGTCGATCAGCTTGATGCCGACGAAGGGCAAGATAATGCCGCCGACGCCGTAGATCAGGATGTTCCTGCGCAGGAGCGCGGCAGCGCCGATGGCACGGTAGCGCACGCCCTTCAGGGCCAGCGGGATGAGCACGATGATGATCAGGGCGTTAAAAATCACCGCCGACATGATCGCCGAATTCGGGCTCGACAGCTGCATGATGTCGAGCGCTTTTAACTGCGGGTAGGTGCCGACAAAGGCCGCCGGAATGATGGCGAAATACTTGGCGATGTCGTTCGAGATGGAAAACGTCGTCAGCGAACCGCGCGTCATCAGCATCTGCTTGCCGATTTCGACAATTTCCAGCAGCTTGGTCGGATTCGAATCGAGATCGACCATATTGCCGGCCTCCTTGGCGGCCTGGGTGCCGGAATTCATTGCCACCGCCACATCGGCCTGGGCCAGTGCCGGGGCATCGTTGGTGCCGTCGCCCGTCATCGCCACCAGCCGGCCTTCCGACTGGTAGTCACGGATCAATTTCAATTTGTCTTCGGGCGTGGCTTCGGCCAGGAAATCATCGACACCGGCTTCGGCGGCAATCGCGGCGGCGGTCAGCTTGTTGTCGCCGGTGATCATCACGGTCTTGATCCCCATGCGGCGCAGCTCGGCAAAGCGCTCCTTGATGCCGCCCTTGACGATATCCTTCAGTTCCACCACGCCCATGACACGGCCGTCGTCGACCACCACCAGCGGCGTGCTGCCGCGGCGCGAAACGTCATCGACCAGCCTGGCCATCTCGGCGGGATAGACCTGGCCGATCGCTTCGACATGCTTGCGCACCGAGTCGGCGGCGCCCTTGCGCACCTGGCGCGCACCGAGATCGGCGCCGCTCATGCGGGTATTGGCGCTAAACGGGATGAACACGGCACCGAGCGCCCCCAGATCGCGTTCCCGGATGTTGAACTTCTGCTTGGCCAGCACGACGATCGAGCGGCCTTCAGGCGTTTCATCGGCCATTGACGCCAGCTGCGCCACATCGGCCAGCTGTTGCTCGCTGATGCCGGGTGCCGGGAAAAAAGCCGCAGCCTGGCGGTTCCCCAGGGTAATCGTGCCTGTCTTGTCGAGCAACAGCACATCGACGTCGCCGGCCGCTTCCACCGCGCGGCCCGAGGTGGCGATGACGTTGGCGCCCATCATGCGGCTCATCCCGGCCACGCCGATCGACGACAGCAAGGCGCCGATGGTGGTGGGGATCAGGCACACCAGCAGGGCAATCAGCACGGTCACGCTGACCGGGGTGCCGGCGCCGGCCGCGGTCACGCTGAACATGGAAAACGGCAGCAAGGTCACCGTCACCACCAAAAACACAATGGTCAGCGCGACCAGCAGGATGGTCAGCGCGATTTCATTCGGCGTCTTCTGGCGCTTGGCGCCTTCGACCATCGAAATCATGCGGTCCAAAAAAGTTTCGCCCGGGTTGACGGCAACCCGTACCACCAGCCAGTCCGACAGCACGCGCGTGCCGCCGGTGACGGAAGAAAAGTCGCCACCCGATTCGCGGATCACCGGCGCCGATTCGCCCGTGATGGCGCTTTCGTCGACCGACGCCATCCCTTCGACCACCTCGCCGTCGATGGGAATGACGTCGCCCGCTTCGACCAGAATGCTGTGCCCCTTGCGCAGATCGGCGCCGGGCACCGGCAGCCAGGTGGTGCCGTATTTGGCAGTGGCCAGCTTTTTCGCCATCACCGTCTGTTTCAGGCCGCGCAGGGACGCCGCCTGGGCCTTGCTGCGCCCTTCCGCCAGGGCCTCGGCGAAGTTGGCGAACAGCACGGTGAACCACAGCCATATCGAGATTGCCGCGATAAAACCGCTGTCGGCAATTTCGGCCGGTGAGCTAAGCGCCCGGAAATACATCAGCGTCGTCAGGATACTGCCCACGTACACGACAAACATCACCGGACTGCGCGCCTGCGTGCGCGGTCCGAGTTTCATGAAGGCGTCGCCAATGGCGGGCAACAGCAGGCTGGTATCGAACAGCGTCAGCGATTTGCGTGGCGCTGCCTGCGGTGTACTGACCTTGGGCAGGGATTTTGTTTGAGACATCTTGGACTCCGTGGCCATGATTACTTTGTATACAATTGAAGGTGTTCAACCACCGGCCCCAGGGCCAGAGCGGGAACATAGTTAAGTACACCTACCAGCAACACCACCCCGATGAGCAGGCCGACGAACACCGGCCCGTGGGTCGGCATGGTGCCGGGGTTGGCTTGCAGGCGCGGCTTGGCTGCCAGCGAACCGGCAATCGCCAGAATCGGCACAATGACGGCAAAGCGGCCGAACCACATGGCGATCGCCAGCATGACGTTGTAAAAAGGCGTATTGGCGGAGAGGCCGGCAAACGCACTGCCATTGTTGTTCGCTGCCGAGCTGAAGGCATAGAGAATTTCCGAAAAGCCGTGCGCGCCCGGATTGGCGATCCCGGCCTTGCCAGCGTCGAGCATCACGGCGATCGCCGTGCCGCCCAGCACCAGCACGGGAGTGACCAGAATGGCGATCGAGGTCATCTTCATCTCGAAGCTCTGAATTTTCTTGCCCAGGTATTCCGGTGTGCGACCGATCATCAGGCCGGCAATGAACACGGCCATGATGGCGAACACCAGCATGCCGTAGAGGCCCGAACCAACCCCGCCGAACACCACTTCGCCAAGCTGAATGAGCAGCATCGGAATCGAACCGCCCAAGGGCGTGAAGGAATCGTGCATGGCGTTGACAGCGCCGCACGAGGCCGCCGTGGTAATTGCGGCAAACAGGCTTGACGCGGCAATACCGAAGCGCGTTTCCTTGCCTTCCATATTGCCGCCAGCCTGGATTGCACTGCCGACCTGGTCAACGCCCATTTGCAGCAGTTGCGGGTGGGCGGCCTGTTCGGCGCCCAGCACCACCAGGGTGGCACCAACAAACATGATGGTCATCGCCGCCAGCACGGCAATGCCCTGGCGGCGGTCGCCCACCAGACGACCGAAAGCAAAGCACAGGCCGGCGGGAATCAGGAAGATGGCCAGCATCTGGCCAAAATTACTCAGCGGCGTGGGGTTTTCGTAGGGATGGGCTGAATTGGCATTGAAAAAGCCGCCGCCATTGGTGCCGATCATCTTGATCGCTTCCTGCGACGCTACCGGGCCCATGGCGATGGACTGGCTGGTGGCAACCAGGTTTTCCATCACCGGCTGGCCCTTGGCGTCTTTCAGGGGCTGGCCATCGGCGCCGTTTTTCGGCACCGAATAAGCAACCGGCTCAAGGAGCTGCACGTCCTGATAGGCCGAAAAATTCTGGATCACGCCCTGCCCCATCAGAAATACTGAGAACAGCAGCGACAGCGGCAGCAGCACGTACAGCGTCGAACGGGTCAGGTCGACCCAGAAATTGCCGATGGTCTTGGCCGAGCGGGCGCTAAAACCCCGGATCAGGGCGAACACGACCGCCATGCCGGTAGCGGCCGAAAAGAAATTTTGGGCCGTCAGCGCCAGCATCTGTGTCAGATAACTCATGGTCTGCTCGCCGCTGTAACCCTGCCAGTTGGTGTTGGTGACAAAACTGACGGCCGTATTGAACGACGAATCCGGGCTGATGTTCGGCAGCGACTGCGGATTGAGGGGCAACCACTGCTGCAAGCGCTGCAGTGCATAGACAAACAAGGCGCCCAAACCGTTAAATACCAGCAAGGCGACGGCATACGCCTTCCAGCCCATGTCGGCGCCGCTGGCGACGCCGGCGGCGCGGTACAACAGGCGTTCGATGGCGCCCAGCCAGCCCATGCCGGGAACGGCAGCGCCCTCGCCCTTGCCGACCTGGGCCAGCACGATGCCGAGCGGCCACGCCAGGGCCAACAGGGCGACCAAAAAGGCGCACAACAACATGAATGACGGGGTGCTCATCACAAATCCTCCGCGTTCAGCAGGGCATGCACCAGGTAGGCCAGCAGGCCGATGGCGACCACGCCGCCGATTTGCCAAATTTCCATTATTTTTCTCCCAGCTTCTGGCAGCCCGAGGCGAAGGCCCAGATCAGTGCGACGAACAGCACTGTGGCACCGATATACATTGCATCCATGTGATCCCTTTTGATGTTCTGGTGTCGATACGGCCAGCGTAGCGCTGACCGCCTAAAAATTTTGTAAACACTTGAACCAATGGTGTAAACAACTTGTAAAAATTAGAAGGTCTTGCTGATGGTCAGCTGCAGCGCGGATTTACCGAGAAACTTGCCGTTGGCCGGCGAGGCATACGCCACCTTGCCGGCGTTGGTGCCGATGTAGGCCAGGGCGCCAGTGACAACGCCGAAGTCGTGGGTGACGCCGACTTTCCAGTCGATGTAGCTGGCCGTGCCGTTGTTGTCGACGCGCTGACGGCCGGCATGCAGATTCAGTGTGACGTCCTTGACCAGCTCGGGATTGACCGACAGGTCGAGGTAGCCGCTGTTCTTGCTGTCGACAAAGCCGAACAGATTGGTCACCGCGTGCGAGTATTTGAGAGCCCCGGGACCGTAGGACAGCTGGCCGTACAGTTCCGTGGTATTGGCATTGGCAAAGCCGCTGACGTCGGCCAGGCCATTCGATGGATACACATAGGTCAGCACCCCGACGTCATAGCCAAATCCCTGACCGATGTCGCCGCGCTTGCCGGCATACAGGTCGATTTCCACATCGCCGCTGCCACCGGCGTCCTTGGTCCATTTAATTGTCGAGGCCCAGATGCCCACGTACAGGCCGGACGGCTTGTTGGTGAAATCGGCGCCGCCCTGCAGGGCTGGCTGCAGGCGGGACTGCGAAATACCACGGTAACGGTAGTCGCTGGTGACGGCGGCATTGAAGGTCAACTCATTCGGCCCGGCGGCGGCCTCTTGCGCCAGAACGTTGCTTGATGCAAAAGTGGAAACCAGGGCGACAGCCAATAGGACGTTTTTCATGCAGCGCTTTCTCTTTCAGGGGGGGGGGTAAATCAATGGTTGAATGAAATGGGGGAAATCGCGGCCTGCTGCGCATACACCTCGCGGTACAACGCGTGCAACTCGGCAGCCGCATCCGGATCGCAGGTTTCAGCGTCGCAGACGCAGCGCCCGTGACCGTATTCGTTGGCGTCGGGCCAGTGCAGCACAGTGTTCGCCAGGGTTGCTGACATGACTTGGGCGACATACAGGCGGGCTCGCGCCAGCTCCAGCGCGGTCGGCTCGCCGACGTCTGCCAGAATGACGAACAGCGCTTTCAGCGAAGGATTGAACATGCGTGCCCCGTTCAGGTCAGCAATCAGGCTGTAATTGGCGTCAAGGTCGTAGTCGGCCGGCGCGAGCGGCACCACAACCACCCGCGCCGACAACAACGCGCTGCGGCAATCGTGGCTGGCGCAGGCACCGGTGTGGATCAGCAGATCGCTGTAGCGGGAAGCTATCTGGTCGATGCCGCCAGTGGCCACCCGCGCGGGCAAGGCCAGCGCCGCCATCGCAGGGCCCTGGCCTTCCTCGCTGCGCGCGCACCCCCAGCGATAGGCGCTGCGTGCGGGGTCGATGTCGAGCAGGCACATGCGACTGCCGCTGCGGGTGCGCAGTACCGCCAGGTTGGCAGCCAAAGCGCAATGACCGCGCCCTGTTTTAGTGCTGGCGATGGCGACGATCATGGCAATTCTCCTGCCGCCGCGTGATGATCACCGAGACGCGCGCCGGGCAACTGCCGCTGCACCGTTTCGCTCAACAGCGCGACAAAGCCGAGCTGCACGCACAGCCACACTGCAATGCGCTGGCCGCCGGCGCAGACGGCGATGCGCATGAATTCCAGAGCGTCGCCGCACACCCGCATGGCAAGCTGGCGCAGCGTGGTAACGGAGGCACTGTCCACGCTCAGGCGCAGCACACGCAAACCGGTCGCTGCAAGCGGGCCTGGCGCCGCGGATTTCGGCACGTGTTCGGCGCACTGTTGTGACACTTGGCGGGTCGACCAGGAATTCATGCTGCCTCCATCGGGGATGCGTTATTGACCGGGACAAGCGTATCAAGCTAGGCATAAAAATTTTCTAAAAAATCCACGAGGACGCGTAAACGCTGTGTAAAAAACGCTGTGTAAAAACGCAGTGTAAAAAACGCAGGCGGGACGGCGCGATCGCATGCGCGTTTACAGTTCGTTGACGCATCCGGCAAAGCATTCAGAACGTCAGCGAGAGCATGGACATCGGCCAGACCGCGATCCGTCGATGGCTGGCCCAGTTCAGCGCCGAGCAGAGTGGCCAGCGCGGCATCGGTAAACCATTGACTGCCGAGCAGCAGAGGATCCGCCAGCTGGAGCAGGAGAATCAACAACTTCGCCGGGACGTGACGATATTAAAAAAAGCGTCGGCCTTCTTTGCCCGCGAAATGAAGTGACCCACCAGGTCATTGAAGCGCTGCAAAAGGAGGCCGTCCCGGTCTTGCAAAGCTGCCGTGTTCTGGAAGTGAGCAGGTCTGCTTTTTACGAAGCCAAGCGACGTTTCGCCATGCCCAAGGTGTGCAAAGAGAGCGTCCATTTGAAGGCCGCATGTATGGCAAGCCACCAGAGTTACGGCAGCCGTCGAATGGTCACAGCCATGGCAAACGACGGCTTCAAAATTGGATGCTACAAGGTGCGTCGATTGATGCGCCAGGCGGCCCTGAAGCCCGTCTGCAAGCGAAAATTTGTTCACACTACCGACAGCAAGCACAACTTGCCGATTGCCGCCAATGTGCTCAGCCAACAGTTCGATCCGACAGGGCCGAACTTGGCTTACGTCAGCGATATTACCTATATCAGGACCGGTGCTGGGTGGCTGTATCTGGCCACCGTGCTCGACCTGTACGCTCGTAAAGTGGTCGGCTGGGCGATGGCACCGAGCATGCCTGCCAAACTGGTGTGCGATGTTTTGAACATGGCGCTCGGGCAGCGCCGACCGGCAGCAGGCCTGATCGTTCATTCCGATCGGGGCAGCCAGTATGCCAGCGAGCTTTACCAGGATCTTTTTAAAAAAAACGGCTTCGTCTGCAGCATGAGCCGCAAAGGAAATTGCTGGGCGTTGAAGCATCGCTTCAACGCCGTCGCAGAGCGCTTCTTCCTGAACCTCAAAATGGAACGTGTTTGGCAACGTCAATATGCCAACCATGCCGAGGCCAACGCAGACATCACCGACTACATCGTCGGCTTCTACAACGGCAAGCGCATTAATTCAGCATCGGGCAATCTGCCGCCCACCGTCTACGAACGGAAAATCGCAGAACGCGAACCTATCGTTGTGTCCGAAATTACTTGACCACCGCAAATCGTTGCGGCGACATTTGCCCATAGCGATCGGCCGTGCGACGCGTTGGGTGTTCAAGGAGATATACACCGAACAGTCCCACAGCAGCACCCCGTCTGGGCCAGTTTAAAAACGAGCTGGTGCACCGCCACCACTATGCCAAGCGGGCCGACACCAGTTCACGCGTTGTTGATGACGTGCACCTGCCAACTGCGCCTCCACGATCAAACCCACGTCAAGTTTACGACCGCGCAAATTGAAGCTCATCTATCTCTCCTGATACGAAAGTCTCCCAAAAAACCGTCCATTCGCGCTAGAAAAAAATTTTCCCCGGTTCAGACTGATGCAAGCGCTCTCCGCAATACACTCTATCAAAGGTGAAATAAAGCATGCTTGCTACAGACAAAGCCCATACTGGCAACGATTCCGTGAACACCCTTGGCGGCGCAGGTGAACCAGCCGCAAAACGTGCGCAGATCGGCCCGCACGATGAAGACAGACTGATCAAGATTGATGTAGTGATGGCCCTGTGTGGCAAATCGCGAAGCAGCATTTATGCAGCGATCAAGCGCGGCGAGTTTGCGAAACCGGTCAAGATCGGACCGAGGGCGTCAGCTTGGTTGCTGAGCGAAATCGTTGCCTGGAAAACACAGTGCATCAGCGCCCGCGACCTTGGCACTGAGGCCGAGGCCACTGTAGCCCCTACCCGGCTATGACTGCCTCTCTCCTGGCCCTGTCGACATCGAGGAACGCGTGCTCTGCGCGGACATTCCCTCACCCACCAGTGCCGCTGCCGATTGCGCGTCCAGGTAATCGGCCCAGTGCTGCATCATGATCCTGCGCTCATCGAGATATCTGGCGCGGTCGTAGGCGCTCTCGCTCTTGTCCTTGGGCGCATGGGCCAGCTGCCAGTCGACCACCTCGTGCCGGTAACCGAGCTTTTCCTTTAGTGTCGTCATCGCCAGCGCCCTGAAGCCGTGGCCCGTCATGTCGCCCTTGTAGCCCATGCGCTCTATCGCCTTGAGGAGCGCCATATTGCTCATGGGCCGCTTGGCATCACGCATGTTCGGAAACAGGTACATGCCTCCCCCGGTCAGCCGATGCAGCTCGCGCAACAACGAACCCGCTTGCCGCGACAGGCAGACGTGATGGTCGGTCTTGTCCGGCTTCGCCTTGCGCCGGCCCATTTTCATGCGTGTCCAGGGAATAATCCACTCCCCCCTTGTCAAGGTCAATTTCCGACCAGGGTGTTTCGATCAGTTCGCTGGTGCGCACAAACACCATCAGCATCAGACGCATCGCCACGCGGGTCGGCATGCCCATGCACGCTTCGTTGCCATGCAGCGCCCGCAGGAAGCCAGGAAGCTGGTCCGGTGACAGCGCCGCGAAATGACTTTTTTCGCGCACCTCCAGCACCTCCCCCAGCAGTGCCGCCGGATTGCGTTCTGCCAAGCCGCTGCGAACGGCGTAGTTGAACACCCGGGCGCAGTCGGCCGCCATGCGCTTGGCCACCTCGAGCGATCCGCGCCGTTCGATGGCGCGGATCGCTCGAGGACGTGCGGCACCTTGACGGCGTCGATGGGCATCGCGCCAATGACTGGAAAATATCCATCTCAAAACGATGCAGAATGTTTTTCGCTGTTTGCAGCTGCCATTTTTTAGCGTTGACGCGGTGCCAGTCACGGGTCACCGCTTCAAACGTGTTGCCGGCGGCATACTTGCTGTGCAGGGCACGCTCGTCGCGCACACGGCCAGGATCGGTGCCCGCGGCGCACAGCTGGCGGGCAGCGTCGCGCTGCTAGCGCGCCTGACTCAGCGACACCTCCGGATAGGCGCCGAAGTGCAGCTTGTTTTCCTTGCCGTTCGGCTGCCGGTACTTCATGCGCCACAGCCTGGAGCCGGCCGGGGTAACTTCAAGGTACAGGCCGCCGCCATCGAACAGCTTGTACGGCGCCTCGCGCTTTTTGGCGTTGCGAATCTGCAGATCAGTGAGGGGGACGACGCGCTTCGGCATTTTGGGGGCCTCTCGCAGGACGGTTGTTCGCGAGCCCCCAAAAAAGCTCCCAAACTCGCTGGAGCTACGTGGGCGCCGCTGGACGATTGGAGACGAAAAAAAACCCACTTTCTCTATGAGATTAGCGGGTTTTTAGACATTCTCGGATGATCGAGAACAACGTTTTGGCGGAGACGGTGAGATTCGAACTCACGATACAGGTATAAGCCGTATGCATCCTTAGCAGGGATGTGCCTTCGGCCACTCGGCCACGTCTCCATTCTGGTGTCGCAGTCGCTACAGCAGAAGACCAGAATCATACTGGCTGGCTACCCGTTCGGTCAATGGAACGACCGACATTTTTTTTAAATTCTTACTCTTTTTCCAAATCGAATGCTTTGTGCAGGGCCCGTACCGCAAGCTCCATGTACTTCTCGTCAATGAGGACAGAAATTTTGATTTCTGACGTGGAAATCATCAGGATGTTGATGCCCTCTTCCGACAGCGTGCGGAACATCTGCGAGGCGACCCCGACGTGGCTGCGCATGCCCACGCCGACCACCGACACCTTCGACACCTTGGCGTCGCCCAGCACGCTGGCCGCACCAATGTCGCCCTTGACGGACTCGAGCACGCCCATGGCCTTCTGGTACTCACCGCGCGAGACGGTGAAGGTAAAGTCGGTCTTGCCGTCCACCGACTGGTTCTGGATGATCATGTCCACTTCGATGTTGGCGTCAGCCACCGGTCCGAGGATATGGAAGGCGATGCCTGGCTTGTCGGGCACGCCCAGAATGGTGATCTTGGCTTCATCGCGGTTGAAAGCGATGCCGGAAATAACAGCTTGTTCCATATTTTTGTCTTCCTCAAACGAAATCAGGGTGCCCGAATTGGCTTCTTCGTGCAGGGGCAGCAGGGGGTCGGTCAGCGACGACAGCACGCGGGTGGGGACGCGGTAGTTGCCGGCAAATTCGACCGAGCGGCTTTGCAGCACTTTCGATCCCAGCGAGGCCATTTCCAGCATTTCTTCGAACGTCACCGTCTTCAGGCGGCGCGCGTCCGACACCACCCGCGGGTCGGTCGTGTAGACGCCGTCGACGTCGGTATAGATCAGGCATTCGTCCGCCTTCAGGGCGGCGGCGATCGCCACGGCCGAGGTGTCCGAACCGCCACGCCCCAGGGTCGAGATGTTGCCATCTTCATCGACGCCCTGGAAGCCGGTAATGATGACCACCTTGCCGGCGTTCAGATCGGCCAGCACTTTTTTATCGTCAATCGACTGGATGCGCGCCTTGGTAAACGAAGAATCGGTCTTGATCGCCACCTGCCAGCCCGCATACGAGACCGCATCCTTGCCGATCGCCAACAGCGCCATCGCCAGCAATCCCACCGACACCTGCTCGCCGGTCGAGCAAATCATGTCGAGCTCGCGGGGGTCCGGCTGGCCCATGATTTCGCGCGCCAGGCCAATCAGACGGTTGGTTTCCCCGGACATGGCCGACGGCACCACCACCACCTGGTGGCCGGCATCGTGCCACTTGGCGACGCGGATGGCGACATTCTTGATCCGTTCCGTCGAGCCCATCGACGTGCCGCCATATTTGTGGACAATTAATGCCATAAGGTGTTTCTCGGTAGAGGGTAAAAAGAGGCCGTACTCTACATGCTGCAATGCAGAATGACAAGAAGCGGGGCCGACAAAGCTATACCTTGTGGATATAAGGTCATGCAGATTTCGGCTATGTGGCAAGGTCTGCGGTTTCCCAGCGCAGCGCGACGCTGCCCTCGCCTTCGACCAGGTGGTGGTAGTCCATGCCGATGCCAGCCGCGTACAGCACGCTCTTGCCGGCGCCCACCACCGGCAGGCGGGTGCGCTCCCACGCCGGCACGTTGACCGCCTGGTAGTGGTACTTGAGGCTGCGCGTCGGCCGGTTGTGGGCCAGTTTGATGCGCTCGCCGCCGACGCGAAAGTCGATGTGCAGGCGCTGCACGCGCAGCCAGGCCGGATCGAAACCGCGTGTGGCGCTATCGAAATGCAGGGTGCCGCCGTAATCGGGAAAGTCGAGCGACGCCTCGCCCTGCCAGACAAAACGCTCGGCATGGCGGACGATCACGCCGTCATCGTCGGGGTCGCGCATGCCGGCCAGCTCATCGAGCTTGTCGACGATGTACAGGCGGTCGCGGTGGCGCCGAATATGGCAGTCGGGATGGCTGACCAGCATCTGTGAGCCGGGGCGCGCTTCGAGCAGCTGGCTGACCATCTCGTCGAGCCAGGCAGCCGATGGCATGCGCACCTGTTTTAGACTGAACCAGTAGCGCAGCAGGTTGCGCACGCGGTCCAGCGTCAGCAGCCGCAGGGGGGCGACCTCGATGGTGCCATCGACCAGGACGGCGCGCAAATCATTCTCGGCCAGCTCGGCCAGCAGACGCTGGGCCGATTGCGCGTGCGCTGCGCTACGGGCAAAGCGTTCCTGAAAGCCAGGAAAGGCGGCCGCCAGCGCCGGCATCACCTGCAGGCGCAGCGCGTTGCGCGCGTAACGGGGATCGCTGTTCGATTCGTCGTCGATCCAGCTGATGCCATGGACGCCGGCATAAGCTTCCAGGGCCTCGCGTATCACTGGCAGCAGCGGCCGCGCCATCACCAGAGCGGCGTTGCCAAGCAGTTCAGGAGCGCTGTTGGCGCCGTCCATGCCCGACAGGCCGGCCATGCCTGAGCCGCGCAGCAATTGCAGCAGCACCGTCTCGGCCTGGTCGTTAAGATGGTGGGCAGTGAGCATCAGTTCGACGCCATGCCGCCCGCACAGGGCGCCCAGCGCCGCGTAACGCAGCTTGCGGGCGGCCGCCTCGATCCCGGATTTGTTCTTTTGCAGGGTGACATGGCTGGCGTCAAAACGCACGTTCAGCGCTTTACACTGGGCGCGGCAATGCGCCAGCCAGGCGTCGGCGTTCGGGCTGAGACCGTGGTGGACATGGAAGGCAAACAGGGCGACGTCATGCGCGCTGGCCCAACTGTGGGCCAGGTGCAGCAGCACCGAGGAATCGAGGCCGCCGCTGTAGGCGATGGCAAGCGCCGGGCGACTGCCCTGGCGCAGCGCCGCCAGGGCGCGCGCGAAGATGTCCGGCAGACTGCCGGTGGTAGATCGACTCACTGAGACTTCACTCTTCTGCTGGCAGGGTTTCTTTGAATTTACCGTAGCTCATCAGTTTCTGATGGCGGGTATCGATCAGTTCGCGCGTTTTCATGCCCTGGAACTGGCGCAGCGAATCGGCCAGTGCCCGCTTGAGCATGGTGGCCATGGCTTTCGGATCGCGGTGGGCGCCACCGAGCGGCTCGTTGATGATCTTGTCGATCAGGCCCATCGCCTTCAGGCGGTGCGCCGTCAGGCCGAGCGCATCGGCAGCGTCGGATGCGCGCTCGGCGGTTTTCCACAGGATCGAGGCGCAGCCTTCCGGAGAAATCACCGAATAGGTCGCATATTGCAGCATCAGCACGGCGTCGCCGACGGCAATGGCCAGCGCGCCGCCGGAGCCGCCTTCACCGATGATGGTGGCGATCAGCGGCACTTTCAGTTCGGCCATGACGTACAGATTGTGGCCGATCGCTTCGGACTGACCGCGCTCTTCGGCATCGATACCGGGGAAGGCACCGGGCGTATCGACAAAGGTAAAAATGGGCAGGCCGAATTTTTCCGCCACTTTCATCAGGCGCATGGCCTTGCGATAGCCTTCCGGCTTGGGCATGCCGAAATTGCGCAGCGCGCGCTCCTTGGTGTCGCGCCCTTTCTGGTGACCGATCACCATGCAAGCCTGGCCATTGAAGCGGGCCAAGCCGCCAACGATCGACAGATCGTCGGCGTAGGAGCGGTCGCCATGCAGTTCGTGGAAATCGGTGAAGATTTCGTTGACGTAGTCCATGGTGTAGGGACGCTGCGGATGGCGGGCGATTTGCGACACCTGCCACGGCGTGAGCTTGGCGTAAATGTCCTTGGTCAGCTGCTGGCTTTTTTTGGCCAGGCGGTCGATCTCTTCGGAGATGTCGACAGCGGAATCGTCTTGCACGAAACGCAGCTCTTCAATCTTGGAATCGAGCTCGGCAATAGGCTGCTCAAAATTGAGGAAAGTTGTTTTATTCATTGGTACTCCGAAGGAATTTCACAGGAAGCGCCTGCTGCACCCACCGCCAGCACGGGCGCTACCGTTGCAATAATTGCAGGCCGCAACCAGTCTCGGCGCGGCCTGCCATCGTCTATTCTACCGCAGCGGGATCGAGGCTACGCCACAAATACCAGGTGGCAACTGTACGCCACGGTTCCCAGTTGGCCGACACTTCCCGCGCATCGCTGCGCGAGACAGGCTCACCGGAAAAATAATTGTGGCTGATGCCGTGGATCAGACCGGGGTCGTCCAGCGGCAGCACATTCGGCCGCAGCAGGTTAAAAATCAGGAACATCTCGGCAGTCCAGCGGGTGATGCCGCGGATTTGCACCAGTTCGGCAATCACCGCTTCGTCGGCCATTTCGGCCCACAGGTTGGTGTGCACGCGCTTGGCCTTGAAGTGGTCGGCCAGGTCGAGGATGTATTCGGTCTTGCGCTTGGACAAACCGCAGCCGCCCAGTTGCTCGGCACCCGCCTTGATCACTTGCGCCGGGGTGATTTTGGGACAGGCCGCCAGCAGCTTGGCCCAGGCGGCGTCGGCCACCTTATTGGTCACCTGCTGGCCGACGATCGAACGGGCCAGCGTGGTAAACGGGTCGGGATGGCCGACCAGGTGCAGGTCGCCGAACTGGGGGATCAGCTTTTTCATGATGCGGTCGCGCTTCATCAGCTCGAGCTTGGCCTGCTCCCAGTAGGCGGGTACTTCAATGAGGAGGGCGGCATTGCCGACGGCGTCCTTGTTGAGCGCCATCATGCACGACGCCAGTTGGTGGTGCCGTCCGGCTTGTCTTCGAGGATGACGCCGGTGGCCAGCAGGTCGGCGCGAATGCGGTCCGATTCGCTGAAATTTTTCGCTTTTTTGGCGGCGCTGCGGGCTGCGATCAGGGCGGCGATGTGATCATCGTCGGCGCTGGCATCACCCTGCAGGAATTGCTGGGCGCTGCGGCCCAGCAGACCGATGACATCGGCCAGCGCGCGCAACTGGCCGGCCAGCGCGCTCGAGCGCGTTTTATTGAGTTCACTGACCATATCGAACAGCACGGCAATGGCAATTGGCGTGTTGAAGTCATCGTTCATGGCATCGGCAAAGCGCACGCCGTGGGGGCTGCTCCAGTCAGGTGCAGCGAGGTCCGCTTCGATGCCATCGAGCGCCGTGTAAAGACGGGTGAGGCCAAGCTTGGCATCGTCGAGGTGGGCGTCCGAATAATTGAGGGGGCTGCGATAGTGCGCTTTTAAAATAAAGAAGCGCAGCACTTCGGCGTCGTACCTGGCCAGCACATCACGGATCGTGAAAAAATTGCCCAGCGACTTGGACATTTTCTCGTTGTCGACCCGCACATGACCATTGTGCAGCCAGTAGTTGACCATTGGCTGACCGAAAGCACCTTCGGACTGGGCGATTTCGTTTTCGTGGTGGGGGAACTGCAAATCGGCGCCGCCGCCATGGATATCGAAATGCTCACCGAGGGTGGCGCACGACATGGCCGAGCACTCGATGTGCCAGCCCGGCCGCCCACTGCCCCATTTCGACGGCCATTTGACTTCGGCCGGCTCGTCATCCTTCGACGCCTTCCACAGCACGAAGTCGAGGGCGTCGCGCTTGCCTGTATTGACGTCGACCCGTTCGCCAGCGCGCAAGTCGTCGAGCGACTTGCCGGAGAGCTTGCCGTAGCCGGGAAAATTGCGCACCGCATAATTGACGTCGCCATCGTCGGCGCGGTAGGCCAAGCCTTTTTGTTCGAGCAGCTCGATGATGCCGAGCATTTGCGGCACGTACTTGGTGGCGTGCGGCACCAGCGTGGGAGGCAGGATGCCCAGCGCCCGGGTGTCTTCGTCCATGTAGCGCTCGAAACGGGAAGTGAGCGAATAAATCGATTCGCCATTGTCCACCGCGCGGCGGATGATCTTGTCCTCGATATCGGTGATATTGCGGACATAATTGACCTGGTAACCGGACGCCGTGAGCCAGCGATAGACCACATCGAAGGCCATCATCATGCGCGCGTGGCCGATGTGGCAGTAATCGTAAATGGTCATGCCGCACACGTACATGCCGACCTGACCGGGGACGATGGGGACGAAGTCCTGTTTGTCACGCGCGAGCGTGTTGTAAATCTTCAGTTGGCTCATCGGGCTCTTGCGGTGAATAGCAGCAGCCGCGACGGCACAAACCATAGCTGACGGGGGTGCGGAATCCTCGGGGGCACGCACCGGCAGCGGTTGATGGTTCGATATCGTCACGGCCCTCTGTATTGTTCTTATTTGATAGAATGGACGTTCTGCGCGAAAGTATAGCATTGATAAAAACCCCTCTGGCCGCATATGGCCAAGGTTTATTTTTCTGCACAGCGCTTGACAGCGCTTTGCGTTAACTCCACCTTGTGAAAGCTGCCATGTCCGCCAATTTGTTTCGAAAATCCACCGCCAGCTGGCTTGGCCGCGGCTTGAGCGTGCTGCTCGGCCTGTCCTTCGGCGCCGTGCTCGCCGCCGAGCCGGCCAAATTGCCACAAGTGGCGCTCAAGACCAGCATGGGCGAGATCGTGCTCGAACTGGACCAGGAAAAGGCGCCCAAAACGGTGGCCAATTTTCTCCAGTACGTCAAGAACGGCCATTACAAGGGCACCGTCTTTCACCGCGTCATCGATGGCTTCATGATCCAGGGTGGCGGTATGGATGCGCAGCTGGTCACCAAAAAAACGCTCAAGCCGATCCAGAACGAAGCCAATAATGGTTTGCTGAATGTGACCTATTCGGTGGCCATGGCGCGCACGGGCGACCCAAATTCAGCGACCTCGCAGTTTTTTATCAATGTCGCCGACAACAGCGCCCTCGATTATCCGGGGCGGGATGGCTTCGGCTATACCGTATTCGGCAAGGTCATCCAGGGCCAGGACGTGGTCGACAACATCAAGGGCGTCGTCGTCGACGACGTCAAGGGCCAGCAAAACGTGCCGGTGGTGCCCATCGTGATCACCGGCGCCAGCGTGGTCAAGGCCAAATAAAATAACATCCGCAAACCAGACGCACCATTTTTACCCATTCATCAAAAGGACTGTCATGACCAAAGTACTGATCACCACCAATATGGGCGCCATCACGGCTGAACTGGACGAGGCGAAAGCGCCGAAAACGGTTGCCAACTTTATCAAGTACGCCAGCGAAGGCCATTACAACAACACGATTTTTCACCGTGTGATCAGCGATTTCATGATCCAGGGCGGCGGTTTCGAACCTGGCATGAAGCAAAAAGCGGCGCCACAAACGGTTGAAAACGAAGCCAAGAACGGTCTGAAAAACGACAAGTACACGCTGGCCATGGCACGTACCTCGGATCCGCACTCGGCGTCGGCGCAGTTCTTCATCAATACCAAGAACAATGCCTTCCTCGACTATCCAGGCCAGGACGGCTGGGGCTACGCCGTGTTCGGCAAAGTCACCGAAGGCACCGACATCGTCGACCAGATCAACAAGGTCAAAACCAGCCGCAGCGGCATGCACGCCGACGTCCCGAGCGACGCCGTGATCATCGAAAAAGTCGAAGTTCTGTAATTGCGTACCAACGGCTGGTTCCACAGGCAACGGCCATGAGCCAGCCGGCGCGCATTGCCGCGTATTTTATTTCTGACCTGCACCTGCAGGCATCGCACCCGCGCACGGCCGAGGCGTTTTTCCGCTTCCTGGCCGAGCGCGCGCTGCATGCCGAGCAGCTGTATCTTCTCGGCGACCTGTTCGAATACTGGGCAGGTGACGACGACCTCGATTCCCCCTTCAATGCCACGGTCGTCGCTGCCCTGCGCCGCGTGGCCGACGCTGGTGTGGCCGTGTTCTGGATCGCCGGCAACCGCGACTTCCTGGTCGGCGCCCGGTTTGCCCATGCCTGCGCCCTGACCCTGCTGGCCGAGCCACACCTGGCAACGATTGCCGGCACCCGCGTGGTGCTGGTGCACGGCGACGCCGAATGCACCGGCGACAGCGCCTATATGGCGTTTCGCGCGCAGGTGCGCGAACGCGCCTGGCAACAGCAATTTCTGGCCCTACCGCTAGCGCAGCGCAAGGCCATCATCGCCGGCCTGCGCGATGGCAGCCGCGACGCCCACGCGGGCAAGAGCATGGCCATCATGGATGTGACGAAGCTAGCCATCGACGCCCTGCATGTCAGCAGTGCTTGCGACATCATCATCCATGGACACACCCACCGCCCTGCCCTGCACGTCGACGGCGCCCGCCGCCGCTATGTGCTGCCCGACTGGGAATGCGATGACGGGCCCGTGCGCGGCGGCTGGATCGCCATCGCGGCCGACGGCGTCATCCGCCGCCACGACTGCAACGGCAGCGATTGACGGGGCACTCTCACGGTCAGTGCCGGCACATCCCCAGCGCCGCGCCGAGAACATCATCGCCAAAGTTTTCGTAGTCAAACGTTGATTCATCGTCAATAATAAGTCCCTGACAAGCAGGCCCGACCGCGGCGCACCGGCGTTCGCATGCATATCCGAAACTGCTTGCGACGCCCTGTGACGGTGTTATAGTTCACTACAACACCAATCACAGCGGGGAGGCACCATGCAACACGCACTTGTACCAGCGCCCGGCCAGCGGGGGCATCAACCATGATGACGCCCGGCTGGAACGAGCACACGCCAATCTATCGGCAACTAAAAGAAAAGGTCCTGGAGATGATGCTCGACGGTGACCTCAAGGCAGGTGACGCCCTGCCTTCGGTGCGCCAGGTGGCAGCCGACTATCAACTCAACCCGATCACCGTATCGAAGGCATACCAGGAACTGGTCGACGACAATCTCGTAGAAAAAAGAAGGGGAATCGGCATGTACATGACGGCAGGCGCCAGCGAAAAACTATTGGCCAGCGAACGCGAGCGCTTCGTGCGCGAAGAATGGCCGGCGATGGTGGAACGGATCCGCCGCCTCGGTCTCGATGTCGAGCAGTTGCTGCGCAGCGCCGCACCGGTGGCCGACGCATGAGCGCCGTCATCACCGCCAGCGGCCTGTCGAAGCGCTACGGCCAGCAGATCGCCGTCGACGACGTCAGTTTTACCATCGGCGCCGGCCGCATCGTCGGCTTGATCGGTCCCAACGGCTCGGGCAAGACCACCACCCTGAAAGCGGCGCTGGGCCTGGTGCCGTTCGAAGGTAAGCTCGATGTGCTCGGTTTCGATCCGCGCACCGAGCGCGACGAGCTGATGAAGGAAGTCTGCTTCATTGCCGACGTCGCCATCCTGCCGCGCTGGCTGCGGGTGGGCGACGCCATCGATTTCGTCGCCGGCATCCATCCGCGCTTCGACCGCAGCAAGGCCGAGCGCTACCTCGCCGCCACCAAGCTGACGCCAGCGATGAAGGTCAAGGCCATGTCCAAGGGCATGGTGGTGCAGCTGCACCTGGCACTGGTGATGGCGATCGACGCCAAACTGCTGGTGCTCGATGAGCCGACCCTGGGCCTGGACATCATTTACCGTAAACAGTTTTACCAGAATCTGCTGGAAGACTATTTTGATGAAGGCAAGACCATCGTCATCACCACCCACCAGGTCGAGGAAGTCGAACATATCCTGACCGACCTGATGTTCATCCGCGATGGCAAGATCGTGCTGGCCGCCTCGATGGAAGAAGTGAGCGAGCGCTACACCGAGGTGATGGTGCCGAGCGAGAAATTTAATGCTGCCAACGCCCTGCAGCCCATCAACAAGCGCAGCGTGTTCGGCAAGTCGGTGATGCTGTTCGACTCGGCCGGACCGGGCGGCGTCAGCCGCGCGCAACTGGCCGGCATCGGCGAAACCCGCAACATCAGCGTGGCCGACCTGTTCGTCGCCACCATGAAAGGACCGACCGCATGAATACCCTCAAATGGTTGCTGCGCCGCGAATACTGGGAACACAAAGGCGCGTTTTTCTGGGCCCCGGCGGTGGTCGCACTGGTGATGGTGGCGATGGTGGCGGCCACCCTGGTGTTCGGTTTCATGTCGCCAGCGATGAACGCCCATGTGGTCATCAACGGCAACGAATTTACCCGTAGCGCCGTGGTGATGAGCGCGATGGGGCCGCAGGCGCGCGCGGCCATGGCGAACGGCGTTGCCAACGGCTACATCGTCGCTGCCGCCCCGCTGTTCGGCGTGCTGCCTTTCGTGGTGTTCTTTTATTGCCTGTCGGCGCTGTATGACGACCGCCGCGATCGCAGCATCCTGTTCTGGAAGTCGCTGCCCATCTCCGACCGCGATACCGTGCTGTCGAAAGCGCTCGCGGCACTGGTGCTGGCACCCATCGTCACCTTTGTGATCGGCATCGTCGCGGCGCTGGTGATCGTATTGCTGTGCCTGTTCGGCGCGGGCCTGTTTGGCGTCCATATCGTCGGCGCGGTACTGGCCAACCCGGCGTTCTGGCTGGCGCCCCTGCAGATGCTCGGTCTGTTGCCGGTGTACGCGCTGTGGGCACTGCCCACCGTCGCCTACCTGCTGCTGATGTCGTCGCTGGTGCGCTCGAAAGTATTTCTGTGGGCGGTCGGCGTGCCGCTGCTGGTGCTGGCCCTGCTGCGCTGGCTGAGCTACATGACGATGTCGCTGATGGGGGTGGCCATCGATGTTCACTGGATTGGCGAACACATCGTGCTGCGCGGTCTGGGCAGCGTGGTGCCTGGTTTCTGGCTGCCGTTTGGTGCAGTCTCATCGCGCACTCTGCTCGATGCTGACCAACATGTCGACGCCGGCAATGTGTTCGTGCAATCGTGGCTGACCCTGGCCCAGCCCACCGTGTGGATCGGCGTGGCGGCGGCGGTGCTGATGTTGTATGGTGCGATGCGGCTGCGGCGCTGGCGGGATGAAGGCTAAGGGCTGAGGGCTGAGGGCTAAAGGCTCGACGGCAGATGGCTTGATGCGCTTTGGTCAGCCATCGTTGGGACAGGTCGCTGCGGCGCCGGTCCCCGTAGTGCCTATTCGAACTGCTGCTTAAAAGCGGCAAACTGCGCTTTTAAATCATCGACTTCGGCGCGCAGCGCGGCGATCTCCTGCTCGAGCTGCGCGGTCCGGCCGCCGGCGGCCGGCGTGCTGACGGCGCCAAAGGCCGACTCTTGCCGCGCCAGTGCGGCGTCACCGGCCAACCGGTGGCCGTAGCGGGGTTCCTTGGTGCCCGGCGCCAGGCTCAGTTTCGACACCAGCGGCGGGTATTTATCGATCAGAAATTGCAAGCTCGATTCGACCTCCGCCACCGACTTGAAATCGTGCATGCGGCCGCTGCGGGTGCGGATCTCGCCCGCCGTTTGCAGTCCGCGCAGCATCAGGATGGCCAGCACCGCCAGCTTGTCCTGTTCCAGCGTCCATTTGACGCGCATGCGGTGCTCGTACTTGACCACCCGCGCGCCGGCCTGGGTGACGCCGCTGACGAATTTCCGCTGCATTAGCCGCTGCAACACCTCGGCCACCGTCTCCTCGGACAACTGCATGACGGGATCGCGGCTCGAGAGCTGGTTGCAGCCATTGGTCAGCGTGTTCAGCGAGAGCGGATAGTTGTCCGGCGTGAGCGCTTCTTTTTCGGCCAGCACGGCCAGCACCCGCACTTCAAAGGGATCGAGCTGATCGGGCTGATCGGGGATATCCACTACTGCAGCGCCGTGTTCGATGGTCATCCGGAAGATCCTTAATCGACGAGTTTGTTCAATTGCAGGGTGTCGAGTTTATCACCGTCAGGGGTGCTCGGGCAGCACAGCCCTGCCTGCTTCAAGATCACCATCATGCGCTCCAGCTGCTCATCCTGGCGGGCGGCGTGATTGATCAGGCCATGCAGGGCTTTCGACAGCGGATCGTCGCCATTGGGCGTCACGCCATACGCCGAAAACAGCTGCGCGCTGCGGCCATCGACATCCTTGCGCACCAGGTGGGCGGGATTGCCAACCGCAGTGGCGCCGGCCGGTACCGGCTTGACGACGACGGCGTTCGAGCCGATCTTGGCATACTCGCCGACCGTGAACGCGCCGAGCACCTGGGCGCCAGCGCCGACGATCACCCCCCGCTCGAGCGTCGGATGGCGCTTGGCGCCGCTGCTGAGCGACGTGCCACCCAGCGTGACACCCTGGTAGATGGTGCAGTCATTGCCCACCACGGCCGTCTCGCCGATGACGACGCCGAAGCCGTGATCGATGAACACGCGCCGGCCGATGGTGGCGCCGGGGTGGATTTCGATGCCGGTAATAATGCGGGCGAGGTAAGAAATAAAGCGGCCCAGCCACTTGAGCTGATTGACCCAGCAGCGGTGCGCCCAGCGGTGCATCATGATCGCCTGAAAGCCCGGATAACAAGTGATCACCTCGAAACCGTTGCGGGCCGCAGGATCGCGTTCGATGATGCTCTTGATATCGTCAGAAAGGTGGGAAAACATGCGGCAGGAGCGGAAGGGGCGACAGTTGCGAGAGCGTCATGGTAGCGCATCGGCCGCCATCATGCTCGATGGGCAGGCCGGGCGGCCCGCCGGGGGGCTGGCGGATCAGACGCCTTCTTTGCCGATCCGCTGGCGGCGCGCCTCGTACAGGCACACACCCGAAGCCACCGAGACGTTCAGGCTTTCAACGGAACCGAACATCGGAATACCGACCAGCACATCGCAGGTCTCGCGCGTCAGGCGGCGCATGCCCTCGCCTTCCGAGCCCATCACCAGCGCCGCCGGGCCGGTGAAATCGGCTTCGTAGAGGCCACGGTCGGCGTCGTCGGTGGTGCCGATCAGCAGGATGTCGCGCTCTTTCAGCTCGCGCATGGTGCGCGCCAGATTGGTGACCGTGATGTACGGCACCGTTTCGGCGGCGCCGCTGGCGACCTTGGCAGCCGTTGCATTCAGACCCACAGCGCGGTCTTTCGGCACGATCACGGCGTGCGCGCCGACCCCGTCCGCCACCCGCAGGCAGGCGCCCAGGTTGTGCGGGTCGGTAATACCGTCGAGAATGAGCAGCAGCGGCGGACCTTCGATGGCATCTAACAGTTCATCGAGGTTGCGCGCCAGCGCCAGCTGGCTGGCGAAGGCGATCACGCCCTGGTGACGGCGGGTGCCGACGATTTTGTCCAGGCGGGCCGAGTCGACCGGCATGACGCGCACGCCGAGCGCCTTGGCGCCGGCGATCAGGTCGTGCATGCGGCGATCCTGGCGGCCCGCATCGACAAAAATTTCTTCCACTGACGACGCTTCATGGCGCAGCCGCGCGTTGACGGCGTGGAAGCCGAAAATCATTTTATTCTTCATTGTGCACGTTTCTTCTTGCTGGTTTTTGCTGGCGCGGCCGGCTTGGCCGCGCCTTTGCTGCGTTTGGCCGAGGCTGGCTTGGCAGCCGCGCTGGAGGCGCCGTCGACCGATGTATCGAGATCGTAACGCGACGGCGCCGTCGCCTCGCTCATCGCCGGTTTGCCGGATGCCTTGGCTGGCTTGGCTTCCTGCGCCTTGGCGGCGGCGCTCTTGGGCACGCCGGTGCCGTCGACCTCGTCATTGACCTTGCCCGCCATGACCAGGTCGATCTTGCGCGCTTCCAGGTCGACGCGGGCCACCTGCACGGTGACCTTGTCGGTCAGCTGGTAACGCTTGCCGGTGCGCTCGCCGCGCAGTTCGTGGCGCGAATCGTCGTACTGGAAGAAGTCGGTACCGAGTTCGGTAATGTGGACCAGGCCCTCGACGTACAGGTCGTCGAGCTGGACGAAAATGCCGAAGCTGGTGACGCCGACAATCATGCCGGTAAATTCTTCGCCCAGCTTGTCCTTGATGAAGTAGCACTTGAGCCAGGCTTCGACATCGCGCGAGGCTTCATCGGCACGCCGTTCATTGGCCGAACAGTGCACACCCAGCGCATCCCAGATGGTCAGATCCTTGTCCTGCTTCTGGGTACCGGCCGCCTTGTCCTTGGCCTGCTTCTTGCGGGTCGCATTCGACACGGTGGAATTCAGGCTGGCCAGGTCGATGCCCTTCGGCTCATACTTTTTGCCCAGCAAAATCGCCTTGATGGCACGGTGCGTGAGCAGGTCGGGATAGCGGCGGATCGGGCTGGTGAAGTGGGCATACGCCTCGTAGGCCAGGCCGAAGTGACCGATGTTGTCGGGGCTGTAGACCGCCTGCTGCATCGAGCGCAACAGCATGGTTTGCAGCAGCGCCGCGTCGGGGCGCTCTTTTACCTGGCGCATCAAGATGGCGTAATCGTTGGCCGCCGGCTTGTCGCCGCCGCCCAGGTTCAACCCCACCTGCTTGAGGAAGGTGCGCACCTGATTGAGTTTTTCTTCGGTCGGTGAGGCGTGAATGCGGTAGGTGCCCGGATGCTTGTGGCGAATCAGCAAGTCGGCGGCGCACACGTTGGCCGACAACATGCACTCTTCGATCAGCTTGTGCGCTTCGTTGCGGGTGCGCGGAATGATCTTTTCGATCTTGCCCAGCGCATTGCAGACGATATACGTTTCGGTGGTCTCGAAATCGATGGCGCCGCGTTTCTGGCGCGCCTGGTGCAGCGCCTGGTAGACCTTGAACAGGTTTTGCAGGTGCGGCACGATGGCCGGCCGGCGCTGCGCCTCTTCGCCCTTGGGCTCGCCCAGCGTGGCGGCCACTTCGTTATAGGTCAGGCGCGCGGCCGAATGGATCACCGCCGGGTAGAACTGGTAGGCGGTGACGGCGCCGGTGGACGACACCACCATGTCGCACACCAGGGTCAGGCGGTCGACCGCAGGGTTGAGCGAACACAGTCCGTTCGACAGCTTCTCCGGCAGCATCGGAATGACGCGGCGGGGGAAGTACACCGAGGTGCTGCGCTCGAGGGCGTCACCATCGAGGGCGTCGTTGGGCTTGACGTAATGGCTGACGTCGGCAATCGCGACCAGCAGGCGGAAACAGTTTTCATCGCCGATACGCACCGGCTCGCAATACACGGCGTCATCGAAGTCACGGGCGTCTTCGCCATCGATGGTCACCAGCGGCACGTCGCGCAAGTCGACACGGTCGAGCAGATCGCCATCGCGCACTTCGGCCGGCAGCTTGGCCGCCTGGTTGAGGGCGGCTTCGGAAAAAATGTGGGGCACGCCGAACTTGCGCACGGCAATTTCGATTTCCATACCGGGGTCGTCGAGGTCACCGAGCACTTCGACCACGCGGCCGGTGGGCTGCTTGAAGCGCGATGGTTGCTCGACCACTTCGACGCTGACGATCTGGCCAGCCTTGGCCTTGCCGGGACCGCCGGCGATCAGGATGTCCTGGCCGATGCGCTTGTCTTCGGGAGCAATCAGCCAGACGCCGTTTTCATTGAGCAGGCGGCCGATCACATGGCTGTTGGCACGGCTGACCACTTCGACGATAGTCGCTTCCTTGCGGCCGCGGCGGTCGGTACCGGTCACGCGGGCCAGTACTTTATCGCCATGCAAGACTTTTTGCATTTCTTTGTCATTGAGGAACAGGTCCTCGCCCGGCTCATCCGGGATGACAAAGCCAAAACCGTCGCGGTGGGCGCTGACCTTACCGGCGACAAAGCCGGAATGGTCGGCCAGGGCAAACTGCCCCGCCTGGTCCGACTCGAGCTGGCCGTCGCGCTCCATGGCGTTGAGGCGGCGCGACAACACGTGGATGGCGTCGTCGTCGACCTTCAGGGCCTTGGCCAGCGCGTTAGCGTCGAGCGGCGACTGGGCGTCGCGAAAAATGCCGAGAATATCCTCGCGGCTGGGGATGGTATGTGTAGGTTGGTTCAAATCGTTTTCTTAATGTATTTGACAGTGCTCGCGGTAGACGCCCGGTTCACTGAAGTGAGTAGATTGACACGCCATTTTGCATAGTGTAACGGACGACACCGTGAATTGCCTAACGCGGCGCAGGTCACTTATTGAAAGGAAATGACTTGTCGAAAAAATCCGTTTTCGGCACTTTGACATTTCAATTTGTTCCGCTATAATTTCGGTCTTTCGCCGAGACCCCGGGTCGCAGCGAAAGAAAAATGCAGCAGAATGGTTGATGGTTGCAGCGGCGTCTAACTTTATTAGCAACTGAAGTTAGTCTGGCGCAAAACACCAAAGACCAGTATGATAGCAGAAGTCGGCGGCAACGCCGAGATGTTGAAGTAACAGTGCCCACGTGGCGGAATTGGTAGACGCGCATGGTTCAGGTCCATGTGCCGCAAGGTGTGGGGGTTCGAGTCCCTCCGTGGGCACCACTACCGGATTGTTTTCCGCAGCAGTTTGATTTGAAGTACACCATTGCGCCGTGATCGCAGTTCGAGATTGCGGCGTTTTAGTTAGTAGCAAGCAGTAAATGGCAAGTGCAGGTTGCAGTATCAGTGCCCACGTGGCGGAATTGGTAGACGCGCATGGTTCAGGTCCATGTGCCGCAAGGTGTGGGGGTTCGAGTCCCTCCGTGGGCACCAACTACCGGAGTTGTTTCCGCAGTAAAGTAGCAGCCTCAAAACGCCGCAGTTCTCGTTGAGAAATGCGGCGTTTTGTTTTGTCAGCCTTACGCCGCACCTCTCGTAGAGAAACGCGGCGTTTTGTTTTGTCAGCCTTACGCCGCACCTCTCGTAGAGAAACGCGGCGTTTTGTTTTGTCAGCCTTACGCCGCACCTCTCGTAGAGAAATGCGGCGTTTTGTTTTGTCAGCCTTACGCCGCACCTCTCGTAGAGAAACGCGGCGTTTTGTTTTGTCAGCCTTACGCCGCACCTCTCGTAGAGAAACGCGGCGTTTTGTTTTTATGTCGTCTTTCTCAAAAAGAATAAACGGACATTTTGTTGATCAATTGGTCCGTCCGCGTGCGCACCCGCCGCCACGATAGGCTAAACTACTTGTCGCTCCCTGCCACAAGGATTGCCATGCTCACGCTCCAGATTCCCACCATCAGTTGCGGCCACTGCGCCCGCGCGATCACCGCAGCCGTGCAAGAGCTCGACCCGGCCGCCCGTGTCGCCGTCGATATCGATCGCAAACAAGCCACCATCGACACGAACGCCGCCACCGCCGACGTCCTCGCCCGCCTCGAAGAAGAAGGTTTCGCGGCCAGCGCAGCCTGATCCGCGCCTTCCCCTCCCGCAAGCCGGTCGCCCCGATGGACTTGAGCGCACTTTCCGTCAATTACCACGCGATGCTGATGCAATCGCCCGACCCGTGCGTGCTGGTCGACCTGCACAGCGTCGTACTGATCGACGCCAATAAGGCTGCCGAAACCATGTTCGGCCGCACGCGTGCCGAGTTGCTGACCATGCGGCTCGACCAGCTGTGCCCGGCCGCGCAGTCAGGCGACCTGGCGTCCACCACCCTCATCGAAACCGAGCTGGCGCGCGCCAACACCAACCGCAGCGGCCAGTTTGCCCTCGATGTGTGCAATGCGGACGGTCGCGTACTGCCTTGCGAAGCACTCCTCATCCGCATACCGATCGCCGGCCACGATGTCGCGCATGGCCGGCTGGTCGACGTCTCGGCCCGCCTGCGCGCCGAAAAACTGCGCGACGGCCAAAGCGACATTCTCGAGATGATCGCCGCCGGTGGCGCCCTCGGCCCCGTGCTCGAGCGCCTGGTGCGGCTGATCGAATCGCTCTCGCCCGGCGTGCTGTGCTCGGTGCTGCTGCTGGCCGACGATGGCGTCTCGCTGCTGCCCGCCGCCGGCCCCAGCATGCCGGCGCCGTTCATGGCCGCCCTCGAAGGCGTGCGCATCGGCCCGGCGGTCGGTTCGTGCGGCGTCGCCATGCATGAAAAAAAGCTGGTGATCTCACCCGACCTGACTGTCGATCCGCACTGGAAGGATTACCTCGCGCTGGCGACACCGTTCGGGCTGCGGGCCTGCTGGTCGACCCCGATCATGCCCGACGACAAAGAAGTACTGGGCTCATTCGCCATGTATTACCGCGAAGTGCGCAGCCCGCAAGAAGACGACATCAAATTGATCGGCACCGCCAGCCACCTGGCCGGCATCGCCATCCAGCGCCATCGGCGTGCGCGCGAACTGTCCCTGCACCGTGAACACCTGGAAGAACTGGTGGCGGCGCGCACCACCGCGTTGACGGCAGCGGTGACGCGCGCCGACCAGATCAACCAGGATCTGTCGGCGGCGCTGTCGACCCTGTCGCGGGCGCAAGACGAACTGGTGCGGCGCGACCGGCTGGCCGCGCTCGGTGTGCTGGTGGCCGGCGTCGCCCATGAACTGAACACACCGATCGGCAACAGCGTAGTGGTGGCCACCTCGCTGGCCGAGCGCACCCGCGCCCTGCGCCAGCAGATGATGCAAGGCTTGCGGCGCTCGGAACTGGAGCGCTTTCTGCTCGATGCCGGCGAGGCCGGTGATTTATTGGTGCGCAATCTGACCCGTGCCGCCACCCTGGTGGCCGGTTTTAAACAAATCGCCGTCGACCAGGCCAGCGCCGAGCGTCGCCGCTTTTCCCTGTCCGATCTGCTGGGCGACCTGGCGGCGCCCTTGCGGGTGGCCGCCAGGCCAGCGCGCATTGCACTCGAGCTCGATGTCGCCGACAAGCTGAGCATGGACAGCTACCCGGGCCCCCTTTCGCAAGTGGTCACGGAACTGTTTGAAAACTGCCTGGCGCATGCGTTTGCCGGTATCGAAGGGGGCTTGGTACGCATCAGCGCCAGCGCCAGCGGCGCGCAGGTGGCGATCAGCGTGGCCGACAACGGCGCCGGCATCGCCACAGCATTGCAGGCGCGCGTGTACGACCCGTTTTTCACTAGCAGCGCGCGCAGCGGCCGCTCCGGCCTGGGGCTGCACGTGGCGCACAACATCGTCACCAATATCCTCGGTGGATCCATCGAGCTCGACAGCAAAGCGGGCGCCGGCACCCGTTTTACCATGCTGCTGCCACAATGCGCGCCGGCGCGCCCAGCCGCAGCGCCGCTGCGTGCGGAGGCGACCGACGCCGCGCACAGCAGCGTGGCGGGATCATGAAGTTGTACTCGTGAAGGTGCGCACGTGAAGCACGCGACCAGCCTGATGGTGGCCGCCGCGGCCGCACTGCTGGCGGCCGCGGCAGCAGCCGAACCGGCGCCGTGGTACAAGTGGCGTAGCAACATCGATGGCGCCGTCGTCTGCGCGCAGACGCCGCTTGGTGCAGGCTGGGAAAAAGCAGCCGGTCCCTACCGCGACAGTCACTGCACGCGGCCGGCGCCGCAGCGGCGCTGAGCGGCGCCATTCGTGGAGGGTGATGCGCAGGATTTGCTTGATTGATTGAATTGAAAATATTAAATTCGACAGCAGCGCTGATCGATGTCGTACAGTAGGGCCGGAGGAGAAACATCAAGGTTGTCCATCGCAGTACCAACCGAGGAGAAGTGCATGTTTACTAGTCCCGAGCAATTCGCATCCGCTACCAAGACCCTGTTCGAACTGCAGATGATGACGTTTAACGCCCTCACCAGCAAAGCGGTGCAGGGTGTCGAACAGGTGGTGGCACTGAATATGGCCACCGCCCGCAGTTCAGTCGACAGCGCCATGGCGGCCGGCCAGAAAATCCGCGAAGCCAAGGATGCGCAGGCGGCGCTGGCAGCACTGACCAGCCAGGCCAAACCGGACCTGGGCGGCGCCGTCGAATATCAAGAACAGATGAAAGTCATCATCGACGACATCCGCAAAGAATTCCATGACGCCGCCGACACCCATATCGCGGAAGCCAAAAGCGCCCTCTCCGCCCTGATTTATGACGTCACCCAGAACGTCAAGCCGGGCACGGAAAACGCCGTCGAGATCATCAAGACCGCGATCGACAACGCTTTTAAGGGCTACGAGCAGGTCACCCAGGCGACCCGCCAGGCGGTGGCCACCGTCGAAGAGCAGATCAGCAAGGCGACTGCGAAGGTGACGCCGGCCGCCACCGCCCGCAGCTGAGGGTAAGCTGAGGGTAAGCTGAGGGTAGCCGGGCGACTGCTGACGCTCAGCCGGCCTTACCGGCACCGAGCATGTCCTCCAGCTGACCGAACAGCACATCGTCCTTGATCACTGCACGCAGCCACACGTGCAGCGGTTGTTCGCCCCAGCGGGCAGCCTTGTCGGCCAGGTAGGCGACCGGGCTGTGCGGCTCGGTTTGGCGGAAAAATGCCGCCACCGCGCGCAGCTGTTCGAGCGCATCGGCGCGCGTGCGCAGCGCGGCATGCGCGGGCACCGATGAGAGCAAGGGCATCGACTGCATCGGCGGTAGCAACGGCGCCAGCGACGGCGTGCCGTCGGGCCCAGCCGGCGGCGCTGCCACTGCTGTCGGTGGCGCCGGTACTGATGGCGCCACCTTTTGCTGGTGCGCCAGCAGCGGCCTGACAAAGTGCGCCAGGTCCTGCAGGCTGGCGCGCGCCGCGCTAAAGCCGGGGCCATCGGCGCCGAGGCGCTGGTCGACCACCCGCTCGAGTTGATTGACCGCCGCTTCACAATAGCTGCACTCGTCGAGCAGGCGCGCATAGAAGGCCGTGCTGCTTTTACGGCGGGCGCCGTCCAGGTCCGGCGCGCTTTTGACTGGACCGCCCTGGCTGTTCGCGCTGTTGCCAGCGGCAGCATGGCTGCGTGCGCTGGCGCTGGCGAAATCGTTCAGGCTGTATGCCGGCAGCCCTTCCGTCACCGGCAGCTCGCGCGCCAGCTGCGCCACCCGCGCAGCGATCCAGGCCAGATTGCCGATGCGCTGTTCATGGCCTTCATCATCGGCCAGCGGGTAGACGCCATCCCAGTAACGCTCGCACAGGCCGGCCGTCACCAACAGGGCGTCACCGAGCGCGCGCGCGCCGGCCGTCTTGGCGGCCGCTTCCGCCAGCCACACTGCCAGGCGCAAATCCTTGCTGCGGGTTTTTAGCAGGCCGCTGCAGCCGCTGGCGACAAACTTCCAGTCGGCTTCCTTCAGTGCGGTCACCCAGGCGCCCTGTTCCAGCGAAGGATCGTCGGCCTGGCGCGCACGCGCGATCGCATCGAGTTCGGTGGAAAACGCCAGATCGTCACCGCACGGCGCCTGTTCGCTGACGGGGGCCAGCAGTTCTTCGATGTCCATCGCTTCGCTCCTCGTAGGTATGTGGGGGCAGGTATTTTCTTTATGCCGCTTCGATGGTGTATTTGAATTTGCCCGCCTTGGTGGCGCTGCACTTGATGCGGGCGATGGCGCCCCCTTCGGCCATCGCCGCCAGCACGCTGTCAGCGATTTCCGGCAGCAGCGTGCCATTGACGATGGCGTCGACATTACGTGCACCCGAATCGACTTCGGTGCAGCGCGCCAGCACGGCGTTGACCAGGGCGTCGTCGTAGTCGAAACGGGCCTGGTGGTTGTGACGCACGCGCGCGCTGATGCGATCGAGTTTGAGGGCGATGATGCGCGCCAGCACCTGGTCACCGATCGGATAAAACGGCACCACCGTCAGGCGGCCCAAGAAGGCCGGCTTGAAGTGTTTCATCAACTGCGGGCGAATCAGTTCGGCCAGCTGGTCCGGGGTGGGCAGCTCGGCTGCCGACTTGTTCAGGCAAGCCTGCATCATCTGGCTCGACGCCGCGTTCGAGGTGAGGATGATGATGGTATTGCGAAAATCAATCTGGCGCCCTTCGGCGTCGTCCAGCACGCCCTTGTCGAACACCTGGAAGAACAGTTCGAGCACGTCGGCGTGGGCTTTTTCCACTTCATCGAGCAGCACCACGCTGTACGGGTTGCGCCGCACCGCCTCGGTCAGCACACCCCCTTCGCCGTAGCCGACATAACCGGGCGGCGAGCCTTTCAGACCGGACACGCTATGGGCTTCCTGGTACTCGCTCATATTGATGGTGATGCGTTTTTTTTCGCCGCCGTACAGCAGGTCCGCCAGCGTCAGCGCCATTTCGGTCTTGCCGACGCCAGACGTACCGACAAACAGGAACACCCCTTTTGGCTTGTTCGGGTCGAGCAGGTTGGCGCGCGCCGTGCGCACACGCTGGGCCACCACCGCCGCCGCATGCGACTGGCCGATGATGCGCTCTTCGAGCATCGGCTGCAGCTGCATCACCGTGCGGATCTCGTCCTTGATCATGCGCCCCAGCGGAATGCCAGTCCAGCCGGAGACGATGTCGGCCACCACCTGGGCGTCGACCTGCACCGGCACCAGCGGCGCTTCGCCCTGCAGCTCGCGCAGGCGCGCGATGCGCTCGCGCAAAGCGTCCGTCTGGCGCGGTCGCTGGTCCGCTTCGATGTCGGCGCGCAGCTGCTGGATATCGGCGTTGAGCGCCTTTTCCTGTTCCCAGCGCTGGGCCGCCTGGCGCCGGGCGTCGAGTGCAGCGCTGTGCGCGGCCGCCAGTTCGGCCAGCCGCACGCCATGCTCAATGCCGCCAGCCTGCTCGCGCATGAGCGCCGCCACCTGGGCGTCGATGCGTTCGATCAGGCGCGCCTGCGCTTCGACCAGCGCCGGTGTACTCGACTGCCCGAGAGCCACCTTGGCGCAGGCAGTGTCCAATACGCTGATGGCCTTGTCGGGCAGCTGGCGGCCACTGATAAAACGGTGCGACAGCCGCACCGCCGCTTCGATGGCGTCGTCATAGACGCGCACGCCGAAATGCTGCTCCATCAGCGGCGCCATCGCGCGCAGCATGGCGCAGGCGGTGGCCTCGTCCGGCTCTTCCACCTTGATGACCTGGAAGCGGCGCGCCAGCGCGGCGTCTTTTTCAAAATATTTTTTGTATTCGCCCCAGGTGGTGGCGGCGATCGTACGCAGCTCACCGCGCGCCAGCGCTGGTTTCAACAGATTGGCGGCGTCGTTCTGGCCGGCGGCGCCGCCGGCGCCGATCATGGTGTGCGCTTCGTCGATGAACAGGATGATCGCATGGGGGCTTTTCTTGACTTCATCGATGACATTTTTCAGGCGGTTCTCGAACTCGCCCTTGACGCTGGCACCGGCTTGCAGCAGCCCCATGTCGAGGGTGTGGATGTCGACCCCCTTGAGCACCTCGGGCACCTCGCCGGCGACGATGCGCAGTGCCAGTCCCTCGACCACGGCGGTTTTGCCGACCCCTGCCTCGCCGGTCAGAATGGGGTTGTTCTGGCGCCGCCGCAGGAGAATGTCGATGGCCTGGCGGATCTCGCCATCGCGGCCGATCACCGGATCAAGCTTGCCGTCGCGCGCGCGCTGCGTCAGGCAGGTGGTGAACTGGTCGAGCGCGGGGGTGGCGCGCTGGCCAGGCGCCAGCTCGCCCATGGCGTCACCGGCCGGCGCTGGCGCGGGACGGCTGGCGGCCGCTTCGGCCGAACCGTGCGTGAGCTTGTCGAAGTCGTGCTTGAGACGGTCGACGGGGATTTGCGCAAACAGGGTCGAACCACGCTGCGCCAGCTGCGCCAGGTCGGGCGCGGTCAACAGCGCCAGCAGCAGGTGACCGCTGCGGATGCGGTGTGGCCCGTTGCTGCCCAGCGAAGCGATCAGCCAGGCGTGTTCCAGCAAGCTGGGCAGGTGGCGTGAAAATACCGGCGTGCGTGTGCTGCCGCGGGCGAACTTGGCGATCTCGCGGCGCAGGTCCGATTCCAGCCCGGTCAGGCTGATGCCGCACTGGTGGGCGATGCAGGTGAAATCGCAGTCGGGCTGCTCCAGCAGGGCCAGGAACAGGTGCTCGATGTCGACTTCAAAATGGCCCTGGCCGACGCAAATGGCGGCAGCGCGGGTGGCGGCAGCGCGGGTGCTGTCGTCGAGTTTTCCAATCAGCGTTTTCAGATTGATGTCCACGGTCGCTCCTTGTCGAGATGGATCAGGTGTGCACGCCCAAAACGAAACGCGGCCAGGCGGCCGCGCTGCGCGCCTGTGCGCGGGCGTTAGACGACCTTGTTGGTCGCCAGGTCCCAGCCGCCCGAGGTATTGCCGCCGGAGCCGCCGGTGATTTTTTGTTGGGTGTACTTCCACTTCACCTTGGAGAACTTCAAACCCAGGCTCTCGGTGAGGATATCGCCCTCGCTGACGGCGGGGCTGACGTCGCCGATCAGGACGTTTTCCAGTTCGATTTCAAAGTACTTGACGCGCTCGCCCTTGCCATCGGCGCGCATGAACTCGAGTTTGGCCTTGGGGATGGTCTTGCCCGATGAGCAGGTCTGCAGCAGGATCGGGGTCGACAGGTCGGCCAGCTTGGCGACGCTGATTTCACTGTGCTCGCAGCGCTCGGCCGTGTGGCCGCCGCCGGTCGAGGCGGTGGCCGACTTCGGCTGGGCCACCGACCAGTGCACCGATTTGCATTCGATCCAGTCCCTGTGTTTATCGTCAGTCGACTCGCCCTTGATGCCATCGATCTGCAGGTAGACGTCAATTGCCATGCTGTGCTCCTCAATAAAAGAAAGTTAAAAATAAATGGACATTGTCAGTTTTTGGTCGATTGCGGCAGTTCCGCGACCAGGCGGAGTGAAACGGACAGTTCGTCGAGCTGGAAGTGCGGCCGCAAAAACGACACGGCACGGTAGACCCCAGGCCGGCCCGGCACCTCGCTCACCTGCACGCTCGCTTCGCGCAGGGGGAACTGGGCCTTCTGTTCCTGGCTGGCGTTATCGTCAAGCAGTACGTACTGGGTCAGCCAGCGGTTCAGGTATTCCTCGACATTGGAGGCAGCCGAGAAGCTGCCGATTTTGTCGCGCATCATCGCCTTCAGGTAGTGGGCGATGCGCGAGACGGCGAAGATGTATTGCAGCTGCGAGGACAGCACGGCGTTGGCGTTGGCGGCATCGGTCGAATATTTGCGTGCCTTTTGTGCCGACTGGGCGCCGAAAAACGCTGCGTACGCGGTGTTCTTGCAGTGCACCAGCGAGATAAAACCAAGGTCACTCAACTCCTTCTCGCGGCGATCGGTGATGGCCAGCTCGGTCGGGCATTTGAGCGCCACTTCGCCATCGTCGGTCTTGAAGGTGTGGGTCGGCAGATCCTCGACCAGACCGCCCCCTTCGACACCGCGGATGGCGGCGCACCAGCCAAAGTCTTCGAACGCGCTCGTCAAGCGCGCCCCGAATGCGTAGGCGGCGTTACACCACAAGTACTTCCGGTGGTCGCTGCCATCGACATCCTCGACAAAATTAAAGCCATCGACCGTCATGCCATCGGCTGGATTAAACGGCAGCCGGCCCAGAAAGCGCGGCAGGGTAATGCCGACATAGCGGGCGTCCTCGGACTCGCGAAAGGCTTTCCACTTGGCGTATTCGATGGTGTCGAATACCTTGGCCAGGTCGCGCGGCTTGCCAAGATCGCCGAAGCTGTCGAGGCCCATCAGCGCGGGCGCGGCCGAGGTAATGAACGGCGCGTGGCTGGCGGCCGCCACGTGCGACATCTGCTCGAGAAAATAGATGTCTTCGGGCTGGCGACCGATCTCGAAGTCACCGATCAAGGCGCCGTAAGGGGCGCCGCCGAAGGTGCCGAATTCTTCTTCATAGATCTTCTTGAACAGGGCGCTCTGGTCAAATTCCAGCGCTGACTGGAAGTTCTTGACCAGCTCTTTCTTGGTGGCGTTCATCATGCGAATCTGCTGGCCGCCGCTGCTAGTGGAGTTCTTTACCAGATAATGCAGGCCGGTCCAGCTGCGTTCGAGCTGTTGAAAGGCCGGCGCATGCATCACCGCCGACAGCTGCGCCGAAATCATGCGATCGAGTTCGGCGACGCGGGCGTCGATGGTCGCCGACAGGTTGTGCGAGATGACCACGGTGCCGTTCATGACCTGGCTGACCAGTTCGCCGATCAAGTCCTTGGCACGCGCGTGTTCGCTCGACGACGCCGCCACCCGGCTTTGCTCGATGATGTCGTCGAGCAGGTCGCCGCTCTGCGCTGCGGCGTCCGTTGGCAGCGCCACGGCCGCCGGGGCGCGGGGATCGATCAGGGTGCTCATGGCTGCTCCTTCCTGCGCAGGCTGTCGAGTTTTTCTGTGCTGTTGAGGACCTCCTGCAGGATGTCTTCCAGCCGGTCATTGCCAGCGAGCTTGTTGCGCAGGTCAGCGAGCTTGGTACGCGCTTCGAGCAGGCCGTTGAGCGGCGCCACCTGGCGCACCACCGATTCAGGGCGGAAGTCGGCCATTTCGCGGAACTGCAGCTGGACGGCGAATTCGCCGCCTTCCGCGCTCAAGTGATTCGGTACGCGAAACTGCGTCGCCGGCGCCACCGCGCCGAGTACTTCATCAAAATTGTCGACATCGACGTTGACGAAATTGCGCTCTTTGAGCGCTTTTTTGGCAGCCGCCGGATCACTGCCAAAGTCGCCGATAACACCCACCACGAAGGGCAGTTCCTTGTTCTCGATGGCGTCGCCGATCTCGACGTCATACGTCATCTGCACCCGCGGCGGGCGCACTTTCTGCAGGCGCTTTTGTACGCTGTCTTTCTTGGCCATATGAACTCCAGGAGAAAAATCAGGCCGGACCGGCCGGCAATCGAGGTTGGCGTGGCGCCCGCCCCATCAATTCAAGCCGCAAAACGGATTACTGCACGGCACCTTGATAGTCGACGCCGCCGCACCCGCCCCCTTTGTCGGCGTCGCTGGCGTCGCAGGCCGTGGTGTGACCGGGCGCGGTGCCGGTGGCGACACGATCGACTCGTTCAGGGTCTTGCGCAGCAGCGCCGCCAGGTCTTGCGCTTCGCTGCGCACCGATCCCGTAAAACCATTCTTGAGCGAGAGGTCACCCAGCGCTTTACTCGACACCCGCAAGCCGCTCACGGCCACCAGGCTGTAGCCGAGCATGTCGTCGGGATCGCGCTCGAGCGCCTGCAGGCCGCTGACGATGGCTTCGCCATAGTTCTTGTCATCGAAGCGCATCTGGGCGATGCGCAGCAGCGGGGTCTTGTCGGTGGGGTGCGTCGCGGCCGCCGCTTTCAGCATGGCGTAGGCCTGGTCGGGCCGGCCGGCCTTGGCGGTGGCATCGGCATCGGACAGGATGCTGGCCATGCTGGCCTTCCTCTCAACCGGCGCGGACGCCGGGCCGGCGCAGGCGCCGATCAGTGCGGCGCCAGCGAGCGCCGGTAAGATGCGGTAAAAATTCATGGAAGTCTCCGGTACCGTTTGTACAGCCGACATAGTGAGCTTGAGAAATATCGACTCTTTGCGCGAGATCAATTGTTTTGCGAATGTGGTGATTCGGAGAAATATGACGGCGGCTTGCGGCAACGCAGATATTCGGATGCGCATTGCTCCAAGACTAGCCATTTGTTCCCGCGCGAAAACATGGAGATCGTATGACCGACCACGCCGAACGACGCGCTGCTCCCGCCCAGCCAGGCAGCCGCGGGGCGGCGCCGCCAAGCCTGCTCGACCTGATGTATGAGGGCTTTTATGCGCTGTACCTGCTCAAGAACGGCAATAGCCCGCATGATCCGATTGCCTTCGCCGAGACCATCAGCACCTTCCTGATCGACGTCGACCGTCAGGCCAAGAGTTACGGCACCTCGCTCGACGAGGTCCAGGCCGCCCGCTATGCGTTTTGCGCCGCCGCCGATGAAATCGTCCTGCGTTCGAGCTACCAGGTGCGTGAAGCATGGCAGACCCACCCCCTGCAGTTACGGCTGTTCGGCGACCAGCTGGCGGGCGAGCATTTTTTCAGCAAGCTCGACGACCTGCGCGCGCGCGGCGCCGCTCACCTGCAGGCGCTCGAAGTGTTTCATATGTGCTTGCTGATGGGGTTCCAGGGCCGCTTTGCCATCGATGGCGATGAAAAGCTCAAGTTCATGTGCACCACCCTCGGTCATGAAATCGCCCGCATGCGCGGCGAGACACGCGCCTTTGCGCCGCATGCCGAGCGTCCGGACCAGGTGGCCAACAAGCTGCGCAGCGACCTGTCCTTGTGGGTGCTGACGGCGGTATTCGCGCTGGCCGGGCTGGGCGCCTACCTCGGCTTGCATGCCAGTTTGTCGCACGCCACCAGGCAGTCGCTGGCCGGCTACAACGATGTGATCAAGCTGCCACCACGCGCTGCCAGCGTGACCATCACCCTGCCATGAAATCGAACGGCCGGCGCCGGCGCCGGCCCGTCACTGCACCACCTTGAACTCGATCCGGCGGTTGCGCGCGCGGCCGTCGGCGCTGCGGTTGTCAGCCACCGGCCGGTCCGGCCCTTCGCCCGACACTGCGATCAGCTCAGGCTTGACGCCCTTGGCGGCGACATAGCTGCGCACCGCCTCGGCGCGCGCCTGCGACAGCGCCAGGTTGCTGGCGCGGGCGCCGGCATTGTCGGTGTGGCCGATCACCTCGACCTTCTTGTCCTTGAGCGCCAGCAGCGCCACGCTCATCTGGTCGAGAATCTGCATGCCCGAATCGGTCAGGGTCGCCTTGCCGGACTCGAATTCGATGATGCGGTTGGCCAGTGCGGTGTCGAGCACCGCCTGCTCCGATGCCACCACCCGCAGGCTGTTATTAACGGCGATGGCCGGCCCGGCGCCGGCCGCCGCCGCCGTGCTCAGCGCCGCCCCCACCTGCTGGCGCAGCGCCTCGCTGCCGACGTCACCACGCAGGGTGGCGGCAGCGCCATCGACCTTCAACTCGCCGTGGCTGACCAGCTGCAAATCGGGGCCGATCAAGCGCGCCAGGGTGGTGTGCCACTCGGGCGAGGCCGCCACCGGCCCCACCACCAGCTGGTCGACCACGCGGGCGCTGCCGAACACCTGGCGCAAGCGCGCCAGCAAGGCCGCCCTGGCCCCTTCATCGGCCAGCGTGCCGCTGACGATCACCGGGGCTGGTGCCGGCGCGTTCTGGGCAAGGCAGTCAGCTGCGCTGAGCAGGGCCGCGGTCAGGATCACGATTTTCACTTGGCAGCTCCCAAAAAAGTAGCGAGAAACAGTTCGCGCGCCAGCCGCAGCGACAAGGCCGGCTGGTCGAGGTGACTGGCGAGGGCGCGCACATCGACATCGGCGCCGAGGTGCTCGTCGACCCAGCCAGTGTCGGCCAGGCTGACCTGCTGATGACGGCCCACCATGGGATCGATAATCGCGTGCAGCGCCGCCACGCAGGCGTCGCAAAAACCCACCACCAGCACCGGATTGCCCTCCTGCTCGGTAAAGAACAGCGCCAGATCGAGGTCGGCCCGGCGCAAGAAGGGCGCAATGAGCTCCATCCAGAACGCCGCCACCGCTGCCCGCTGTTCGAGCGCGCGCGGCAGTGGCAGCAGCAGACTTTTTTCGAGGTCGGCGGCGCCACCGTGCAGCAGCGGCTGCAGCAGCATGCCCAGCGCCAGCACCAGCCGGCCGCTGTCACGCCGTTGCAGCGACGCCGCCAGCGAGGCCAGCGTGGCATCGGCGAGAAAATGGTCCAGGCTGGCGCTGGCGTCCTGCTCCAGTCCGGGCGCGCGTTCAGCCAGTTCGTGCAAGCCCTTGTGCGGATCGGCGGCGGCGATGATGGTCTGGGTCCTCGTCATGAGCAGCTGAAACAGCGGCGCCAGCACCAGCGGGCAGTGCGACACAAACGTCGTCGGCACCTGGACGGCGATGGTGCGCATGAGCAGAAATGGAAAGCGGCGACCCGATTGATCGTGACTGCCCACCACATGACCGGCGATCGCATGACGGCGGCGCGGGCCGACGAAGGCGAATGACACCGGCGCCATGGCATCGTAGTGCAGCTTCCAGCGCGGATCGTTCGGCAGGCGCGTCATCACCTGCGCCAGCCAGTCGTCCAGTACCCCCATCAATTCGGCATCCGGCGCCAGTTTGATGAAGTCGCTGCAGGCGGGCAGCTTGCCAAAGTAGCCAAGCCGTTCGCGCGCGCCGGCAGCGCCATGGGCGGCGTTCATGGCGCCCCCGCAGCAGTGGCCATCGCTGTCGCCGCAGGGATCGCTGGGGCTTCATGACCGGCGATGGTGGTCGGCAGGCGCATGCCGCGAAAGCCCTGACCCGGTCCGGGAGCGCCAGCGGGGTCGCCCGCGCTGACGATTTTCAGCTCCACCGTGACCGACACCAGGCCGCTGGTCCAGCGCAACTCGAACACGCCACCCTCCTTTTTTTTGCGCGCGGCCGTATCGATGAGTTTTTTCAAGCCCTGATCGGAGCTGTCGCTAAACAGTTCCACCGTGCGGCCGTCGACGGTGATGGCCGAGACGCGCGCGCCGGCCACCCCTTGCGGTCCCGGATGCACCATATTCGTCCAGGCTGGCGTGCCGCTTTTGTAGCGCAGCTGCTGGCCGGCGATTTCGACGGTGTATTCGACAATCCCGGGCACCGCTTGCGGCAGCAACTGGAACAGCGTTTGCGGCGCGACTGGCGCGGCCACGCCGTTGGCGCTCAGGGGCGCAATCCAGCCGGGAAAGCTGGCCACCACCTGGGGGGAGAGGGCGATGCCGAGGTCGGCCCAGGTGCGCGCGGCAACCACATCGCCGCGCCGCACCACCAGTGGTCCCATCGCCGTGCTGACAAACTTGGCGATGGCGCCGTCGGGGCCGAACACCTGGCCGATGTCGGCCACCGAGGCTTCCGCTGCGCCGGCGACGAACGGCGCCCTGCTGGCCAGGTTTTTCTGGAATGGTTCGAGTACCTGGGCGCGCCAGGTTTTATTGAGCTCCATTTCGCTGGGGGTGACGATGACGGCAAAGGTCTGCATCAAGGGCCGCACCAGGATCGGCCGCAAGGCCAGTTTCTGGCTCTCGCTCATCCCGGTGAGCATCTGCTCGTCGACATATTTGAGGGCGTCCGACAACTCCGATCCATTTCCTTCGAGGGTTTGCTGCATGAACTGCTTGGCGCCAGGTCCAGGGTCACCCTGGTTCTTGAGCTGATTGAGGCGCCCGCGCAGGCGCGATAGCGCGTCGAGATAGCCGCCCATCAGCGAGGCCTGCTTTTCGCGCAAGCCGACCAGCCGGGCGACGCCGGCAAATTCACGGCCGATCGCGCCCAGCGTGCCAGGCTCGCCGGGCGCGGTCGGCAACTGCACGACGTCGCGCACTTCGCTGGGGGTGCTGCCGCTGATTTTTTGCATCAACAGCGCCCAGGCGCCCTTCTCGGCGCGCTCGCGGGTGGCGGCAGCGGTGGTGGCGCCCGGGTTGTCCCACGAGGTTTGCTGGTAGATCGCCTCGAGCAGGCGGGCCAATGGCGAGTTCTGGGTGTCGCCCAGCCGGTTCATGGCATTGATACCAGCGTCGAAACTGCCCAGCTCTGCGATGGTGACGCCCTGGACAAATTTCTGCCACTCGGCGATGTAATCGGATTTATACATGGCGGTCAGGGTCTTCTGGATCTGTTCAGGGCTGCCTTCGAGCGTCAAGTCGTCTTTCACGGCGGTTTTTAACACCCAGTCGGTGCTTTGCAATTCCTTGCTCGATGCTTCACGGATGGCGCCGTAGACAAAGCCGCTCCACGCTTCGCGGGTAAACGCGCCAGACACCGCGGTGCTGCCGCCGACCAGCGCCTGATCCTGCTGGCCGACGATGCGCGCCACCGTCACCGCGCTAAAGCGGGTGGCGGCGCGCGCCTTGATATCGGCATACACGCGTTCGCGCGCCGGCGCTCCGCGCACCACTTTGCGCAGATTTTCGCGGGCGGCATCGAGCAGACCGAGCTTGGGAGTGAGCTGCGGCCAGGCCGGGTCGCTCACCTGTCCCACGTGAAAGGTCAACAGGCGCTCGGCGCTGCGCACCATCTGCTCGTGCGGCATGGCGCCACGACTGCTTTCGAGCCAGCCGCGCCAGAAGCGCGTCAACTGGTCATTCAGGTGGCCCGCTTCGGCGTGGCTTTTATCGGCCAGCATCAGGTAAGTTTTGAGCGCGTTGTAGCCGTCGATAACGCTGCTGGTGGAGGCTTCCTGATACAGACCGGCGCGTGCGACCGGGGCAGCAGCAGCAACAACGCCAGGGGCCGCAGCAGGAGCGAGCGCAGCGCTGCCAGCGGCCGCCGGTTCAAGGCGCGCAGCATTCGCATTCATCTCGGCCAGATGCGCTTCGAGTGCGGCGGCCACCGGTTGCAGCATCACTTCGCGCACGCCGCCAAAATATTCGTCGCGCAGTTTGCGCTCGAGCGCGTCGCCCTGGTACAGGCCGAAGCCAAGCATCCACGGCTTGTCGTGGCGGTATTTGTCGAGCTGCTCGATGCGGTCCTGCAGAATTTCCAGCGCTTCCAGGCGGCTCTGCAAGTCGCTGCGTCTGGCCTGCAGGCGCACCACCTTGTCCAGATCGGCCTGCACATTGGCCACCAGTTGCTTGTTGCTCATGTACGACCAGCTCCATGCGCCCAGTGCGCATCCGAGCAACACGGTAGCGGCAAAAAAGGCGCCGTATTTCCAGCGCGCGCTGGCCGGGCTGGTGTAGCGCGCCACCAGGTCGCGGTCGGCAAAGATCACTTTGCGGAACAGCTCGAGCAAAAAGTAGCCGGACCGCTCGACGGTGTCGGCGCCGGCCGCACTGCTGCCCGCAGTGAGCGCCAGGTCGAAGCGGCTGGCCACCCGCTTTGACGACTGGTTCGCCGTGCCCCCTTCTTGCACGGCGCTGGTGAAATAAAAGCCGCGAAAGACCGGCTTGAACTGATAGGTGTTTTCATCGAACAAAGTGGCGAGGAAGGAGCGCAGCGGCGCCTTGATGGAGGCAAATTCGGGTGGAAAAGTAAACACCCCGGGACGCATGGTGGCGCTGCGGTTGGCCATGCTGGCCAGGCTCATTTCCTTGAGGCCGTCGTGCAGTTCATCGAAATGGGCATCGAAAAAAGCCAGCACATCCGGCGGCGTACGGCGGCGGTTGTAGCGCATGGTGGCGCCCCATACGCGCTCACGTTCGGCGCCTTCGCTGTCGTGAAAAAAATCGTTGAAGCCGGCGATCAGGTCGGCCTTCGTAAAAATCACGTAGACCGGCGCGAACACGCCCAGCCGTTCGATCAATTCCTGCACGCGCGTGCGCAAGCTCTTGGCCAGCTCGATCGCCGCTTGCGGATTATCGCCCACCAGTTCAGCCACGCTGACACAAATGAGAATGCCATTGATGGGCGCGCGGCGGCGGTATTTGCGCAGCATGGCGAGAAAGCTGAACCACTCGGCGCGGTCTGCCTCGACGGTCGAATAGCGCCCCGCAGTATCGAGCAAAATACCCTGGCTGGTGAAAAACCAGTCGCAGTGGCGGGTGCCGCCGACGCCTTGCACAGCCTTGCTGCCGGCGATGGGAAATTGCAGGCCGGAGCAGCCAATCGCACTGCTCTTGCCGGCCGCCGGATTACCGATAATCATATACCAGGGCAATTCGTAGAGGGCCGCCGCACCGCTGTTCAAGCCCAGCTTGGACGTCTTGATGGTGTTGATTGCTTCGAGCATGCTGGTGCGCAGGGCAGCGGCGGCGGCGGCGCTGGCCGCCTGCTGGGCATCCTCGGCGGGCGCGGCGCTGTCGCTGGCGGCCGGCACCATGTTGTGCTCCAGCCCGCTGGCCTGGCGTTGCCGGTAATGGCGCCGCGTCAGCCACCACGCCCCCCACACTGCCAGCAGGCACAGGCAGCCGAGCGCGGCCCACAGCGCCGCCACATCGAACAAGCGGGTTCCCAGCAGCAAACAGGCTGCCAGCACCAGGAAACCGAGGGTGCCGAGCACCCGGCTATCAGTGAAGAACTGCCAGAGTCGGGCCATGGGTCGCTCACAGTCGGGAGTCAATGAAGGTCTCAGTGAATAAACATCTGAGTGATTGAAGATCCGAGTTAATTAAAATCCGGCAGGCAATGTTGGCATCGTTGAGGCAGCCCAAATTTGCGCCATCACAAACCGGGCGCCGCCAGTGGCCAGGCGGCCTGTTGACTGTGGCAAATCGGGCGCAGCGCTCACCGGCAGCAAGCAGTAGCAACCGGCCCCACCCGCTATGGATGCATGACCCCTTTGACGCGCAATTCGGTGTGCCCAAAATCCATCATGGTCCAGCGCCCGCCCCAAGTCAGTCCCAGCGCTTCCGCCACGTCGCCGTACAGCTGATAGCCGCGCATGGCCCAGGGATCTTTTTCGGAAATCACCAGCTTGCCATCGCGCCAAAAGGCGCAGTCGGCAGCCAGGCCGTATTGATGCCAGCTTTGAAAGGCGCGCGCATTCGTCACATTGCTGCCCATCCTGGCGAGCAGGTTTTGACGGGCCGGACTGCGGTAGCCCTCCAGCAAGGCCATCTCGTAGCCGTGTTTTTCTTTCATGATCTTGAAAGCGAGCAGCAAACGCTGTCTGAACTGGGCATCGAGCATCTGCCAGTTGCGGCTGGCGTCGACCAGCATCGGCCGCACCAGCGTGACTTCCGCCGTGGTGAACGCCAGCGGCGGCAGCGGCGCTGGTGGCATCAACTGTTCGCCTTCGAGCAAGGCGGCAATCTGGGCGTCGGGCGCGGCCTGGCTGGTTTCAAAGCCCGGCAACATGCCCGGATGGCTCAGACCAATGGCCAGCAAGGTCGGCACCAGCACCACCACCGCGGCGGCGGCGCACAGCCAGCGATGGCGAACGATCGCCTGGCGCAGGTGCTGCCACCAGCGCCGCGGTTGCTGCAGACTGGGCAGGCGCAGCCGCGGCAGGCGCCAGCGGCCGACGGCGCTGGCGAGCTGCCCGGCGAACTGGCGGCCGGCGGGAAACAGTGCCATCCAGATGGCGCTGCAGGCCAAAATAAGATACACAAGTGCGATCAAGATCAGCATGGCTTCTCCCGCTTTTGTTTCTAATCGGAATACGAAGGCCAATCTTAGGAGTCATGCCGTGCGCCCCACAGACGAACATCAAACACCGTCCACACGCCCCAACTTTATGGCAACAACAAAACGCGTGGGCGGCAGCGACAACATCCTGGCGCGCCTCGACCGCAGCGGCAATGGCGCCCGGGCGCGCTGGCCGCACGCCGCCAGGGCCGCGTGGACTGGCACAGCGCTGGCGGCGCTGGGGCTGGCGGCGGCGCTGCTGCTGAGCATGCGGCCAGAGCGCGCGCAAAGTCAGCGCGGCGCGCCGTTGATGGTGGCGACCCCGATCAGCGATGCAGCGCCAGCTGCCAGTGCGCCAGCGCCGGCTGAGCCATCGCTGGAAGCGCAGGCGGCCGCGCAGGTCGAAGCGCAAGTCCAGGCCGAGGTCGAAGCGGCACTCGCGCCGCGCCCTGAAGTCGCGCCGGCAGCGGCGCTGGCGGCCGTCGACCCACAGCGCGAGGCCGCTTCACTCGAACCGATCCCGGTCCTGCCCATGCTGGCCGACGTCGTCGAACAGGCGCCCGCCGCGCCCGCGCCGCACGTTGCAGCGCGCACAACGCGGACGCGCCCGGCACCGGTAGCCAAGGGGATGCAAGCGGCAACGGCGCGCGCAGCCGAGCGCCCTGGCACCCCGCCACCACCACCCGTCAACGGCCAGGATGCTGCCAATGACACCGACGTTGCCCTGCTGTCGGCCATTCTGCTGCATGCGCCCCGCCACAGTGCCGAGCGCGCCAAAGCCGAGGCAAAATGTCGCGTTGACAAGAATTGCACGTGGTCGGGTCCCCTGCCCGCCCTGCTGCAGGCGGCCCACTAAGCTAACCGGCTATCGCGCTACGTTGTTGGTGCGCCCGCTCGAATTTCTCTCGGTGCAGAGAGCGCGCTGCGATATACTGTATGCATGCACAGTACAGCAGCGAGCGCCCCGGCGCCTGCCGCAGCGAACTACAGCCCGCCGGCCGGCGCCGCTGAGGTCCTCGGCCCTTCTCCTACCACCGACGTCGCTCCCCCGTCTGGCCCGGCCATGCCTGGCGGCGCGCTGTATTACCTCGATAATTTCCAGCGCGTGCTGGACTGGATCAACAGCCGCTACAGCGATCTGCTGTCAGCCGATGAGGCCGGCTTTATCGCGCGCTTCGGCGCCCTGCCACAGCCAGCGCGCGCCCTGCTGGTGCGCATGATCATGCGCAAAGGCGAGCTGTTTCGCCTCAACAAACTGGCCTATGATGAAATCGGCTGTCCGCTGGCCGCCAGCCGCCAGTTGCTCGAGGCCGGTTGGCTCGAGACCGATCCGCTGTTGTCGATCGAGCAGTTGTTCGGGTTGTGCTCGAAAGCCGAGCTGGGCCTGTGCTTCGAGCGCCGCGGCTGGCATACCCTGCGCAAAAGCGAACAGCTGGCCACGCTGCGCGACAGCGGCGCCGGGGCGCGCCGCTTTTCGGCATGGCTGGGCGGCAGTTCAAGCACTGGCGATGGCGTGCTGCGGGTGCGCGTCAAGCCTCTGTGCGAACGCCTGCGCCTGATTTTCTTTGGCAATTTCAGGCAAGACTGGACCGAATTGGTCCTCTCCGACCTTGGTCTGGTGCGCTACGAACTGGTCGACATGCCGAGCGCATCGCGCGGCTTTCGCAGCAGCGCCGACGTCGACCGCTACATCGAACTGCACCAGGCCAAGCAAGATTTTCGGGCCGGCGGGGCGCCAGCCGATATCCTGCTGCGCCTGCCGCAAACGCCGTTTGAAAATGACTGGCTCGACAGCCGGCACCAACGGCTGCTGTTCCAACTGGCGCAACAGCTGGAAAAAACCGGCCAGTTCGACGCCGCTTACCCCGTCTATGCGCGCTGCCGGTTTCCCGGCGCCCGAGCGCGCGCCGTGCGTGTGCTGGAAAAAACCCGCCAGTACGGCGCCGCCCATGCACTGTTAAAAACGGCGTTACGGGCCCCCGAAAGCCAGGCCGAACGCCAGCAACTGCTGCGCATCGCTCCGCGCCTGTGTCGCCAGCTGGGTTTACCGTGCAGCCGTGCACCGAAGGTGCCGGCGCCAGCGCGCATCGATCTGCGCCTGCCGCAGCCAGCGCCCGGCTGGTGGGTCGAGGGCCTGGTGCGCGATCAGCTCGCCAGTGCCGAGGCGCCCGTGCGCTATGTCGAAAATGCGCTGATCAACGCCCTGTTCGGGCTGCTTTGCTGGCGCGCCGTGTTTTGCGCCATCCCGGGCGCCTTCTTCCACCCGTTTCATCGCGCCCCCGTCGATCTGTACAGCGCCGACTTCGTCGCCCGCCGCGCCAGCCAGTTCGCCGCCTGCCTCGAACAACTCGACAGCGATGCCTACCTGACCACCATGCGCACCACCTTCGCCGCCAAGCACGGCATCGCCTGCCCCTTCGTCAACTGGGATTTTCTCGACACCGCGCTGCTCGAGCTGGCGCTGACCTGCATCGCCCCGCTGCACCTGAAACGCCTGTTCGAGCGCATGCTGGTCGACCTGCAGGCAAACCGCAGCGGCCTGCCCGACCTGATCCAGTTCTGGCCGCAGCAGCGGCGCTACCGCATGATCGAAGTGAAGGGACCGGGCGACCGCTTGCAGGACAACCAGCTGCGCTGGCTGGACTACTGCGCCGAACACCAGCTGCCGGTGGCGGTATGCTACGTGCAGTGGGCTGACCGATTGGAGCGGCCATGACCGAGGATGACGCTGCGGTCGACTACGTCGTCGCCGTGCGCGCACTGTGCGAATTTACCGCCAAGGCGGGTGATCTCGACCTGCGATTCACGCCCTCACCGAGCGCCCAGGAAGGCATCGCCGGCCACGCTGTTGTGACAAAAAATCGCGCCGACGGCTACCAGACCGAAGTGAGCCTGAGCGGCCGTTACGGCGCCCTGCTGGTGCGCGGCCGCGCCGACGGTTATGATCCGGCCCACAACCTGCTCGAAGAGATCAAGACCTACCGCGGACAGCTCGAGCGCATGCCGGCGCGCCACCGCCATTTGCACTGGGCCCAGCTGCGCGTCTACGCTCACCTGCTATGCCAGCAGCGTGGCCTTGAGCAAATCGAGCTGGCCCTGGTGTATTTCGACATCGGCAGCCACAGCGAGACGCTGGTGCGCGCCAGTGCCAGCGCCGCCGAACTGGCGCAGCACTTTGCTTTGCTGTGCGAGCGCTTCGTCGGCTGGGCAGCGCAGCAAGCGGCGCACCGGCAGGCGCGCGACGCCGCCCTGCTGGCACTGCGCTTTCCCCATCCATCGTTTCGGCCCGGCCAGCGCCAGCTGTCAGAGACGATTTTTCGCGCCAACAGCGCCGCCCGCTGCGTCCTGGCGCAGGCGCCCACCGGCATCGGCAAGACAGTGGGCACCCTGTTCCCCGTGCTCAAGGCGGTGCCCACCCAGAAGATCGACAAGGTGTTCTTCCTGTCGGCCAAGACTCCGGGGCGCCAGCTGGCGCTCGACGCCCTGCACACCATTGCCGCCCCCGGCCTGCCGTTGCGCGTGCTGGAACTGTGCGCGCGCGACAAGGCTTGCGAACACCCGGACAAGGCCTGCCATGGCGATGCCTGCCCGCTGGCGCGCGGCTTTTACGACCGTTTGCCGGCCGCCCGCCAGGCTGCCAGCGAACTGGCGGTACTTGACCGCGCCACCTTGCGCGCCACCGCGCTGGCGCACGACGTCTGCCCGTATTATCTGGGCACTGAAATGGCCCGCTGGAGCGACGTCATCGTCGGCGACTACAATTATTATTACGACAGTAGCGCCATGCTGTACGCGCTGGCGACGGCCCATCAGTGGAAGGTCAGCGTGCTGGTTGACGAAGCGCACAACCTGGTCGCCCGGGCCCGTTCGATGTACACCGGCGAGCTGGCGCGCGCCAGCCTGCGGGCGGCGCGTGCGGTGGCGCCACCGGCGCTCAAACAAAGCCTGGAGCGCGTCGCGCGCAGCTGGTCGGCGCTGGAAAAGCAGGCCGCCGCGCCCTACCAGGTGCTCGATGCGCTGCCGGCCAAGCTGCTAAGCCACCTGCAAAGCGCCGCCACCGATATCACCGACTATCTGGCCGAGCAGCCGGTACTGCCGGCGCCGGCGCTGCAGCGTTTTTATTTCGACGCCCTGCAATTTGGCCGCCTGGCCGAATCGTTTGGCGATCACTCGCTGTTCGACGTCAGCAACGACAGCAATGGCTCGACTGTCTGCATCCGCAATCTCGTACCGGCGCCGTTTCTGCAGCCGCGCTTTGCCTTTGCCCATGCCAGCGCACTGTTTTCTGCCACCCTCAGTCCCTGGCACTATTACAGTGATGCCCTCGGCATGCCGGCCGACAGTGCCTTCATCGACGTCGAATCGCCGTTTTCCCGCACCCACCTGCAAGTGCACGTGGCCAGCCACATCTCGACCCGCTTTGCGCACCGGGCGCGCTCGGTGACGCCGATTGCCGCGCTGATCGCGCGCCAGTTTGCGGCCCGGCCCGGCAACTACGTGGCGTTTTTCAGCAGCTTCGATTACCTCGAACAGGTGGCGCAGGCGTTTACCACGCTCTACCAGGAGGTGCCGGTCTGGCGCCAGCAGCGCCGCATGGACGAGAGCGAGCGTGCCGCCTTCCTGGCGCGCTTTGCCGTCGACGGTAGCGGCGTCGGTTTCGCCGTGCTCGGTGGCGCCTTCGGCGAAGGCATTGATTTACCGGGCGCACGCCTGATCGGCGCCTTCATCGCCACCCTCGGGCTGCCGCAAATGAACCCGATCAATGAACAGCTGCGCCAGCGCATGCAGACCACCTTTGGCGCCGGCTATGACTACACCTATCTGTTCCCCGGCATTCAAAAGGTGGTGCAGGCCGCCGGTCGCGTGATCCGCAGCGACGGCGACCGCGGCGTGGTCTACCTGATCGATGACCGCTTCGCCCAGGCCGACGTGCAGGCCCTGCTGCCGCGCTGGTGGGGGCTGGATGCGGCTGCGCTCACTGCCAGTTGATTTAAGCGAGCCGCCCGCGCAGCTTGTGCTGGCCGGAGCGACTGAGCGGCACCTGGCGACCGTCGTCCAGCACGCACACGTGGTTGTCTTTGCTCAGCGTTTCGATGCGGGCGATCTTCGCCAGGTTCACCAGATAGGAGCGGTGCACCCGCACGAAGCGCGCTGGATCGAGCTGCGCTTCGAGCTCCGCCAGTGGCTGGTGCTTCAGCCAGCGCTTGCCCTCGGCGCTAATTTCGATGTAATCGTCCTGTGCTTCGACCAGCGCGATATCGGCGCTGGCAATTACGTGCACACGGCTGCCGTCGCGAATGAGTACGCGTTCCAGCGGGCCGCCGTGCTGGCGAACGTCGCGCAGCACGGCGCCGATCGCGGCGGCAGCAGGGCGCGCCGTGCGCGCCGCCGCCAGTGCCGCGTCGAAGCGCTGGGCGCTAAATGGTTTGAGCAGGTAATCGATGGCGCGCACGTCAAACGCCTTCAGGGCAAACTGGTCGAAGGCGGTGACGAAGACGTAGCTGGTGGCGGCGCCGGCCAGTTCCACCACTTCAAAGCCATCGAGTTTCGGCATCTGGATATCGAGGAACACCAGGTCGGGCTTGCATTCCGCAATCGCCTTGACTGCCTCGAAGCCATTCACGCATTCAGCGACGATGTCGATGTCAGCGTGCGCGGCCAGATATTCGCGCAGCAGTGCGCGCGCCAGCGGCTCGTCGTCGACGATCATCACGCGCATGCTGGCAGTCCGCTGTCGATGTCGACGCTGCTGGCGCCATCGCCGGTCTCGGCCGGCATGCTCAGTTCGACCCGAAAACCCTGCGCCCGCATCCCCCAGTGCAGCGCTGCCTGCTCGCCGTAAGCGGTGACAAGACGCTCGCGCACATTGGCCAGGCCCATGCCGCGGCCAGCCGGGCGACTGCCAGCGCGATCGTGTGCGGCTTCAGTGTCCACCGGGTTTTCTACCGACAGGCGCAGGCACGAGCCGATCTTCTGCGCTTCGATCCGCACCACACCCCCTTCGATGCGCTTGCCAATGCCATGCTTGACGGCGTTTTCCACCAGCGGCTGCAGGATCATCGGCAGCAGCAGGCACGCTGACGCCGCCGGCGATACCGCCTGCTCAATGCGCAGGCGTGCACCAAAGCGCACCTGTTCGATCGCCAGGAAGTCGAGCGTCAATGCCAGCTCCGCTGCCAGGGTGGTCTTGCGCCCCGCCTCCGTGCACAGGGTGTGGCGGAAAAAATCGGCCAGCTTGATCGTCATCGCCCGTGCCGCCGCCGGATCGAGGCTGGTCAGGGCGCTGATCGAATTGAGGCTGTTGAACAGGAAATGCGGATCGATTTGCGCCCGCAGCATGCGCAACTGGGCATCCTGCGCCATCAGTCGCGCTGCCATCGCGCGCTGCTCGGACGCCCGCACGCGCGCCAGCTCAATGGCAAGGTAGTGCCCCAATGCCGCCAGCGCGAACAAAATGACATCGCTGACGAACATCAGCGCCAGCGCCGGGCGCGCGGCGGCCAGCCCGGCCCAGGGCAGCTCAAAGGTGATCAGCAGCATATTCCATAGTGCCGCCAGCGCCGTCCAGCCAGCACCGGCCAGTACCGCAGCCGACAGCAGTACGGCGGCGGTAACGATGCCACGGCGCTGCGTCAGCGGCCAGGCACGGCACATATAGTAGGTCGAGAAGCTGCAGGCAAACGCATACAGCAGCATGGGCGGCATGGCGAACAGCGCGCCGTTGCTCCAGCCGGTGTCGCAGGCAAAGCGCGTCAGCAGTGCCAGCACGGTCGCCACCAGCGCCCACACTGGAATTAACAGCGCCAGACCGAAGCGGCCGAATAGCGCGCCGACTTCGGCGGGCGGCGTGGCCGGCAGCGCCGTCTCCATCAGTTTCTCACCTCGAGGCCACCCATGACGGTGATACCGCGCACCACCAGGCGCTTGCTGGCGTCAGCCGGCGCCACCGTTTTCTCGACAAAGCCGCCCATGATCGGGGTGCCCTGCAAGATGACGGTCCAGTCGGGCGGCACTTTCAGGGTCACCCCGCCCCACACCGCAAACACGTTGATAACTGCCTCGCCGACGATCGACGAGTTGCGCAGGTCGAGTGCGCAGCCACCCATGATGGCCGTGACTTCGCCGCCAGCAAAGACGGGCGAGATGATGCGCCGTTCGAAGCCGCCCAGGATGGCGAAAATAGCGATGGTCGCATCGGATGCCGCCAGCGCCGCTCCGGCTACCGGCCGCCCGCCCACTGCCCGGTACACCGTCGCCGCGCCCAGTGCGATGAGCAGCACTGGCCACACCATGCGCCAGTTAAAGTAGATCACGCCGAGGCGATGCAGGATCATCATGACGCCGATGCCAACCAGCGCGGCGCCAACCAGATAGCCTTCGCTGCGGCGGCTGTCGACCAGCTTGAGCACGCCAAGCCCGATGAAGATCAGGGGCCAGAATTGCAGCACTTTGGGGAAATCCCACCAGCCCAGGTTATCGGCAAGGAACAGCATGCCCACGCCGATCACCAGGATGCCCAGAATGAGCTGGCGCGATACGTTTTTTGTTTGCAATTCGGTCTTCATGGCAGTCGATCCCGGTTGGGCAGGTTGGCCGCGAAGCGGTCGCGGATGAAGGGCTTGAGAATCAGGATAATGCCCCAGACAATAATGAGGCAGGGCCAGCTGTTGTCGAAGTCGATGCCAAACATATGCTCCACATTGGCAAACAGCCAGACGCCGATCACCACCAGCCACAGGCCGCCGATGAAATCCTTCGCCGTCGGGTAGCCGATCATCTTGATCACACCGCCGGCCACCAGCAGCCACGGCCAGTAGTGCCACAGGTCAAAGATGCTGAGGTAGCCGAGTTGATCGGACAGCAAGGCACCGCCCACCACGATCAACAGCAATCCCCATAATAATTGTTTTCGCCAGTGATAAGCCTGCTTGCTATCCATCGCGCTCTCCCTGAAAAGAATGCGCCTACTGTAGCGCGGGACGGCGCTGCAGCAAAGCGCCATTCGGCCAAGGCGCGCCAGCACCCGGTGAACGACGCCACCGTCGGCCACTGCCGCTGCAGCGACGCAAAAAAGCCCACCGCGTTACCGGGGTGGGCTGATGGGGCAGCGATCAAACGATCAGGCAGGAGGCAGTAGCAGCTCGCCTGGCTGGTTCTTGACCTGCTTGTAATACTTGGCTTTGGCAATCGCTTGCTTGATCAGTTCGCGCGCCTTGTTGCTGCGTTTGATGTCTTTCTTCTCGGCCTTGCCACGTTGATGGGCCTCGTCTTTGTTACCGATGCATTTGGTCATGCTGATTCTCCTGTTGACGTTTTAGATGAAGGAACGTTGACCACCCTGCGCTGGCGCCGGCCACCGATGGCGGCGTGCGGGTGCCTTAGCAGGACCCGCGACTGGGGGCCAGCTTAAAGTCGGACATCATCAAACCCCATCCCAGTTGGCGGCGGATTTCTTCCGGCGTCGGCGGCGGCGACCCGGCCCGCTTGCGCTGTTCCAGGTAGGCCCGCACAAGCTGCTTGGGTGGTTGGATGATGGTAGACATAGAAGCCTCCGTTGCCGCTAGTTAGGCCGGCGCTGCGCGCCGGCTGGAATCTGGTGCCGGTCCTTGAGGCGACCGGCTCACCTGCTGAGGTGATCGCCGACCGAAGCCAGGGCGCCACTCACGCAAAGCCATCTTAGGTGGCAAACCCAGGGTCTACTGTTCGTTGCCGCACGCAGCACTGCATTTTTCGACAATCGTGATAAACCATTCTTACGATAAACAGGCCGAATACACCGTTCACACGCCTCAATTCGATGCGACATTTTTATGCACGTGGAAAGTCATTTCCGCAATTTCGAATCAGAAATTTTCGAATATAAAATTTCCTAATATTACTAAATGGGACGATAAAAACCGTCGAATTGACTGGTTGAGCATTATCAAATCTACCATGGGAAATAAATTGAATAATACTCCGACAGATAGCAATGAGCGGCTAACTAATTCGATTGCCAAGCCGCATCAACGAAATTTCGAGCAGGAATTACCATGACCGGCATTTCAACTTCAGCGATGCGCCAATTCTGTGCAGATATTATATCAATGCACCGCGGAACAAAAATTACCATCATGGTGATCGCTGATTTGTTGGCGCTGCCTTTTTGTATTCTGATCGCCATGTTATTAAGGGTGGGCGATTTTTCTTTAGCAACTCATTACGGCCCAGCATCCTATTTACTCGTCGCCGTGGTCACCATCGCCGCATTCTCCATGTCTGATCTGTACCGCGCGGTGATCCGCTTCATCGACCAGCGCATGCTGGCCGTCACCGGCTTCACCTTGGCAATTGCCGCCATCTGCGTCTACATCGTGCTGTTTGCCCTTAACGACGAAAAATTCCCCCGCAGCGTGCTCGCCATTTATTGGTTCATCGTGTTTTCTTACGTGGTGGCCTCCCGCATTATGGTGCGCAACTTCTTGCGCAAGCTCATGAGTCCACCGGCACGCGATGCGGTAGCGATCTATGGCGCGGGCGAAACGGGCGCCAGCCTGGCGCTGACCATGCGCACCAGCAACGAATACCGCCCGGTCTGTTTCTTCGACGAAAAGCACGTCTTGAACGAACGTACGATCGCCGGCCTGCGCGTCTTTCACACCGACCGCTTGGTAGAAATGGTCAACGCCATGTGCATACGCTCGATTGTCATCGCCCTTCCCTCGGTGTCGCCGGCGCGTCTGCGCGATATTGTTCAACGCCTCGCCGACGCTGGCGTGACCACCAAAATCCTCAGTCGTCTGGTCGACCTTGCCGACCATGGCCGGCAACATCCAGAGGCCATCCGTGCACTGAAATTCGAAGATTTGCTGGGCCGCCCGCCGGTGCCGCCGCGGGTCGACCTGTTCAGCCGCTGCGTGCGCGGCAAAACGGTGCTGGTGACGGGCGCTGGCGGCTCGATCGGCAGCGAACTGTGTCGCCAGATCGTCACCCTGGCGCCCAGCCGCCTGCACCTGCTCGACCACTCTGAATTCGCCTTGTACACCGTGCGGCAGGAACTCGAAAGCCGCTTTCCAGGTATCGCCATTGAAGCGCATCTGGGCTCAGTCTGCAATGCCAGCCTGGTCGAACGTATCTTGCGGCGAGATCATATCCACACCATTTATCACGCTGCCGCCTACAAACACGTCCCCCTGGTGGAAGCCAATATCGTCGAAGGACTGCGCAACAACGTCCTGGGCGCACAGGTCATCGCCACGGCGGCGGAACGCTTCAAGGTCGATACCTGCGTTCTCATCTCGAGCGACAAGGCGGTGCGCCCCACCAACATCATGGGCGCCAGCAAGCGCATTGCCGAAATGATTTTCCAGGCCGCCGCCGCCCGCTTTGCCACCCGCACGACGTTTTGCATGGTCCGTTTCGGCAATGTGCTGGGATCATCAGGTTCCGTCATTCCATTGTTCCAGCGCCAGATTGCACAGGGCGGGCCCCTGACGATTACCCATCCCGATGTGTCGCGCTATTTCATGCTTATCACCGAGGCCGCCCAACTGGTGATACAGGCCGGCGCCATGGCCGAAGGGGGCGACGTCTTTGTTCTCGACATGGGCGACCCCGTACGCATTGCCGACCTGGCCCGCACCATGATTGTGATGTCCGGCTTAAAAGAAAAAACCAGCGCCCATCCGGAAGGCGATATTGCCATTAAATATGTCGGTTTATTTCCAGGCGAGAAGCTGAATGAGGAATTATTAACCGATGGCGAAGTATTCCCTAGCGAACATACCCGCATCATGCGCATGAAAGAACATGCCCTGCGGCCCGCCATTCTGGAAACGTATATCACTTGCCTGATGATGGCATGCGATACCAATGATCGCACCATGATCGAATCGATGGTCAAAGCGATCGTTCCAGAATACACGCCACAGCGTCCGATGGAACCAAAACAGATCTTGATTTCATCGGAACTGAGCAAGCAGCCTTTATTAAAGCGGCTGGCTGCTTTCAGAATTTGATTTAGCTGTTCAACGTTTTTTGCAATAGCCGACGGAGGCGATCTCATGCGTGACGAAGTACCAAAAACTTGTTTAGAAAAATTACAAGCAAGATTTGCCGACCGCAGTGCCGTGATCGGCATTGTTGGCCTCGGCTACGTCGGCTTGCCCCTGACCCTGCGCTACGCTGCCGTCGGCTTTCGCGTTCTTGGCATCGATATCGACGAGGCCAAGGTGGCGCGCCTGAATGCTGGTGCCAGCTATATCGAACACATCAAGCCTGACCAGATCGCCACTGCGCGCGCCGCCGGCTTTGAAGCCACCAGCGATTTCCGCCGCGCGGCCGAGGCCGATGCACTGATCATTTGCGTGCCTACCCCCTTGAACGCCTATCGCGAGCCCGATCTGTCCTTCGTGCTCGGCACCACCGATGCCCTGCTGCCGCACATGCGCGTGGGGCAGTTGCTATCGCTCGAAAGCACCACCTATCCCGGCACCACCGAGGAAGAACTGCGCCCGCGCCTGGAAGCGCGCGGCTTGACTGTCGGTGTGAACGTCTTTTTGGTGTTCTCGCCCGAGCGCGAAGACCCCGGCAATTCCCGCTTTGAAACGCGCACCATTCCGAAGGTCTGCGGCGGCTCCACGCCTGCTTGCCTGCAAGCGGGCTTATCGCTGTACGGCCCGGCCATCGATCAGGTGGTGCCAGTGAGCTCCACCCGGGCAGCGGAATTGACCAAGCTGCTGGAGAACATCCACCGTGCCGTCAACATCGGCCTGGTCAACGAGATGAAAATTATCGCCGACCGCATGAACATCGACATCCACGAGGTCATCCGCGCTGCCGCCACCAAGCCGTTCGGCTTTACCGCCTACTATCCCGGTCCTGGTTTAGGCGGCCACTGCATTCCAATCGACCCTTTCTATCTCACCTGGAAAGCCCGTCAGTACGGCCTGCACACCCGCTTCATCGAACTGGCAGGCGAAATCAATAGCGAGATGCCGCACTGGGTGGTCGGCAAGCTCACCGATGCACTCAATGCCCGTGCACGCTCGGTCAAAGGTAGCCGCGTGCTGGTGCTCGGCATCGCCTACAAACAGGACGTCGAAGACATGCGCGAATCACCCTCGGTCGAACTGATGGAAATCTTGCGCGACAAGGGTGCGCTGGTCGATTACTCCGATCCCCACGTACCAGTGTTTCCGCGCATGCGTGAGCACCATTTCGACTTGTCCAGTGTCGCACTGAGCGCGCACAGCCTGGCGACCTACGATCTGGTCTTGATCGCCACCAGTCACAGCGCCTTCGACTATGCGCTCATCGCCAAGCATGCGCGCCTGATCATCGATACGCGCGGTGTCTACAAGCACGCCTTGCCCAATGTCGTCAAAGCCTGAGGAACCGTCATGCGCAACTTCCCCCCCGCCATACTGGACCGCAAAATTCGCTTCGCCCTGGTCGGCTGTGGCCGCATCGCAACAAACCATTTTGGCGCCATCGCCCAGCACAGTGATCGCTGTGAGCTGGTCGGCGTGTGCGACATCGACCGCGGCCGGCTCGCCGAAGCAGCGTCGATCACGGGCAGCACCGCCTTCCCGACCCTGGCGGCGATGCTGGCCGGCTGCGACGCCGATGCCGTCATCGTCTGTACTCCGTCGGGCTTGCACGCTGAACAAACCGTGCAGATCGCCGCTGCCGGTCGCCATGTGATCACCGAAAAGCCGATGGCGACACGCTGGGAAGATGGCAAGCGCATGGTCAGCGCCTGCGACAGCGCCGGTGTACGGCTGTTCGTGGTCAAGCAAAACCGTCGTAACGCCACCCTTCAGCTGCTCAAACGTGCGGTGGAAAAGCGCCGATTCGGTCGCATTTACATGGTCAACCTGAATGTCTTCTGGACGCGTCCGGACGCGTACTACAACAGTGCCCGGTGGCGCGGCACATGGGAGTACGACGGCGGCGCATTCATGAATCAAGCCAGTCATTACGTCGACCTGATCGACTGGCTGATTGGCCCAGTCGAAAGCCTGCAAGCCTATACCGCCACGCTCGCCCGCGACATCGAAGTGGAAGATACGGGCGTGCTATCGATCCGCTGGCGTAATGGCGCACTCGGTTCCATGAATGTCACCATGCTGACCTACCCGCGCAACCTCGAAGGCTCGATCACCATCCTGGGGGAACATGGTTCCGTACGCATCGGCGGCGTCGCCGTCAACGAGGTACAGCAGTGGGAGTTCGCCAAGCCCGACGCTGACGACGACAAGGTTGACCAGGCAAGCTATCAGACGAACTCGGTCTACGGCTTCGGCCACCCCCTGTATTACGACAACGTGATCGCCACCTTGCGCGGTCAGGCCGAAGCGGAAACCGACGGGCGCGAAGGACTCAAATCACTGGAAGTGCTGGTCGCCGCCTACATGTCCGCGCGCGATGGCAAGCGCGTTGCCCTGCCACTGGAATACTGACATGGCCCCGATCATCGACCCCAGCGCGATCGTCGACGCCGGTGCCGTTCTCGGCAACGGAACACGGGTCTGGCACTTCGCCCACGTCTGTAGCGGTGCGCGCATCGGCGCCGGCTGTTCGCTCGGCCAGAACGTGTTTGTGGCCAGCGACGTTCTGATTGGCGACCGCGTCAAGATCCAAAACAATGTCTCCGTGTACGACGCCGTGGTGCTTGACGACGACGTCTTCTGCGGTCCCAGCATGGTCTTTACCAATGTGTACAACCCGCGCGCGGCAGTAACCCGCAAGAACGAATATCGGCCCACCCGGGTTGGACGCGGTGCAACGCTCGGTGCCAACTGCACCGTGATCTGCGGCGTCAGCATTGGGCAGTATGCGTTTATTGCAGCAGGTGCCGTGGTCAACCGCGATGTAGCCGACTACGCCCTGATGGCGGGCGTACCTGCGCGCCAGATTGGCTGGATGGGCCGCCACGGCGAACGACTTGCATTCTCGCCTGATGGCAGCGCGCTCTGCCCCCATACGGGCGAGCTGTACCTCATCCGACATGGACGCTGCCAGCTGCTCAGCGACGCCCAAGCCGTTTCAATTTGACAGCTGCCCAACCTTTGACCACGAAAAAGCGCATTCATCATGGAATTCATCGATCTCCAATCCCAATATCAGGCGTCGCGCGCGCTGATCGACCAGCGCATTGCCCAGGTCCTCCATCACGGGCACTACATCATGGGACCAGAAGTGGCTGAGCTCGAACAGCGCCTGGCGCGATTTACCGGCGCCCAAGAGTGCATCACCGTCGCGTCCGGTACCGAAGCACTGATCATCGCGCTGATGGCACTTGGCATCGGCGCCGGCGATGAAGTCATTACCACGCCGTTCTCCTTTATTGCCACTGCCGAAGCCGTCGTGCTGGTCGGCGCCACGCCCGTCTTTGTCGATGTCGATGCCGTTACCTGCAACATTAACCCTGCCCTCGTCGAAGACAAGATCAACTCTCGCACGCGCGCCATCATGCCGGTCTCATTGTTCGGCCAACCGGCCGACATGGAAGAAATCAACGCGATTGCCGGCCGTCATCAACTGGCAGTCATTGAAGATGCCGCCCAGAGTTTCGGCGCAACATACCGGGGCAGACGCAGCTGCAATCTCTCCACCATCGGTTGCACCAGCTTCTTCCCCAGCAAACCGCTGGGCTGCTACGGTGATGGCGGCGCCATCTTCACCAACGATACCGAACTGGCTACGGCGATGCGCCAAATCCGCGTCCATGGACAGGCACGCCGTTACGTACACACCCGCATCGGCGTGGGCGGCCGCATGGACACCTTGCAATGCGCAGTTGTCCTGGCCAAGCTCGACCGCTTCGAATGGGAACTTGAACAACGTACCCGACTGGCTGCCCGCTACGACGCCTTGCTGTCCGGCCGCATCAATCTGGTCGGACGTGCACCTGACCGCCACAGCGCCTTCGCCCAGTACACGGTCATGGTTGAGCAGCGTGAGCGCGTGCAGGCGGAGCTGCTCGCATCTGGTATCCCCACCGCTGTCCACTATCCAGTCCCGATTCACCGGCAGCCTGCATACCGACACCTGAGCTCGGATGAATGCCCGGTTGCCTGTCGTCTCGCGCAACACGTTATGAGTGTGCCGATGGGTCCCTACATGTCCGCTGGGGACGTCGATGATGTCGCCTTTGCACTGCTAAGGGCGGCGCGCATTGAATCGCCTGGCGAGGCATCGACAATAACATGCTGACATCCGCATTCGCCGCCCTCAAGGTGGTTCACCTGACCTCGGTGCATGGCCGTGGCGACACACGAATTTTTGTCAAAGAGTGCCGCACGCTGGCGCACCATGCTTATCAGGTCTCGCTGGTGGTCGCCGATGGTAACGGTGACGCCGTCGTCGACGGCGTCAGTATTCACGATGTCGGGCGGCCGGCCAGTCGCTTGCAAAGAATGCTGCGGACAGGCGGTTCGGTGTTCAGGCGCGCGTGCGCGATCGATGGTGATATCTATCATCTGCACGATCCCGAACTGATCCCGATTGGACTGCGCCTGAAGCGACTGGGGAAAATCGTGATTTTTGACGCTCACGAAGACCTACCCAAGCAGCTGCTCAGCAAACCCTATCTTTCACCACCGTTACGCTGGCTGTTGTCGCGATCCTTTGGTCGTTTTGAGCAGCGCGTCTGCGCCACATTGGATGGCATCGTTGCAGCCACGCCCAGCATCCGCGACAAATTCCTGAAAATCAATCCGCGCACCGTCGACGTCAGCAATTATCCCTTGCCTGCCGAGTTCGACGGCAGCGCCGACTGGAACGACAAGGCGCGCGAAGTGTGCTACGTGGGCGGCTTGGGCGCCACGCGCGGTATCCGCGAACTGGTGCAAGCATGCGTGATGCTGCAATCGTCCACCCGTCTGAGTTTAGCGGGCAATTTTTCCGAATCAAAACTACAAACAGAAATGCGCAGCCTGCCCGGGTGGCAGCAGGTCGACATGCACGGTCACCTCGATCGCGCAGGGGTTCGGCGTGTGATGGCACGCGCTATCGCGGGTCTGGTCACCCTTCACCCGACCAGCAACTATATTGAGGCGCTACCGGTAAAAATGTTCGAATACATGGCAGCTGGCATCCCCGTCATTGCCTCCGATTTTCCACTCTGGCGATCGATCATTGAAGCGGAACACTGTGGCATCTGCGTCGATCCGCTCGATGTAAAGGCCATTGCCGAAGCGATCGACTACCTTGCAGCACACCCGAAAGTGGCCTGCCAGATGGGCGCCAACGGCCGGCGCGCCGTCATGGCAACTTACAATTGGGCGCCGCAAGCGACCCGCTTACTTGAATTTTACGGAGCAATTGCGCATGCAAACAAAATTCGCGTCGCTGCTTGAACTTGCCCGCACAATTTCACGCTTGCCAACGGCCCGACTGGTGTTTCAGGTCGCACGGGACCCTGGCAACGTCGAGCAAATTTTCAAGCACTTTACCAAGCGACACCCACGTTATTTTATTATCCGAAACAAAACCCTCGGTGCAGCACTGGTCGACTTGACCCGGTTCCCAGTCGGCGACCAGTACCTGGCGAGTATTAAGGGACGCAATTCAGCCGACCAAAAAGTCCGTCGCGCTCGCGCTCGCGGCTATCGGGTGGTCGAAATTGACCGCAACGACTATGTCGACGACATCCACTCCATCAACAATTCGGTGCCTGTACGTCAGGGCAAAAGCATGTCGGATTCATATCTGCAAAAGCAGCACCACTACCTTGCCGAGCGCAATTACAAATACTACGGCACCCTGAATGGGGCCGGGAAACTGGTAGCTTACGGCGAAGTCGGGATGTGGGGCAATTTTGCTGCATTCAATCGCATCATCGGTGTACGCAATAACGACGGCATCATGTATTTGATGGTCAGCGAAATCATCTGTCGCCTGATTGACAGTGGCGAGATGGACTACCTCATGTATGACACCTATTTCGGCGCAAGTGCTGGCTTGAAATCGTTTAAAACTGCGCTTGGTTTCTCACCCTACCGTGCACGCTACAGTCTCCAATGAAGAAGCTGCTCGACCGGATTTACAGTGATTATGCGATGCCGTCCAAGCTTGCTGAGCATGAGTCGGTTCTTTGCGCCGCAGCAGATGCAGGGTACAGCCAGTTGTCGGTGCGCGACTTTTTACAAGACTTGCAGCAGATTGACTCAGCAAACACCTGCGTGCTTGTCCATCGCCACGATATCGATACGGATCTGCGTACTGCCCGCAAGCTGTTTGAGATTGAAAAGCGGCATCAAGTGCGCTCGAGTTTCTACTTTAGACTGTCGACGCTCGATTTTTCGCTGATGGACGAAATTGAATCGTATGGCAGTGAAGCGAGCTATCATTACGAAGAGCTGGCAACGTTCGCCAAGCGCAATCGCATCAAGCAACCGGCGGAGGTTCTAAACCGTCTCGCCGAGATCAAGGATGAATTCATCTCGAATTTTGACTCGATCGAAAGGACCCTGGGTAAAAAAATGACGACCGTCGCCAGTCACGGCGATTTTGCGAACCGTCGTTTAAAATTGCACAACACGATCATTCTAAGCGACGCAGCGGTCCGCGCGCACTGCGGTATCACTTGCGAAGCCTATGACGCCGCACTCATGACGAACACCGACATCTATATATCGGATCGTCCCCATCCCCAATATTTTTATCCGATGGCGCCACGCGTGGCACTGGGTCGGCATGCAAGAATTTACCTGCTGACTCACCCGCGCCAATTCGAAACCAACTGGACCGAGAACACCAAAGAAAATCTTTCACGCCTTCACCAGTCAGTAACCTGGTGAGACAGAGGAACCAGCGATGCAAATTCACAAAATTCTCACGGTGTTGGGCGCCCGCCCGCAGTTCATCAAGGCCAGCGCGGTCTCTACCGCCATCGCGGCCTCGCAGTCTTTGCGAGAAGTCATCGTGCACACTGGCCAGCACTTCGATGCAAATATGTCTGATGTTTTTTTTGAACAATTGGACCTGCGCAAGCCTGACTATCACTGCAACATCCATGGTGGATCACACGGGACAATGACAGGTCGCATGTTGATCGAAGTCGACCAGATATTGCGCACTGAGGCACCCGATGTCGTCATGGTGTACGGCGACACCAATTCAACTCTGGCAGGCGCGCTTGCCGCCGCTAAACTGGACATCCCTGTCGCGCACGTTGAAGCGGGTTTGCGATCTTTTAATATGGCCATGCCTGAGGAGATCAATCGCATCCTGACAGACCGCGTGAGTCGATGGCTATTTGCTCCCACCAGGGGCGCCGCCGCCCATCTGGAACGTGAGGGGGCCAACCCGACAAACATTTCGGTCGTTGGCGACGTCATGTTCGACGTTGCTCTAAGACACGGCGAGCGCTGCCGTTCTGACGCAGGACTATTGGGAGAGTTCAGGGAGCGTTATGGCATATATCCCGGTAACTACTGCCTTGCAACTGTTCACCGGGCAGAGAGCACTTGCCATCCCGAGCGGCTGCACGATATCGTCGACGCCTTGGCCATGTTTAGCAAACAAATGCCTGTCGTTTTCCCGCTTCACCCGCGCACCCGTACGGCGCTGAGCCAACTTGGCGCGCTCGAGCGCCTGGCCGCCTGTGTCCTCTTGATCGAGCCACTCGCTTATTTCGACATGGTGCAATTGGAAAAATACGCAGCGATCATTGCCACCGATTCAGGTGGCGTACAAAAGGAAGCGTTTTTTTATCAAGTTCCGTGTGTGACCCTGCGCAGCGAGACGGAATGGACAGAACTGGTCGACGCTGGCTGGAACCGGCTGGCGCTACCGGGAAATGCGTCCGCAATATTGGCCAGTTTGTGCGCAGCCCTCGGTTCGCGTGGCACTGCAATCTCTCCATATGGGGATGGCAAGGCTGCAGAGCATATTGTCAACCGCCTCGAAGGCGACCTGACTGATGCATCAAGCAGGCGAAGCCGCGCGCTGCCTGTCCTGCAGATTCGTCAGCAGATCCATAGCGCGCATTAAATCCAAGCGCTCATCGCCGGTTGCGGACTTGGGGAAGCGCCGATTTATTCTGGCGGATGGAATCAGTTACCAAAGCGGTTTTAGGAAAACGCAGTTCAGCGTAAGCGGCCAGCGGCCCCACCTGTACAGCCTGTTTAGCGCTAAGTAAAGTCGGGGAATGGCAGCAGCGAATCAATCTGGCTGTTGGGGCACGTCGGGAGACGTTCCAGTACGATGGCCAGCCAGCGCGCCGGCTCAAGCCCGTTGAGCTTGGCGGTAGCGAACAGACTCTGGATGGCGGCAGCGCGGCGGCCGGCGCGTTCCGAGCCAGCGAACAGCCAGTTCTTCTTGTTATGCGGAGCATCTCATAACAAGAATAAGGCGAAGTCGGCGCTTATGCGAAGTCGACGTCACGTCGTGGATGTCAGCTCCGTGGTCGCGTCGCTCCGTAGCGACGATGCAACTTCGCATAATCACAGCCCTTGCAGGA
>NZ_JAFCUW010000008.1:0-291847 GCF_049896725.1 Massilia sp. PWRC2
TACCTGAGTGCTGATTGCGTCAATGCCTTAGCGTCAACGCTGATGCACGAGCTGGACTTGCGTACCGATCTCGAACTGCCGATTCGAAACGCACTGATCCACACAGCGGCCGCGATCGCTCAGCACGGCCATGATTGCACGGTGGTCGAAGCGGTGACTGGCCAGCTGTTCCATCGAATCGGAAGCACAGGCGACACGCTCGACTGATGCTGACTAACCCCGCAGGGCGTGAGCGATCGCAGCCCCGTGCCCCGCCTGATGCCTCGCAGGGCCAGTGCCGATGGGGTAGGCCCTGAAATTCCTTGGGGCCTGACATCTCCAAGACCGCATGTGTCATCAAATTTTTATGTATCGAAGGATTTGCTTTGAAAAATAACGCACAGAAGCCGCCAGACGGGTTGTCTCCAGCAGCAAAGACCTGGTGGACGAAGCTCACGAACGAATACGGCATCGACGATCAGGCTGGCCTGTTGATCCTTGAAACCGCAATGCGCGCCATGGACCGCATGTCAATGGCGGCCGGCCTGGTCGACCAGCACGGCGCCGTCACGGTGGACAAGTTCGGCCAGCTGAAAGCCAATCCCGCCTGCGCTGTCGAGCGTGACAGCCGCGCCGCAATGATGGCCGCGCTCAAGAGCCTGAATCTCGATCTTGAGCCGCTGGGCAAGCCTGGCCGCCAGCCAGGGCGGTAACGATGCCGACGAATCGCAAGCGCACCACGCGCGGCCGTCGCGGCCCGCCGATCGCTGCTGACGATTGGGCCTTCCTGACCGACCAGCAGCCGGCGAACCCTTTCACCGAGTTCCTGCCCGACTCCCGCTGGCGCGCGCTCTGGGATGAGTACGGCGAGCGCATCACCAGCGAATGGGTCGACCAGCGCCCCGGTACCCGGCCTGTGCACTGGTGGAAGTTCTCGGCGCCGCGCCGCGCCGGCCCGTCCGGCTACGAGGGGCGGGAAGGATGGCTCTGGCTTGATCCCCGATTGCAGATAGGTGGTGAGCCCGTCGACGCTACCGACGGCGCCAGCGCGCGCAACAAGGCATTGCCGGACTGGGACGATGAGGCCCCGGCTTACCTGGCCAGCCCGCCCGTGTTCGAAAGCGAGCTGGCATACCTGGCGCGCCACGGCCTGCTGCTGCCGGGCGAGAGCAAGGCGGCGGGTCCAAGGAAGGCGGCAAGACGATGACGCGCAAGCGGTGGTGCTGGCGGCCAGTTTGAGGGTGCAAATTTTGAAGTAAGCCCTGCTGTTGATGGCAAAGGTGGTGGCCACCTGCCGGTGCGTAGAGGGTGGTGCTGGTGCCGCGGTTGCTGCTGCCCAGGGCCCCTAATTTCCTTGAAAGCGTTCGCGCTCAGGACCGACTGTGTTCCTTCGATGAATCGCTAACCCACAAAACGCCAGCGAAATTGTGCGCTGGCCTCCTCAAAATTGAGGCGGTTGAATCGTTGTGCGCGCACGCGCATGCGTGTACGCGCGCGAGGATGGCCAGGCCGTTATCTGTAATCCGATTACAGATGCGCCCAAAAGTGGACCGATCTCGCGGGTAAAGGAGGCGCCACGAGAACCCCGCAATGGGGGTCTCGCAGACTGTGGCGATACCGTCGGAACACCAGTTTGGCGGCCGGCCCAGACCGTCAGTTTGGGCCGGCCAGCACGCCGGGGAGTTGCGTCCAAATCTGCGCACATCTCACGGTGAAAGGAGGTGCCGTGAGATACGGCCATAACTGGTTCGATCTCGCGATGCACTGAAGATTCGCGAGAAGGGGCTGCGTACTGCGCAGCCCCTTTCCTTTGCGAGGGGCTTAAAGTCACACGCATATTTGCGAGGCGTTTAAAGCTACTGGCGGATTTGTGACTCGCTCTGAGCTAGTCGCAGCGCACCGGGCTTGTGCGTTACCAAAGTTCACTCGCCAATGCATTGAACATTCAAGGTATCTCGCGGCGAAAGGAGATGCCGCGAGAACCCCGAATTGGGGGTCTCGGCAATTTGTGGTGCCCGTCACTCCGATTTGAAATCCGACCAAGATCGGCTCCCCCGCTACTGCTACGTGCGCTACTGCTGCTACTTCTGGCCCGAATCAGTGCAACTGTAGCCAAAGTAGCAGTAGCAGACATGCCGATTCAAATTCTGACGCATGCAGAACTGGGCCGATCTGACTGCGCAATTTTGCGCCGTGAAAGATGCGCGCAGCTTTGCTCATACCTCCTCACCTATCCGCCGCTGGCGGCCGGCGCCGGTATCATCGGAACTTTCGAAGATAGCCTGAAAAGTCAGTACATCTCCTGGATGCCGCCAGCCACGACCGCCAGGTAATCTGGCCACGGCGGCTGGCGCAGCCATGCTGTTCTACGCGATCAGCTGAAAAATCAGCGCATCTTCGGCCCGTCCACAGATTGTGGCCGGCGCCGCCATCTCACAAATTTTGGTTCAGAGCTGAATATTTAGCCCAGCTGGCCAGCCCTATCCGATCTCGAATCGACATGGGCTGAACACTTAGCCCACGTCGCCGGTGCCGTCCACCGTTGGTGGTTGGAGGTTTTACGGGCAAGTCGTAAAAGTACTGGGACGATAAACCGCTGACCGGATAATTGCCGGTCAATGGCCGAGGCCATGACATCACACCGCCTAAATTTTTAGGTGACGCTCCTGAGAGTTTAGGAGCGCTGCTGCCGAGGTCTTCCCCCAGAGAGGGAACATGCTGAAAACTCAGCAGGTCGACGCCCCGAATATTTGGGCCGTCGTTCCAGACCGTCACTTTGGCGGCGCTCGAGACCCCCGGTTTGGGACAGCCTCAGTTGTGGAGGTCTTCCACACGCTGTGGAGTACCCCATCATCGTTTAAACGAAGATAGGGTCGTCCACCGCTGGTAGAGGTGTCGCCAGCTTTGGGCACATCCCGGGTGCGGGCCGTCGGCGCCGAAACCGACACGGCGTAGGCTTTGGGGTGTCATTGCCAAGAACGACCCCCCCCAGTGGTGGAAGTTGTTTTGTCTTTCGGTGCATGCTGACCTAAAAATAAAGGCGAGCTTGGCAAGCAAACTCTCTTGGGGGCATTTTTTGGGGCATATCTTCAATTCAAAAAACTGAGGATGAGCACGGCTGCGGCTTTCAAGACACAATTACAGTCCACCTATCAACCAAGAATTCATCTTCCAAGGTACCAGGAAGTCCAAGAAGCCGCAGTTCTCCCTCTGGAGACTGCGGTTTTTTTGCCTTTGGTCGTCCCGGGACGTCCCGCACCGTCCGAACTTTATGGAGCCACGTAGGGTCCAAACGGTTTTACGGAAAAGGAGGTGGCTCCATCATGCCCAGGAACGTCCAACCCCTCACCGATCTCAGGATCAAGACCGCCAAGCCGCGCGACAAAATCTACAAGCTCGCCGACGGCGGTGGCCTCTACCTCGAAGTGACCCCGCTTGGCCGGAAGTACTGGCGGATGAGCTACACGCAGACCAACCACAAGAAAACCCGCCTCTCCTTCGGTGCTTATCCCGTTGTCAGCCTGGCAGACGCGCGGGAAAAGCGGTTGAACGCCAGGAAGATGATCGCCAACGGTGTTGACCCTGCCGCGGCACGGCGCGCCGCCAAGCACAAGCGCAACGTGACCAACGCGAATACCTTCGAAGTCATCGCGCGCGAGTGGCACGCGCACATGAGATCCAGCTGGAAGGAAAGCACGTCGAAGAACGTCCTGCAACGGCTGGATAACGATATTTTCCCGGCCATTGGCAACTACCCTATCTCCGAGATCAAAGCGCCCGAGATGCTGACCGCCCTGCGCAGGATCGAACGGCGCGGTGCCCCGGAGATGGCGCGCCGGTGCGGCCAGTTCTGTGGCCAGGTCTTCCGGTATGCCATTGCAACCGGACGCGCTGAATACGATCCCATGCCCCACCTGCGCGGTGCGCTGAAACCCAGGAACAAGGGCCACCATCCGGCTATCACCCCGGACGAACTGCCCGAGTTTTTACAGGCGCTGAACAAGCATGAATTCACCATGTTCATGCAGACGCGGATCATGCTGCGCCTGATGATGATGGTATTCGTGCGCACCAGTGAGCTGACAGAGACGCCGTGGTCGGAGATCGATTTCGAGAACGAAGTCTGGATCATCAAGTGGCATCGCATGAAGATGGGCAAGAAGAAGATCAATCCGCGCAAGGTCGATCACCATGTGCACCTGCCGCGCCAGGGATGGGTGTTGCTGCGCGAACTGCACACGCTCACCGGTCGCGGCGAATATCTGTTCCCGAACCGGAATGACAGGCGCCGTCCGACCAGCAATTTCGGGATCCTTGCGGCGCTCAAGCGCATGGGGTATGCGGGCAGAATGACGGGGCACGGCTTCCGGTCGCTGGCGATGGGCGTGCTGAAGGAGCGGCTGGGATATCGCCATGAGGTGGTGGACCGGCAGCTGGCACACCTGTCGGGCGACACCTACGGCGAGGCGTATGACCGGGCGATGTTCCTGCAGGAGCGGAAAGTCATGATGCAGGAATATGCGGACTACCTGGACGTCGTGGCGGGCAGCCCGGTCGTCGTGGCCAGCCCGGTTGTCGCAGCCTTCCCGGTTGTCGCAAAAGAGCCGGCGCCACCGGCCAGCCCAGAGGTGATTAGTCTGGACTGGATTTAATGGGTCTAAACAGTTGACCGGCGGCTTCCTGCAAAACTGTCGGTCACCGGAACGCTCTCAGGCTTCCGGCGCCGTCCACACCAGATTCCACAGGTGGCCATCGATATCCTCGAAGCCCTGGTCGTACATGAAGCCATGATCTTCGGGGGGATGCGGCGTGCGGCCACCAGCGGCAACGGCCTTGGCGATGAGGCTGTCCACCTCTTCCCGGCTTTCGCAGCTCAGGCAAATGACGAGTTCATTCGCCTGCTTCGCATCCGCGAGGGGCTTGTCAATCAGCGACTGGAAAAAGGATTCGGTCGTCAGCATGGCCTGGATGGTGCCCTCGACGATATGCATGAACGCCGCGTTTTCTCCGCTGAAACGGTCGTCGAAAGTAAAACCGAGCGCGGAAAAGAAGGCCTTGGATTTGTCCAGATCCTTTACGGGCAGGTTGAGGATGATCTGCTTCTTCATGGCGTCTCCTTGCGGTAGGTGGATGGGCGTCTCTGACCGCGGCTGTCAGCGCGGGTAAGCTACTAAACCGCAAACGATGCGATTTGTCCAGACTACCGCGAACGTCCCCGGCCACCTGGTCGCGCCTTGGCGGCATCAACGAGCCGCTGTTGTTTAGGCAGGGCATCGGGCGTATTTCGTTGAAACGCGGCAAGCTGTTGCACTGCCACCAGCGCAACCTGTCCAGTGGCGTTATGCAGTAACGAAAACGGATGCCGGCCTGCAGTGTCAACGTCGGCTTGCTGGTTGGTGAAGCCTGCGAGGCGGCCATGCGACCCGCCGTCGCCAAATCCGCTTGTCAGGCGCGCCAGAAGCGCGTCTCGCAACGATGGCGGCAAGGGGTGATCGGACAGCTTCACCCAGGCTTCAAATCGTCCTGGGCGCGTTTCGACAGTGGCCGCTGGCGCCAGGCCTGCACTGCGCAACTTGTCGACACCGTCAGCATCGAGCGATGCAATCAGGCGCAGTTCCGGGCCGCCAAGCGGGCGGACAAGGATGTCGCCGCCGCGCGCGTTCAGCCGTTTCAACCACTGCACGCCAGCCATCAATTCGGCGGCACTCCATTCCCGCTTCGTTTGCTGGCCCGTCTTCGCATGGGTGATGACGACTTCGTAGCGTTCCGCGCCCATCGCCGCTATTTGCCTCTGGACGGCTTCGCGGGTGCGATCTCGGGGCGCAGCAGATCCGCCACCGCCTTGGCGTCCAGGTGGTTCTGTACCGTGGGCGGCGCCAGCCAGAGCCAGAATGCGCTCACGAGCAGCGCTGTCATCAACCCTGTCGTTACCGCTAACGTGTACTGGCGCCCTTCCGCTTGTCGGGCCGCTGCGTCCAGGTTCTGCGCCACGTGCTGCGCCTCTGACGAAGCCTTGCTCCAGGCGCTCGATGCAGTTTCCATCTGCGTCTTTAGCTGGTCGCCCTGCTCCCGGCCTTGCTGCGCGATCGCCGCCATCGTCTCGCGTGTTTCGTCCGTCAGCGCCGCCATCGCCTGCGCCAGTGGTTCCAGCATCGATGCCAACTGGTCCGCGCTGGCTATTTTCGCCGTCCGTAAGGTTTCTATCCCCTGCCCCAACTCGGTCAAGCGCGCTGTGTTCGAGGCAGCGGCCAACCGCTTCATAGTCTCGGTCTTTGACATAGCTCACTCCATGTTTGGCTAATCCGGCCGGGCTGTATCGCTTGCCCAGGTCACTTCCCTTCATCATCACGCCGTCGAGGCGGTAGGACAGACCAGACATCTTCGTGCCGTCAAGCTGCGTCACCGGCACCAGGTCCACGCCCGCCGCCGCCAATCGCTCGGCGTACAGCGTGAAGGTGTCGCAGTCACTTGCCGCCGCATCGCAAAGCTGCTGCAGTTGCTGGCGGGTCGATGGCTTTCCAGTGCGAAGCCCTTCTTCGATCTCGCCTTTTGTCGCGGCGCGGCGCTCGGTTTTCGTCGAGCTTTCAATCTGGCGTAATCCGAGGTCGCGTTCAAGTGCGCGCATTAAAAATTCCTGGCGGCGGTAGTCGTGGCTGTCGCTGGTGACTTTGCCGTCGAACTGGATGCGGTTGACGACCATGTGAATGTGTTCGTGTTCGGTGTCGGTGTGGCGGGACATGACGTACTGGTTTTGGTTCAGGCCCATACCGTTTATATAGTATTGGCCAATTTTTACCCATTGAGCGTCGGTCAGGTGTTCGCCTGGGGATGCTGCCAGTGACACGTGCAATACGGCTTTGCCGAGGTTGGGGCGCAGCTTGCGGATTTCGCCGAATTCGGCTGCGAGCTCGCGCGGTCCGCGGCCGTCCATATTGGTGTCGATGATGCGGCCCTGTTCTTTTTTAAGGTCGTATTCGAGGGCGCCGCGGAAGCCTTTTCCTTTGATGGCTTTAGCGATCATTGTCGTGTCCTTCGATGCCAAGGAGTGCGAGACGCAGGCGGCGGGTTTCGCTTGCCACGCGTTTTAATAGGCCTTCGTCGACCGTTACGCGCTCACCTTCATTGGCCAGGCGCGCGAGCTGATTCAGGTTGGCCGAGAGGCGGGCCAGTTCGGCGTATTGCTCGCGGTTGATGGGGGCGACCGGCGGTGGCGGCAAGTTGCGCGTCAGGGCGGCTTCGCGCAGCCATTGGGCGGGGGGCATGTGCATCATTGCTGCCTTCGTTCGCAGAGCGGCGTATTCGGTGGCGGAGACGCGGACGCCGATGGTTTCGTTACGGCGTAACGCGGGGTCGCCTTTGGGGCGGCCGCCGGTCGATCTGCGTTTTAGCTTGTCGGTAGGCATGCGCTGGCTGCAGGCTGTGCTGGGTTGGTGACGAGCGGAGCGAGATGGCCCCGCAGGGCAAGCCGTTTGAGCGAAGCGAAAACATGGCTCGCTCCGAATCGGCGACTATCTGTTTACCAATTTATGCACCTTGCACTAGTTCACGCTGCGCAGCATCAAGCGTCTGATTCGATTGCGACTAAGCACAGGACCAGCAACTGCAGAGCCTGGCAAATGGCCTGAATCCGCTGACACCCAGCGACGTCCCAGCTCATCAAAAGTTAGTCTTGGGACGCACTCGAATTACCCACACTGGAACAAATTTCGTTTATCGTGCTGGATACATGTGAACTTAGCTGAACAGTATCGCGTAGCTAGACCCGTAAGTAGAAGATGTCAGTTATCTCGAGCTACATTGGGATAGAAAAGAGCGAATCTGAGGCCTGACAAACTTCTTAAAAAACACACCTAAAGTTTGGGGTTGTCGCCTCCGAAGATGGACGCCGCGTATGGCCAAGAAAAACGAAAAAGTCTGCTAAAAAACTTGTCAATAGCGACTCACAGCAGCATATAATAATATCAACCTAGCTTTCACATCTTAAAGCTAGCTAACAAAAGGATTTAAGTATCGTCTGAGTATACGTCGTGGCAGGCGAATCCGGTTATTAACCAAAGAAGGCGAGTTAAAAAATAAGATCGGGCGCACGTAAAATTAGCTAGCACATCTAATCATTTGTTGAGAAATAAAGAAATGTACGCCAGGAATAGAATAGAACTAAATTTCAGAGACCGCATTTAACTACACTATCGGAACTATTTTGCGAAAAAAACGCCCTGTAAGCCCATATCTTCTCTTGACTAATCCAGTAAGTGCAAATTTCTTACCCGATGAAAAATATATGATGACTGTGTTTTCGTTTATTGGAAACGCTCGAGACGAAAATTATGAAAATGAATTATTAAAATTGCTTGAAAGAAAGCGATTTAGCAACGTATTCAATGCTGACGCCACTGCGCTAGAGCAATTTGGACAGAAGAAATATTTTCGAACGAGAGCTTCTACTGAGAGAATTTGGATATTATATACTTCAATTATAAATCAATACCGTACTATATTAAATGAATTTGTGGGTTTGCGCGACGTCGTTGAAAAGGCATTGTTGATTGGTGACTATCCGCGCGCAGAAGCTTCGTTGCGACTTGTGAAGGAAAAATTTGGGGAAAGCCTTTGGTACATAAGGAACCTAATCTTGGTTTTGTCATATCAGGGTCGGAGCGAAGAGCTTCACAGTTTATGCGGCGAATGGAAAGATCGGTCACCAGACAAGCTGTTTCGTTACATCATCAACTGTTTCCAGCTAATAAGTGATTCGGATAATGCTTCGCTTCGTCTGAAAAACTTGGTCCAAACTTATGTTGACGAATTTAGTGAAGGAAATCAGACGGGCGCTGCTAGTTTATTAAGTCTCGTTTTTATACCCAGCCCACTTAAGGGTGACGCTGCATATCTTGAATCCCTGGAAATTATACAGATTTTTCCAATCGTCGATCAATATATAATTTTACTACAATGGCTGCAATATGCGATTGTGGACACGTTGGTTAACGGGCAGGCAGTTTTTTCTACGTTAAATGAAGTAGTCGGGAAAATGCTCAAGAGTGTAAATGATCCAATCCTGCGAAACATGTATTCATCCCTTAATGGGAATGCTTCAGGAAAAATTTCTGAACAAGGACTTTCGCTTCTAAAATCATACACCGACGGTGCTTATAATGACGTAATCGAAAATTTTAACAGTTGGATAAACGATCTTGAAAATCCAGTTGCGTACTTGAATTTAGTGGCAAAAGCCCACGCATACTCAAATAAAAGCATAGACACTTCTGCAAAAAGTGTGCTGCAAAGAATGATTTCGGATTTGACGGTGACGTATAAACTTGCGCCTGGACGAAAGCAATCTGAAGACTCTGTAATTTCGACAATAATCAAGCATCGTGGATCAATATACTTTCCACATTTGCAGATGTGTCTTTATGCAGCAGCCCCACTCCATTTCGACGCTGGCGAACTTAATAGAGCCGGAAAATTTGCTCTTATCTGCAGCGCAGAAACAACACCTCTTGTATATTCTCTTAGCCGTTGTGACCACGAAGGCGGAGGACGGCGATACAGCGATGCGAACGACATCTCTCCAACTTATCGAAAATTAAAGCACGAGATAACAATAGCTCTTGATCGCGGAGTGTTTAGCGATAATTTAGCTTCAAAACTTGCGACGTTAGCGCAAACGGCGAGGTTAAAGAAAGATTTTCTAGAGTTGCACTCCGAGTATTGTCTTGCGTTTAACCGTATCTCTGATCTTTTATCGACCGGCGCCTCTGCTTTATCGGCTGATCCTAACTCCTATATTTGCTTCCCAATGGAGTACATGTTAAATGAAATAGAGAATAGCCGTATTGCATCGGTTGAGGCAGTTATAGTCGCCTACTATTACGTGAGGAATATCTCGACCAAACGGGAGTATGTGCTCAATGAGGCGTTTGAGGAATATATACTTTCGCAAAACGTCACGAGACCCAGTGAAATTTTAATACGGATTTCCGAGCCAAACGCGTTGCAAGCATTTTTCTTCAGAGAGATATGCTCGCCAGAGATTATGGACTTTTTAAGTTGTTTTGACAATAGCAACGAATTACGTGCGGAGAGAGTTCGTCTTCTAGATCTACTTTTAGAGCGAAATCTGGTCTCTTCAGGTGAGCGAATGCGCGAGGTGGAAAAGATTGTCGGACAGGTAATTATCGATGCCGGAACGAGCGAATTTAACAGAGCGAAAATATTCGTGGATGAATTGTCTATTTGGAAGCATAACGCCGATGAACTTGGCGCAATTTTCTCAATATATCAACAGGCCAAAGACGAGGGCGACGATCGAATCACTCTTTTAAATGATATTAGCAATTCGGACGCATTAACTACTTACGTTTCTGGCGGAAAAAATTCCTTGGTAACTAAAGTTTTTAATATTCTGCAAAATGGTTTTCTTTATGACGAAATGCACGGCTTCGATAAGAACTTGAGTACGGAAATCAGGCATGGTTTCTTCTCGAACTTAATGCGTGCGCGCTTGCAAGAGAGAAATTTGATAACGGAAATCGATGAGTCTGGAGAGTACAAATCGAATGAATTTTGGGAAAACGCTAATTCCTTCATTCCAAGCCGGCTATGGGAGCTCATAGATGGCCATCTACGTCTATTTTCGGCCTCCTTTAATGCTTTAGTAGCCGAGGCAGAGGAATGGATGAAAATAGGGGACGGTCAGGATAGCGGCGGAATGTTTGTCTATCACCTATCTTTAACTGATTTCCTCATTATAAAGCAGTCGATGGAACGGTCGTCAGATATGTTAACAGTCGCATCGCTAATTCTGAGCATGTTATGGACCCAGACAGAATTAGGGCTCATAAAGATACGAGAGCGTATCAACGTGGATTTCCGCGACCGTATTGACGGCCTATTTGACGCGCTTGCTCAATCAGTCATCGAAACTAAGGGGACGATAGCAGCCGTCGGCTTGATGAATTCTATTGCGCATGCGCGAGATGAAATCAAAGAAGATATTACTACAGTTGCAGAGTGGTTTCAACGTGACAAGAGCCCGGGTATGGAAGGGCGATTGTTGAACTACGTTGTGGAAATTGCTATAAGTTCGTTCGAAGAAGTCAAAGCATCAGGGATCGCGATTGAAAAGAACATTTCCGAAGATCTACGGCAATTAAAGATATCGAGTAAAGCGGTTCGCTCTTTTATCATTGCAATCACGAATTTATTAGATAACTGCTACAGGCGAAGCGGTCTGGGTCAGCTTACAAGGGTTCAGATTGACGCGGTATTGTTGAAAAACGGGGCTCAGATAACGATTAAGAATGACGTTAGCACGGACCAGGCAAGCGTCCTGACAGTCGACGTGATCACTGAGATAGATAAAAAGATACGGTCGCCGGAATCGTTAGATTTCATGCGAACTGAAGGGGGGTCTGGGATTAGCAAAGCTTACAATGAGATTGCTTCGCTGAGTGAACACTCAGATCTCCGGCTCGATTTTTCGGAAAACTGTTTTCTGGCGATAATTACTTATGAAATCTAAAATTTTGTTTGTGGAAGATAACCCGCATAAGCGAACAAGGGTTACTGAGTATATTCGTACCATTTCAAGCGAATGTGTTATAACGGAGGCGTATTCTTTTTCATCTGGCTGTCAGGCAATAGAGCGGGATGTCTATGATTTTATTCTACTGGATATAAGCTTGCCGACATACGATCGTGTTGGAAATGAATCTGGCGGGAAGTTTCGCCCCTTTGCTGGAAAAGAAATTGCGAGGAAGCTTACTCGCGCTGGCGGAAAATCCAAAATCGTATTTATCACGCAATATAATTCTTTTAGCGATAAAGGCACATCACACTCGTTGGACGGTTTGGTTTCGGTATTAATGCAGGATTCCCCATCGAATTTTGCCGGGCTTGTTTTTTATGATAGTTCTCGGTCGTCCTGGAAGACTGAGATTTCAAGAATTTTTCGTGACCTAGGCTTATGCGCATAATACTTGTAGATGACAGCGAAGGAAGGCGTAAGAGTTTAGCTAATTTCCTGGTTGAAAATAGGATTGTGAGTGAGGAAGAGATAGCGCATGCGGATTGTATAGATGCGGCAAAGAAGTTAATGCGTTTCCAGTATTTTGATGTGCTTATCTTAGACGTAGTTCTTCCTAAACGTCGTTCGGAGTCTGCAGACCCGAAAAATGGGCTAGATATGTTAGGACAGCTATCACGCTCTACCACGTACCAAAAGCCAGAGAAAATAATCGGCATTACTGCTCATGTTAACGATATCGGAAGATTTAGGATCGAGTTCGATAAGTACTGCGTCGCTGTAGTGGAAGCGAATGACGTTACCGTAGGCTGGAAAACTGCGGTGATGAATTCTATTATGTATACATCGGCGTCAAAAGCATCTAGAGCAGTTGCTAGTAACAATATCGAAGTTTTAACGATTCATGGGATTTGTACGTTTGGGGATTGGCAGATTCGTTTAGAGCAACTGACCCGTGAAAGAATAGGCAAGATTTATTTTCATTCGTATCGGTATGGTTACTTCCCTGTACTTGACTTCCTTATTCCTCAGGTTCGAGCATATGAGGCACGGCGTCTCTCTCATCACATGTTGGAACTATTCGAATCGTCTCCTGGGAAAAGATTTTTAGTTTTCTCGCACAGTTTCGGTACTTACCTATTGGCGCAGGCGTTACTAAAGCTTGTGGGAGAAGGGCGCGAGATCCCAATTGATTCAATCGTACTCAGTGGTAGCGTGCTAAACGAAGATTGGGATTGGGGCTTTATTCGCAGGAAAGGAGTGCGTATTGTAAATGATTGTGCAGACAAAGATTATATATTGTATCTGAGCAAGATTTTTGTTCTTGGCACTGGCATGGCGGGTAAAACAGGATTTTACGGATTTCAGGATGGGATGACTCTTAATAGGTTTTTTAATGGTGGACATAGCTCGTATTTCGAAGGTGATGAGTTTATGGCTAAATATTGGCTACCGCTATTTGAAATCGGCAGCCCGCCCGGAGTAGTAGATTTACGTAGTCCATCGACTCTTCGACATGGCATTTTTGAGCATGTCATTAAATTGTTGAGTAAGGTAAAACCGTATGCATACCTTGCGTTATTCTTAACCGCCGGTGCAAAGATATTATCTTTTTGGATATAGTTGATCTCAGATAATGAGCAAAGGCGCGCGTGCTAAATTTGTGTTTACGATGCATAAGCCCCTAGGTGCAGTATCAATGGTAGAGCCAACTTCCGTTAACTGAGCAGCTGGGAGCCGCCACCCATGCGGCTTTCAGCGATTCGGAACTGTTCACCTATCCCACCAAGATTAATTCTTCCAAGGTACCAGGAAGTACAAGAAACCGCAGTTCTCCCCAGGAGACTGCGGTTTTTTTGTCCGTGGACGTTTGACGGCGTCCGTTGACGTCCGGGTTTTTGGGGCGATCGTATCTCCGTATGGTTCCACACAAAAACCGGATGGCTCCAAAATGCCCAAGCTCGTACTCCCCCTCACCGACCTCCGCGTCAAAAGCGCCAAGCCGCGCGAGAAGTTGTACAAGCTCTCCGACGGTGGCGGCCTCTTCCTCGAAGTGACTCCGCTCGGCGCCAAGCTCCGGCGCTTCGGCTACACCTAGCCCAACGGCAAAAAGACCCGGCTGTCACTGGGCGCCTAGACGGTCGTCAACCTGGCCGGCGCGCGCGAAAAGCGCTTGAAGCTCAAACAGCAGATCGACGCCAGCCAGGCGCGTCGCAAAACGGCAGCGCAACATCGGCGCCGCCAACACCGTCGAGGTGATCGCCGTTATCCAATTGCCTATCAGCAGCGCTCATGTTGCTAAAAATCATTAGCCTTGCCACCGATATGACTAGGATTGAGATTTTTCCCTAGGGGCCGTCTCATGTACTCAGCCGATGAAGTGAAGCGTTTATCCACCGAGGGCGCTCATGGCCGCGCCAGTTTCGTCGTTTGGCATCAGATTGCAGTCCTGTGCGGTGCTCTGCCTGCATGGATCTCGTTGAACCAATGGACCTACCCTTTGCCTCTGATCGTCGTGTTTTTGCCCATCCTGATGATTTTGCATCCCTCAATTCGAGCGCAGTCAGGTCGACTTGACACCTGCTTCCTCAGTATTGCGATCGGTTTATTTCCAGGTGGCGCTTTATCGGGAGTTTTGTGGTTCGTCTATTCCATGGGAACGGCCGATTGGCGTTAATAGCTTGGGGCGGCGGAGCGGCGAAGCGGCACAAGCGAGCCTGCTGCTTCGACAGGCTTGGCGAGACGATGGTGCGTCAACGTAAGATCGATTTGTTGTGCGTGACAGCGCGCAGTTTAGTGGCAGGCTGAGTGGCCGAAAATCCGTTGGGTTAAGCGCGCTGCAAAAACAGGGATAAACGGTCAGGCCGAACAACGGAATGCGTCAAGCTTGTGTCTGCTTGCCTGACTTAACCATCGCGCCTTCAACGATGCAACCTGCCGCCACTTCCAGAACATGGCCAGGACCGCCACAAATTTTGCCGAACGCTCCCAGCCTGTATATAATTTGATCATGGGAATGAAAAAAATCCACCGCCACCTCGCTGCCTGGATCGCCTGCATGGCGATGCTGTTTGCTGCGCTGGCGCCGACCATTTCCCAGGCTGCAGCGGCGGCGCACGACGATGTGTGGTCGCAAATTTGCAGCGCCAGCGGAACCCGGATGGTCAAAATGCGCATGGCAGACGAAGCCGGCGGCCAGCTGGCCGGTCACATTGACCACTGCCCGTTCTGCGCCACCCATGCCGGTTCGTTCGCCCTGCCGCCCAGCGCCGGTGTCGCCCTGCCGCCGGTCGTGCCGCTGCCCTCGTTCCCCTTCCTGTTTTTCCAGGCGCCCCAGCCGCTCGCGATCTGGACCGTAGCGCAATCGCGCGCCCCGCCCTATTCCAACTGATCGGCCGCCGTTGACTTGACCCGCTGGTGAGCGTGCATCGTCACTCGCATCCATGCCCGCTCAAGTCGTCGCGCTGCGTCGGGCATCTGTCGCCGCACACCGTCGAAGCCGCACGCTTGACGGTGATGCCGGGCACTGCCCCTTCCCCATCCTGCTCTGACAGCACGCCGCCGGCTTCGCCAGCGTCGACGTCAGCGACGCCTGGAGTACCCCACGCATTTGGCAATGATGCACAGCGCCATCGCCATCGCCGTCGTGAAAGCGGCGCACCGAAAGCACCCCATGAAATTTCGCCTTACCTGTCTCGCCGCCGCCCTGCCGCTGGCCTTCCCAGCCCATGCCGACGCGCAAGATGTCGCCAGTCTGTCTGACAAAACCATCGGCACCGTCATCATCACGGGCGGCCGGCCGACCTCGCTGCCCACGCAAATCCCCACCACCATCGAAGGCATCAGCGCGCGCCAGATCGAGCAAACCATCAATGCCAGCGACAGCGAAGATGCGCTGAAATATCTGCCCAGCCTGCTGGTGCGCAAGCGCTATATCGGCGACTACAACCACGCCGTGCTGTCCACCCGCGCCTCCGGCACCGGCAACAGCGCGCGCTCGATGGTGTATGCCGATGGCATCCTGCTGTCGAATTACCTGGGCAACGGTGCCGGCTTCACGCCGCGCTGGGGCATGGTCACGCCCGAAGAAATCGAGCGCGTCGATGTGCTCTACGGTCCGTTCTCGGCAGCGTATGCCGGCAACTCGGTGGGCGCGGTGGTCGATTACATCACCCGCATGCCGGCCACCTTCGAAGCGCATGCGAAGATCGGCTACGCCACCCAAAAATTCGATTTGTACGGCAGCAGCGAGCGCGATGCCGGCAAGCAGGCCAGTGCCTCGGTGGGCAGCCGCAGCGGCAAGTTCGCCTGGTGGATCAATGTCAATCGTCTCGACAGCAGCGGCCAGCCACTGGTGCTGGCCACCCGCGCGCACAGCGACGGCACCACGCCCACCGCCGGCACGCCGGTGGTGACGGGCGCCATCGCCAGCCGCAACAACAAGGACCAGGACTGGTGGCTGCTCGGCACCACCACCAGTTATCACACCGTGCAAGACCATGCCAAGGCCAAGCTGGCCTACGATCTCACTCCCACCATGCGCCTGAGCTACACGCTGGGATGGTGGAACAACGATACCGACGGCGGCGTGCAAAGCTACTTGCGCGACAGCGCCGGCCAGCCTGTATATGCCGGCAATGTCGTCATCGGCAACCGCCAGTACAACCTCAATGCGCCAAGCCTGGCGTTCGCGCCCAGTCTGAACACGCTCGAACACCTGATGCAGGGCGTGTCGATGAAAACCAATACGAAGGGGGTGTTCGACTGGGAACTCGCTGTCAGCACCTACGACTACCACCGCGATATCCTGCGCGCCCCCACCGCCATTCTGCCCGCTGCCGCCAGCGGTGGCGCCGGCCGCATTACCGACATGAACGGCAGCGGCTGGCATAACCTGAACCTGCGCGGCACCTGGCGTCCCGCCGGCATCGACCGCGGGGTCGGTGCCCAAGTGATCGACTTCGGCTACCAGCAAGACGCCTACCGCCTGCGCACCCTGGTGAGCACGACAGCGGACTGGATCCACGGCAGCGCCGGCGCCCGCTTTTCTGCCTTCAATGGCAATACCGCCATGAAAAGCCTGTTCGCCCAGGACACCTGGACCATCTCGCCAGACTGGAAAACCACCATCGGCGGGCGGTACGAGCGCTGGCGTGCCTACGGCGGCGAACTGGGCAACGCGACTGCCATCGTGCCGTTCGGCCCCGAGCGCGACGAAGCGCATTTCTCGCCGAAGGCGGCGCTGGCGTACCAGCTCCATCCCGACTGGGTCATCAAGGGCTCGACGGGACGCGCAGTACGCATGCCGACGGTGGGCGAACTGTATCAAGGCGCGATCAACGGCAACGCCATCGTCAACACCGATCCCAATCTGAAACCGGAAACCTCGTGGACGAGCGAACTGAGCGCCGAGCACAACACGGATACCGGTTCGCTGCGCACCACCCTGTTTTTTGAACGGACCGGCGATGCCCTCTATTCGCAAGCCTTGACCGCCACCGTGTCGACGGTGCAAAACGTCGACGCCATCCACACGCGCGGCGTCGAAGTGGCGTGGCAGGCCGCCGATCTGGGCGTCAAAGGTCTCGAACTCAATAGCAGCGCCACCTTCACCGATTCGATCATCACCGCCAACCGCAGCTTTCCCGCCAGCGTCGGCAAGCAGCAGCCACGGGTGCCGCGCTGGCGCGCCACCAGCGTGGCCAGCTACCAGCAAAATGACCAGCTCTCCTATACGCTGGCGGCCCGCTACAGCGGCGTGCAGTACGGCCAGCTCGACAACAGCGACAGCAATGGTTTTAGCTATCTCGGCTTTTCAAAGTTCTTCGTGGTCGACGCCCGCGTTCGCTTCAAGCTCGACAGGCCGTGGAGCGCCGCGCTCGGTATCGACAATCTGAACAATTACAAGTACTGGGCATTCCACCCGTACACCCAGCGCACCGTCGTCGCTGAACTCAAGTTTGACCTGTGAGCCGGGCGCCGATGAACAAGGCACAAGCGATACCGTCTGACCGCGCCCCGGGCGCTGCCAGCGCCCGCCTGGCGTGGCGCGCGCTGGTCTGGCGCCTCCATTTCTGGGCCGCCCTGATTGCCACACCCTTGACCGTGGTGGCGGTGCTGACGGGCATTCTGTATATTTTTACGCCGCAAATCGAGGCCTTTCGTTACGGCGCCCTCGAGCACGTCGCCGCCGCTGGCAGCAGCCGGCCCCTCGATGAAGCGGTCGCGGCCGCGCGCGCCGCGGCGCCGGCCGGATGGCAGCTGCAGTCGGTGTTGCCGCCGTTTGCGACGGTCGATACGGTCAAGGTGGTGTTCGAGAAAGCAGTAGCGCCAGCGCCCGCGCACGCGAACGGGAACCACAGCGACCATGCGCCCGCCCCTGCCGCAACGACTGGCCGGCGCCCGCCGCAGCAAGCGCTCACCGTCTACGTCAACCCTTACACCAGCGAGGTGCTGGGCAGCCTGCGCAGCGACGCGCGCTTTGGCAACTGGGCCAAAACGCTGCACTCGCGCCTGTTGCAGGGCGACGGCTGGCGCTGGATGATCGAGCTGGCCGCCAGCGCCATGATGATCATGCTCGTCAGTGGTCTGCTGTTGTGGTGGCCCGCGTCGCTGCGCCAGGCCTTGCCGAACCGGGCTGTTCGCGGCCGCCTCGCCTGGAAACAGTGGCATGGCGTGCTGGGGGCGGCGCTGGCGCTGCTCACCTTCGTCATCCTGAGCACCGGACTGACCTGGAGCAAATATGCCGGCGCGCAAATCCGCACAGCGCGCGATCTGGCCGGTCAGGCGCCACCACGCGTGCCCGCCACCATCAGCTCGGCCATCCCCCATCAGCAGACCCTGCTGACATGGCAGCAAGTATGGCAGGTGACGCGCCAGCGCGCGCCGGCAGTGGCCGTCCAGCTGACGCCACCGCGCGGGCTCTCCGGGGTCTGGCGCATCAATGGCGCTGATCCGGCCAGCCCGACCCGGCGCTTTGACATGTTGCTCGACGCCTTCAGCGGCCAGCCGCTGTATTTTTCCGGCTGGGACCAGCAAACCGCCTTCGGCAAGGCGACGGCGCTCGGCATCCCTTTTCACCGGGGCGAGTTTGGCTGGTGGAACCAGGCGCTGTTGCTGCTGTTTGGTCTCGGCGTGCTGTTCTCGCTGGTGTCCGGCTGGGTGATGTGCTTCCAGCGCTGGCAGCGCGGCGGCGCCATCCTGCCAGCGGCGCCGGCCAGCTGGCGCAATGCCATGCCCATCGCCGTGGGCACGGCTTTGATGAGCCTGTTGATCCCGCTGGCTGGCGCCATCGGCGCGGCGATCGTGGCGCTAGAGCTGTCTATCGATCGTCGCCAGCGCTCGCCATCCTGTTCAGAAAGGTCCCGATGAGGCCAGTGTCCCCTTCGCGGCGGCGCGCCCTGCTGCTCGCTGCCGCCCTGCCCCTGAGCTCGCTCGTGCTGACCGGCTGCCGCAAGCCGGCGCTGCACTTTAACGGCCTCGACATCAGCGGCGCTGATGATGGCCGCCAGTTGCGCTTGCGCGACGCCAATGGCCAGCAGCGCAGCCTGGCTGATTTCAAGGGCAAGCTGGTGCTGCTGTTCTTTGGCTTTACGCAGTGTCCCGATGTGTGCCCGACCGCCCTGACGCGCGCCACCGACATCAAGCGCCTGCTGGGCGCCGATGGCGCCAGCCTGCAAGTGCTGTTCGTCACCGTCGACCCCGAGCGCGATACCCCCGCCGTGCTAAAGGCTTACACGGCGGCGTTCGACCCCGGCTTTCTCGGCTTGTATGGCGACGCCGCGCAGACGGCCGCGGCCGCCAAAGAATTCAATATCTATTTTAAAAAAGTGCCGACCGGCGACTCTTACACGATGGACCACACGGCCATCAGTTATGTGTTCGATCGATCCGGCGCGCTGCGACTGGCCTGGCGCCACGCGCAAAGCGCGCCAGCCTGTGCGGACGACCTGCGCCAGCGCCTCCACGCGGCCTGAACCGGCGCCATTGATCCCTCACCATCAAGGAATATCATCATGAAATTTCTGTTTCGCCTGAGCGCCCTGTCAGCCGCACTGCTCGCTTCTGCCGTTCACGCCCAGGTGGTCATCACCGCCCCATGGGTGCGCGCCACGGTGCCGCAACAGAAAGCCACCAGCGCCTTCATGCAATTGCATTCGCCCACCAACAGCCGGCTGGTCGGCGCCACTTCTGCCGTTGCCGCCATCGTTGAAATCCACGAAATGGCCATCGATCACGATGTGATGCGAATGCGCCAGGTGAGTGGTGTCGACCTGCCCGCCGGCAAAGCCGTCGCGCTCCAACCCGGGGGCTATCACGTCATGCTGATCGACTTGAAGCAGCAAGTCAAATCGGGCGAGACGGTGCCGCTAACGCTGGTGTTCCAGGATGGCGCCGGCAAGCGCAGCACGGTCGAGGTCAAGGCAGCGGTGCGTGCGCTGAACGCGGCGCTGACAGCGGCCGCGCACGCACCACATATGCAGCAGTGAGTCCGACTGCACGCAAAGCCTATCGCGCGCCGCTGGGGCGGCGCCTTCACCACCACTGTAATGGAAAAAATTTTATGCAACGCTCGATCAATCACCTGCCGCTCACCCCGCTCGTCCTCGCCCTCGGCATCGCCTTTGGCCCCACGTTCCCCGCTTTCGCTGCCGGCCAAAGCAGCCGCACCGACCTGCCCAGCGTCACCGTCACCGGCACTGCCCCTGCCGATTACCAGGCTGACAGCGCCAGCAGCAGCCGCACGCCCACGCTGCTCAAGGACCTGGCCGCCTCGATCCAGGTGGTGCCGCGCGAGTTGCTGCGCGACCGTGGCGTTGGCCGCACCGACCAGTTGCTCGATACCGTCAGCGGCGTGCTGGCCGAATCGAATTACGGCGGCAACGGCGCCACTTTTTTTAATATTCGCGGCTTTAGCGAAAACAATGGCTTGCGCGACGGCTTTCGCAACTACGGCTATATCGCCTTCCGCGACGTGCAAAACATCGAACAGGTCGAAGTCTTCAAGGGGCCGGCCGGCGCCCTGTATGGCGGCGTCGGTGCGGTAGGCGGTTACGTCAACACCGTGTCAAAACGGCCGCAGCGCGACAATGCGGGGGAATTGGCTGTGACGCTCGGCAACGACGGGCTGGGGCGCAGCACGCTCGATATCAATCGGGCCCTCGATAACGGGGTCAGCATCCGCCTCAACGGCGCCGTTGAACAGAACAGCACCTTCCGCGACAATGCCGGCTACGACGCCTGGTCGATCGCGCCGGCCATCAGCTGGGTCGACGGCCGCGGCACCTCGCTCACGCTGCTCACGGAACTCAATCACCTGCGCCGCGACGGCTTCGATTTTGGCGTGCCCAACCTGCCCGGCTACCAGGTGTTCTCGCGCACCCGCTATTACGGCTTGCGCAACGGCGTCGATGCGGGCGTGGCCGGTGACTTTGGCAACAACGACACGCAAGCGGCCAGCCTGCTGTTCGAGACCGTGCTCAACGAGCGCTGGAGCGCGCGCGTGGCGGCCCACTACAGCCACGCGCACCAGCGTTCGCAGCAATCGTTCCCGAACAATTTTTCTTACGCCGGCGGCGCACTGCTCGACTATTCCATCTATAGCGGCGCCAATGAATCGTCGCGCCAGTACGACCTGCAAGCCGAGCTGCTGGGCAGTTTCAGCGCCGCCGGCATGCGCCACGCGCTGCTGGCGGGGATCGACTACGGTTACCTCGAACAGGGCGGCGCCGGCTCGGCCGTGTCGACACTGACGCTCGACCTGTTCAATCCCAACTATATCTCGCCACTCACACCGCTCGCGCCAGCCGGCCCCTACCACCAGGCGCAGGGCAAGGATCTGGGCATCTACGTGCAGGATCTGATCGATGTGGCGCCGCGCTGGAAACTGCAACTGGGCCTGCGCGCCGACCGCTTCGAGAACCGCGAAGTGCTGGGCGGCGCCGTTGCTGCCAGCGGTGGCCAGACGGCCGTATCGCCGCGCGTCGGCGTGGTGTGGCAGGCCAGCGCGCACACGTCGGTGTTTGCCGACTGGAGCCGCAGCCACGCGCCGAACGTCGCCCACAGCATCAGCAACAGCACCTATGACGCCGAAGTGGGCCAGCAAAGCGAAGCGGGCGTGCGCCAGGAACTGATTCAAAACCGCCTGAACGCCAGCCTGGCGGTATTCGACCTCAAGCGCACCAACATCCTCACCAGTGACCCGCTCGACCCCACCTTGCAGGTGCTGACCGGCAAACAGGCCAGCCGCGGGCTCGAGGTCGACGTCGCCGGTACCGTCATGCCCGGCTGGAAGCTCACAGCCGCCTACACTTACCTCGACGCCGTCATCAAGAGCGACACCAGTTTGCCGGTGGGCGACCGTTTGTCGAACGTGCCGCGCCATCATGCGAGCGCCTGGAGCAGCTACGAGTTTCAGGCGCCGGCACTGAAAGGGCTGGGCGTGGGCGCCGGCGTGTTTTATGTCGGCGAGCGCGACGCCAATCTGCCCAACACGTACCGGCTGGGCAGTTACGTGCGCACCGACGCTGCGCTGTTTTATCGCCGCGGCGCCTGGCGCACCCAGCTCACTATCGCCAACCTGTTCGACCGCCGCTATTACACGGGCGGCGCGGCCAGCACGTTTAATTACGCGCTCGACCCCAGCCGTCCGCTGTCGGCGCAGCTCACTGTCAGCTACCGTTTTTAAACGGCAAGCGCGCACTCGACGAAGTGCCTGTCCCGGAAGGCTGGAGGAAGCGGATGCCGCGGCTCCAGCCTATTGGGATAGGCACTAAGATACAAAGATTTCCGCACCAGGACCAGCCATGCACGTTTCCGATCCGCTCCCCGGCAGCCCCGCCACCGCCAGCGCGGCCCTGTACCGGCGCATCTGGCGCTGGCATTTTTTCGCCGCCCTGGTGTGCATGCCAGTGATCCTGCTGCTGGCGGTCACCGGCGCGCTGTACCTGTTTCATCAGCAGATCGATGATCTGGTGTACGGCTCCACCATGCTGCGCGCGCCATCAAAGCCTGCGCCGGCGGCGCCGCCGTCGGTGCTGGTCGCCAGCGCGCTGCGCACCTTTACCGGCCGCGCAAGCGCCTTCAACACGCCGGCCGACGCTCGCCACAATGCCCAGGTCGATGTGCTCGGGCTCGATGGCGTCACCCTGCAAGTGTTTGTCGACCCGGCCAGCGGCCACGTCGCCGGGGCAATTGCTGCATCGTCGCGCCTGATGACCACCGTCAAACACATCCATTCGCTGACGGTCGCTGGCACCGCCGGCAATGTGGTGATCGAAATCGTCGCCGGCTGGGTGATGGTGCTCATTTGTACGGGCGCGTATCTGTGGTGGCCGCGCGGGCGCCAGGTCGGGGTGCTGGCGATCCGCGCGGGCGCCCGCGGCAGAATTTGGTGGCGCGATCTGCATGCGCTGACGGGGGCGTTTGGCGGCAGCATCATCCTGTTTCTGGCGCTGACCGGCATGCCGTGGTCGGTGTTCTGGGGACAGAACGTCAATGCGTGGATGACCGCGCACGGCCTGGGTGTGCCGACCGGCATGTGGAGCGCGTTGCCGCAGTCGAAGGTGCTGGCCGGCTCATTGGGCGCGGTGCCATGGAGCCAGCAGCAGCTGCCGCTGCCGGCGTCCGATCCGCATGCGGCGCACCGGGCCATGGGGCATGCTTTCCAGCCTGCTCAGGCGCCAGATCACACCGTCAGCATCGACCAGATCGCCGCCCGCCTGCCATTGCTGGGCATGACGGGCGCCTGGCAGCTGGCCCTGCCCACCGACGCGGGCGGCGTCTACAGCGCCATCCAGACGCCGGGGCCGGTGGCGCAGCAGCGCGTGATCCACTTCGATCAGTACAGCGGCAAGGTGCTGCTCGATCTGGGCGGCGCCGACATCGGGACGCTCGGCCGCATCACCGAATGGGGCATCAGCGTGCACCAGGGGCAGCAATACGGCTGGCCGAATCTGCTGCTGATGCTGGCGGGCTGCCTGGCGCTGATCGGCCTGTGTGTCAGCGGCGTCGTCATGTGGTGGTCGCGGCGCCCGCGTGGCCAGCTGGCGGCACCCGCCCGCCCGGCCGACGATGCGCTGGCGCCAGGCGTGTTGCTGATCGCAGTGGTGCTCGGTTGCGTATTTCCCTTGCTGGGCGCCTCCATGCTGGCGGTGCTTGCGGTTGACGCACTGCTGGGGATATTTCGTGCACGCCGGCGCTAACGGCGTGGCGCGCTATCGTGCGCATACGAGCGCCAGCGCCAGCTACAATTGCCTATCCTAAATTTATCGGCCGCCTGTTGGTGATTGGTGATTGTTGCTGCCGTTCGGTGACGCAGAAATGGGACAGGCGACTGCGCCAGTCCCCCCTGGCGCTTCACTGCACGGCATCAGCGCCCCTGCCATCGTTTGCCGAACTGTCCATGCCAAAACTTCGCCCCATCCCCAAAGCGCTGTGCCTGCTGTTTCCGCTGTTGCTGGGGGCGAGCGGCGCCCACGCCGACGACCCCGTCATCGCCCGCGTGCTGGTCGAGGGTTCCCGCGGCAGCCAGCTGGGACTGGCCGATTCGGCCAGTCAGGGCAGCGTCAGCGGGCGCGAACTGGAGTTGCGCACCGTCTATCGGCCCGGCGAAATCCTCGAGGCGACGCCGGGCCTGGTGGTCAGCCAGCACAGCGGTGAAGGCAAGGCCAACCAGTTTTATTTGCGCGGCTTTAATCTCGATCACGGCACCGACCTTGCCACCTTCATCGACGACATGCCGGTCAACCAGCGCAGCCACGCGCACGGCCAGGGCTGGACCGACCTGAATTTCCTGATGCCCGAACTGGTGGGGCGGCTCGATTATGGCAAGGGGCCGTATTCGGCGCGCGTCGGCGATTTCGCCTCGGCCGGCAGCGCGGCGATTACTTACGTCAACCGCTTGCCACAAAACATCGCCACCCTCAGCGCCGGCCAGAATGGCTACGGCCGCGCCGCCATTGCCGCCTCCACCGAGCTCGGCGGCGCCAGCCTGCTGTATGCGCTCGAGGGCTTGCACAACAACGGCCCATTCACCAACGGCGACAACTACCGCAAATACAACGGCGTGCTGCGTTTGAGCCAGGGCTATGCGAATAATGGCTGGAACGTCACCGCCATGGCCTACCAGGGGCGCTGGAATTCGACCGACCAGATTCCGCTGCGCGCGGTCGACAATGGCAGCCTCGGCAGATTCGACGCCATCGACCCCACCGACGGCGGCCGCGCCGAGCGCCTGAGCCTGTCGGGTACGTGGCGCCAGACGGGCGCCGACACCTCGTCAAAAGTGAGCGCGTATGTGATCCGCAATCGCCTCGACCTGTATTCCAACTTTAGCTACTTCATGAACGACCCCGTCAACGGCGACCAGTTTGCCCAGCCCGACCGCCGCGTCACCAGCGGCTTGACGGCGTCGCACACCTTTCACTTGCACCAGGGGCCGTGGCAGGTTTCCGACTGGACGGTGGGCGCGATCGGCCAGAACGACAATATTTTCAATGGCTTGCAGCACACCCGCGCCCAGCAGGTGCTCAGCAGCGTGCGCGCCGATCACATCGTCGAGAGTAGTGCCGCCGTGTATGTGGAAAACGCCACCCGCTGGACCGATGTGTTTCGCACCGTCGCCGGCGTGCGCGCCGACCGTTACCGCTACGACGTCAAGAGCGACCTGGCGGCCAACAGCGGCAGCGCCAGCGCCGGCATCGCCAATCCATCGCTGAACCTGATTTTCGGACCGTGGGCGGCGACCGAGTTTTACGTCAACATGGGCAATGGCTTTCACAGCAACGATGCGCGCGGCACGCAAACCCGGGTCGACCCGGCCACTGGTGCGCCGTTGACCCCGGTGCCGGGCCTGGTCCGCTCGAAAGGACTGGAACTGGGCATGCGCACCGAAGCGATCCCCAAGATGCAAACGGCGCTGTCGCTGTACCGCCTCGACTTCGCCTCCGAACTGACGTATGTGGGCGACGAGGGCACCACCGAAGCGGGACGCCCCAGCCGGCGCTACGGCATCGAACTGTCGAATTACTACAAGCCCGTCAAATGGCTGTCGATTGATTTCGATGCTGCCTACGCACGCGCGCGCTCACGGGACAGCGACCCGCTGGCCGGCAATTACATCGAGGGCGCCGTCGAAGGGGTCAGCCAGCTGGCGCTGACCGTCGACAAGCTGGGCCCCTGGTCGGGCGCGGTGCGCCTGCGCTATTTCGGTCCGCGCCCGCTGGTCGATGACAATAGCGTGCGCTCGCATTCGAGCACCACCCTCAACGGCCGCATCGGCTACAAGATCAATGGGCAGACGCGGCTGGAACTGGAAGGCTTTAATTTGACCAACCGCCGCACCTCGGCGATCGACTATTACTATGCCTCGCAACTGGCCAGCGAAGCGGTGCCACGCGCCGACCTCCACTTCCATCCGATCGAATCGCGCTCGCTACGCGCCACCCTGATTCGCAACTGGTAACGACGCCGCCGCGGCAGGCGACGCGCCGACCCATTTGAGCCAGGTAAAACCCAGCAAGCCCGCCACCAGCGAGGCCAGCAGGATCGCCATCTTCGACGCCGTGATGAGCTCGGCCTGACCGGCATACGCCAGGTTGGTGATGAACATCGACATGGTAAAGCCGATGCCGCCCAGCAGGCCGGCGCCCAGCACATGCTGCCAGTGCAAACCAGCCGGCAGGCGGCAGATGCCCAGCGTGACGGCGACCGCACTGGCCGCCAGGATACCGACCGGCTTGCCAATGACCAGCCCCAGCACGATACCGAGGCTGTTGGCAGATAACAGTTCTGCGGTCCAGCCGGCGCCGATGGCGATGCCCGTGTTGGCCAGCGCGAAGACCGGCAGAATGAGGAAGGCGACCGGCGTGAGCAGCGCATGTTCGAGACGGTGCGAGGGCGACTGCGCATCATCGCGTGTGGCCGAATAGGGAATGGCAAAGGCCAGCAGCACACCGGCAATGGTCGCATGGACCCCTGACTTGAGCATCAGGAACCACATCAGCGCACCGCCGATCAGGTAAGGCAGCAGGGCCATCACGCGCAGCACGCGGTTCATCAGGATCAGCGCGGCAAACACCACGAGCGCCGCCAGCAGGTACACAAACGACAGTTTGGCGGTGTAGAACACGGCGATCACCAGGATCGCACCGAGGTCATCCATGACGGCGAAAGCAGCCAGGAAGATTTTCAGCGAGGCGGGCACGCCCTTGCCGAGCAGGCTGAGCACACCGAGCGCGAAGGCGATGTCGGTGGCCATCGGGATGCCGATGCCCGCCTGGGTGGCAGTGCCGTTATTGAACAGAAAATGGATCAGCGCGGGCATGACGATGCCGCCGGCAGCGGCCACCATCGGCAGCATGGCGCTTTTGATGTCGGACAGTTCGCCGTTATACAGTTCGCGCTCGAGCTCGAGGCCAATGAGCAGGAAAAAGATCGCCATCAGGGCGTCGTTGACCCACAGCTCGATGCTCAAGCCCATCACCGCTTGCTGCCAGAATCCCACATAGCCATCTGCCCAGGCGGCGTTGGCCAGCGCCAGCGAAGCGAGTGTGCACACGATGAGCAGCAAGGCGCCCGCCTTGCCCGACTCGGTAAACTGTGTGAAGGTGGCTGACAGCCGTTCGATGTACATGTATGCTCCGGCAAACCCTGGTGCAAGCGGTCACGATGGGGGGGGGCCAGGAGATGCAGCCGGTCGGCGCCGCCACTAGCGGCGGCGAACAGGGTGCGTCATGCCTGTCGGCACGCGCACGCTGCGTTGATTGTAACTGAGGACCGCTGTATCCATCACACGGGTGATGGCGGCCTCCTTCAGGCGCGGCGGCGTGCCAGTGCCAGGCCGGCCAGGCCAAAGCCCAACAGCGCCAGCGAAGCCGGCTCTGGCACGCTGATGGAATCGACCGTGAAGGTGGCGTTGGTAGCGTGCAGCTGCCAGCCGCCGTAACCGAGCGGGGCGGCGAACATTTGCAGGGTCACCGACGGCGCCGTGGCCCAGTCGATGGCCTGCAGCGTGGTGTTGAAATTGGCCAGTGCGGCCGGGTCGCTGGCGATGTTGTAGCTTTGCGTGGTCCAGTTGTGCAAGCCGCCTGCCACATGCACATTGATCAGATCAGTGCCGTTCGAAAACAGGCCGATCAGCACCTGGTTCGAATTGGGATCTTGCCCGCCCCAGCCCTGATCGACGATATTCATCGAGCTGGTCAGGCCGACGATCTGGCTGGTACCACTGGCCAGCGTCACGCTCGCCATCTGCACCCAGCTCCAGCCACCCCACGAATCCATCGCTACTGGCGCGGTTGTCTGGATGACGTCAGCAGAGGCGGCCGAAACGAGCGACAGCGACAGGGCGAAGGACAGTGTCAATTTTTTCAGCAGGTTCATGTGTTATCCAGTGTTAGATTGTTGAGGTGAATTTATAATTAGGTATTAGCAATTTACATGCCATAAAACAATTATCGTTACAAATCAGAAACTTAACAGGTGCCCCGCCAAATCAGCGACTTCAAGTGTAAGAAAATTCGACAGTTTTTATTGTAAAAAGAGACAGTTTTTCTTGCAAAATGTTATTTTTATTAAACCACCTTGATCGTTTGAATGGCGGCCGTCAGCATGCTACGTACCTGGGCAAGCCCTGATCAGCGGTGTTCACCGAATAAAAGGAATTGACGCCATGAATGACCAATTGTCCGCACCGTTCATCCTCGAGCGCCGCTTCGCCGCGCCGCGCGAGCTGGTCTATGCGGCGCTCACGGAAGCGAAACACCTGGCCAGATGGATGGCACCGCCGGGCATGGCGTTGTCGCACTGCACAGTCGAGGCGACCGTGGGTGGCGCATTTCACTACGCCATGCGGCCGCTCGGCATGGCCGACGTCCCCGCCATGTGGGGCAAGTGGACCTTTCGCGAACTGACTGCGCCGGCGCGCGTGGTGGTGGTGGTCCAGTTCAGCGACCGCGATGGCGGGGTGAGCCGGCACCCGATGGCGGCCAGCTGGCCGCTCACCACTTTGTCGACCACGACATTGAGCGCCAGCACTGACGCGCCGGCCGGCACCGTCATGCGCATCGAGTGGTGCGCCATGAATGCCAGCGCCGCCGAGCGGGCCTGCTTCGATGCTGCCCACGCTGGCATGGCACAAGGCTGGGGCGGCACCATGGATGGCCTCGACCGCTATCTGGCAGAAGTGCTCGCCCGGTCACCTCAATGAGCACAATGAGACCGATGCGCCCAACCAGTCCGCCCCTCCGCGCCAGGCTGCCAGGGTCGGGCTGACCTACACCGTGCAGGCATATTGCGCGCGCGCCAGTGCTTCAAACTGCGCAGCAGGCATCGGTCGGCCCAACAGATAGCCCTGAAAGCCTGTGCATCCCAGACTTTTCAGAAAGGCCAGCTGCTCTGGCGTTTCGACCCCTTCGGCGACATGTCCCAGCCCCAGTTTGTTGGCCAGCGCAATGACGATCTCGACGATGGCGGCGGCATTCGGGTCGGCATTGCAGGCGGCCACGAAAGACTGATCGATCTTCAAGTGCTTGAGGGGGAAGCGGTGGATGTAGCGCAGCGATGAAAAGCCGGTGCCAAAATCATCGATGGAAAAATTGACGCCGCACTCGCGCAACTGGCGCATCTTGGCGATGGTTTCTTCGGCGTCCGTGGCCAGCAGGCTTTCCGTCAATTCCATCGCCAGCCGGTGCGGATCGGCGCCCGCCTGGCGCAGGATGGCCAGCGTACGGGCGACGAAATCGTCTTCGTGCAGATGGCGCGCGCTGACGTTGACGCTGAGCGTCAAGCCGCTCAAGGCAGGGTCGCGCGCCCACGTGGCCAGGCGCGCGCTGGCGTCGCGCAAGACCCAGTCGCCGATGCGAATGATCAGATCACTCATTTCGGCAACTGCAATGAAGGCGCCCGGCGTGACCACCCCACGCACCGTGTGGTTCCAGCGCAGCAGCGCCTCGGCGCCGATCAGGCGCTCCATCACATCGAACTGCGGCTGGTAATAAATTTCCAGCTCGGCGCGGGCAATCGCATCGTGCAATTCGCCCTGCAGGCGGGCGCGGGCGTCGATCGCGTGCTGCATGGCGGGATCGAAAAAGCGCACGGTGTTGCGGCCGGCCCCCTTGGCCGCGTACAAGGCGATGTCGGCTTGCTTGAACACCAGATCGGCGGCAGCGGTACTGGCATCGAACAAGGCGCAGCCGATGCTGGGGGTGACGGTGTGCTCGCTACCGGCCAGGCGGTAGGGCCGGCACAGGGCCAGCCGCAGCTGCTGGCAATGGCGCTCGGCCTCGGCGCTGCACTGGGCCAGCGTGCTGGCAGTCGGTGCCAGGATGACGACAAACTCATCGCCGCCGAGGCGGCCGACAAAGTCGACTGCGCCCATGCTGGCGCGCAGGCGCGCCGCCACTTCCTGCAGCAGCAGGTCACCGAACGAGTGGCCTTCGGTATCGTTGATCAGCTTGAAATCATCGAGATCGAGCAACAGCACGGCGCCGTGGGTGGCAGCGGCGCGCGCCGCCGCCAGCCGCGTTGCCAGTTCGCGCGACAGGTAGCGCCGGTTCGGCAAACCGGTCAGGTGATCATGCTCGGCGGTCGTCAACAACTGGCGTTCGAACTGCTTGCGTTCGGTGATATCGGTGTTGGTACCGGCCACGCGGATCGCCGTGCCACCGGGTCCGCGCTGGATGAAGCCACGGCTTTGCACGGGGACGTAATGGCCCTCGCGGTGCAGCAGGGAAAATTCGATGGCGTAATCGTCGACCGCGCCGGCCAATGCAGCGCCCAGAAAATGCTGGACGCGCTGGCGATCGTCGGCGTGCAACAGCTGTTCCCACAAGGCCGGCCCGCTGGTCAGCTCACCCGGCTCATAGCCCAGCATCGCCCACCAGCGCGGCGAATAGTAGATGCGCTGGTTGGCCAGGTCCCAGTCCCAGCAACCGTCGTTCGAACCGCGCAGCACCAGCTGCAGGCGCTGCTCCGAATCGCTGAGCGCCTTCTGTGCTCGGATCAGGTCGCTGCAATCGGTAAAACACACCACCACCGAGGTCAGCACGGCGGCGCCGTTAAATACCGGGTAGGCACTGCAGAGCAGCCAGCGGATGCCGCCGAGTCCGGCCGTGTCGACCCCGAGCACCAGGTCCGAGATCTTGCAACTGCCGTGCAGCGCGCGCGCAGCGGGAAAGTCGGCCGGCGCCATCGGGCTGCCGTCCGGCTGGACGAACTGCCACGTCACATCGTCCACCTTCAAGCCCATCATGTGCTGGGCGCTCAAACCGAGCAGGCGCTCGGCCATGACGTTGGCGGTTAACACGGCGGAATTGGCATCGTGCACCACCACGCCCGCCGGAAAGTTGTCGAGGAGTAACTCGTCAACAATAAAACTGTTCGCTGTGCTCACGGGTCCCTTGATAGGCAGATAAGGCATAAACAGCTGCCGCTGCTTATTTTGCACTTTCTCCGCCAGCGAAGCTACCGCTGCAGCCCATCAATTTGTGAAATGTCACACGAATTAACTTTTTTATGGTTTTTATTTGACAAGTGCCGGGCTCAGTGGCCGCTGGTGGGGTTGAGACATGCATCCTCAACCAAAGGCCGTCAATGCACGTTGGTAGGCTGCTCCTGCTTGACCGCCTCACCCGCCCTGCTGCTGTCACGCACGGCCTTGACTTCGGCCGCGCTGATGGGGGCGCCATGGTTGCCCCACGCCGTGCGCACATAGCTGAGCACCGCGGCCAGCTTGTCGTCATCGAGCGCGGTGGCGAAGGTCGGCATGCCGGCTCGCCCCTTGAGCACGGTGGCGATGACAGCCTCGGCTTCGGCCTGCACGAACGCGTTACCCTTGAGCGCAGGAAAAGCGCCGGCGATGCCGGTGCCGCCGGCCTGGTGGCAAGCCGCGCAATTTTTGGCGAACACGGTTTTGCCATCGACCGTTTGCGCGCTGGCGCCAGCGAGCACAAACAGTGCAGAGAGCAGCCCCAGCAGCATCGAGACGGCCGCTTTCATGCTGCCACCTTCGGCGTCGACAGGCGCTGGTGAATGCGCGCAATCTGCTGCCACGACGACTCGATCGACCCGGCCATCCAGCCCGTCAGGTAGCTCATGTGCTCACCCGCCAGCAGGGTGCGGCCTTCGCCTTCCCACAGGGTTGGATAGGCCGTGACGCGGCCGTCGGCATCCCAGTGCGAGGTGGCGCCCAGGCTGTACTTGACCAGGTGCCAGCAAATCGAAAAGCCCGCTTCGAAGGCCTTGGTGTATTCGCCCGGAAAAATTTTCTCGCCAGCCGACAGCGCGTAATCGATGCGCTCGCGCGGCGTGCGCGCGCTCATCTCGGCGCCGTCGGCGCCGTAGCTGAAGTAACCGAGCAGCGTGCCCTTCTTGCCCTGCCAGTTCGACGACGGCAGCGAAATCAGGTTGATGCCCTTGATGTCGGTAAACACATGGCCGCCGTAAATGCCGTGCTTCGTTTCCCAGAAGCGCTCTTTCATCTGCAGCCCCATCTTGCACAGGGGCGAATAGGTGACGCTCTGCATGGCCGTCTTGAAGGCAGCGGAGAAATCGGTGTCGATGCCGCGCAGCACAGAGACGGGAATGGTGCACAGGCAAAAGTCGCCCTTGACGATGGCGCGCTTGCCGCTGACGGTGTTGAGGACGTGCACCGCGACGCCATCGGCCAGATTGACCAGTTTGGTCACTTCGGTGTGGTAGCTGATCGTCTTGCCGACCCGCTTTTCAAATGCGCGGGCGATCATGTCCATGCCGCCAACCGGCTCGAACATGGTCTTTTGCTGGACGAAGGTGCTGACCGATTTGTACATCAAGCCCAGCTTCGATTGCAGCAGGTCGGAAAAGCCCAGCGGGTCGGAAGGCACACCAGCACCGGGCTCAATGCCGGCGCCCGGATTGACCTTGAAGCCGCGCCCTTCGGTGCCCTTGTAGTCGAGTTCCTTTTTCGACAGATAGCCTTCATTGACCAGGTAATCGATCAGCAGCACCTTGTCGGCCGCCGTCACCTGCTGGTCGAGCATGCCGCGCTTGAGCGACTTGGCCAGCAGTTCGTCGACATAGCCGCGCAAGTCGGCCTTCACTTCGAACATGCGCAGGCGCTTCTGGTTCAGCGGTCCCTGTACCCGCTCGTTGTAGACGTAGGCGGCATCGTTGTCGTTGTTAAACAGCTCGAGCTTGACGTCGAACTCGCTGGTGTAGTGCAGCGTCGAGTAATGATTGAACGGGATGCGCCATGGTCCCAGGTTGATGTACTCGCCGGGGGCGAAGTCGCATACCTGCTTTTCGGCACCGAGTTCTTGCAGCACCTTGCCGCGCCGCGCCGTCTGGATGCGGCCACCGGCAACATCGCGCGCTTCGATCAGTTTAATGGTGTAACCGAGCTTGCCCAGCTCATAGGCGGCGGTCATGCCGGCGATGCCGGCGCCGAGGATGACGACGGTCTTGCCCTTGCCACTGCCCACCAGCGGCGGCGGTGCGCTGGCAGTCGAGGCGCTGTCCATGCCCCACGCTTTCATTGTCGCCAGCAACATGCCGGTGCCGCCCAGCGCAAGCGCCTTGACCAGGAAATCACGGCGGGTCGGCGCGCTGGCCGCGTCGGTGGAAGGTAAAGCAGTGTTTGGCATGGTGTTCCGAGCATGAGGTTGAAGGAAAAAGCCGGTGCGTCGCAAGGGCGCGTCCCAGTTCTGTTCAGCAAGATCCATGCCCAGTTTTTGATGCCGCCGTACGCCCTCTGACAGGCAGCACACGCCCGGCGCGGGGGCACCGCCCGCTGTGCTGTGCTTTAAGCGTGCGTCACGAAATTGGATTTTGTGTATTTTGGTGCAACGCATCATCAAGGGGCGTTCTGCGCACAGCCAGCTGCCACGGGCGCGATGGCGGCCAGGCTGACGCTTTGGCCCGATGCGCAGGGGGTGATCACCGCAGGCGCCACTGTGGAAACGGGCAGCAGGCATGCCCTGTCACGCCTGGCATACATTTTGCTGCAGTCCTTACAACATGGCGCCACCCAGGTGGCCGATGTAACCTTACCGCCGCTGTCACTTTGAAAGAGGATTGAACGATGCACGCTTCCCCCCTGTTTGCCCGCATCAAGCTTGCCGCCCTGCTCGCCGTGCTGCCACTGGCCGTCACGGCGCATGGCGAAGACATCAAGCGCGTCAGTTCGGCCACCTCGCAAGCGCCGATTTCCACCACCGTCGTGGTGCCCAGCGGCAGCCGCCTGGTGTTCTTGAGCGGCAACCTGGCGGACCTCGCCAATCCCGCCGCCGCCAAAGGCAGCATCGAAGCCTACGGCAACACCACCACCCAGGTTATCTCCATCCTCAAAAAATGCGAAAAACTGCTCGCTGCCGAAGGCTTGACGCTCGCTGACGTGGTCAAGGTCAATGTCTTCATGGCAGGCGACCCTGAACTGGGCGGCAAGATGGATTTTGCCGGCCTGAATGCGGCTTACAGCCAGTTTTTCGGTAGCAGCACGCAACCGAACAAGCCGGTGCGCACGGCGCTGCAAGTGGCGGCGCTGCCGATGCCCGGTGGCCTCGTCGAAATTGAAATGACTGCAGCGAAGGCGCCCGCGCCCGCCAAATAAGACCTGGCAAGACCATGGCGTCCGGGCCGCGACAACGGAGGCACCCCCGACGCAACACCCTGTGAACCGCACAACACCCGCATCCGAGGTGGCGGCAGCGCTCGTCCTGACATTTACCTTGCTGTTCACCACCGCCACCGAAGGAGCCGTATCCATGTTGCCTCTGTCCCGTCCCGCCGCCCGCCGTCGCGCCGTTCCTGTGCCTACCCTGCTGGCAAGCCACATCGCCAGCCTCTTTGGTAAACAAGGTAACCAGTCCACCCAGGGCTGGACCCGTGGCAAACACATTCTGCGCGGCTCGGCTGCCCTCGTCATGCTCTTGCAAGCGGGCCTGACGCTGGCGACGCCGGTGGAGGACGCCGTGGCCGCCGCCGCCGTGGCCCCCGCCACTGCCGCCGCCCCGGCGATGGAAGCGGTGATCGTCACCGGCACCCGGCGCGGTGGCCTGAAAGCGGTCGACAGCGCCTCGCCCATCCAGGTGCTCGACTCCGGCTCGCTCGAACGCACCGGCCAACCCGACCTGATCCAGGCGATGGCGCAAAACCTGCCCTCGTTCACCGCCCAGGCCTTCGGCGGCGACGCTGCCAACCTGACCCTGTCGGCGCGCTTGCGCGGGCTGTCGCCGAACGACACCCTGGTATTGATCAACGGTAAGCGCCGCCACACCACCGCCAACCTGGCGGTGCTGGGCGGACCGTTCCAGGGAGGCGCCGCGACCGACCTGAACTTCATTCCCGTGGCTGCCATCGACCACATCGAAGTGCTGCAAGATGGCGCCGCCGCCCAGTACGGCACCGATGCCATCGCCGGCGTCGTCAACATCATCCTCAAGAAAGACAGCAAGGGCGGCAGCCTGACCGCCACCGGCGGACGTTATTTTGACGAAGGCGGCAAGACCGGCGACGTCTCGGTCAACCTGGGCCTCGAGCCCAGCGAGCGCAGCTTCATCAACCTGAGCGCCGAGAGCAAGTACCACGGTCACAGCGACCGCAGTTCGATCGACCCGCGCGTGGCCTCGGCCGCCAACCAGGCGTCGATGCCGAACCTGCTGCTGGCGCCGGGCTTTCCGTATCTGAACCATATCGCCGGCGATGCCGCTTACCACATCGGGCTGTTGTCGCTCAACAGCGGCGTCGACCTCGGTAACGGCACCGAGCTGTATGCGAATGCCACCTACGGCAAAAAAACCGCCAACGCCTTCGAGAATTACCGCACGCCGAACCGCCTGCCAAAAATCTATCCGCTGGGCTTTTCGCCGCAGATGAAAATGGAGGAGACCGACTACGGTGTCTCGACCGGCATCAAGGGCACCGCCGGCGAGTGGAACTGGGATTTGTCGACCACCTACGGCAAGGACAAGGCCGAGATGGGCGTGGTCAACTCCGGCAATATCTCGCTGTTCAACGATACCGGTTCGACGCCCTTCGATTTTCATGCCGGTGATTTCACCGCCACCCAGTGGACCAGCAATCTGGACGTCAACCGCGAATTTGCGGTCGGCTGGAGCTCGCCGCTGAGCCTGGCACTGGGACTCGAGTATCGCAAGGACGGCTACCAGATCGGTGCTGGCGATGCCGCCTCGCGCTACAAGGAAGGCTCGCAATCGTATCCCGGCTTTAGCCTGACCGACGCCAGCGACCACAGCCGCAACGACAAGGCCATCTACATCGACGTCGCCGGCTCGCCGATCGCCCACCTCAAACTCGACGCCGCCGCGCGCTACGAAAAATTCAGCGACTTTGGCAGCGCCCGCGTGGCCAAACTGACCGGCCGCTACGATTTCACCCCGGAAGTGGCGGTGCGCAGCACCGTCAGCAATGGCTTTCGGGCGCCGACCATGGCCGAACAGTATTACTCGGCCACCAACGTCTCGCCCACTTCCGCGTTTGTGCAGCTGGCGCCCAATTCGGCCGGCGCCGGGCTGGTTGGCATCAATGGCCTGAAACCGGAGCGTTCACAGAATTACAGCGTCGGCCTGGTGCTGCACCCGATGCCCAAGCTGACGATCACGGCGGACGCCTACATCATCAACATCCACGACCGCATCGTTGGCAGCAGCTCGCTGTATGGCTCCGGCGCAGCGGTCAATTCGCCCGCCGTGGTGGCGGCCATCAAGGCCAACGGCAATGTGCTTGACCCGACAGTGACGCAAACCGGCATCAACATCTTCACCAATGCCGCCAACACGCGCAACAAGGGTGCCGAACTGGTGCTGACATACTCAAGCAACCTGGGCGACATGGGCCGGGTCGACTGGTCCGCTGCCGGCAATTACAACAAGGTGGAAGTTACCAAGATCAACCAGGCACCGGCGCAACTGCTGCCGCAAATCCTGCTCAATCTGGGCGCCATCGCCTCGCTCGAAGATTCGTCGCCAAAAACCCGCGTCAACCTGGGCGCGCTGTGGAAACGCGATGGCTGGACCGTCAACCTGCGCGAGTCGGTGTACGGCCCGTCGGCTGGCTACACCACCGTCAACGGCACGCTGTACTTCAAGAACGAGATCGGCACCAAGGCCACCACCGACCTCGAAGTGTCGAAAGCGCTGACCAAGTCGCTCACGCTGGCCGTCGGCGCCAACAACCTGTTCAACCAGTATCCTGACCGTAACAATGCGGCGCTGATCGCGGCGCAAAATGCGGCCTTGAACACGGGCGCGGTCAACCAGTATCCGAGCTTTTCGCCGTTCGGCATCAATGGCGGGTATTACTATGCGCGCATGAACTACGCGTTCTGAGGGACGTGATGGTGGCCGGCCTGCGGGCTGGCCTGTGTTGCGGTGATTGAAAAAATCGGCGCTGGCGGGGTGACCCGCCAGCGCCAATTTTTTGCGCTGAAAGACAACATGGGACAGGCACCCTTCGGTGCCAGTCGCCCTGCTGCACCACGCCTTTTGACGCTTTTGCACCGCCAGCCCAGCCCTGCCATGTGTTGTTTGCATATAGATAGTTAAAACAAATCGTTTCCATCTCGCTGTCGAACTGTTAATTTGTGGCAAGTTCTGGACGGCCCGTTGCGACAGCGGCCCCGCATGATTTGTTTTTTCTGATTTTTTCCTTACCCAATAAGGCGCACCTTCAATGTCTACTACTTCCCATCTGCCCCCCAAATTACTGCTGGCCGGACTGCTGTCCGCCCTGTTCCTGCCGGCTGTTGCCCAGCAGGCTGCAGCCCCCGCCCCCATCGCTGACGCCCAGGTGCAGTCGGTGGTCGTCACTGGCACCTATGCCAAGAACCGCCGCAGCATCGATTCGGAGTCGCCGGTCGACATCATCGGCGCCCGCGAACTGCAGGGCACCGGCTCGACCGAGCTGGCCACCGTGCTGGGCCGCTTGCTGCCCTCGCTCAATTTCCCCCGTCCGTCCGGCGCCGATGCCAGCGACGCCGTGCGTCCAGCGCAACTGCGCGGGCTCTCGCCTGACCAGACCCTGGTGCTGGTCAACGGCAAGCGCCGTCACACGTCCGCCGTCGTCAACGTCAACGGCACCCAGGGCCGCGGTTCGGCCCCGGTCGATCTGAATGCCATTCCGCTGTCGGCCATCGACCATATCGAAGTGCTGCGTGACGGCGCTGCGGCGCAATACGGTTCCGACGCCATCGCCGGCGTCATCAACATCATCCTCAAACGCGGTGCCGAAGGCGGCAGCGCCGAAGTGGGCGTGGGTGAATACCAGAAGCGCGACGGCAAACAGCGCAGCCTGTCGGGCTCGACCGGCTTTGCCCTCGGCCAGGATGGCTGGGCGCGGGTGGCGATCGACCTGGCCGAGCGTGACCCCACGAACCGCGCCGGCGCCGACCTGCGCAATCCCGCCGAACCGCGCTTCGGCCAGGTCAACCAGCGCTATGGCGATCCCCTCACGCGGCCCCGTTCGGTGCTGCTGAACGCCCAGTACCGGGTCAATGAGAACATCGACTGGTATGCCTTCGTCAACTACGCCGAGCGCGACACCTCGGCCGCCGCCACCTGGCGCACCGCCTATAACGGCGCCAGCCTGCGTTCGCCGACCATCTTCCCGCAAGGCTTTCTGCCGCTGGAAAACAGCCGCAGCACCGACCAGTCGGTGGTGACCGGTCTGCGCGGCGAAGCGGCTGGCTGGCGCTGGGACGCCAGCCTCAATTACGGCAGCAATGAATTCAAGCTCGACCTCGACAACACCATCAACCAGGACCTTGGTGCTGCCAGTCCCACCCATTTCTATGCGGGTAAACTGAGCAACGTGCAAACGGTGGCCAACCTCGACATCGCGCGCGAATTCAAGCTCGATGCCCTGCACGGTCCGCTGACGGTGGCCATCGGCGCCGAAGAGCGCCAGGAGCGTTACGTGATCGGCGCGGGCGATGCCAACTCCTACTACCTGGGCGGCTCGCAGGGGTTTAGTGGTTTCCGCCCGGTCAATGCCGGCTCGCACAGCCGCCACAATGAATCGCTGTACCTGAACCTGGAAGCGCAACTGACCGAGAAACTGTCGGGCGCAGTGGCCGCACGCCACGAGCGCTACAGCGATTTCGGCAACACCACCTCGGCCAAGGCCTCGGCACGCTACGCTTTTAACGATGCCATCGCCGTGCGCGCCACCGGCTCGTCGGGCTTCCGCGCACCATCGCTGGCGCAGCAGTTCTACACCATCACCACCACCAATTTCTCGGTGATCAATGGCGTCAACACGCCGATCGAAACGGGCACCTTTGCCGTCGGCAGCCCCGCCGCCGCCGCGCTGGGCGCCGTACCGCTCAAAGCGGAAAAAGCGCGCAACCTGAGCCTGGGCCTGCAACTGCAACCGACCCGCAACCTTACCGCTTCGGTCGATGTCTACCGCATCGATATCGACAACCGCATCCTGTTCTCGTCGAACCTGGTGCTGTCGGACGCCCTCAAGCAAACCCTGGCAGCCCAGGGCGCGCTGGTGGGCGCCGCGCGTTACTTCACCAATGCCATCGATACGCGCACCAGCGGCATCGACCTGCTTGGCACTTACCGCGTCGACCTGGCCAACAAGGACCGCCTCGACTTCACGCTGGGCTACAACCACAACAAGACCGACGTGCAGCGGATCGCCGCCAATCCTGACCTGCTGACGGCCAACAAGCTGTTGCTGGTCGATCGCCAGACCATCAACCGCAGCACGGTCGGCTCGCCGCGCGACAAGTTCAGTCTGGCCAGTGACTACGCCACCGGCGCCTGGGGCGGCCACGCCGTGGTCACCCGCTACGGCAGTTTTACGGTACCGCAGAACAACGCCACGCTGGACCAGGTGTATGCGCCGCAATGGGTGCTGGACCTGTCGGCCAGCTACAAGCTGTCGCCGAACTGGAAACTGACGGCAGGGCTCGATAACGCCACCAACCGCTATCCCGACCAAGTCACCAGTGCAGGCAACCTGAACAACAACGGCATCAACCCGTACAGCGGTTTCGCACCGAACGGTTTTAATGGCCGCTACTATTACGCCAAGGCCAACTACGCCTGGTAACAGCAAAAAGCGCTGCCGCATGGCAGTGCGCCCGATTGCATGCAACAGCGCCGGCACAGAATCTGTGCCGGCGCTTTTTCATGGCCGGCCCGCTAGCGCCGTAGCGCCAGCATCAGCGCGGCCATCAGGTGCCGGCCAGAGCCTCTCCCCGTGCAGGCGCGCTTGCACCGTGTCGAGCGCGCGCCCCTGGCCATAGAGCCGGACGCCGGCCGTGCTGCTGGCCTGTTCCAGCACATCGCGCATTGCGCTGCTGTGCAATTTCTTGAAGATCAGCACGGTCTCGTGTTGCTTCGCCAGTGCCAGCCACTGTGGCAGAGCGGCATCGTCTGCCACGGCGGCGTCGATCTTGACGGCATACGGGCGCAGCTCGCTGATGACGGCGCCGGCGTCGGCCACGGTAGGGGTATTGAAGGCCAGCCGGAAGCCATTGCGGCGGTAATTGTCGGCGACGTAATTGGCCAGCCAGCGCCGGCCCGGTCCGACCGCCGGCATTTGCAGCACGATGCGCGCGCCTGGCAAGCCTAACGCGCCGAGAATGCGGCGGAAGGCGTAGCCGTGATTGCTGCTGACGGCACTGAGGAGGCGGTCGTGCACGCTGAGGTAGCGATCGCACTGCGGGTCGCCCTGCGCGGCCTGCGGCTGGCGAAAAAAATTGATCGAATGGAGCATACGGCACAGGCGGTCAAGTTCGATCGATTCGTCGTCGCCGCAGGAATGGTCGAGCAGGCGCCACAGCGACAGGCCGGCGTCTTCATCAGCGACACCACGGGCGACGCCCTCGAAGCCCAGCAGCGTCCCCTGGCCCAGCGCGCGGATCGGCTGGAACGCGCTGGTGAGTACGCAATTGAGGAACTGGCCATGGGCCTGGCCATCGGGGCTGGACCACAGCGATGCAGCGCCGCCGGCGCTGGCCGGCAGGCGCCGCAGATAATCGTCCAAAGCGGGAAAAGACATATAGGCATCGCCGTTGTAAGCAAGACAGGTGAGCAAGACGGTAGGGAGGACAGCGAGTGTAGTGGGCCGCGCGGCCCGTGCCAACGAAGGCTTCCACATAGGGATACTCGGAAAGTTCGCAGGGCGCCGCGGCCGCGGCAGACTTACGCCAGCGGCTGCATCAACTCGAGCAAATTACCCCACGGATCGGCAATGAAGGCGAACTTCACGCCCAGCGCGGCGACCTCGCGCGGTGCACTGACGATGCGCACGTCGCGGCAGCGCAAGGCGGCAACGGCGACGTCGACATCGTCCACCCGAAAACACAGGTGGTGCCAGCCGCCCTGCGCATGGGTGTCCGGCAATTGTTCGAAGGGGGGACGGGGGCTGCAGCCGGGACCGGCGATCAGTTCGATGCGGAAGGACTCGTCGGCCGCTGGCGCCAGAAACGCCAGCGTTTTCTCGCCCAGCGGCAGGCTCGCCAGCAGGCGAAAATCGAGGGTGCCGCAGTACCAGGCGACGGCGGCGGCAAAATCGGGCACGCGCAAGCCGGCGTGGTCAGCGCGCCAGCAGGCGAACGGGCTGGCAGCGCCAGCAGCAATGGGAGTCGACATGGGTTTCCTTATCAAAGTGAACAGGCATCCGGGGCACTGCACTGCGGTGACTACACTGTTCCCGCCGCCGATCAGTGCCCCGAAACAACCATGCTACGGCAGGGGCCATTCGTTGATAAGCGGGCCATCTTCGAATAGACTGATCGCTATGAAGAACAATGCTGCGCCGTCGCTCGATGATCTTGCTGTCTTTCTGGAAGTGTTCAAGGCGGCCGGCTTTCGCGCTGCCGCCACCCGGCTGGGGATGTCGCCATCGAACGTCAGCGACACCGTCAGTCGCCTCGAGAAACAGCTGGGCCTGCCCCTGTTCAGCCGTACTACCCGCAGCGTCATGCCGACCGAAGCGGGGCGCGCGCTGGCTGCCCGGCTGGCGCCGCTACTGGCGCAAACCGATGCCGTGCTGCGCTCGCTGGCCGGCAGCGGCGGCGGTGCCCGGCTCACCGGCCTGCTCAGGCTGAATGTGACGGGGGCGGTGATGGTCGATATTCTGCCCCCCCTGATCGACCGCTTTCTGTTGCGGCACCCGGCGGTGCGGCTGGAAATCATGGTCGATGACCGCTTCGTCGACACCATCGCCGCCGGCTGCGACGCCGGCATCCGCTATGGCGAGCGGGTGGCGCAAGACATGATTGCCGTGCCGATCGGCCCGCGCCGGCAACAACTGGCGCTGGCGGCGGCACCGTCCTATCTGGCGGCGCACGGCACCCCCGCTCATCCGCACGAGCTGCTGCAGCACCAGTGCGTGCGCCTGCGCTTTTCCAGTGGCGCCCTGACGGCGTGGGAGTTCGAGCACGCCGGCGAGCAGCTCACGATCGACCCGCCGGCACGCTTGATCATCGGCGTGAACGCGGCGCCGGCGGCGATCGAACTGGCGTGCGCAGGGCACGGACTGATCTGCACCTTCAGGAACTGGCTGCAACCCCATCTGGCCAGCGGCGCGCTCGCGCCGGTGCTGACGCACTGGTGGCAAGAGTTCGATGGACCGCGCCTGTATTTTCCCAGCCGCATGATGCCGCCCACCCTGCGCGCCTTCATCGACCTGCTTGCTGACGACGCCGACGGCGCGTAACAACGCGTAATCGACCGGTAATAATTGCTCCCTACAATCGCTAGCAGCAATTGCCGGCAACGTCGGTGCAACGCAGATCAATCAACCGCTGCGCCTTGACTTGACGGCCCGCTTGACTGTCGCGCGTTGATGTTACCGTTAATGTCACAGTCGATGTCACAGTTGTGGTCACAGTGTTAGTGAGGTAACCGAGCTGCCGCAGACCCTCTGTTAGGCTGGTCCATCAAACAACAGAAGATCGAGTCCATGGATGACAAGCCTTACCGCGCCGCTGCTTTCCTGAGCCTGCCTCCGGTGCTCGCTGCCAGCGTCGCCAGCGTCACTACCGTCAATCACGTCGGCGCGCCCGCACTGGGGGCGCTCGAACGCCTGCCCAAGTGGCTCATCATCGTGCCGCTGGTGGTGCAATGGCTGTATCTGTCGCTGCGTTTCGGCGGTCCCACCACGCCCAGCGCGGCCAATCCGGCCATCACCGCCGGTGGCCTGGTTGGTGAAGGCAAACTCGAATACTTGGCGCAGATGGGGGCGCTGGCGCGCGCTGCCACCGCCACCAGCATCGGCGTGCGCATCGACCACGCGCAGGATTACCGCGCGGCGCTGCAGGCTGCCATGCAGGCTGCCGGTCTGGATTTTCCCGTCATCGTCAAGCCCGACCTCGGCATGTGCGGCTACGGCGTGCGCCGCATCGAGACCGCCGCCGCGCTGCACGCCTATGCAGTCGCCTTCCCCGATGGCCAGCAAGTGGTGCTGCAGCGCTACCTGCCGGAGGACGGCGAAGCCGGTATTTTTTATGCGCGCGATCCGTACAGCGGCGCCGGCCGCATCATCGGGCTGGCGCTGCGCCGCTATCCGCAGGTGACCGGCGACGGCGTGCGCAGTATCGGCCAGCTGATCGAGGCCGACCCGCGCGCCCGGCGCCTGCTCGGCCGCGCTGCCCACCAGCTGGCCGCCGATCTGGCAGCGGTACCAAAGGCCGGACGCCAGGTGCGCCTGTCGACCATCGGCTCGACCCGCGTCGGCGGCCTGTATCTCGATGGCGGCGCCCTCATCACACCGGCGCTGACCGCAGCCATCGACGCCATCGCCGGTGACATGGGCGAATTCCACTTCGGCCGCTTCGACGTGCGCTTTACCAGCGCCCAGGCGCTGCAGCAGGGGCACGGTTTTACCATCATGGAAGTCAATGGTGCCGGCGCGGAAGCGATCGAAGCGTGGGACCCGGCCACCGGCCTGCTGGCCGGCCTGCGCACCATCTTTGCCAAACAACGCCTGCTGTTCGAGATCGGCGCTGCCAACCGCCGTCGCGGCGCCGCCGCCATTGGCCTGCTGGCACTGGCGCGCCTGAACGCAGCACAGAACCGCCTGCTCGACGCCTACCCCCCTTCGAACTAACCGCCCTGGACCACGCCATGACGCCACCGATCGCCGCCGCTTTCCCCAGCACCAGCACCAGCACCAGCACCAGCACCAGCACCAGCACAAAAGCCAGCGCCAGCGCCAGCCTGTATGCTGGCGCCCCCGCAGAGCAGGCCGTGCCCTGGCGCCTGCAGGCCACCTGGGCCGACAGTCAAGCGCAGGTGCGCGCCGCGCAGCGCCTGCGCTTTGAGGTGTTCAGCGCCGAGATGGGCGCGCAGCTGCCAGCCGAGGCGCTCGCCAGCCGCCTCGATGTCGACCGTTTCGACGCCAGCTGCGAGCACTTGCTGGTGTGGGCGGAAGATGACGAAGGGCGCCAGCCCAGCCAGCTGGTCGGCACCTACCGCGTGCTGCAGCCGGCCGCTGCGCGCCGCCTCGGCGGCCTGTATGCGGAGCAGGAATTCGACCTGGCGCCGTTGGCATCGCTGCGCCCGCGCATGATCGAACTGGGGCGCGCCTGCGTGCATGCCGACTGGCGCTCGGGCGGCGTCATCATGTGCCTGTGGACGGCGCTGGGGCGCTTCATGGTGCAGCGCCAGTTCGACACCATGGTCGGCTGCGCCAGCGTCGGCCTGGCCGATGGTGGCGACTTCGCCTCGGCCCTGTGGCGCAGCGTGCGCGAGAGCCACCTGGCGGCGCCCGAATGGCGCGTCACGCCGCACTCGCCGCTGGTCCTGGGCGACGGCGCTGCCGCCCATGCGCCCGTGACGCTGCGGACCATGCCGCCACTGATCAAGGGGTATCTGCGCGGCGGCGCCTGCGTGCTCGGTGCGCCCGCCTACGATCCCAGTTTTCACACGGCCGACCTGCCCGTCATGATGCGCCTCGGTGATCTGACGCCGCGCTACCGCGCGCAGTTTCTGCTGCCTTGATGGCGGCACCCGAGGGGCGCTGGCACGCGCCCGCGCTGTTGCGGGTGCTGGCCGCCCAGCTGCTCACCGCGCTGGCCGACAATGCCCTGCTGATCGTGGCGATTGCCCTGCTCGAAGCACGCGCGGCGCCGGCCTGGATCACCCCCGGCCTGCGGCTGGGTTTTTATGCGTCCTACGTGGTGCTGGCGCCGTGCGCCGGGCGCTGGGCCGACAGTGTCCCCAAGGGCCGCCTGATGGCTGCGGTCAATGCCATCAAGCTGACCGGCGCCATCGCGCTGGCAGGCGGCGCCCACCCGCTACTGGTGTTTGCCGCCATCGGCTGCGCCGCCGCTGCCTATGCGCCGGCGCGCTACGGCATGCTGCCCGAACTGTGTAGCGGACGCCAGCTGGTGCAGGCGAATGCGGCGATGGAGATCGTCACCATCGTCGCCATCATCGGCGGCTATGCGCTGGGCAGCGCGCTGGTGGGCGGCAGCAGCGCCGCTGCCTGCGCCTTGCTGGCCCTGTTGTATGGGGCGGCGGCGGCCTGCACGCTGGGCCCGGGCCCGGCGCCTGCCGATGCCAGGGTCGCCACACCGCTGCGCTTTGCCGATGGTGCCCGCGCGCTGCTGGGCGACGCCGTCGCCCGCCAGGCGCTGGCCGTCACCAGCATTTTCTGGGCAGCGGCGGCCGTGCTGCAGTTTGCCATGATCGATTGGGCCCGCCGCACGCTGGGCCTGGCGCTGGCGCAGGCGGCCCTGCTGCCAGCGGTGTTCGCGCTGGCCATGGTCGGCGGCGCCGTTCTGGCCGGCGCCTGGACCATGGGCAGCGGGCGCTGGCGGGCGCTGCTCTGCGGCGCCGCGCTGGGCCTGGCCATCATCCTGATGCCGCAGGCAGCCACCCTGCTGGCGGCCGGCGTGCTGCTGGCCGTGGCGGGCCTGCTGGCCGGACTGCTGCTGGTGCCGATGAACGCCAGCCTGCAGGCGCGCGGCGCCGATCTCACTTCGCCCGGCCTGTCGGTGGCGGTGCAGAATTTTTTTGAAAACGGCTGCTCGCTCGCCTTCCTGGCGGCATATGGCATCGCGCTCGCCTGCGGCGCATCGATCGATACTGTTTTGCGTGCGCTGGGCGCCAGCGTGGTGCTGCTGGTAAGCTTGAGCGCCTGCAGCGCCGCCGCCCGCGCCCGCAGCCCCACTCCCTGAAACATAAAGGACACCTGGTGTCAGCATTGATTGTTCCATCGGCGCCGCCGGCGCCCTCCTTCGAGCACGCCCTGCACGAGCTGGCGGCGCTGCTGCGCGCCGCCGGCTACCGTTTTCATACCGTCACCCCGGCCACCCACCGGCGCGTGCTGGCGCGTGGCGTGCACCTGGCGCGCGACCTGGCCGACGCCTTCGGCTGGAACCTGCCGTTCGCCACCGCCTTGCTGGGAGAAGCGCGCTGCGCCGCACTGGCGGCAGCGGCCATCATCGTACGCCACGGCGACGGCTGGAAAGCGCTGCTGCGGGCGGCATCGCTGGGCGAGCGGATCATCTTTCACTCGGCCTATCCCACCGAACAGCACGATGCCGTGTTTTTCGGTCCCGACAGCTACCGCTTCGTCGGCGCCATCGCGCGCACGCTCCCCACGCTGGCTGCGCCGCCGCGGCGGGTGGTGGAAATCGGCTGCGGCGCCGGCCCGGCCGCCATCGTTATCGGCACCGCCCTGCAGGATGCCGAGGTCATCGCCGCCGACATCAACCCGCGCGCGCTGGCGTTCACCGCCGCCAATGCCAGCCTCGCTGGCCTTAAAAATGTGCGCACGCTGCACAGCGACCTGCTCAGCGCTGTCACTGACGACGCCGGCCGCCCCATCGATTTGGTGCTCGCCAACCCGCCCTACATGCTCGACGCCGGCGCACGCGCTTACCGCCACGGCGGCGGCGGCCACGGTGAAGGGCTGGCGCTGGCGATCGTGCGCAGCGCGCTGGCGCGGCTGGCGCCTGGCGGCACGCTGATGCTCTACACCGGCGCGCCGTTCGTGCGCCAGCGCGACCAGTTTTTGGAGGGTGCCGCACCGCTGCTCGATGGCGCCGGCTGCCGCTGGCATTACGAAGAACTCGACCCGGACGTGTTCGGCGAAGAACTCGAACAGCCCGGCTACGCCGACGTCGAACGGATTGCCGCAGTGTGGCTGGTGGCGCAGGTGCCGCCCGCATGACTGCCCCCATCAAACAACGGCTGCTGCTGGGCTGGCGCCTGGCGCGGGTCGGCCTGCAGCTGGCCTCGGGACTGCTGCAGTGTGCGCTGCTGTTTCCCGCACTGCCGCTGGCGCGCCGCAACGCGCTGGTGGGGCACTGGTCACGCCAGTTGATCGGCATTTTCGGCATTCGCGTCGACGTCATCGGTGACCCCCGGCACGGCGCCGGCGCGGTGGTGGCCAACCATGTTTCGTGGATCGATGTGTTCGTGCTCAATGCGGTGGCGCCATGCCGCTTCGTGGCGAAGTCGGAAGTGCGGCGCTGGCCGATCATCGGCTGGCTGTCGGCGCGCGCCGGCACCGTCTACATTGCACGCCAGCGGCGCGCCGACCTGCTCGGCGCCAATGCCAGCATCGCCCGCCACCTGGCCGACGGCGAGCGTCTCGCCCTCTTTCCCGAAGGCACCTCGGGGCCACAGGGCAGCCTGCTGCCCTTCCACGCCAACCTGTTTCAATCGATTGTGCTGGCGCAGGCAGCGGTGCTGCCGGTGGCGATCGTGTATTTTGACGAGGGGGGCGCCTTGAGTAGCGCAGTTGAATATATCGGCGAGATGACGCTGTGGCAGAGCATCGTCAGCCTGCTCGGCAGCGGGCCGCTGACGGCCAGCGTGACGTTTGCCACGCCGATCGCAGCGGCCGAACTGGACCGCCGCGCGCTGGCGGCGGCCAGTCACGCCGCCGTGGCGGCGGCGCTGAAGGGGACGCTTAGAAGTTGATCTTGAATTGCGCACCAATCGTGCGCGGCTCGTTCAAGATACCGGTCAGGTTGTCGAAGTCGATTGCCCCCACCACCTGCACACGGTCGGTCAGATTGCGGGCAAACGCCGCCACCTCATACTTCGAATCGGCCCACTTGTAACCGACCCGCAGACCGCCTTCGAGCATCGACTTGGCCTTGTATTCCTTCGCTTCGTACAAGAACATATTGTAGGTGCTGCGATAGGCCCAGTCGGTCAGTGCGTAGAACTCGCCATTGGCCAGCGGCACGCTGTAACGGAGCGTAAAGTTGCCCTGCCATTTAGGCGCACGCGGCAATGGGTTGCCGTTGATCAGCACGGTACCGGGGAAGGGACCGGCGGCATTCGTCACCGTGCAGCCAGCGACGCCGCCGGTGTTGGCGAAGTTGCCGCACTGTTGCACGAACAGCTTGCTGTCCTTGATCTCGGTCTCGTTGTAGCTGCCGCCCAGGGTCATGCGCAGCGAATCGGAGAGGATGGCCTGGAAGTCCAGCTCGGCACCCTGACCGGTCACCTTGTCGGCGTTGATCAGCTGGTTCATATTGATCACGCCGCTGCCGGCGGTCAATTGCTTGTCTTTTACACGGTACTGGTAGACGCTGGCCGACAGGCGCGCGCGCTTGTCGAACAGGTCTTGCTTGACGCCCGCTTCGTAGGACAGCGCTTTTTCGGCGTTGGCCACCGATGGACGATCCGCCAGACCGTTCAAGCGGCCCTGGATACTGGGGGCGCGGTAACCGGTGGCGACGCGGGCGAACAGGTTGGTGTCGGCGGCCAGCGCGTAGGTGCCGCTGGCATCCCAGCTGACGTTGTTCGAGTCCTTGTTGACCAGGAACGGGCCGGCGGTGGTCGCTTCGACGCGCTTGGCGGAAAAGTCCTTGGTGTCCTTGGTGTAGCGCACGCCGCCGCGCAGCTTGAGCTGCTCGCTGACCGTGTAGTTGAGCGAACCGAAGGCGGCCCACGACTTGGCGTTCTGGGTCTGGGTGGCATAAAACGGGCTTTGCGGATTGCCGGGCGCGAGCGAATCGAAGGAAATACTGTCGATCTGGATGTCTTCCTTGAAGTAGAACAGGCCACCGATCCACTGCAGCGGACCGGCAATGTTCGACTCGGCGCGGAACTCCTGGGTGATTTGCTTGTGGTTCGGCAGCAAGTCAGCCGTTTCGACGACGAATGGAATAAATCCCGGGCCCATCGGCTGCGCGTAGACGGCGCCGTAGCCGCCATCGACGTCGGCGCGGCTGTAGAACTCGGCCTTTTCGTAGCCGGTGATCGAGTGCAGGGTCAGGCCGTCGAGGTTCCAGCGCAGGCGCATGCTGCCGCCCTTGGTTTTCAGGGTTTGCTTGTTGATGCCATCGGTCGGATAGCTGCCATAGTCAAAACCGTCGACCAGTTCATTGGTGCCCTTCTTGATGATATTGGCGCGGAACAGCGTGGCGTTGTTATCAAGGTCGCGTGCATGCAGGTTGAACAGGGCGCTGAACTGCTTGTTTGGCTGCACCAGCAGCTGGATGCGGCCGGCGTTGTCCTTGTAGCCTTCGAAGTCGTGGGTGCCGGTCGGCCGCGCATTGTGCACGCGGTCGTCACGGTTTTGCGATTGCAGCGACACGCGCAGGGCGACGGTATCGCTCAACGGCACGTTGTAGGCGCCTTCGGCATTCTTGGCGCCGTAGTTACCAACGCCGACGGTGGCATAGCCTTCGGTTTTAAATTGCGGCTTGACCGAATCGAACTTGATCACGCCAGCTGGCGAGTTGCGGCCGAACAGCGTGCCCTGGGGACCGCGCAGCACTTCGACCTGATCGACGTCGAACACGGGAAAGCCCTTCAGCATGGGGCTTTCCTGGACGATGTCATCGACCACCAGGCCGACCGGCTGCGAGGCGTTCAAATCGAAATCGGTATTGCCCTGGCCGCGGATATAAAAGCGCGGGAACGAGCGGCCATAGTCGGACTCGACCGACAGGCTGGGCGCGCGGCTCGACAGGAAGCGGATGTCCTGGCCACCGGCGACCAGGGTGTCGAGCTTCTCACCCTTGAGCGTGGTGATCGACATCGGCACATCCTTGATGTTTTCCGCGCGGCGCTGGGCGGTGACGATCACGGTTTCGAGCTGGCCGGGGGCTGCTTTGGCTTCTGCCTGGGCAGCTTCCTGGGCGGCGGCGTGCAAGGGAAAGGCGGCGGCGATGGCCAGACACAGCAAAGTCGGGCTGGCCAGATGGCGTCCGTGCGGTTTTTTCATTGTTGATTCCTGTCAGAGGGGGTGTGATTGCGCAAAAAATGCTATACCGTTATGCAGGATATCAACTTCAACATTGCCGGGAAAGCAGGTGTTGTTATTTTGAGTAGCGTTCGGTTGGACTTGACTTGTGCGTCGCGGCCCTCGTTACGCTGCTACCACGGGGCGCCCAGCCTGGCGACATCTGCGTGGGTCGGCCCGCGCGCAGCAAAACGCACGGGCAGTGCGGCCCGCGTTTCGAGATCGTCGATACAGCGGGCGGCGCTGCCGATGGCGCGGGCGGCGTAGCGCGGGCGGGCGGCGGCGAGCAGTTGCGTCAGCCGCGCCTGGTGGTCAAGGTCGCCGGCGGCGCCGGCCACGAGGGCGCCGATCACACCGGCAGCGACGCCGCCATCGGCACCGGATCGGCCGCCACTTTCCACTTCATACGCCTCGCACCAGCGCAGTGCGCGCTCGCGCTGGAACACATCGAGATGACTGAGCAGCAAGCCACTGAACGGCCCCGCCACCGTCAGCGCATAGCGCAGCAGCAGCGCATCGGGGTGACCACGGCGAAACACGCCCTGCCAGCCATCGGCGCCGTTGTGCGGCTCGGTGAGCAGGTCGAGCCGCACAACGTCGGTGGGCAGCGGGCCGGCGCCGTGGCGCGTCAGGTAAGTGCGCAGCACGCCCAGGTGTTCCATGGCCGCGCTCTGCCCGGCCTCGCGCGCCACCGCTTCGGCCGCCGCCGGGGTGGTGCTGCTCCAGGTGGTGTGCGGATGAAAGCCGCGCCATTCGTCGAGCAGCACGCCCTGGGCGCCTTCAAACAGCACGCACCCCGGGCGGCGCAGGCGCGCGCCGATGGCGCCATCGGCGGCGGCCGGCAGGCGCCGCACCAGCGGGGCGATCTGCGCCAGCCAGCGCTGCGCCAGCGCAGCATCGGTGAGCACGCGCCGCTCGGCGTCGTAGGCGCGCTGGCGCGCCGGCGCGGCGCACTGTTCGCTGAACTGCGCCAGCAGGGTGCGGCGGATCGCTTCGGCCTTCGCCAGTGCCAGCTCGCCGTGCGCCAGCTAGCCGTAGCGCAGGATCTGCGCCGCATGCTGCAGGCCATGGCGGACGGTCTCGCCGACGCCGACCCCGCAACTGCCGTGGGCAGCATCGCCGCGCGCCAGTTCGCGCAGGCGGCCGGCAGCCTGGTGAAACGGCGTGGTGACGCGGCAGCGGGCATCGATGAGCAGCCGTGCGAGGGCGTCGTCAACGCCGCAGCGGCGCAGATATTCGTGTTCGACCAGCAGGGCGCCGGGGTGGACGATGACCGGATAGGCCAGCACGCTGCAGGTGCCGGCGACAAAGGCGCCGGCACCGAACTGCGAGAACGTATGGCGGCGGCCATCGGGCAGCACGACGTTATGGCCGGCCTGGCCGCCGCCGTTAAAGCGCACCACCGTGTGGGCGTGCCACAGGCGACACAGGTAATCGACGAACAGGCCCTTGCCGCAGTCACCAAAGGCCAGACCGATCACCGACACCAGGCGCGTCGCGTCCACCGGCGCCGCTTACGCAAACATGCGCCGGAACCAGCCAGGCGCTTTATGGCTGGCGCTCGCCGGCGCGTGATCGACCGTGCTGGCCGGATCGAGCAGGGCGGCGTACGGCCCGATGGCGCGCACCACCGCCGACACCCGCTCTGCTGGCAGGGCGCCGTCGCGCAGGGTGGCGGCGACGGCGCCCAGGTCAGCGCAGGCGCCTTCGGTGAGCGCGACGATGGCGGCCGCCACGGCGCAGGCGTCGGCGGCGGCTTCCATGCAGATCACATGGTCGCCCAGCCGCCGGCGCCAGGCGCGCTCGCAGCCGGCGCGACGCTTGAGGTCGGGGATCAGGAAGAACAGGTGATAGCTTTCGGCGGCGGCGGCGATCGCCTCGGCGATGGGAATGTCGGCGTCGAGCCTCTCGCCCACCAGCGCGGCGACCTGCTGGCGCGAGACGGCCGGATACGGCAGTTCATCGCCGGTGATGAACAGGTAGCCCTTCTTGCCGCGCTTGACCAGGCAATCGAGGTCGGTATGGCGCGCCACCATGTAAAAGGCCAGCTCGTAGCTTTCAGCGCCGCTGCCGCCACCGCCCCCTTCCAGATAGCTCCAGGTCAGCCACTGGTCCATCAGTTCGGCGGTCGACTCGAACTGGCCCAGCTGGAGCGGCGCCTGGTCGGCGGTGGCGTCGCCAATGGCCATGAACAGCAGCTGCGGATCGGCGACGCCGCAGCTGCCCAGCAGCGCCATGAAGGTGGGCAGTTCGCGCGTGGCCAGGGTGTGCGGGATGTCGCCCATCGAGCCGGTGACGTCGAGGGCAAACACGATGGCCAGCGATGCCGGGTGAGCGGCGCTGTCGCGCGCTTCGCGCATGGCCAGTCCGTGCGGATGCATCAAGGGATGGCAGCGGCGCTGGCTGAATACCTCGGCACCACTGGTGGCGCGGTCGGCGATGATGGCTGCGTGCGCAGCGTGCGAGTAAGTACCATGTCCCATGACGATCCTTGTGTGGTTGCAGGTGGTGGTGAAAAATCAGCGTAAAAGAGCGGCCGTAAAATGCGGCGGCGCTGTTGCCAGCACGATAAAACGGGCGGCGCCGAACGAGGCGCGCGACGCTTCCAGCAAACGCGCGGCGCTGTCGCTGGCGTCGCCGTCATCGTGTTCGCTGGCGCGCTGCAGCAGCGCCGCCAGTGGCGCCGGCAGCGTCGACGGCAGTGCCGGCGCACGGGCGCTGGCGTGCTGGTCGGCCCCCAGCAGGGAACGCATCGACCATGCCGCCTGGCGCAGGTCGCGCGCACAGGCGGCGTCACTGGCCTGGCAGGCGCGCGCCCAGCCGGTGAGGACGATGCCGTGATCGGCCGGCTGCACCAGCAGGTGTCCCGGCTCGATGGCGCCGTGGGCCAGGCCGGCGCCGTGCACATAAGCCAGCAGGTCGAGCGTGCGGCGCCACATCCACACCACGTGACGGGGGGCGAGGCCATCCGGGTAGTGGGCCCGCAGCGCGGCCAGACTGCCCCACAGGCCAGGCGGATGGCGCAGCACCAGGGAGGCGCGCGCGCTGTCGTCACTGTCACCGCCCGGCCCTGTGTTCGGCCCCGTGTTCGGTCCTGTGTTCGGCCCTGTGCCGGCCCTGTGTTCGGCCCTGTGCCGGCCCCTGTACCGGCCCCTGTACCCACCGCCAGCGCCAGCGGCAGCCGCTGCGTAAAATAGGCAGCGCCGGCCGGGCCATGGTCCTGCAGGCGGGTTAGCACCGCGTACTCGCGTTCGAGGTGACCGGCCGGGCAATCGGCATGCGCCACTTTGAGCAGCACGCGCTCGCGCAGCGCGCCGCAGGTTTCGGCCAGCAGGATGCGCGCATGCGCGCCGGCAGCCAGCGGCGCCAGCACGCGGTATGGCTGGCCGGCGCACGCCAACGGCGGCGCCGTGGCGGCGGCGCGCTCGTAAGCTTGACGAAATACGCCGCCTCGACCACCCGGGCGCTGCCACTGACCTGCGCCGCGCAATAGCCGCCGGTGACGCTTCTCCAGCGCGCCTGGCGCGGTAACGGTGCGCCGCACTGCCGGCAGATGGGGGGTGAGTGGTCCACGGCACCAGCGATGCGTCAGGCGCCCAGCAGGCGGCGCTTTTCCGCTTCGAATTCGGCCTCGGTGAGGACCTGGTCGTGGCGCAGCTGGCCCAGTTGCTGCAGCAGTTGCAGGCGATCGGCGCTGGCAGACAGCGCCGGCGCCGGCAGCAGCTTGTCGAAGGTGCGGCCGATGGCAGCGCCCGCCGCCACACCGACGCCGGCACCGACGCCGACGCCGACCAGTGCGCCAGCGCCGTGGTTGGCGGCAGCCGTCTGCAGCACGTCGAAGCCGCGCGCCTGCTGGTAGTCGTAGCCGACGATCTGCATCTCGGCACGCCGCGCCAGCGCCGCCTTGAGCTGGCGCACCGCGCTGTCGTCTTCCGGCACATTGATCGATTCGATGCAAAAGCGCGTGAGCGCCACACCGTAATCGTCAACGATATCGGTCAGGCTGTCCTGCAGGTGCGCTGACAGCGGCGCCAGCTGGGTCGCCACCTCGAGCACCGACAGGCCGCTGTCGATGATGGCGCTGGCGATGGCGCTCTTGATGCGGGTGGTGAGCATGCCGCGAAAGTAGGCTGCCAGCACGCCAGCATCGAAGCTCGACAGGGTGCCGACGAGCTTCATCAAAAACTGGCGCGGTTCGACCACTTCAATGCCGTACTGGCCGAAGGCGCGCACCGGCACCATCACGCCAAACTTCGGGTCTTGCAGGGTGATGGGGTCGGGCGTGCCCCAGCGCACGTCAAGCTTGACAAGGCGGTTGACGAACCACACTTCGGCGGTGAACGGCGACTTGCCGCCGAACGGCAGGCCGATCAGCTGGCGCAGCATCGGTATATTGTTGCTCGACAGGGTGTGGCGGCCAGCCTCGAACGGGCCATCGTAGACCCCCTCGCGCACCACGAAGGCGACCTGGGTGTCGTTGACGATCAGCTGGGTAAAGGTGGACAGCTCTTGCGATGGATATTTCCACGCCAGTTGCTCCGCGCTGCCGTCCCATTTCACTCTGTCGATGAAGGCCATGTGGACCGTCCCCGTCGTCAAATTGTTGGTGAGCAATTTTGCGGGGCGCAGCATGCTGCGGTCATGAGGAAGATCAAACTGCTCACCAGTTAATGCGCAAGATGAGGGGGAATTTCGTTCAGGTATGCATGCGGGGACAGGCGACTGCGCCTGACCCTATATACCCCCTGCGCATGTTCATATAGCCACTCGATCGTTCACATCTAGCCTATGAGCAACTACAGTGCGAGGTTCCCTGTTTGCCGGAGTTACCATGCTGATTCGTCCATCCCGCCTGCTTGGCGTTGCCGCCCTGTCCGTCCCCCTGCTGAGCGCAGCCGCGCCGGCCGTGGAGGTGGTCAAAATCGGTCACGTCGCCGCCACGTCCGGCGCCGTCGCCTATTTCGGCAAGGACAATGAAAACGGTGCCCGCATGGCCGTCGAAGCGCTTAACGCGCGCGCTGTCAACATTGGCGGCAAGCCGGTGCGCTTCGAGCTGCTGGCCGAAGACGACGCCGGCGACCCCAAGCAGGCGACTTCGGCGGCGCAAAAACTGGTCGATGCGAAAGTCAACGCGGTGATCGGCCACCAAACTTCAGGCACCAGCATTCCCGCCTCAAAAATTTATTTTGACAATGGCATCCCGCAGATTTCGCCATCGGCCACCAGCCCGCAGTACACGGCGCAGGGGTTCAATACCGCCTTCCGCGTGGTCAGCAACGACAAGCAGCTCGGCCGCGTGCTGGGCCGCTATGCGGTCACCAGCCTGGCCGGCAAAAAAGTGGCGGTCATCGATGACCGCACCGCTTACGGCCAGGGAGTCGCCGCCGAGTTCGTCAAAGGCGTCAAGGAAGCGGGCGGCACCATCGTCGGCAAGGAATTTACCACCGACAAATCCACCGAATTTAGCGCCATCCTCACCCGCATCCGCGCCACCAAACCGGACCTGGTATTTTTTGGCGGCATGAGCGCGGTGGCTGGCCCCATGCTGCACCAGATGCGCCAGCTGGGATTCGGCAGCACCAAATTTGTCGGCGGTGATGGCATTTGCTCGGACGAAATCGTCAAGCTGGCGCAGGGCGCGGTGGCCGATGGCCAGGTGGTGTGCGCCGAAGCGGGCGGCGTCGAAGCGAAGGGCAAGGCGGCCATCGAGCAGTTCCACGCGGCCTATAAAAAGCGCTTTGGCATCGAGGTGCAAATCTATTCGCCCTACACCTACGATGCCGTGATGACGCTGGCCGAGGCGATGGTAAAAGCCGGCTCGAGCGCGCCGGCGTGCTACCTGCCGGCGCTGGCGGCGATCCGCTACCAGGGCATTACCGGCACCATCGCCTTCGATAAAGCCGGCGACATCCGCGACGGCACCCTCACCTTGTACACCTTCAAGGATGGCCACCGCAGCCTGGTGGCAGTCACGCGCTGACTGGAGCGGCGCGAAATAGGGCAGAATAGCCGTCCGACCCTTGTCCTGGAGATGGCATGCTAGACCCCCGCACCCTGTTGCGCCAGATGTTCGATGCGGCCGTCGCCGCCGCGCAGCCGAGTCACTGCCTGCCAGCGCACCTGCCGGCGCCGCCGCGCGGGCGCACCCTGGTGATCGGCGCCGGCAAGGCCTCGGCCGAAATGGCGCGCGTGTTTGAAACGCACTGGCCAGGGCCGCTCGCCGGGCTGGTGGTGACGCGCTACGGCTACGCGGTGCCGTGCCAGCGCATCGAGATCGTCGAAGCGGCCCACCCCGTGCCCGACCAAGCCGGCATGACGGCGGCGCAGCGCATGCTGGCGCTGGTGGCCGGCCTGACTGCCGACGACCTGGTGGTGTGCCTCATTTCCGGCGGCGGCTCATCGCTGCTGCCGCTGCCGCTCGATGGCGTGACCCTGGCGGACAAGCAGGACATCAACCGCGCGCTGCTCAACAGCGGCGCCACCATCGGCGAAATGAACTGCGTGCGGCGCCACCTGTCGGCCATCAAGGGTGGCCGCCTGGCTGCCGCCTGCCATCCGGCGCAGGTACTGACCCTGCTCATTTCCGACGTCCCCGGCGACGATCCGGCCGACATCGCCAGCGGTCCCACCAGCGCCGATCCAAGTACCTGTGCCGACGCCCTCGACATCGTGCGCCGCTACGCCATTACCCTGCCGGCGCCGCTGCAGCGCCTGCTCGAATCGGGCGCCGCTGAATCGGTCAAGCCGGGCGACGCCCGCCTGGCCGGCAACCGCAGCGTGATGATCACCACGCCGCAGATGGCGCTGGAAGCGGCAGCCGCCGTCGCCACTGGCGCCGGTGTCGCCGTCCACATCCTCGGCGACAGCATCGAGGGCGAAGCGCGCGAAGTTGGCATCGTCATGGCCGGTATCGCCCGCCAGGTGGCCAGCCGCGGCCAGCCCTTTAGCGCACCGTGCATTTTGCTCTCGGGCGGCGAGACCACCGTCACCGTGCGCGGCGACGGGCGCGGCGGGCGCAATGTCGAATTTTTGCTCTCGCTGGGGATCGCCCTCAATGCCCTGCCGGGTGTGTACGCGATCGCCTGCGACACCGACGGCGTCGACGGCCAGGAAGACATCGCCGGCGCCCTGCTCACCCCCGACACCCTGGCACGCGCCTGGCAGCACGGCGTGAAACCGCGCGACAGCCTGGCCAATAACGACGGCCACGGCTTCTTCCAGGCGCTGGGCGATTCGGTGATCTGCGGGCCGACCCTTACCAATGTGAACGATTTCCGCGCCATTTATATCGGCGCCGGCAGCAGCGCCGGCGCCTGAAAAAAACTGCCGTCCTGTGACAATTGGAGAGTCTTGGAGGGGGCCCGGCGCGCTAGACTGGGGGGCCACTAATTGAGACTGCCATGTTCCCAGCCACCGCCTCGCGCCTGTTTTTTTCTGCCTCACTGGTGATCGGCGCCGCCCTCGGCGGCGTCGCCCACCCTGCCGCCGCCCAGGCCACGCTGGCGCCCTCGCCAGCACTGTCCTGCCTCACCCGCATCGACGGCGCCGCCGCGCAGCTCGACTATCCGCCGGCGGCGCTGGCGGGCAAATGGGGCGGCACCGTGCGCGTGCAGCTGACGTTTACGGGTCCCGCCGTGGCGCCGACTGTGACGGTGCTGGCGCGCCCACCGCACGGCCAGTTCGACAGCGCCGTCATCGCCCACGTGCAGCAATACCGGGTGCCGTGCATGCAGGCCGGCGCCGACGCCATCATCCTGACCCAGCAATACCTGTTCGACGCCGAGCAGCAGTCGCGCGTGATGGCGTCGCGACCGCGCGACAGCGCCGATGGCGCCCGCGCAGCGCAGCTGGCGTGCATGGTCCACGTCGATGGCGCCGAGCGGCCAACGTGGCCGAAGGCGGCGCTGCAACGGGGTGACAAGGGTACCGTGCTTACGCGATTGCGCTTTGACAGCGCCAGCGCCGCGCCCACCGTCGAAGTGGTGCAGGCACCGCTGACGCCCTTGCTGCGGCGCGCGGTGGCGCAGTACGCCGCCGGCCTGCGCCTGCCCTGCCTGAACGGTGCGCCGCTAGCGACCCTGGTGGCCTACAAGTTCGTCTATGACAACGACGGCCGCGTGCGGCTGCGCGACAGTTCGCTGCTCGAAGCGCTGGCGGCGGCGCGTGATCTGCAGACACCGGTGCAGTTTGATTTTCACAGCATGGGCTGCCCGTTCGAGCTGCGCATTGGCTATTACCGGCCGTTTGGCGACAATCGCGTCGACCAGCTCGACGACGTGGTGGCCGCGCGTGAACCCTTGATGGACTGGCTGCGCGGGCTCACCTTGAACATGAGCGACAGTGACAGCGCCCGCGTATTCGGCGAAAAATTCGTCATCCGCGTGCCGTGCTCGAAGCTCGAGCTGTAGGGACTACCGAAAAATAGCGCGCCCCCCTGCTGCTGCCGCAGGGGACACTGGCGCGCGCCTGTCCCAGTTCCCCTGAAGCGAGCGGTATTGACGCTGCAGAGAAACGCCATTTGCCGATTCACCCGATCTGTGGCAGCGTAGTGCTTTGATCCTGCAGGAATACCGTGTCCCCTTCCCCCGTCACCACCAGCGTCCTGCTGCAACAAGCCGTCGCCCTGCACCAGCAAGGCAGCCTGGCGGCGGCGCTGTCGCTGTACCAGCAGGTGCTGGCGCGCGAACCGCGGCAGTTCGACGCCCTGCACCTGGCCGGCGTGATCGCCCGCCAGCAGGGCGACGCGCACGGGGCCATCACCCTCATCGCGCAGGCGCTGGCCATCGATCCGGCGCAGGCGCGCGCGCACTGCAACCTCGGCGCGGCGTATGCCGACCTCGGACAAAGCGCATGCGCGCTGGCCAGCTACGACGCTGCCATCGCCCTCGACGGCCGCTACGCACTGGCCCACAGCAACCGCGGTAACGCCCTGCGCCAGCTGGGGCGCCTGCATGAGGCCATCGCCAGCTACGATCAGGCGCTGCGCCTGCATCCCGCTTCGTTCGACGCCGCCTGTCAGCGCGCCATCGTCCTCAACGACCAGGGCCGCCACCAGCAGGCGCTCGACGGCGCCGAGCACGCCTTGCGACTGCGACCGGCGCTGGTCGATGGCTGGGCCGCGCGCGGCAATGCCTTATACGCGCTGGGCCGCTACAACGACGCCCTCGACAGCTTTGCGCGCGCGCTCGCCCTCGGTGGCGAACGGGCCGAGCTGGCGGCCTGGCGCGGTGGCGCCGAGTGGCGCCTGGGCCGCGCCGGCGACGCCCTGGCCAGTTTCGAGCGCTCGCTGGCGCTGCGCCCGGCGCACGCCGGCACCGCACTGCGGCGCGCCCATGCGCTCGAGGCGCTCGGCCGCAGCGACGCTGCGGCGGCAGCGTTCCGCCACGCGCAAGCGCTCGGCGCCGACGCCGGCGAAGTGCAGTTCGCGCTGGCGGCACTGGGCCAGGCGCCGGTGCCGGCGGCCGCGCCAGCGGCGTACGTGGCGACCTTGTTCGACCAGTACGCCGGCCATTTCGACCAGCATCTGGTGGAACAGCTCGGTTACCGCACGCCGCAGCTGATTGGCGCGGCGCTGGCGGCGGGCGCTGGTGCAAACGAAGGCGCCGCCGCCCTCGCCAGCGTCGACCTCGGCTGCGGTACCGGCCTGTGTGGCGCCGTGCTGCGGCCACTGTCGGCATCGCTGATCGGGGTCGACCTGTCGGCAGCCATGCTGGCGCGGGCGCGCGCACGCGGCGTGTACGACGCCCTGGTGTGCGCCGACATTGGCCACTATCTGGCCACGCGCACGGGCGCGGTCGATCTGATTGTCGCCGCCGATGTCTTTGTCTATATCGGTGATCTCGATCCGCTGTTCGCGCTGGCGCGGCAGGCGCTGCGGCCTGCGGGGCGGTTCTGCTTTTCGGTGGAGCTGGCGACGGCGGGCGACTTCGTCCTGCAAGTTTCGCGCCGCTATGCCCACAGCCACGCCTACGTAGCGCGGCTGGCCGCCCGCCATGGCATGCAGATCATCGAGGCCAGCGCCGCCACCCTGCGCCACGATGGCGGCACCGCCATCCACGGCGGCGTGTATGTGCTGCGCTGAGCACGCGCAACAGCGTACCGCCTAGCGTTCGGCCAAATGCTCGTAGACGAAAGACTTTAAGGTCAGCAGCACCGCCTCATCGACCTGCTCGTCGAACTCGATACCGTAGCGCATCTGCTGCGACAGCTTGCCCTTGATACTGCGAATGACGCACGGCACGCTGACCACGCGCGCCTTGTCCGACATCTTGAGGCGGAACGACACTTTCAGGCGCGTGCCCGGCTGACCGAGGATAAATCCGGTGGCGACGGCGCAGCCGCTGCCCGACAAATTGGTGATCACGGCCGGTACCGTGTAATTGTCCTGCATGGTGATCGAGGCGGGAATCTGCGCATCGACCCGCAGCGCCTGGCGGAATGACTTGGTGACGGCGTCGACCGGGTAACGCAGGAACAGGTGACCACTGGGCAGCGGTGCGTAGCGCATCACGGTGGTCTTGAACATGCACAGGCTGCGGCCGAAAATCACCTGCACGGTGAGCGGCATGCCCTCAAAGGTTTGCCAGGTTTGCGAGGTGCCCAGGCCGAGCGCCGGCGCCGAGACGATCACCGACTGCAGCGGGATGCGGCCATAAAACTCGACCGGGACATTGCGCGGCTCGAAATCGCTGGGCAACTTGAAGGTGAGAATCACCCCCTCGGCATTGTGCTTGAGATATTTGAGGGGGTCGTTGGTGTGAGCCGGCCCCTTGTCGTCGCTGCTGGACGATTCGACATCGATCACGCTGCGTTCGGGATCGGCGGCGGTGGCAGCGCGCACCGGCATCGCCGACATCAAGCGCTCATGGACCAGGGCGTCCGCCACCAGGAAACCGGCCGGTGCCAGCAACTCGCCGGAACGCAGGTAGATGGACCAGGGCAGAGGATATCCCACTGGAAAATCATGACCCGACAAATGAACGAACCGTTGCTTAGACATCTGCACCATCGAGAAATTGTTAGACGAACCAAGGGCGAACAATACGTGCTTGTCCTATAGATAACGCCCCATCATAACGATTTATGGTCCATAAATATACGACCGATTGGCAAAGAATTTCCTATGACCATTAAAAAGTGGGTCAGCGGCGTCACATTTGGCCACTTTAGCGGGGACCGATCCAGCCCAGCCATCCCGGAATTTGCCCCAATACGAACAACACCAGCCCGATCATGCCGCCCACCAGTGTGCCATTGATACGGATAAATTGCAGGTCCTTGCCGATATTGAGTTCGACCTGGTGCGACATGTCGGCGCTATCCCAGCGTTTGACGGTGTCGGCAATATGGCCGGTGAGGAACTGGGCAAATTCCGGCGCCGCCGCACGCAGCGCCGTTTCCAGGTGAGCGTTGAGCGAAGCGCGCAGGCGCGCATCGTCGGCCAGGGTGCGGCCAACCCACAGGCCGGCCGCCACCACGCGCCGGTGCAGGCGCGAATCGGCCTGCTGCAGGTCGCGTTTGAGCCATCCCTTGAGGTCATCCCACAGGGTTTTGAGGTAATCGTTTAAAGCGGCGTCTTCCAGCAGGTAGCGCTTGATTTCCTCGCCCTTGGCGTGAAACGCTGGATCGGCCTTCAGGCGGACGATGAAGTCGGCGGTGAACTGGTCGAAATTGCGCCGCAGCGGGTGGTCGGCGTCATCGTTGACACCTGCCAGGATGCGCGCCGCCATGCGCACGGCAACGTCGGCGCCCTTGCGGCCGATCGACTCGGTGGGCAGCACTTTTTCAAACACCGCGTATTCTTCCTTGAGCCAGTCGACGATGCCCTGGGCAATGAAGGCCTGGGTTTCTTCGCTGTGCAGCAGGGTGGCCAGCTGGTCGATACCGGCGTCGAGCAGTTGCTGGTGGCGGCCGTTTTGCGTCATGGCGTCAACAATGGCGCCGGCCGCGCGCGACAGGTCGATGCTGGCAACCATCTGGCGGACGGCGCGGCTGATGAAGCGCTGCACGGCGGCGTCTTCGATGACATCGAGCGCGCCGACGCCCAGCTTGACCAGGTAGGCGCCCAGCTGGCGCGCATGCGCTTCGTCGCCCAGCCAGGCGGCCACCATGGCGGCCGGGTCATGGCGGCGCACCAGGGCAAGCACCGACTCGGTGTCGAGAAATTTGTCGCGCACGAACAGCGCCAGGTTATCGGCGATCTTGTCCTTGTTCTTCGGGATGATGGCGGTGTGGCGGGCGATGAAGGGAATCGGCACCGGCTTGAACAGGGCCACCACGGCGAACCAGTCGGCCAGCGCCCCCACCATGGCCGCTTCGGCAAACGCCCGCACCATGCGCGCCCACCACAGCGGGGGCAGGAACAGGCTGATGGCGAACAGCAGCGCGGCGGCGCCGAAAAACAGCAGGGCGATGCATTGGGTGGCGCGCAGTTCGGCCAGCTTGTCGATGGCGCTAGCCAAGCTGTTCGCCCACGTCAGCGTCGTCATCGAGGGCGAATTCGCCCCGTTCGAAGGCGGCAATGAGCGCTGCTGCCTGTGCAAGATAACTGAACGGCGCCAGGATGCGCACACCGCCCAGTGCGGGCGCCATCAGAAGGTCGGCCTGCACGTGATTGGCGTCGGCCACCACCGCCGGCACGCCGCCGGCGACCAGCACGCCGCGCAGCAGCCAGGCGTCGGTCGGCACCATACATTTGGCGACGACGAACAGGTCGCGCCCTTCCAGCGTGATTGCCTGCAGCGGCGCAGCGCCGGCGGCCAGTTCCTGATGCATTGCCCTTCTCCCCGGTGTCCGCGCAGGTGCGCGCGTGATCGGGGCCATCTTACTACCGCCCTGCCGGGTGCTGCATTCTAGATCACGCCAGCGGTGCGCAGGTCGGCGACGGCGGCGGCATCGAAGCCCCAGTCGGTGAGGATGGCGGCGCTGTCGGCGCCGGCGGCGCGCGGCGCCGTGCTGGCGGCCGGCACGCTGCGCGAAAAGCGCGGCGCCGGCGCCGGTTGCGTCACCCCGGCGAGCTCAATGAAGCTGGCGCGCGCCACGTTGTGCGGATGCAGGGGCGCCTCGTCCATGTCGAGCACCGGCGCGAAGCACACATCGGTCCCCTCGAGCAGCGCGCACCACTGGGCGCGTGAGCGGCTGGCGAACAGCCTGGTAAAGTGCGCGCGCATGACCGGCCAGCCGATGGCGCCATGCGGCGGTTCGCGCCACTGCTGGCACTGGTCCTCGAAGGCGCTGTCGGCGGCGCCGGTCAGCGCCAGCAGCTCGGCATAAAACTGCGGTTCGAGCGCAGCGATGGTGATGTATTTGCCGTCGGCGCAGGCGTAGCTGTCGTAGAACGGCGCGCCGCCATCGAGCAGGTTGGCGCCCCGCTCGAGGCGCCAGTTGCCGAATGCGCGCATGCCATACACCATGGCGCCGAGCAGCGCGCTGCCCTCGGTCATGGCGGCGTCGACCACCTGGCCGTGACCTGAGCTTTTCGCTTCCAGTACGGCGCACAGCACGCCGAAGGCGAGCAGCATGCCGCCGCCGCCAAAGTCGCCCACCAGGTTCAGCGGCGGCGGCGGCGCTGCATCGGCGCGGCCGATCGCCGCCAGCATGCCCGACAGCGCGATGTAATTGAGATCGTGGCCAGCCGCCTGCGCCAGCGGACCGCTCTGGCCCCAGCCGGTGACGCGGCCATACACCAGCCGCGCATTGCGCGCCAGGCACGGCGCGGGGCCAACGCCAAGGCGCTCCATCACCCCCGGCCGGAAGCCCTCGACGACGACGTCGGCCTGCTCGAGCAGCTGGCGCAGCACCTGCTGGCCGGCCGGCACCTTCAGGTCAAGCGCCAGCGAACGGCGGCTGCGCGCCAGCACGTCGAAGGCGCTGCCCAGCATGGGATAGGTGGCGGTGGTGGTGGCGCTGGTGCTGGCCAGGCGGTCGATGCGGATCACTTCGGCGCCCATATCGGCCAGCAGCATGGCGGCGAACGGGCACGGTCCCAGGCCGACCATTTCGATGACCCGCAAGCCGGCCAGCGGCCCGCGGGTCGGCCCGGGGGGTGGCTGGCGGCCGGCCGCGATTACCACGCCGGCGCCGCCGCCGCCGCCGACGACGACACGGCGCTGCGCGGCGCCGCCAGCTGCGCCATCAACAGTTCGCAGCGCTCTTCGAGCAGGGCGAACACGGCATCTTTCGACAGTACGTACTGGTCGAGCAGGGTGTCCTTGATCGATTCGATCACCGCCTTGTAGTCGCCGATGGCGCCCAGCGTGTAGCTATAGAGTTCATCGGATTTCGCTTGCAGCTGGCGCATCGACTGTTCGCCCGCGTGCTCGGCACCGAGCTGGCTGTAATCAATTTTCGCGCGCGAGTACATCGACAGCCGGTTGACCATCAAGTTGAGCATCCTGGTGGCCTTTTCGATGTCGTTCTGGCTGCCCACCGAAATGCCGCGGGCGCCATAAAACAGTTCTTCGGCCGCCACCCCGCCGTACAGCTGGATAACGTCCTGCTCGAGTTCTTCCAGCGTGCGCAGGGAAACGTCGTCACCGGCCTGCAGCACGTAGCCGAGGGCACCGATCTTCGACACCGATTCGGTACTGATCTTGAGCAGCGGCGACTTTTCCTTGACCTGGGCGAGCGACATGCCCTGGCGCAGATAGGGGTCGATCTGCATGAAGAAATGGCCCAGTTCGTGCAGCGCCACCCGCTCGCGCTGCTTGTGTTTTTCGGCGGTGGTGGCGCGGTCGGTCAAGCCCAGGGTGGCGCGCTCGAAGGCGCGGAACATCAGGTCGGTATTGATGATGGTTTTTTCCTGGATCGAAATCATCGATGCGCGCTCGACCACGGTCTCCAGCAGGGCCGGACTGAGATTGGCCGTCATGTCAGCCACCTGGCCCAGGTCGAGGTCGTTCCAGTCGACCAGCCCCTTCTTTTTGCGCGACAAAAAACTGTGCAGCAGGGCGCTGCGCTCGCCCTTGTTGGGCAAGCGGAAATTGATCTTGACAGAAAAGCGGCGCAGCATCGCTTCGTCCATCGCCGACGAGGCGTCGTCGAAATTCGAGGCGACCACCCAGATCACGCCGGCGCCGTGGTCGCTCTTGACGCCGTCGAGCAGGCCGAGCAGGGTGTTGGCGGTATCGTCTTCCCATTTCTTGTCGCCGCGGCCGCGCGGCATGAACAGGGTCTGCGCTTCATCGAGGAAAATCATGCAGTGACCGTGCGAGCAAGCTTTTCGATACAGGGCGTTCAAGGCTTTCGAGCCGCCGCCGACGAAGCCCGATTCGAGCGCCGAGCCGGATGCCTGGATCAGCGGCACATTGAGTTTTTTCGCCAGGTAGCCGACCAGCTTGGTCTTACCGGTACCGGCCGGGCCCGTCAGCATGACATTGAAAGGCTTGTCGATATTGTGCGACTTGTATTCGGCGCGATTGCGGATCATGTCTTCCAGGTGCAGCACTTCCTGCTTGATGTCTTCCATGCCGATCAGATCGTCCATGCTGCCCTTGAGCTTGTCAGGCGTGATCACCGAAGCATTCATGCCCATGCCGGGGATGCCGAATTTGAGGGCGTAGATGATCAAGCCGATCAGCAAGATGTCGAGCAGATGGCGGCGCAGGAAGGCGGCGGCCTGCGCCGTCGTACTGTTTTCGCCTTCATCGAGCAGCACCGCCTTGTGGCTGGCGAGAAAATCGTCGCGTGCAATCGAATACGGAATGGCATTTTTCAGCAGCACTTCACGCTCGAGCGACAGGTGCGAAGTGCTCGGCACCTTGACCACGTGCAGCGCCGTTTCGTTCTTGAATTTAAAGACGTAACGGGGCGACTCGGACAGTGGCCTGGCCACCAGCAAATAGTCGAGCTGGTCCTTGCGCGTGGCCAGGGCCGTGATTTCCGCAATGTTTTGCGAGTACAACAGGGGGCTGCTGTCCTGCACGGCATCGCTGCGCACCAGGCATACCCAGATCAACACGGCAGCGAGCAGGCCTGCCGCGAGACGCACATACAGATTCCGGAAAGCGATTTGAAGTTTGGCAAGGTTGGGCATATGAACTCGTTGATGAATGGGCGTGGTGCGTGCAGCAAACAATCGTGGAGCCGGCGACGTGGGGCGCGGCGCAGGCGAGCCGGCCAAGCCGTCGCCTTTAATAACCATTTGCCATCAAATTAATGCCTTGAGGCAATAACCATGTGCTGACTATACCGGCAAAAAAAACCTCTATGCAAATAAATTTATGTAAAAGAACGTGTATCACAACAATTGCTGCAATAGGTCAACATTTGGCTTATTCGCCTGCCACTATTGGTGATTGATTTACTACAGCGGCGCCGGCGAGCGCTAGGCACATGTCATTTTCGACATACTTAAAATGTTAAAACATGGCCATAAACACAATGTCAAATAAATGCCAAAAACCAGTGTGCGAGGCGGACAGCGCCAGCCCAGGTCTGACCGGCGGCACCGATGAGCGACCCGGCGCGCGCATGTGCGCCCATGCAGTGAGCACTTATTTGGCAGCCGCCACGGTCGGCGCGGCCGCGGCCGCCTGCGGCGTCACCCTCGGCAGGCGCAACAGGAAGCGCGTGCCCTGGCCCACCGTGCTGCGCGCGCTGATACTGCCATTAAATTGTTTGATGACCAGGTTATAAACGATATTCAAACCCAGGCCGGTGCCGCCCTGGCCGCGGCGGGTGGTAAAAAACGGATCGAAGATGCGATCGATGATCTCGGCCGGAATGCCGCGGCCATTGTCGGCCACTTCCATCTCGACCATCTCGCCGCGCAGGCTGGCGCGTACCTCGATGCGGCCGCCCTGCTCCGGTTCGAACGCGTGTTCGACGCAATTGAGCAGCAGGTTGGTGAGCACCTGGGCAAAGGCGCCGGGATAGGAATCGAGCATCAAATCATTGCCCGCGTCAGCGTCGGCGCTCAGCACAATGTCGACCCCCTTGAGTTTGGGCCGCAGGCTGCTGACGATTTCTTCAACATAGGCCATGACGGCAAACGGCCGCCGCGCTTCACTGGTCTGATCGACGGCAATCTGCTTGAAACTATGGATCAGCTGGGCCGCGCGCCAGGCGTTGTTCATGATCAAGCGCGAGCTTTCGGCGGCCGTTTCCAGGTAGCGCAGCACCGTCGATTTTTTTAAGCCATCGGCGGCGACGGCGGCCTGCAAGTCGTCAGTGGCACTCTTGAGTACCGAGGCGCTGGTCAGGGCGATGCCGACCGGGGTATTGATTTCATGGGCGACGCCGGCCACCAGGCTGCCCAGCGAGGCCAGCCGTTCCGACTGCAACAGTGATTCCTGGGTCAGGCGCAAGTCGCTCAGCGCGGCGGCCGTTTCGCGCGCCGACTGACGTGCCGCCTCTTCGGCGGTACGGGTGCGCTCGATGGTTGAGGTCAGGCGGCGCTGAATCTGGTTAAAGCCGTGGATCACTTCGCCCAGCTCATCGTTGCGCCGTTCGGGCAGCGCTTCGACCTCGGCGCCGCGGGTGGCCAGGTCGAGCAATCCGTCGCGCAACTGCCGCAAGGGCTGAAACACCACCCGCAGCGAATACGACAGCGCCAGCAACAAGCTGACGTCGAGCAGCAAGACCTCGGCCACCCGGCGCGCGAGCTCGGACGCCAGGGCGGCGTCGATGGTGGCGCGACTAAAATACACCACCACCTTGCCCACCGAGACCGGGCGCATCGCGTTGCCGCTGGCGCTGGCGCTGGCATCGCGAAACACCAGTTCAGCCTCGACCCCGGCGCCGGCCGGCAGCGGCGCTTTGGCAGTGCCGCTGACGATGCCGTTGGCGCTGCGGGTCTTGGCAGAAAACAGGCCAATGGCGCTATCGTAGACACGGATTGCCGCCACTTCCGGCGGCAACATTTCGGCGTCGACAATGGTGTCGACCTTGGCCTTGTCGAGATCCCACAGCGCCGCCGGCAAACTGATCTGCAAGCGCGTGAGCACCCCTTGGCACAGGCGCCGGTAACTGCTTTCCAAATCGTTTGCCAGCGAATATTGGGCATAGCTGCCGGAAATGGCCAGCACCGTCGTGACGATGACGACGAACAGCAGTTTCAGGCGGCTTTGAATACTGAACATTGCTTGGATCCACTCTCGCCTGACGACGCCCCGGCGCAGCACTGACTGGCGGGACCCTGCCGATGCAGGTCGGCGTCCGCCCAGCGCGCCATTCAATGTACGGGATGCACTGTTGCTTTGCAAGCCGCCAAGGCTTTCCCCAACACGGCAAGCAGTGGTAAGCTCGCAGATAATTACACAGAGGAAATGATGAATTCACCTTTTCACCACCTTGCGCTGGCCGACGTGCTACCCGGCATGGTGCTGTCAGATGTCTTGCTAGACCGTCAGGGCCAGGTGCTGCTGCCCGAGGGCGCCGTGCTGACGGCGGCCATCATTGCCCTGCTGCCCCGCCATGGCATCGACCGCCTGGCGGTGCTGAAGACCGAGCAGGAATTGCCGCCGGCGGTGGTGATCGACGAAGCGGCCGTCACGGCGCGCCTGCGGCACCTGTTCCGCCACTGCGGCCCGGGCACCGCCGGCGACAGCGCCGACGAGCAGCACAGCGCCAGCGCCGCCCTGCATGCCTACCTGCTGGACTACCGCCTCAACCGCGAGCTTGCCGTATGAACGACCATACCGTGCACCTCGACGACATCGTGCGCCGGCTCGATGACCTGCCCTCGCTGCCGGTGGTGGTGATGGAGTTACTTACCAGCATAGACCAGGAAGATGTCGATATTTCAGTGCTGGCAAAAAAGGTGTCGCACGACCAGGCGCTGACGGCCAAGACGCTGCGCCTGGCCAATTGCTCGACCTATGGCCTGCAAGTGAAGGTGACGACCATCCAGCAAGCCATCACCTTTCTCGGCTTTCAAACCACGCGCAACCTGATCACTGCCGCCGCCATTACCGGCTGCTTCGCCCAGGGCACATGCAAGGGCTTCGACCACAAGGCGTTCTGGCGCCATTCGATCGCCACCGCCGTCTGCGCACGGGTGCTGGCGCGGCGCATGCGGTTTAATCAGGATTACGCCTTCACCGCTGGCCTGCTGCACGACATCGGCCGGCTGGTACTGGTGACGGTCGACGCCGACGCTTATGCACGGGTGATCGCCAAGGCAAGTGAGGACGATATCGAACTGCTGGCAGCCGAGCGCGCGGTGATGGGCGTCGACCATGTGGCAGCCAGCGTGATCCTCGCCGAGCACTGGAAATTTTCCGACACCATCCGGCTGGCGCTGGCCCATCACCATGATCCGGCCACTGCGGGCGCCGGCTTTTTGGCCACCATCATCCACGTCGCCAATGCCATCGTGCACGCGCTCGACATCGTCGGCGACGCCAACGAAGCAGTGCCGCCGCTGTCACCGGTGGCGTGGAAGGCGATGGGGTTGAGTGAAGAAGCCTATGTGCACGTGTTCCGCGAAACGGAAGTGCAGTTCGACGAAATTGCCGCCTCCCTGATGGCGTGAGCGCCAGCGGAACTAAAAACAATGGCCGCAACGCGAACGTTGCGGCCATCAAGTCGAAGCGGCGGCGCGCCAGCGCAGCCGGCTTTTTTAATGGGCGTAATTGCCGCCGGTGCCAGTCTGCTCGGCTGGCGCCGCCTTGTCGTCCACCTTCGGGCGGCCCTGGGCATCGGACAGCCGGTACTTGGTACGGCGGTCACCCATCAGATCGCGCAAGTCGCGAATGCTCATGCCGGTCACTTCGTGCATGCGGATGAGCAGCGAGGCGCCCACCGGCAAGCGATGATGGCGGATCTTGCTGATCACCGGCGGCGCCACTTCAAGCATGCGCGAGAGAGCGGCGTCGTTCTTCAGCTGCATTTTGCCCAGCAGAATATCGAGCAGGTGGTTGGGATTGTAACTTTCTTGGGATGCCAGAGCATGGTGTGCCATGATTTACCTCGTCTGAGTGAAATGAATAGTTCGTAAAAGAACTTTATGAAAGACTATCTTTCAACTAAATTAGTTCCCGGAAAATCGTCGTCGTTCGTGGATGATCCCTTATCCCGGCACGGCGCCGTTCCGGTGCCATTGCGCGAAGCGCTACGCACTGTCCCGCGCGCTTGCCAATCAAACAAATTATCGGACCATAACGCCATCAGTACATCCGACCTTCACAGCCCTGCCCTTGTTTGAAATCAAGCTAACGCAAGGAAAGCTTGTCACATCGTCATTTCAACACATGGGGACAATGTGTGGCGCACGCAAGAGATTTTTTTATTCACCTGTCGCGCCAGATGTCGCTCGGAACTCATTGTTTTTCCTAGGAAAATATTTAAACAATGCGGGCGCGGGGCCTTAATATTGACGGCTGGAAATTATTAATTTCGATCACGCCTGTTAATACCGAAAATAAATTTTGCTTTAATTCATTTTGGCTTTTAATTAAATCGGCGCCAATATTGTTTCAAAACGTTACAATCTACCCCCTCTCGCCCGCCGCCACAGCAGGCGCACCGGCGGCGGCGATTTACGGTAAACTTGCCGGCCGTGCCAAGCGGTGGTGTTCACCCAGGCAGCTCCTCCCTTAAGCGATTTCATGCAGAAAAAAGTCTTCATCAAAACCTTCGGCTGCCAGATGAACGAGTACGACTCGGACAAGATGGCCGACGTGCTGGGCGCCTCCGATGGCCTGGTGCGCACCGACACGCCCGAGGACGCCGACGTCATCCTGCTCAACACCTGCTCGGTGCGCGAAAAGGCGCAGGAAAAAGTGTTTTCCGACCTGGGCCGGCTGCGCGAGCTGAAACTGGCGCGGCCCGACCTGATCATCGGCGTCGGCGGCTGCGTGGCGTCGCAGGAAGGGGCGGCGATCGTCAAGCGCGCGCCGTATGTCGACCTGGTGTTCGGCCCGCAGACCCTGCACCGCCTGCCGCAGATGGTGCGCGCACGGCGCGCCAGCGGCGAAGCGCAGGTCGACATCAGCTTTCCCGAGATCGAAAAATTCGATCACCTGCCAGCGGCCACGGTGAACGGCCCGTGCGCGTTTGTCTCCATCATGGAAGGCTGCAGCAAATACTGCAGTTACTGCGTGGTGCCGTACACGCGCGGCGAAGAAGTCTCGCGCCGCTTCGACGATGTGCTCGCCGAAGTGGCCGGCCTGGCGGCCCAGGGCGTCCACGAAATCACCCTGCTGGGGCAAAACGTCAACGCCTTTCGCGGCGAGATGGAAGGCGGCGACATCGCCGACTTTGCGCTGCTGCTCGAGTACGTCGCCGCCATCCCCGGCATCGAACGGATCCGCTTCGTCACCAGCCACCCGAAAGAATTCACCCAGCGCCTGATCGACGCCTATGCACGCATTCCGCAACTGGTCGACCACCTGTATCTGCCGGCGCAACATGGCTCCGACAAGGTGCTCGGCGCGATGAAACGCGGCTACACCGCACTTGAATACAAATCGATCGTGCGGCGCATCCGCGCGGTGCGGCCGAACATGTCGGTGTCGTCCGATTTCATCGTCGGTTTTCCCGGCGAGAGCGAGGCCGATTTCGAAGCGATGATGAAGCTGATCGACGATGTCGGTTTCGACACCAGCTACAGTTTTATTTTCAGCAAACGGCCGGGCACCCCGGCCGCCTCGCTGGCCGACGACACCGCCCACGAGGTCAAGCTGGCGCGCCTGCAGCGCCTGCAGGCGGCGATCGACGCCAACACCCGCAAGTTCAGCGCCGCCATGGTCGGCACGCAGCAGCGCATCCTGGTCGAAGGGCCGTCAAAAAAGGACGCCAGCGAGCTACAGGGCCGCACTGAAAACAACCGGGTCGTCAATTTCGCTGTCACCGACGGCGTCGATGCGGCCACCCTGGTGGGCAGCATGGTCGAGGTGCGCATCACCGAGAGTTTTAATTACACCCTGCGCGGCGAACTGGTCGCCGCGCTCAGCGCCAGCACCATGATCGGCCATCCCGTTTGAAGAATCGCACCCCCACCCAGCCGTCGTACTTCGTCCCCGAGCCGCTCGACAATACCCGCCTGGCGCACCTGTGCGGGCCGCTCGACGAAAACCTGCGGCAGATTTCGGCGGCGCTCGACGTGACGATTTTCCGCCGCGGCGAAAAATTCATCGTCACCGGCAGCAATGCCGGACAGGCGGTGGCGATCCTCGAGCGCTTCTATGCGATCGCCAATAAAATCATCCCGCTTGAAGAAGTGCAGCTGGCGCTGGTCGAACAGCGCACCGGCTTGGCCACTGCGGCCGCGGCAGCCGACGGCGACGCTGCAGTGCCGCAGCTGGCCGCGATCGACATCGCCACGCCCATCCTGAAAACCCGCCGCCACGACCTGCGCGGGCGCACCCCCCACCAGATCGCCTACCTGCGCAATATCCTCGAACACGATATCGCCTTCGGCGTCGGCCCCGCCGGTACCGGCAAAACCTACCTGGCGGTCGCCTGCGCCGTCGACGCCCTCGAGCGCGACGCCGTCAAGCGCATCGTGCTGACCCGCCCGGCCGTCGAAGCGGGCGAGCGGCTCGGTTTTCTGCCCGGCGACATGGCCTCGAAAGTCGATCCCTATCTGCGCCCCCTGTACGATGCGCTATACGATTTACTCGGTTTCGACCGCACCCAGAAGATGTTCGAAAAACAGGTGATCGAGATCGCCCCGCTGGCCTACATGCGCGGGCGCACCCTCAATCACGCTTTCGTCATTCTCGATGAAGCGCAAAACACCACCGTCGAACAGATGAAAATGTTCCTGACCCGGATCGGCTTTGGCAGCAAGGCCGTGGTGACGGGCGACGTCACCCAGGTCGACCTGCACAAGACGCAGACTAGCGGCCTGCTCGATGCCGTCCATGTGCTCAAGGACGTGCGCGGCATCGCATTTACCCAGTTCACCAGTGCCGACGTGGTGCGCCATCCGCTGGTCGGGCGCATCGTCGACGCCTACGAGTCGGCCGCCGCCGACGCCGCCGCTGCTGCGTTAGTAGCGCTCACCCCATCGACTGCCCGGCATGCGCGCAAAAAATAAACTGTCTCTCTCGGTCCAGTACCCGGATGCCCGCCTGCAGAACGAACTGACCCGGCCGACCATCCGCCGCTGGGTCAAGGCAGCCCTGCTGGGCCCCGCCGAACTGACCGTGCGCTTCGTCGACGCCGCCGAAGGCCAGGCCCTCAACCGCGACTACCGCGAGAAGGACTACGCCACCAACGTCCTCACCTTTGCCTACAACGAGGGGGAAGAACTGGCCGACGATGAGCCGGTGCGCGCCGACATCATCCTGTGCACCGACGTCCTGCAGCGCGAGGCGCTCGAGCAGGGCAAGACGGTGGCCGAACATGCCGCCCACCTGATCGTCCATGGCGTGCTGCACGCGCAGGGCTACGACCATATCGACGACAATGAAGCGACCGAGATGGAACTGTTCGAGACCGATATTCTCGAGACGCTGGGCTTTGCCGATCCGTACAAGGCCAACCCCGCCTGAGCACGGCCGCGGCCTGGTGCCCACAACATTGGCAATTTTAACAATTGTTGCAATTACTTACCGGTGCTTGGTTCGCTACCTCACTCTGCCCGCGCGGGTCTTCCAGTCTAATGGAAGCCTGATTGCGTGTTCATGAGGAGCCCTGCGAATGCCAACAACCAACACCAACGCTGCCGGTTTGAGTGCCAGCGGTCCGTTCCCCAGGGATGCCATGCCGCCGCTGGGCGGCGACACCGGTGCCGACGTCTGCGTGGTGGGCGCGTCTTTTATCGGCCTGCGCACGGCCTTTGACCTGCTACAGAATGGCAAGTCAGTGGTGGTGATCGAAGGCGACGCCGGCTTGCCGGCCGCAGCCACCTCGAGCCCGCTGGCCTATGCCATCGTCGGCCTCGGCGGACGCATCCACGGCGCCACCCGCGCGCTCGACATCCGCGCTGACCACCACATGCAAGTGGTCACCACCGGCCAGGGCGCCATCGTCGCCCGCGTGGTGGTGGTGGCGACCGATCAGCGAAGACAGGCCAGGGGCAATGGTGACGCCGCCGCGCCGCTGGCGCCGGGCGAGACGCCGGCGCTGCGCATTTTGACCACGCCGGCGCCCGACAGCGCCGCGCTGTTCAAGCCACCCGGCGGGCGCCGCGCCGCCTGACGCGACGACGCCGTGACCGCCGCTACCGCCGCTACCGCCGCCAGGTTGCCGCCTACGCTTTTTTCAGCGCCGCCTGGTCGAGCGGCAGCTTGCGCAGGCGCTTGCCGGTGGCATTGAAGACGGCGTTGGCCAGCGCCGGCGCGCTCGCCGCCGTACCCGGTTCGCCGATCCCGCCCGGCTCGTCGGTGCTGGCGACGATGTGCACTTCCACCTTCGGCGCCTCGCTCATACGCATCATGCGGTAGTCGCCAAAATTCGACTGCATCACGCGGCCCTTCTCAAACGTGATCTGGTCATACAGCGCGGCAGTCAGGCCAAACACGATGCCCCCTTCCATCTGCGCCACCACGGTATCGGGATTGATCACCTGGCCGCAATCGAGCGCGCACACGACCCGGTGCACCTTGATGTCGCCATCCGGTCCCACCGACACTTCGGCCACCTGCGCCATGTAGCTGCCAAAGGCGAACTGCATCGACACGCCACGGCCGACGCGCCGTCCGGCCACCGCTTTCAGGGGCTGGCGCCAGCCGGCCTTGTCGGCCACCAGGTCGAGCACCCGCAGCATGCGCGGCGCCTTGCTCAGCAGCGCGCGACGGTAACCCATCGGATCGAGTTTGGCGGCCGCCGCCAGTTCATCCATGAAGCTCTCGACCACGAACACATTGTGGGTAGGACCGACGCCGCGCCAGAATGCGGTGGGCACGGGCGGCTCGTGGCGGACGTATTCGACGCGCATGTCGGCGATGTTGTACTGCAGTTCGCGGGCGCCTTCGACGGCATCCGGATCGACGCCATCCTTGACGGCGCCGGGAGCGAAGCGGGCCATGATGGACGAGCCGGTGACGCGGTGAAACCAGGCCGCCGGCATGCCGCGCGCATCGAGCCGCGCCGACAGCCGGTCAACGTAGTAGGGCCGGAACATGTCGTGCTGGATGTCTTCCTCGCGCGTCCAGATGAACTTGACGGGGCCTTTCATCAGCTTGGCGAACGACACGGCCTGCACCACGTAATCGACTTCCAGGCGACGGCCAAAGCCACCGCCCAGATAAAAATTGTGCACCTTGATTTTTTCCAGCGGCAGGCCGGTCAGCTTGGCCGCTGCCGCCTGCGCCATGGTCGGCACCTGGGTGCCCACCCACAGGTCGCAGCCATCGGCGCGCAGGTCGACGGTGCAGTTGATCGGCTCCATGGTGGCGTGGGCGAGGAAGGGCAGCTCGTAGAGGGCATCGATGCGGCGGCCCTTTTCGCCCAGCGAGCGGGGAGCGTCGCCGCGGTTTTCCGCCACCGCGCCCGCCTTGTCAGACGCTGTCATCATGTCGGCCAGGATGGTGGCGCTGCTCATGGCCGCATTCGGGCCATCGTCCCAGATCGGCGCCAGCGCTGCCAGGCCCTGCTTGGCAGCCCACATGTGATCGGCCACCACCGCCACCGCGTTGTCGAGCTTGAGCACCTGGCGCACGCCCTTGACGGCCAGCGCCTTGGCGTCGTCTGCGCTTTTCAGTTTGCCGCCCACCACCGGGCAGGCCGCCACGGTGGCCACTGCCATCGCCGGCAGGCGCGCATCGATGCCAAACAGGGCGCTGCCGTTGGTCTTGTCGGCGCTGTCGAGGCGGGCGTGCGATTTGCCGATCAGATTGTAGGTGCCGGCCGCTTTGAGAGTAATCGTTTTCGGCACCGGCAGTTTGGCGGCGGCGTCGACCAGCTGGCCAAAGCCCAGGCTGCGCTTGCCGGCCAGGTCGAGCACGGCGCCATCGGCCACTTGCAGGGTGGCGCCGTCGACGCCCCATTGCTGCGCCGCGGCCGCCACCAGCACGCTGCGCGCGGTAGCGCCCGCTTCGCGCAGGGGCCGCCAGGCGGCCCGTACCGAAGTCGAGCCGCCGGTGACCTGGCCGCCCAGCATCGGGTCGCTGTACAGGGTGTTGTCGGCGGGCGCCTGTTCGAGCTTCACCTGACTCAGATTGATGCCCAGTTCTTCGGCGATCAGCATCGGCATCGAGGTAAACGTGCCCTGCCCCATCTCGACCTTGTGCATGACCAGGGTGACCACACCGTCGCGGTCGATACGAATGAAGGCGTTGGGTGCCAGGCCGGCGCCACGGTTGGCACTGGCGGTGGCGGCCGCGCCCACCGCTTTTTCGGCGGGCGGGTCCTTGCGGTCGCCATTTTTATTCGGCTCGCAGCCGCTCAGGTGAAAGCCGATCAGCAGGCCGCCGCCGGCGGCGGCACTGACCTGTAAAAAGCGGCGGCGCTGGAACACGGCGCTCATGCTGTGACTCCCGGCTTGACTGCGGCCGGTGCAGCGGCAGGCGCAGCGGCCGCGATCTTGATCGCCGCCTTGATGCGGCCATAGGTGCCGCAGCGGCAGATATTGCCCGACATGGCGTTATCGATATCGGCATCGCTCGGTTTCGGCGTCGCCGTCAGCAGCGCGGTGGCAGACATGATCTGGCCGGACTGGCAATAGCCGCACTGGACGACATCGATCTGGCGCCAGGCGCTTTGCACGCGGGCGCCCACCGGGTCGTTGCCGACCGCTTCGATGGTAACGATTTTTTTACCGATCGCCGCCGACACCGGCGTCACGCACGAGCGCACCGCCTGGCCATCGAGGTGAATGGTGCAGGCCCCACACAGCGACACGCCGCAGCCAAACTTGGTACCGGTCAGGCCGGCGACGTCGCGCAGCACCCACAACAGGGGCATATCGTCGGGGACATCGAATTGGGTGGCAGTACCGTTGATGGTCAGCGAAGTCATGGACTACTCCTGGAAGTGGCAAAAAACCCAATATACGACAATCGCCCGCGCACCGCATCGAGCACGCCTGCGTGGCGCCCCATTCTGCTTAAAAAGCAGGCAAATGTGGTTTTGCTGTATGCTACGCCCATCGTAACAACGGCTCACGCCAACTATGCCAGAGCACCCTACGGACGTCCGCCTGGACGCCAAACCTCAGCGGTCGCTGTTTGAACGCCTGACCGCCCTGATTTCTCCCGAACCTGAAAATCGCGCAGAACTGCTCGAAGTGCTGCACGACGCCCAAAGCCGCAACCTCATCGATGCCGACGCGCTGTCGATGATCGAGGGGGTGTTTCAGGTGTCCGACCTGTCCGCCCGCGACATCATGGTGCCGCGCTCGCAGATGGACGTCATCGACATCAGCAAACCGATCGAAGAGTGGATGCCGTCGGTGCTGTCGACCGCCCACTCGCGCTTTCCCGCCATCGAGGGCGAGCGCGACAAGGTGATCGGCATCCTGCTGGCGAAAGACCTGCTGCGCTACTACGCCGAAGAATCGTTCGACGTGCGCGACATGCTGCGCCCCGCCATCTTCATCCCCGAATCGAAACGCCTGAACGTGCTGCTGCGCGACTTCCGCGCCAACCACAACCACATGGCCATCGTCGTCGATGAGTACAGCGGCGTGGCCGGCCTGATCACCATCGAAGACGTGCTCGAACAGATCGTCGGCGACATCGAAGACGAATACGATTTCGATGAAGAAGAAGACAACGTCCTGTCGATCAAGGAAGGCCACCACGGTCCGCGCTGGCGCGTCAAGGCACTCACCGAACTGACCCAGTTCAACGACGAAGTCGGCGCCAGCCTGGTCGACGATGACGTCGACACCATCGGCGGCCTGGTCGCCAACCACCTCGGTCGCATGCCGCACAAGGGCGATGTGTTCGACATCGACGGCCTGCGCTTCGAAGTGCTGCGCGCCGACGCCCGCCAGATCCACGTACTGCTGGTCGAGCGCATGCCGCTGGCCGAGGACGAACACGACTGATGCTGGGCCGGGTCCGCGCCGCGCCAGCAGGCGCCAGCAACGCGCGTGCGCCGACGCCGCGCGGCACCGCCTGGCCGATGCTGTTTGCCGCCATCGCCGGCGGCCTGTCGCTGTTGTCGTTCGCGCCGTTCGGCGCCTGGCCGCTGCAGTTCGTCCTGCTCGCTTTCGTGTTTTACCAGGTCGGCATGGACACCGCGGTGCGCCGCGCCAGCCTGATTGGCTGGGCCTTCGGCCTCGGCTGGTCGGTCGCCGGCATGCACTGGCTGTATATTGCCATCACCCGCTTCGGCGGCTTGCCGGCGCCGCTGGCGGCACTGGCGATCGTGCTGCTGGGCGCCTACATGGGACTGTTCTCCAGCCTGGCCATGGGCACTGCCGCCTGGCTGCGGCGGCGCTGGTCGCTGCCGGTGGCGGCGTTTTTGCTGCTGGTGCTGCCCGCCTGCTGGGGCTTGTCCGAATGGCTGCGCGGCTGGGTGTTGACCGGTTTTCCGTGGGCGGCGTCGGGTTATGCCCACAACGCCAGCCCGCTGGCCGGCTACGCCCCGCTGCTCGGCGTGTATGGCCTGGGCGTGCTGGTGGCGCTGGGCGGCGCCGCTCTCACCATGCTGACCCAGCGCGCGCGCTGGCCCGCCATCGCCCTGCTGGCGCTGCTGCTGGCCGCCGGCGCCGGTCTGCGCCACATCGACTGGACCACCGCGCACGGCCAGCCGCTCAGCGTGCGCCTGTTGCAGGGCAATGTGGCGCAGGATGAAAAATTCGATCCGGCCCACATCCGCGACGCCCTCGCCCTGTACCACCAGCTGATCACCGCCGCCCCCGCCGACCTGATCGCCACGCCGGAAACGGCCATCGTGCTCTACCCCTATCAGCTGCCGGACGACTACCTGCCAACGCTGGCCAGTTTTGCCCGCAGCAGCGGCAGCGCGCTGTTGATCGGCATGCCGCTGGCGGCGAACCACGACGACGCCCTGCGCAATGCCGCCAACAGCGTCGCCGGCATGGGCGCCGACGGCAGCGTCTACCGCTTCGACAAGCACCACCTGGTGCCGTTCGGCGAATTCGTGCCGCCGGGCTTCCACTGGTTCGTCGAGATGATGGCGATCCCGCTGGGCGACTTCCGCCGCGGCGGCGCGGTGCAGGCGCCATTCGCCGTCAAGGACCAGCTGGTGCTGCCGAATATTTGCTACGAAGACGCGTTTGGCGAAGAAATCGCCCTGCAGCTGCGCGCCGCCGCCACCCCCGCCACCATCCTGGTCAACGCGTCGAACCTGGCCTGGTATGGCGAGTCGGTGGCGATCGCCCAGCATTTGCAGATCTCGCGCATGCGCGCCATCGAGACGGGCCGGCCGATGCTGCGCGCCACCAATACCGGCGCCACCGCCGTCATCGACCCGCACGGCGTGGTGCTGGCGGCGCTGCCGTCGGCGCAGCGCGGCGTACTGAGCGCGCGCGTGCAGGGCATGCGCGGCAACACGCCATACATCCGCTATGGCAACCTGGGCTTTCTGGCGCTGTGCGCAGCCGCCCTGGCCCTGGCCTGGTGGCGTGGCCGCGTGGCCCGCGCCGCGGCCTGAAACAAGCCAGGAGCAAGCCCGGAACAAGCCAGGAACAAGCCAGGAATAAGCAAGAATAAAAGCCATCATCGGTTCCCAGCAGCCCCTTAAAACCCGCTAAAATTACTTATTTAGCACATTCAACTATTGCTCGCGTCTAATAACGCAGCGTCATGCCATGCTCACATTCCAACAAATCATTCTGACCTTGCAATCCTACTGGGACAAGCAAGGCTGCGCCCTGCTCCAGCCATACGACCTGGAAGTCGGTGCCGGCACCTTTCACACCGGCACCTTCCTGCGCGCGATCGGTCCGGAGCCATGGCGCGCCGCCTACGTGCAACCGTCGCGCCGGCCGAAAGATGGCCGCTATGGCGAAAACCCGAACCGCCTGCAGCATTACTACCAATACCAGGTGGTCTTGAAACCGGCGCCGGAAAACATCCTCGACCTCTACCTCGGTTCGCTCGAAGCACTTGGCCTGGACCTCCAGCAAAACGATGTGCGCTTCGTCGAAGACGACTGGGAAAGCCCGACCCTGGGCGCCTGGGGCCTGGGCTGGGAAGTCTGGCTGAACGGCATGGAAGTGACGCAGTTCACCTATTTCCAGCAAGTCGGTGGCCTCGACTGCAAACCGGTACTCGGTGAAATCACCTATGGAATCGAGCGCCTGGCCATGTACCTGCAGGGCGTGGAAAACGTCTACGACCTGGTGTGGACCACCTGGGAAGAAAACGGCGTGAGCAAATCGCTGTCGTACGGCGACGTCTTCCACCAGAACGAAGTCGAACAGTCGACCTACAATTTTGAACACGCCAACACCGAGCTGCTGTTTACCCAGTTCGCCAACCACGAATCGGAAGCCAAGCGCCTGATCGCCCTCGAACTGACCTTGCCGGCGTATGAACAGATCATGCGCGCCTCGCACAGTTTCAATATGCTCGACGCCCGCGGCGCCATTTCGGTGACCGAGCGCGCCGCCTACATCGGCCGCGTGCGCACCCTGTCGCGCCTGGTCGCCCAGGCCTACTACGATTCGCGCGAAAAGCTCGGCTTCCCGATGGCGCCCCGTCCAGCCGTCGCCACCACTGCCGCCGACCTTGACGTTACCGCCGCCTGAACAAAGAACTCGCCATGAACCAAACCTTACTTATTGAGCTGCGCACCGAAGAACTGCCACCGAAGGCACTCGTCAAACTGGGCGCCGCTTTCGCCAGCGGCATCGAACAGGGCTTGAAGGCGCGCGACTTTCTCGATGCCGACAGCGTCGTCACGCCGTTCGCCACCCCGCGCCGGCTGGCCGTGCTGATCACCGGCGTGCGCGCCACCTCGCCCGACAAGGCGATCCGCGAAAAAGTGCTGCCAGTGTCGGTGGCGCTCGACGCCGCCGGCAATCCGACCGCACCGCTGGCGAAAAAACTCGCTGCCATGGGCCGCGCCGACGTCACCGTCGAGCAGCTCGAACGGGCTGTCGACGGCAAGGCCGAGAGCTTTTATTACAGCTACACGGCCGCCGGCAGCCCTTTGGTCAGCGGCTTGCAGGCGGCGCTTGATGAAACCCTGGGCAAGCTGCCCATCCCCAAGCTGATGAGCTATCAGCGCCCCGATGGCAGCACCGTGCAGTTCGTGCGCCCGGCCCACTCGCTGATCGCCCTGCATGGCGAAGAGATCGTCAATTTGACCGCGCTCGGTCTCGATGCAGGCCGCACCACCCTCGGCCACCGCTTCTTAACCGATGGCCAGCCGCTGTCGATTTCGCACCCGGTCAATTACGCCGGCATGCTGGAAAACGAGGGCAAGGTGATCGCTTCGACCACCCAGCGCAAGGACATTATCCGCGCCGCCCTGCTGGAACAAGCCGGCGCTGACCTGGTGTTGATGCCCGAGTCGCTGCTCGACGAAGTCGCCGCCCTGGTCGAATGGCCAGTGGTCTATGAATGCCACTTCGAAGAACAGTTCTTGAGCGTGCCGCAGGAATGCCTGATTCTGACCATGCAGACCAATCAAAAATACTTTGCCTTGACCGACAGCGCCGGCAAGCTGCGCTCGCGCTTTTTGATCGTCTCGAACATCGCCACCAGCACCCCCGATCACATCATCGGCGGCAATGAGCGGGTGGTCCGTCCGCGCCTGTCGGACGCCAAGTTCTTCTTCGAGCAGGACAAGAAAAAAACCCTGGCCTCGCGCCTGCCGCAGCTGGCCAATGTGGTCTACCACAACAAGCTCGGCACGCAAGCTGCGCGCACCACCCGCGTGACCCGCCTGGCCGGGGCGATTGCCGCCCGCCTCGGCTACGATGTGGCGCTGGCCGAACGCGGCGCGGCGCTGGCCAAGGCCGACCTGCTCACCGACATGGTCGGCGAATTCCCCGAGCTGCAAGGCATCATGGGCACCTATTACGCCCGCCATGACGGCGAAGCCGAACAAGTGGCGCTGGCCGCCTCCGAGCATTACCAGCCGCGCTTTGCCGGCGACAGCCTGCCCGCCACGCCCACCGGCACCGCCGTCGCCCTGGCCGACAAGCTCGAAACCCTGGTCGGCATCTGGTCGATTGGCCTGGCGCCGACCGGCGACAAGGACCCGTTTGCGCTGCGCCGCCATGCACTGGGCGTACTGCGCATGCTGCTGGAAAAACGCCTGCCGGTGTCGCTGTCGGCGCTGCTGATGGATGCCGCCGCCGTGTTCGACGGCCACGCCGGTTTCAAGGACCCGGCGCCGGAAGTGGCCAGTTTTATCATCGACCGCCTGCGCGGCGTGCTGCGCGAACGCGGCTTTACGGCCAATGAAGTTGAAGCGGTACTGGCGCAGCAGCCGGACCGTCTGGACGACATCGTCCAGCGTTTGGACGCCGTCAAGGCCTTTGCGGCGATGCCGGAAGCGGCCTCGCTGGCCGCCGCCAACAAGCGCATCACCAACATCCTCAAGAAGGCCGATGGCGCTGCCGGCAGCGTCGACGCCAGCCTGCTGCACGAAGCGGCTGAACAAACGCTGGCCGCCAGCGTGGCGCGCGTGCAGCCGCTGGTGGCGGCGGCGTTTGCCGCTGGCGACTTTGCCGGCACCCTGAAAACGCTGTCGCAGCTGCGTGATGATGTCGACGGCTTTTTCAACGACGTCATGGTCAACGCCGAAGATGCAGCCCTGCGCAACAACCGCCTGGCCCTGCTGGCGCAGTTGCATGGCATGATGAACCGGGTGGCCGACATTTCGAAACTGGCCGCGTGAGTCACCAGAACCCTGGAGTCGCCATGAAAATGATCATTCTCGACCGCGACGGCGTCATCAACCACGACTCGCCCGACTTCATCAAGTCGCCGGCCGAGTGGGTGCCGATCGCCGGTTCCCTGGAGGCGATCGCGCGCCTGAACCAGGCCGGCTACCGCGTAGTGGTGGCGTCGAACCAGTCGGGCATCGCGCGCGAACTGTTTGACATGAACATTCTCAACGCCATCCACCAGAAACTGCACGCGCACGCGCAGCTGGCCGGCGCGCAGATCGATGCCATCTTCTTTTGCCCGCACGCGGCGATCGACAACTGCGACTGCCGCAAACCGAAGGCCGGCATGTTCGAAGAAATCGGCAAGCGCTTCAAGGTCGGTTTGCGCGGCGTGCCGGCGGTCGGCGACTCGCTGCGCGACCTGCAGGCAGGCTTCAAGTGCGGCTGCGCGCCCTACCTGGTATTGACTGGCAAGGGACAAAAAACGCTCGAGACGGGCGGCCTGCCGCCCGGTACCGAGGTGTTTGCCGACCTTGCCGCCATGGTCAATCACCTGCTCAAATCCCCCCCGCCTTCCAACTGACTGCTGTTTCGGAGACCTCCTTTGCGTAATCTCGGCTTGTTTCTGCGTTCCCTCCTGTTTACCGTCGTGATGGTGCTGGCCACCGTGATCTGGGTCTGCGTCTGCCTGCTGGCCGCGCCCATGTCGTACAACAAGCGCTACTGGGTGACTTCGCGCTGGAATGTGTTTGTCATCTGGTGCGCCAAGGTCATTTGCGGCATCCATTATCAATTCAAGGGCTACGACAATCTGCCGGACGCGCCGGCCATCGTGCTGTCGAAACACCAGTCGGCCTGGGAAACGATTTTTCTGCTGCCCTCGCTGACCCGCCCGCTGGTCTACGTCTTCAAAAAAGAAATACTGTATATCCCGTTTTTTGGCTGGGGCATGGCCTTGCTGCGCATGATTCCGATCGACCGCAAGCAGGGCAAGAACGCCTTCCGCCAGGTGGTCGAGCAGGGCAAGCGGCGGCTGGCCGACGGCCAGTGGATTATCATGTTCCCGGAAGGGACCCGGATCGCGGTCGGCCAGGCTGGCAAGTACAAGAGCGGCGGCACCCGGCTGGCGATTGAAACGCAGTCGGTGGTGGTGCCGATCGCCCATAATTCGGGAGAATACTGGCCAAAGAATTCCTTCCTGAAGCGGCCAGGCACCATCACCGTTTCAATCGGCAAGCCCATCTCTCCGGCTGGCCACACGCCCGACAGCATGATGCAAGAGGTAGAAAATTGGATAGAGTCAGAAATGCGCGTCATTTCGCCGCACGCCTACAACGCTGGCTGAGCGGTGCCCCCGAGCTGAGCGGCCAGCCGGCGACGACGCCTGCGCCCGGCAAGCGCGATAGCCTGCAGCTCGAACTGTTCGCCCAGGAGTACTTCGCCGCCCTCGAACCGAGCAGGGCGCCCGCGCCGTCGCCGCCGCAGGCGCTGTTCAAGGCGCCGCCGCCGCCCCGGGTGGCGCTGCCCACCCCGCCGGTGCTACCGGGTGCAGCGCCCTTGCGCCGCATCGTGCTGGGCAACCACGCCATCGACTACGTGCTGCGCCGCTCGGCACGCCGCTCGATCGGCTTCATGATCGATGACGATGGTCTGCGCGTGACCGCGCCCAAACGCCTGAACCTGAGCGAGATCGACAATGCGATCCGCGCCAAGCAGCGCTGGATCGTCAGCAAGCTCGAAGAACGGGGCGAACGGCGCCTGCTGCGCCAGAAAAAACCGCCCCTGCAATGGGTCGACGGCGCCCGGCTGCCCTACCTCGGTGGCAGCGTCACGCTGCGCCTGCAGGCGGCCACGCGCAGCCACTGCCGCCACGACCCGCTCAGCGGCGAGTTGCACGTCGGCGTCGTCGATGGCTTGCAGGAGTGGCAGTTGCGCGAGCGCGTGCGGCTGTGGTTGCAGGCCGAGGCACGCGCGCTGTTTGCTGCCCGCATGGCGCTGTACGCACCGCGGCTGGGGGTCAGCTACCGTTCACTGAGCCTGTCGTCAGCGGGCACCCGCTGGGGTTCGTGCACGGTGGGCGGCAGCATCCGCCTGAACTGGCGGCTGATTCATTTTCCGCTGTCGCTGATCGATTACGTCGTCGCCCACGAACTGGCCCATCTGCGCGAAATGAATCACAGCGCGCGCTTTTGGGAGACGGTGGCGTCGGTGTATCCCGATTACGAGGGGGCGAAGGCGGCCTTGCGTACGCAGTCGCAAGAGCTGCCACTGATGTTTCCTGATTGATGGAGCGAGGGGCACCGCAGGTGCCTGTCCGGGTGCTCCGCAACGGCGCAATTTGCTTCAAAGCGAACCTTGGGACAGGCGCCGATCCGCCCCGCAAACCGCGCCAATTGCCCCTCAATGCCCGCTTGGCTGCGCCTTGATCCAGGTCGCATAGCCCGCCAGGCTGGCCGACTGCGCTGCATTGAGGCAGCGTGCCGGCAGCGGCAGCGTGCCCCGCTTTAATAGCAGCATGCGCCCGCGCGAATAGCTGCGCATGCCTGTCACATCAGCCCAGACAATCAGGGTGACGCCGCTCGGCCCGGTGCGCACGATGCCATGGCGGTCGATGGTGAACTGATAGGTAATGCGCGAACGCCCCTGCATGATGAAATGAAAGGCGGCCGACCAAGTGCTCTTGCATTGCATATACCAGCTGGCGGGCGCGGCGATGCGCCGGCGGCGGATCAGGTAGCCGGCATGCTGCCACATGAACGCCACGTACTCGCCCAGCCCATAGCACACTGAAAATTCAATCGGCGCCAAGCTGGCAGCGTCTTGCTCCTGCAGAAACGGGGTCTGGTGATCGGGCGTGGCCAGCACGGGCGCAGGAGGGTCGCTGTGCTGCTGCACCATGGTCGCCACCGGCTTACGGCTGCCTACCGGCTTCGGATGGTAAAACCACATGCGCGTCCCCGTTCGCCCTGTTGACCGGGCCTGAAATGCTTATGGTAGCAAATTTAATAAATCAGCCCCTGCAATAATTCAACCGTGCGCGTGGTGGCGCCGCGGTGGGCGGCGGCGAAGCCGAATGCGGCCGCGCCCATGCTGTTGCGCGTCATCGTATCGAGCAGTAGCTGGCGCGCCTGCGCCAGCATGGCGGCGGCATCGACAACCCGCACGGCGGCACCGGCGGCGACCGCCTCGTCGCTGGCGACCGCGAAATTGAAGGTGTGCGCACCGATCAGCACCGGTTTGCCAACAGCGCAAGCCTCGATCAGATTCTGCCCGCCCAGCGGCAGCAGGCTGCCACCGATGAAGGCGCAATCGCAGGCGGCGTAATAGGCCACCATCTCGCCCATGGTGTCGCCCACCAGCACCTCGACAGCGCTGTCGAGATCGGCGCCGTCCTGACCCAGCGTCGAGCGCCGCGCCACCCGCAGGCCGCGCAGGCCCGCCAGGTTGGCCACCTCATCGAAGCGCTGCGGATGACGGGGCACGAGCAGCAGCAGCATGCCGGGCGGACGCTCCGGCATGGCCTTGAAGGCATCGAGAATCAGCGCCTCCTCGCCTTCGCGGGTGCTGGCGCACAGCAGCACCGGCCGCCCTGCGCCACCGCTGTCGCCATCGGCATCGGCATTGATGCGCTGGCGCAAAAAGCGGCCCCTGGCCAGCGCCGCCGCCGGCACGGCGACGTCGAACTTGATGTTGCCAGTGATGACCACACGGGGTGCGCCCAGCGAACTGATGCGGCTGGCATCGCGCTCGGTCTGCGCCGCCACCAGCGACAGTTGCGCCGCTGCCTGCGTCATCAAGCGGCCAAACCGCCCGGCGCGACGCAGCGAGCGCTCCGACAGGCGGGCATTGACCAGCGCCACCGTGATGCCACGCGTCTTGCACACCGCGATCAGGTTGGGCCACACTTCGGTCTCCATCAGGATGCAGATGCGCGGGGTGAAATGGCGCATGAAACGGGTCAGCTTGGACACCGTGTCATACGGCAGATACGACTGCACGAAACGGTCGCCATGGCGGGCGAACAGTTCGTGGCCGGCGGCGCGGCCGGTCGGCGTCATGTGCGTCATCAGGATACGGCTGTTCGGATACAGCGCCATCAGCGCGTCGACCAGCGGCTCGGCGGCGCGCGTCTCGCCCACCGATACCGCGTGGATCCACAGCGTATGCCAGCCGGCGCCACGCGCGCCGTAGTGGCCGCGCCGCTCATTCCAGTGCTTGCGATAGCCAGATTCGCGCAAGCCGCGCCACCACAGGCGCGCCAGTACCAGCGGCATGGCCAGCCGCCACAGCAAGTTGTAGGTGGGGCGATTCATGCGCGCCCCAGCAGTGCCAGGGCAGCGGCGGCCACCTGATCGACCGACGGCGGGTCGCCCTGATCGCCCAGGTTGACGATCAGCGGCGACCAGTTGCCCTCGGTTTTCCAGCGCGGCGAATCGGCATAGATCTCGACGGTGGGGCGCACAAACGCGGCGGCGATATGGGTCAGGCCGGTGTCGACACCGACCGCCAGCGCGGCGTTTCTGGCCAGCCGCACGGCCTCTTCCATCGACAGTTGCGGCAGCACCTGCGCCTGCGGCAGGCCGGCGGCAATCGCCTCGGCCTCGATTTTTTCAGCCGCCGAGCCCCACGCCAGCAGAACCGGCATGGGAGCGAGCTGGCGACCGAGCGCGATCCAGTGCGCGCTTGGCCATTTTTTGGCGGCGCGCGCGGTACCGTGAAAGAACACGACATACGGCGCCGCCGGCATCCAGGCGGGCGGCGGCGCCCCGTCCACTGCCGGCAAGCCAAATTCGGCGGCGCTATCGACGCTGTAACCGAGCGCGCGCGCCGCCACCAGGCGCGCGCGCGCCACCGCGTGGGTGCGCGGGTCGAGGCGGATGCTATCGGTATGAAAGATGCGCGACAGCGCTTCATAGCCGGAGCCTTCGCTGCGATTGCCCAGGCCGATTTTACGACCGCCCGGCGCCAGCCGCGCCGCGCCCATGATGACGCCGGTCTTGAGCAAGCCCTGGGTATCGAACACCAGGTCGTAGCGCTCGGCGCGCAAGCTGCGCCAGAAGGCGCCGATCTCGGCGCGGGTAGCGGCGCTGCCCAGGCTCTTGCGCCAGCGGCGCAGGGCAAACGGCACGATGCGGCGCACGCCCGGGTGCAGCCGCACCAGGCTGACGTAGGCTTCCTCGACCACCCAATCGATGGCGGCATCGGGAAAGTGGCGGCGCAGGTCAGCCACCATCGGCAGGTTGTGCAGCACGTCGCCCAGCGACGACACGCGCACCAGCAGGATCTTCAGGCGCATCGTCAAACAGCGCTCCGTCAGAACGGCAGCGTGGCGTCAGGGCGCGCCGTGCTGATGGCGCGCTTGAATTCGGCCTGGATGCGCGCCAGCGCCGCTGGCGTCTCCGCCTCGAAGCGCATCACCACCACCGGGGTGGTGTTCGACGAGCGCGCCAGGCCGAAGCCGTCGGCGTATTCAACCCGCAAACCGTCGATGGTGATGATGCGTTGATGGCCGGGAAAGGCGTCGCTGCGCAGCTGCTCGATGAGGGCGACGTTTTCACCCTCCGGCAGTTCCAGGTGCAGTTCGGGGGTGCTGTCCGATTGCGGCAGCGCGTTGAGCAGGGCCGATGGATCGGCCACGCGAGTGAGCAGTTCGAGCAGGCGCGCGCCCGCATACAGGCCATCGTCAAAACCGTACCAGCGGTCGGAAAAGAAGATGTGACCGCTCATCTCGCCGCCCAGCGGCGCGCCGGTTTCCTTCAGCTTGGCCTTGACCAGCGAGTGGCCGGTTTTCCACATCAGCGGCACGCCGCCATGACTGGCGATGTAGGGCGCCAGGTGACGCGTGCATTTGACGTCATACAGGATTTGCGCGCCCGGATGGCGCGTGAGCACGTCGGCGGCGAACAGCATCATCTGGCGGTCGGGATAGATGATCTGGCCATCCTTGGTAACCACGCCCAGGCGATCGCCGTCGCCGTCGAAAGCGATGCCGATTTCGGCGTCGGTTTGGCGCAGGCAGGCGATCAGGTCCTGCAGGTTTTCCGGATGGGCCGGGTCCGGGTGGTGGTTGGGAAAGTGGCCGTCGACCTCGCAAAACAGTTCGATCACTTCGCAGCCCATGCCGCGAAACAGGTCGCCGGCAAAGGCGCCGGCGACGCCATTGCCGCAATCGACGGCGATCTTGATGGGACGGGCCAGCTTGACGTCGCCGATGATGCGCGCGAGGTAAGCGGCGCCGATGTCATGGGTGGCGTAACTGCCAGGGCTGGCGGCGCTGCTGCCGTCATGGGCGACGATGCTGTCGTAGAGGGCGGTAATCGTGCTGCCATGGATGGCTTCACCGGCGAGCACCATTTTGAAACCGTTGTAGTCGGGCGGATTGTGACTGCCAGTGACCATGATGCCGGAGCTCGCGCCCAGCACCTTGGTGCCGTAATAGACCATCGGCGTGGCCACCACGCCGAGGTCGATGACGTCGACCCCGGCCGCCTGCAGGCCGGCCGCCAGCGCGCTGGCCAGCTCGGGACCGGACAGGCGGCCATCGCGACCGATCACCACGCTGCGCTCCCCCTTGGCCAGCACCGCCCTGCCGAAGGCCTGGCCGATCTGATGCGCCACCGCGGCGTCGAGGGACCTGCCAATCACGCCGCGGATGTCGTAGGCTTTAAAGATCGATGGGGAAAGCGCAACCATATGTTTTACCTGTCTGATGTGATAGCCGATAGAGCCAATAGTCGGGGTGGTCAAAAAGCGGCGCTCGGCGGCAGGCGCGGCAATGCAACGACGGCGAATGAAACCGGGGGTATTGTAGCGGCTGGCGGGAGTAATGGGAATGATGACGGGCGGCGCATGGACTGGGCGCGCTCGTGTCAGGCTGGCGGAGAAACTACGGCGCCACCGCAGAGATAAAACGATTACAGCAAAAATGGGGACAAACCCGGTACCCAAACCCGGTATGCAAACCCGGTGTGCGAACCCGGTATGCACACCAATACCGCGGACCAGCTGGGGCATGCGGCTATGCGCCGGCGCCGCCTGGTCCGGGGTGGCGCTTATACGCGCAGCTTGTCGATCGATTTACCGCCTTCGACCCATTCCTTGACCCATTTCGGCTGACGGCCACGGCCGGTCCATTGCTGCGAAGCGTTATCGGGATTGCGGAAGCGCACGGCGACGGTACCGGTTTTACCACCACGGCCAGTCGTTGCCAGCAAGTCTTTCAATGGCACGCCAACACTTTGCGCGATTGCCAGAATTTGCTCACGCGCCTTCGCCAGGTCCGATTGCTCGCGCTTCTTCATTTCCTGCTTGATTTGATCCTGCAGATTGCGCATATCGCCAACTGACATATTTGACAGGTCCATTGTCTTTTCCTTGGTAGTGGGTTGAGGCCGATTAAGTGAAAACTCACCAATTGTCGCAATATACTACAACTGCAATGAAATGCTAGTCCCTTTTACGCCATATCAGCCAGCGCGGCGACCGGAATCGGACAATGCGCGCATACAGCCAAGTATAAATCAGCATAAACAACAAAGCACAGCTAATCAAGAGACCCGTGTGGCGCCAAAACAGCGATGCGGGAATCACCGCCATCAGCGATAGTGCCCACAGATAAGGTGAAGTCAGCGCATTACGGCGCATCAGCGCGCGTCCTTCCTTGCGCCCCACCGCCCATTGCACCACCCGCCGAAAAATCAAACTGTGCAAATGAATTCCATCTGGCATTGCCGGCGATTGCCCCCGCAAGAACATTCTGCGATAGGCGGAAAATACCGTTTCAAACGCCGGATAAATCAGCAGCAACACCGGGTACCAGGTCGACACCTGTGGATTGCGGATGACCAGCAATAATGCCAATTCAGCCAGCATGAACCCAATAAAATAGGCACCGCCATCGCCCAGGAAAATCAGGCCGACTGGATAATTCCAGATCAGAAAACCGGCAGTCGCACCGGCCATGATCAGTGCTGCCACCACGATAAATACATCATTGACCTGCACCGCCACATAAGCGAGCGACACCATCATGCAAATGCTGACAACGCTGGCCAGGCCATTGAAACCATCGATGATATTGACAGCGTTGGCAATGCCGGCCACTGCCAGCACCGTCAGCGGTAGCATCAGCCAGGCGTAATGGAGCGACAGCACGCCGAACGGCATGTCGATGCGGTTCAGGCGCGCGCCAATGAGCCACCATGCCAGCGCCGCCGCCGTCATGGTCAGCAGCAGGCGCCGCGACGGACTGACAGCGCCGGTGTAATCCTCGACGATGCCGCCGGCAAACGCCACCGATGCACACAGCAACAAGGACAACATGGTGGTTGTCATTTCCGGCACCCGCCAAATAGAAATGCCCGCACTAATCAATACGGCCATAAAGATCGGCAAGCCGCCAATCCGCGCCACCGCATGCACATGGACTTTCTGAACACCGTGAAAATCGGCGTCCAGCGCCGGCCCGTGCAGGCGCGATTGTTTAATCACCAGCAGGGTCAGTAGTGCAGATGAAAAGAAGCTGATGAGAAAGGAAAACATTTGATTACTCTGGTAATTCTCGTTAATCGCCAGTGCGCCGATCGGTGCGGCGGCGGCGACAGCAGCTCAAAGAAATGGTTTGAAGGGTAAAGCCTTGGCGGCAGTGCAATGCATGGCCGCCAGTGCGCCTGTATTGACGGCGCCGGCCAAACCAGCGTCACCCGGCGCTGGCTTGATAAGCGGCCTGCAATGATCGGCCCACAGTTGCTCGAAGGGAATTCGGCGATTGCGTGGCCGTGTCAACGAAATACTTCCGCTGCTGCCAGCGCAGTACCCTGATTATCCCTGGCTGACACCATTGCGGCACCGCGCAATGGCCACTCGATCGCCAGCGCCGGATCATTCCATAAAATGGTACGTTCGCTTTGCGGTGTCCAGTAATCGCTCGACTTCACCAGGGACTCGGCAAATTCGCTCGTCACCAGCGAGCCATAAGCGAAACCGGCTGGCACCCATAACTGCCGGCAATTCTCGGCCGACAGCGTCATCGACACCCAGCGCCCGAAGAATGGCGATTGCGCGCGCAGGTCCAGCACCACTGCAAACACCGACCCCACGATCGTCCGCACCAGTTTAGCCTGTGGTAAGCCGACCTGATAATGCAGGCCCCTGAGCACATCGCGCGCCGAGCGCACATGGTCGTCCTGCACGAACACCACCTGCTGACCGGTGGCTTCGGCAAACTGGCGCGCATTGAAGCTTTCGTAGAAAAAACCGCGCGCATCGCCATAGACTTTTGGCTCGACGATCAGCACTTCCGGAATCGCCGTTGGCGTCACTTTCATTCGATATCCTTGTACGTGCATTAAAAAAGTGCCAACCACAGCGCAATTCTATGTGAAACTCGGTCCCCCACCCCAACAAAAATGTAATGAAAACTTACGCAATCGGCGACCTTCAGGGTTGCATGCATGAAGCGAACCTGCTGCTCGACAAAATTGCGCAACAGGCCGATGGCGCCTATGCCGTCATCTTCGTTGGCGACCTGGTCAACCGCGGCCCGGATTCGCTGGGCGCGCTGCGCCGTGTCCGCGCGCTATGCGAAGCGCCAGGCAGCAACGTCGAGGCGCTGCTGGGCAACCATGATCTGCACCTGCTGGCGGTTGCCGCCGGCGTCCAGCCAGCCTCGCGCGGCGACACCTTCGACGCCATCCTCGCCGCCCCCGACCGCGCCGAGCTGATGGACTGGCTGCGCGCGCGCCCGCTGGCGCTGCGGCGCGGCGCCCACCTGCTGCTGCACGCCGGCGTGCTGCCAGAGTGGAGCGCCGAGCAAACCGTGGCGCTCGCTGGCGAAGTGGCAGCAGCGCTGCAGGGACCGCACTGGCGCACGCTGCTGGCAACCATGTACGGCAACACGCCGGACCGCTGGGATGACCAGCTGCGCGGCGACGAGCGCTTGTGCTGCATCGTCAACGCCCTCACCCGCATGCGCTTTTGTACGGCCGATGGCCGCATGGCGTTCGGCCACAAGGAAAGCGCACAGGCGCCGGCAGCATCGGGGCTGCTGCCCTGGTTCGAGCTGGCGCAGCGGCGCAGCGGCGACGTCACCGTGGTGTTCGGCCACTGGTCGGCGCTGGGCCTGCTGCTGCGCGATGACGTCATCGGCCTCGACAGCGGCTGCGTGTGGGGCGGCAAACTCAGTGCCGTCTGCCTGGAAGAGCGCAGCCTGCTGCAAGTGGACTGCCCTGAATACCGCCACAGCAAAGCGAAAAAGGCGCGCTAGCGCTGCAGCTTGCCTTCAGGCGGCGCGGGCGCTACCGGCACTGCCGATGACCTGCGCAATCACGCCATCGATGGCGACGCGGGTGGCCGCGCTCAGGTCGCGCCGGTGGGCATCGCGTCCCGCGATCGGCGCCAGCCAGTGCAGGCGCGCCTGCACCGGTGGCCCGCCAAGAATGGTCAAAAGGCTGGCGCCGAAGGTCACCGCACCGGTGAAATCGACGCCCGCATGCGGCGCGCCGCTCGCATCGAGGTAGACCAGCGCCAGCGGCTGCACTGGCACGCCGGCGTCGATCGCCGCTTCGAACAGGTTGGCGTGAAAGGCCAGCAAGCGGCCCTGGGCGGCGGTGGTCCCTTCAGGGAAGAACGCCACCCGCCCGCCCTGCGCGAGCTGGTCGACGATGCCCTTGAAGGTGTGGCGCAGCGCGCGCCGGCTGCCGCGTGCGATGAACACGGTACCGGCCTGCGCCGTCAGCCAGCCCAGTAAGGGCCAGGCGCGGATTTCCGCCTTGGCGACAAAGTGCGACGGCGCCACCGCATTGATGACGAAGATATCGAGCCAGGAGACGTGATTGGCCGCCAGCAGCGCGTGCTCCAGCGGCGCACCATGCGGCGCCAGTGCAACGCGGCAGATCGCCAGCAGGCGGCGCGACCACCGCGCCACCAGGCGCTCGCGCCGCGCGCCAGAAACAAACGGGAATAGCAGCGCGCAGGTGAGCAGCCCTTCGCCAACATGGACCAGCACGCGCAACAGGCGAAGCGCCACAGCGAACGTCACATCAGGCAGCCGGCAACAACACGGACCGTCGACAGCAACATCAAGCCGTGCGCTCCCACGCCAACTGGCCGGCGACGATGGTGGCCATCACCCGCCCGGCCAGCTCGTAGCCGAGGAACGGCGTGTGCTTGCCCTGGCTGGCCAGCGCGGCGGGCGCCACTGTCCAGCGCGCGGCCGCATCGAACAGCACCACGTCGGCCACCGCGCCCACCGCCAACTGGCCAGCAGCCAGACCGGCCACCCGCGCCGGGTCGCAGGTGACCTTGGCCAGCGCCGCCGCCAGCGAGGCGCCCGCATGGTCGTCGGCCCATTTCAGGGCCAGCGACAGCAGCAGCTCCAGGCCGGTGGCGCCCGGTGAGGCTTCGCCGAACGGCAGCAGCTTTTCATCGTCGTCGACCGGCGTGTGATCGGAGCAGATGGCATCGATCAGGCCATCGGCCAGACCGGCGCGGATGGCGTCGCGGTCGCGCTGGCTGCGAAACGGTGGCGTCACGCGGGCATTCGAATCGAAAAAGCCGATGTCGGCGTCGGTCATGTGGATGTGGTGGACGCCGACGTCGCAGGTGACGGGCAAGCCCTCGCGCTTGGCCGCGCGCACCAGTTCGAGCCCGGCGGCGGACGACATGCGGCACAGGTGCACGCGGGCGCCGGTGGCGCGCACCAGTTCGAAGATGGTGTGCAGGGCGATGGTTTCGCTCATCACCGGCACCCCCGACAGGCCCAGGCGCGAGGCCAGCGCGCCGCTATGGGCGATGCCGCCGCGGCCGATGTGGGCATCCTGCGGGCGCAGCCAGACGGTGTAATCGAAGGTGCGCGCGTACTGCAGCGCGCGCAGCAGCACATTGGTGTCTTCGATGGGCTCCTCGGCCTGGGCGAAGCCGATGCAGCCGGCTTCGGTCAATTCCGCCATTTCGGTGAGCGCCTTGCCCTTCAAGCCCATGGTGAGGGCGCCGAGCGGATGGACGTGGGCCTGGTGCAGGCCGCGCGCGCGGTGCTTGAGCATCTCCACCAGGCCCGGTTCGTCGAGCACGGGGTCGGTGTCGGGCGGGCACACCAGGCTGGTCACCCCGCCCTGCATGGCCGCCTGCATTTCCGATTCGAGGGTGGCCTTGTATTCGTAACCCGGCTCGCGCAGGCGCGCCGACAGGTCGACCAGGCCGGGGGCCACGACCAGCCCGGCGGCGTCGATCACGCGGGTGGCGACAAAGCCGGCCGGGGCGGCGCCGATGGCGACCACGCGGCCGTTGTCGATGTACAGGTCGCGGCCGGCGTCGATGCCGTTGGCGGGGTCGATCAGGCGACCGTTCTTGATATGCAGTTTCATCAGTTTGTCTTGTCAGGTGTGCGCTGTGGGCTGAGCGATGCGTTTAGCCATGGGTGCCGGCGACGATGCTCATCACCGCCATGCGCACGGCGATACCGAAGGTCACTTGCGGCAGAATCACGGCCTGGGCGCCGTCGGCCACCGCCGAGTCGATCTCGACGCCGCGGTTCATCGGTCCCGGGTGCATGACGATGGCGTCCGGCTTGGCCAGTGCCAGCCGCTCGGGGGTCAGGCCGTAGCTTTTAAAATATTCCTGCGCCGACGGCAGCAGCGCGCCGCTCATGCGCTCGCTCTGCAGGCGCAGCATGATGATGACGTCGACGCCCTTGAGGCCTTCATCCATATTGGTAAATACCCGCACGCCCATCTGTTCGAGGCCGCCCGGCAGCAGCGTGTGCGGGCCGATCGCGCGCACTTCCGGTACCCCCAGCGTGGTCAAGGCGTGAATATCGGAACGCGCCACCCGGCTGTGCAGGATGTCGCCGACGATCGCCACGGTCAGATTGGTGAAGTCTTTTTTGTAGTGGCGGATGGTGTACATGTCCAGCAAACCCTGGGTCGGGTGGGCATGGCGGCCGTCACCCGCATTGACCACGTGGACATGGCTTTGCTTGGTGTCGATCAGGTGCTTGGCGATCAGGTAAGGCGCGCCCGATTGCGCGTGGCGCACCACGAACATGTCGGCGTGCATGGCCGCCAGGTTGTCGATGGTGTCGAGCAGCGACTCGCCCTTGCTGGCCGACGACGCCGAAATATTCAGGTTGATGACGTCGGCCGACAAACGCTTCGAGGCGATCTCGAAGGTGGTGCGGGTGCGCGTGGAGTTTTCAAAAAACAGGTTGAACACGCTTTTGCCGCGCATCAGCGGCACTTTTTTCACTTCGCGGTCGGACAGGCCGACGAACGACGACGCCGTGTCGAGGATGTGATTGACGATGGATTTGGGCAGGCCTTCAATACTCAGCAGGTGCTGCAGCTCGCCGTGTTTGTTCAGTTGCGGATTAAGCATGGTCGTCTTCGATGGTCAGCGAAAGGAGGCCGTCGTCGCCGCGCTGCAGCGACAGCGACTGGGCAGGCAGAAGGGCGACATGGGCGGCGACGAAATCGGCCGCCACCGGCAACTCGCGGCCGGCGCGGTCGGCCAGCGCCGCCAGCATGATGCGCGCCGGCCGGCCGTAGTCGAACAGCACGTTGATGGCGGCGCGCGTGGTGCGGCCCGTGTAGAGCACATCGTCGACCAGCACGATGGCGGCGCCGTCGACGTTAAAGCCGATATGGGTGGGCTTGACGTCCGGATGCAGACCTTTTCTGGCATAGTCGTCGCGGTAGAACGAGACGTCAATCGAGCCCAGGCGGGCAGTCAGGCCAAGGTCGGCGGCCAGGCGCTGCGCCAGCCAGGCGCCGCCCGAGTGAATGCCGACGATGGCGACGTCGTCGACGCCGTGCAGGCCGGCACGCACCTGCGCGAGCAGGTCGCGGTACAGGGCCTCGGCGTCAAATTGCGGATGGGTTGTGGGCATGGTCGTCAAAGTATTGTTGCAAAATGATGGCGGCGGCCTTGTCGTCGATGACCTCGCCCCGTTTGGCCTGGATCACGGCCGACGAGTAGCGCTCGTCGACCAGTTCCACAGGCAGATTGTAGCGCCCATGGAGCTGGTTGGCGAAGCGGCGGCAGCGCAGCGTCATCTCGTGTTCGGCGCCGTCGGGGTGGCGCGGCTCGCCAACGATCAGGCGGGCCGGCCGCCATTGCTCGATGAGCGCGCCAATGCGGGCGAAGCGGGCGGCGTTGTCGATCGCCGCGATCACTTCGAGGGGATGCGCTTGCGCGGTCAGGGTGTTGCCGATGGCGATGCCGATGCGTTTGATGCCGAAATCAAAACCGAAGACCGTATCGACCATCAGGCGTGGCCAGCCTCGAGGGCCAGCATGGCCGGATCGATGCCCAGCAGCTTGATGGCGGCATGGTAGCGCTGCTCCACCGGCAGGTCGAACAGCACGTGGGCATCGGCGCCCACCGTCAACCAGCCGTTGCGGCCGATCTCGTCTTCGAGCTGGCCCGGGCTCCAGCCGGCGTAGCCGATCGATACCAGCATGCGCTGCGGGCCGTCGCCGGCAGCGACCGCTTCGAGCACATCGATGGAGGTGGTAAACGCCACTTCATCGGTCACCGTCAGCGACGACGAATAGCGCTCGCCGGGCGTGTGCAGCACGAAACCGCGGTCGTCCTGGACCGGGCCGCCAAACATGATGGGCTCGTTGACCACGCCCGGGGCGAGGCGGTCCGACAGTTTGAGATCGATGCGGTCGAACAGCACTTCCATCGTCATGTCGGTGGGCTTGTTGATGACCACACCGAGCACGCCGTTGTCATTGTGCTCGCAGATATAGACAACGGTACCGCCAAATACCGGGTCTTGCATCGCCGGCATGGCAATGAGGAAGTGGTTGGCCAGGTTGAAGGTGGCCAGGACCGCTGCCGCACCGGCATCGTGCGGGCCCTTGCTGTCCTGCGGCACGCCAGGCATGGTCAGCATTTTGTCGATTTTGCTCTTCATACGCGTCACGCTTTCTTGTCACACACTTGTAGTCTGAAGCCAGTGTTCAAAAATACAATGCTGGACTTTTCAATAGTTTACACTGAATTGGGAGCCTGCCACGCCGTGCCGCCAAAGCGCGCAACGGGTTTTCATCCTAGCCAGTAAAATCCCCCATCCTGTTGACCTTGCACACGAGAAATGACATTCGAAAAATCCCTGGTATGGTTCCGCCGCGACCTGCGCGCGTTCGATCATGCGGCACTGCATCATGCGCTCACCGCGTCCAAGACAGTCTATTGCGCTTTCGTGTATGACGACGCCATCTTGTCGAAACTGCCACGGCGCGACCGCCGTGTTGCCTTCATTCACGCCAGTATCGCCGAGCTCGACGCCGAGTTGCGCGCGCTCGGCGGCCACCTGATCGTGCGCCATGCCGATGCCGAAACCGGCATGGTGCGCCTGGCCGCCGAGCTCGGCGTGCAGGCGGTGTACGCCAGCGAAGATTATGAGCCGCAGGCAATTGCGCGTGACGTCGCCGTCGCCGACGCCCTCGAACTGGCGGGCCGCCAGCTGCTGGTGGTCAAGGACCAGCTAATCTTTGCGAAGGATGACATCAAGACCCTGGCGGGCGGCCGTTTTTCCGTCTTCACGCCGTATAAAAACGCCTGGCTCAAGCAGATGCACGCAGCGCCTGGCTGCCTGGCAGCAAAGGCGGTCGAGCCGCATGCAGCGCGGCTGGCCGCGCCGGTGGGCGCTGCCACACGACCATCGTTGCCCTCGCTGGCCGAGCTTGGTTTCGACGCGGTCGACCTGGGCGCCGTCGGCATCAGCGCCGGCATGAGCGGCGGCGCTGCCACCTTCGAGGCATTCATTGCCCGCATGGCAGCCTACGACACGGCGCGCGATTTTCCCGCCATCGATGGGACGTCGACGCTGTCGATCCACCTGCGCTTTGGCACGGTATCGATTCGCCACCTGGTGCGCACGGTCAACCAGCTGATTGCCAGCGGCGGCGGCGGCGGCGGCGCGCCGATCTGGCTGTCGGAGCTGATCTGGCGCGAGTTTTATGCACAGATCCTGTATCACCATCCGCACGTCGCCGGCCAGGCCTTCAAGCGCGCCTACGACGCCGTGGAATGGGAACAGGGAACGGCAGCCGAAGCGGCGTTCGCGGCCTGGTGCGAAGGGCGCACCGGCTATCCGCTGGTCGACGCTGCCATGGCGCAGATCAACCAGACCGGTTTCATGCACAACCGTCTGCGCATGGTGACGGCCTCGTTCCTGGTCAAGGACCTGGGCATCGACTGGCGTTGGGGCGAACAGTATTTTGCCCTGCACCTGAACGACTTCGAGCTGGCGTCAAACAATGGCGGCTGGCAGTGGGCGGCGTCGTCGGGCTGCGACGCCCAGCCGTATTTCCGCATTTTCAATCCCGTCACGCAGTCGCAAAAATTCGACAAACAGGGGCACTTCATCCGCCACTGGCTGCCACAACTGCGCCAGCTCGATGACAAGGCGATTCATGCACCGTGGGAGTCGGCAGCGGCGTCACGGCTGGCGTATCCGGCGCCGATCGTTGATCATGGCGAGGCGCGTGCGACCACGCTGGCGCGTTATGCGGTGGTCAAGGCCACTGCGGCGCAGGACTGACAGGGGACTGGCACCGTGCGCTGCCAGTCGCCCTGCTGCAACCTGCGCGTCACGCCGGCACTGGCCGCCCCAGCAGCCCGGCAATCGCCGCCAGCAGCATATCTTCCTGAAACGGCTTGCCAAAATACGCGTTCACGCCCAGCCCCAGCGCCACATTGCGGTGCTTGTCGGCGGTGCGCGAGGTGATCATGATGATCGGCACCCGCGCGGTGCTGTCGTTGCCGCGGATATTGCGGGTCAAGTCAAAGCCATCCATGCGCGGCATCTCGATATCGACCAGCATCAGGTCGGGGATGGTGGCCTGCAGATGTTCGAGGGCGTCGACGCCGTCCTTGGCCAGGATCACCCGGTAGCCTTCGCGTTCGAGCAGGCGCTGGGTGACCTTGCGCACGGTGAGCGAATCGTCGACCACCATGATGACCGCCTCGCGCGGTGCCGCCAGCGGCTCGACCAATTCGATGGTGCTGTGGCTGCGGCCAGCGCCGTGCAGCGACAGCGCCACCGGATTGAGAATCAACACGATGTCACCCGAACCGAGCACGGTGGCGCCGGCGATGCCGATCATGCGCGAGAGCTGGGGACCGATGTTCTTGATGACCACCTCGCGGTTGCCCAGCACCTCGTCGACCTGTACCGCCAGCCGATCGTGGCCGCTCTTTAAAATCATCACGGGAGACGAGCGCTGCGCCAGTGGACGGGCGCTGCCGTCGCCGAGCAGGGTGGGTAAATAATGCAAGGTCAGCGGCTGGCCCTGGTGCATCACCACACCCGCTTCCTGCGCCGCCAGCAGCGCGCTCTCTTTCATTTGCAGCACCTGCTCGACCAGCACCGATGGCAGCGCATAGGTCTTGCCGGCGCTGGCGGTGAGCACCACTTGCGTTACCGCCAGCGTCAATGGCAGGTGGATGGTGAAACGGGCACCTTTACCGGCTTCCGATTCGATCGCCACGCGACCACCGAGCGCCTGCGCTTCCGAGCGCACCACATCCATGCCGACGCCGCGGCCGGCCAGTTCGGAGAGGGTGTCGGCGGTACTAAAGCCCGGCTCGAAAATCAGGGCGGCGGCGTCGACGTCGGAGAGCACGGTGCCATCGGCGACCAGGCCGACGCGCGCCGCCTTGGCGCGGATTTTTTGCAGATCGAGACCGGCGCCATCGTCGCTGATCTGGATCACCACTTCATTACCCTGCTGGCTTACCTGCATCAGCAGTTCGCCCGTTTCAGCCTTGCCAGCGGCGCCCCGACGCTCGCGCGACTCGATGCCGTGCACGATGGCGTTCCTTAACAGGTGCTCGAACGGTGCCGCCATCTGTTCGAGCACGCTGCGGTCGATCTCGACGGCGCTACCGCGGATGTCCAGGTTGACCCGTTTGTCGAGTTCTTTGGCGCTCTGGCGGGCGACCCGGAACAGGCGCTCGGACAGGCTGGCAAACGGCACCATCCGCACCCGCATGAGGTCGCGCTGCAGATCGCGCGTCAGACGGCCCTGCTGCACCAGGTCGGCGCTGGCAGCATCGACCGTGCGGCTCAAGCTGTCGTGGAAGGAGGCGACGTCATTGACGCTTTCGGCCATCATCCGCGTCAGTTCCTGCAGGCGGGTGAAGCGGTCGAATTCGAGCGGGTCGAATTCGCGTTCGCTCGACACCGACATGCGCGACGCGATCTGCGACTCGGCCTGCATTTCCACTTCGCGCAGCTGGCGCGACAGGCGAGCGAGATTGTCGGAAAAATCGTTCAGCGAGGTTTTCAGGCTGCCGACCTGGTTCTCCAGCTTCGAGCGGGTGATCGATACTTCGCCGGCCTGGTTGACCAGGCGGTCGAGAATGTCGGCACGCACCCGCACCAGCGCGGCGCGCGCCGGGCCCTGTTCGGCAGTGGCGGCAGCGGCGACAGGCGCGGCACTGGCGACGGCGCTGGCGGCGGCAGCAACCGGCAACGGCGCCAGCGCGCTGGCGGCGGTGGGGTTTTGCAGCTGCTCGAACAGCAGCACGGCGTGATCGTAGTTGGCCAGTACCTCGTCGAAGGCGGCCGGCGTGCTGGTGCCGGCGTGGACCATGTTTTCGATCTGGCTTTCGATCTCGTGCGAGTGCTGCCCCAGGCGCATGGCGCCGGCCATGCGGGCGCTGCCCTTGACCGTGTGCAGCATGCGCAGCAACTGCTGGGCCGGCGCCACATCGGCGGGGTTGGCTTGCCACTGACGCAGGGCCGCGCCGATCGACGGCAGCATGTCGGCAGCTTCTTCCAGGAAGACCGGCAGCAGGTCGGGGTCGAGCTCGTCCTGGATGGTCGTTTCCAGCGTCGCCACGGCGCTGTCGACGGCGCGCTCGGCGAGCGCCGCCACGGCGGCTGGTTCGGCCAGTGCGATCGGCTCGATCAATTCGATCGGCTCGATCAATTTGGTCGGCTCGATCAGTGCGATCGGCTCGATCGGCTCGATCAGTTCGATCGGCTCGATCAATTCGGTCGGCTCGATCAGTTCGATCGGCTCTGCCAGTACGAGCGGCTGCTCCGGTGCGTTCGGCTGTTCCGGTACAATCGGTTCAGCCAGTTCGACCAGTTCGACCGGCGCGATCTGCGCGGCAAGCGCGCTTGATGCGTCCGCTTCGCCATCGGCGTCCGGGTCGTAGTGATCAATCTCGCGGTCGCCCTCGGCGCCGCTGCTGACGCCATGCTCGGTCGCCAGCTCGTCGTCAGCGTGGTGTTCCAGATAATGCTCTTCGGCGCTGCGGGCAACGCCGCGGCCAATTTGTGCCGACAGCGTGTCGCGCAAGTGCTGCAGGCGGGCGACCATGTCGGTATCGGGCGCTGCCAGCTCGCCCTGGGCGAACTGGCGCAGCATGTCAGCCGAGACGGCCAGGGCGTCGTCGAGCAGATCGCGTTGATTGCCTTGCAGCAGCGGCGCCGGCTCCACCAGCGCCAGCAGCACCGCTTCGAGTCCCTGGGCGACGCCACGCAGCGCCTCGAAGCCCAGCGTGGCCGAGGTGCCACCGAGCGTATGGGCGGCCTTCAATGCCGCCGCTGTCACCGCGCGCAGCGGCTCGTGGCGCCATTCGCCAAAGTCCTGGGTCAGCACGCGCATCAACTCGTCCGTCTCGGCCAGGTAGATGTTGTACAGCGGCAGGGCGATTTCGAGGTCGCCAATCCGGCGAATATTGTCCACCGCCGGCGTTTGCGGCACGGCGCTCGGAAAATCGATCACAGTGGCGCCGGCCGGACGCCCCGTCGTGTCGGCCACGGCATCGGGCTCGACCAGCTGCAGCGCGACCAGTTCTTCGGGCTGCTCGGGCGCTGCCGGCTCATTTGCCGGCTCATTTGCGGGCTCATTTGCCGGCTCAGTTGCCTGCTCGCTTGCTTGCGCTGCTGCTTGCCCAGCTGCCTGCTCAGCTGCCTGCTCAGCTGCCAGCTCAGTTGCCAGTTCAGTTGCCAGTTCAGTTGCCAGCTCAGTTGCCAGCGCTGCTGCGTGTTGTGCTTTTAGATCGTCGGCCACCGCCTGCAGCGGCGCGGCGCCAGCCACAAACTCGCCACCCTCCTGCACCGCCGCAGCGGCCGCGACCAGGGCGGCGCTGCTGCGGCCGGAGGCGCCGGTCGCGGCCAGTTCGCCGACCCAGGCCGCCATCTCGCCATGGGCGTACGCCAGCAGCGCCAGGACCGCCGGCGTGGCTGCTCTGGCGTCGCCCAGCCACGCGTTCATGACTTTTTCGACGGCGGCGGCGCCTTCGGCAAAATTGTTCAGGCCGACCATGCGGCCGCTGCCCTTGAGGGTGTGGAAAGAGCGCCGCAGTACCGTCAGGGTCTGTTGATTGGACGGCTCGCTGCGGGCGGCGGGCAGGGTGGCCGCCACCAGTTCGAGCACTTCCTGCGCCTCGCCAATGAAAATCTCCAGCAGCTCGGCCTCGATGGCGTCGTCGCTGGCCGCCGGCGCCGCCGGCGCCGGCACCGCCGGCGCTGCCAGCACCATCTCGAGCGCTGCGGGCGCCACTGGGGCGGCCGGCTCGACGTCGAACGGCGTATCGCCCGCCACCTGCTTTTCGAACGGCACTTCCTCGAACCGTCCGGCCGCTTGGTCGAAGCGGAAACGGCGCTGGGCGGCATCGAAATCGCTGCCCAGCATATCGATATAAAAGCCCATCGCACCGACGTTGCGGGCGATGTTTTGCAGTGCCTCGGCATCGCCTTCGGCCGGGCCTGCAGCGTTCACCAGTGCCTTGACGGCCTGGCGCACGTGGCGCGCCGCCTGCACCGCCTGCTCCTGGTCGAGGATGGCCAGGGCGCCCTCGAGCTGGTGCAGCAGCGGATCGATGACGGCCAGCGTGGGCCGACGGCTGGCGTCGGCGTAATAATCGTCGAGCACCTTTTCGACCTGGCGCAGCGCGCTTTTCATTTCGCCGGCCAGCACCGTGACGGTCTGGCCCTGGGCGATCTGGCGCGACAGGTCGCCCTGCCACTGGGGCGGTGCTGGCGGCGTATCGCCGGCGGCCAGCGCCAGCAGGCGCGCACCGACCACTTCGGCGTGTTCGGCAAAATTCTCGGGCAGCTGGCGCACCTGGTCGAGTCCCTGCTCGACAAACAGCATAGCGGTGGCCATCTCCATGCTGAACTGATCACTGCGCCCGCTGGCGATCGAAGCGCTGGCGGCGCGCCCCAGTTCGCGCAGCAGTTGCGCCAGCGCCGGTGCGCCCAGCTTGTCGCTGGCGCCGGCCAGGGTGGCAAGGGCGCGGTTAAACTCTTCTTCCAGACGCACGCTCGGTTCGGCGGCGACCCGGTCCCAGTCACTCTTGGTCTGCACCAGCGCATCCTTGGCCGCTTTCAGGGCCAGCGGATCGATGCGGCCATAACGGCGGTTATCGTAATCGCTCGGTACCACCCCGGCCAGGCCATAGGCGCGGCGCAGCAGCTGGGCGTCGCTCGATGGCGCGCTGGCGGCGGCGATAAAAAACAGGGCGTCGCGCAGCATCGCTTCGGGCAGGCTGCCCTGCCCTTGCGACAGCCGGCGGATTTGCAGATTGATCAGGCCAAACAGCTGCTTGACGTACAAATCGCCGTTCACCTGGCCGCAGGCGACCAGTTCGGCGAAACAGCGCATGGCCATCCAGAAGGTGCGCGCCGGCGCCTCCGACTGGCCCTGCTCGATCAGCGCGATGGTCTCGCGCAGCGCTTGTGCATTGCCGCGCTGGGCCGCGCTGTCGGGGTTTTTCAGAAATGGCAGCAGGGCTTTTTCAAACGCCGCGCGGCAGGCCTTGTAGTCAGGCACCGTGGCAACCGCCGCGGCCACATGGGGCGCCAGCGGCACCTGCACCGACAGATCGACGAACAGCAGGTCGGACGGGTGAATCCGTTCGGCGCCCAGCGCCTGCTGCAGCGCGCGATGGTAGGGAAACAGGCGGGCCGGCTGCGGCGGCGCGCCGCCCATCAGCTCATCGAGGTACTCGGCGATGGCCTGGTAGGCGTCGGCAATGGCAACGGTGGCGGCGGCAAAGCCGGCGCTATCCAACGCCAGTGCACCCTCGCGCATGCGCTCGATGGCCGCTTCGGCGGCGGCCGTCAGCAGCGCCACCCCTTCGACATCGACCATCTGCAACGCGCCGTGGGCCTGGTGCAGGTGGGTGCGGGCGTGCTGCAGGCTGGTGACGCGGGCATCGCCGTCACGCGCGGACGCTTCGGTCAGGGCGACGCGCGAGCGCTCAAGCGCCTCGCGGATTTCGCCGATGACCCATGACAGCGGACCGGTATCGAAATAGGCGGCCGTCGTCGGCAGTGCGGGTGTAGGCGAATGGTCAGTCATTGGGGTGATCCGTTGGGGTAAGCCGTAGCACGGTCCGTCAGGCGGTGACGCGGAAGCGCGAGACCGAGTTTTTCAGTTCCTGCGCCAGCATCGACAGCTGGCGAATCGATTGGGCCGTCTGCATGGTGCCGTCCTGGGTGTGTTCAGTCACTGACAGGATGTGCTGGATGTTGTGGGCGACGCCGTTGGCCGAGGTGGCCTGCAGGCCGGTGGCGAACGAGATGCCCTGAATCAGTTCGGCGAGCCGGTTCGACACGCCAGAGATGTCGTTCAGCGCAGCGCCAGCGGCGTCTGACAGGCGGGCCCCCTCGACCACACCCTGGGTCGATTTTTCCATTGCCGCCACGGCGTCGTGGGTGTCGGTCTGAATGGTGCGCACCAGCGCGCCGATCTGCTTGGCCGCCATCGCCGAGCGTTCTGCCAGGCGCTGCACCTCTTCGGCCACCACCGAGAAGCCGCGTCCCGCTTCACCGGCCGATGCCGCCTGGATGGCGGCGTTCAGCGCCAGCACGTTGGTTTGCTCGGTAATGTCGGAAATCAGTTCGGTGATCTCGCCAATTTCTTGCGACGATTCGCCCAGCCGCTTGATGCGCTTGGAGGTTTCCTGAATCTGCTCGCGAATTTCGTGCATGCCCTTGATGGCGTTTTCCACCGCCGTCGAGCCCTGCAGGGCCGCTGCCACCGATTGCCGCGCCACTTCGGCCGATTCGTTGGCCGACATCGACACATCGGTAATTTCGCTGGCCATTTTCAGCACGGTGGCCGAGGCATCTTCGATTTCACGCGACTGCTGCTGGGTTGCCGTCAGCAGGCTCGATGAGATATTTTGCGCATTGGTCGACGCCGTCGTCACCTGCTCGGCGGTGTTGGTGACCCGTTCGACCAGGCCGCGCAATTCTTCCACCGTGTAGTTGACCGAGTCGGCAATCGCCCCGGTGATGTCTTCCGACACCGTCGCGTGCACCGTCAAGTCACCGTCGGCCACTTCCTGCAGTTCGTTCATCAGGCGCAAAATGGCGGCCTGGTTCTGGTCGTTGGTGGCCTTGGCTTCTTCTTCCTTCGCCTGCGACAACAGGCGCAGCGCTTCCGCTTCGGCGCGCCGGCTGTCGGCGCCGCGGGTACGGTTACGCGAATCTTGCAGCATCACATGGCTGATCGAACCGGCCACGGTGAGGGTGAACACGGAAGTGGCCACCATCATCCAGAACCAGACGTCGGTCGAATCCTGGTTGGTACGGTAGGTCGCCTGCAGCGTCGAGAGCTGGCGGCGCATTTCCTCGTTCTCAAAGAAGATCGATTGCTCGGCGCCCTTGGCAGCGGTGAACCGTGGCAGCTTTTCCAGGATCGAGCCAATCAGCTTCTGGTAGGCGTCGAAACGGCTGCGCATGACGAGCAGCTTGGCGCGCAGGTCGCTGTCAGTGACGGCATTGATGCCGAGGTCTTCGCTGCCATTGAGGAAACCGTCAAGGGTGGCGCGCACGGCGCCGGTGTCGCGGCCGAGCTGGAAGGCGGTGTCGGGACGGATACCGCCGGAGGTCAAAAATTCGCTGGCGCTACGCGAGAGGCGCTGCGTCACCATCATCATGCGGCCGATCGCCGCCAGTTCGCGTGCACCGCCCGACTTGGCGGTCTTCTGGGTCAGAAATTCATCGGCCAGCGTCACCAGTTGCGGCGACAGCGTGTCGAGCTGTTTGAGGATGTCCTTGAAGCCCGTCAGATCGTTCTTCATGGCGGAAATCGTGTTGGCGGCATTGTCGGAGGGGATCCACTTGGCGCGTGCCTTGGCCAGCATAATCGACATGGTCGACGACGGCGTCGGCACATTGTGGCCGGCGAACACGCCGCCACGCGCGAGGATGTTGAGGTCATTGGTCAATTCCTGGCGGCTGTCGGCCAGCTGGACGAACGCTTCGGCATTGCCCTGAATGGCGTTGGGCGCCGCCTTGCCGACCCGCTGCGAGTGCATCAGCGCGTCACTGGCAATCTGTGTTTGCGCCGAGGCGATCACGCTGGAAGCGGAGTTTTGCCACAGCGCGATGATGGTCAGCAAAATGCCGATAGCGAAGGCCAGCAGCAGGATGCGCAGCTGGCGCGCCAGCGAGAAGTGACCGATCAGGGGCAGCTGCATGTCGAGCACCGGCTCGGCGCCCGCGCTGCGGCGCAGCAGGCCGGCCAGGCTGAGCGGGGTGGCGACATCGGCCGCTGGCGCGCTGTCCGGGGCGTCGGGCGCCGCCGTGCCGGGCGGCGCCGTTTTCGATCCGAACTGGGTATCCGGCGAGCTTAGCGCCACGTCATGGGCCGATTGTTCTTTCGGCGTGAATCCCATCGTCAGTTTCGTCGCGAATCCCATTGCTTTCCCCAGCCTCTAAAGTGAAAACCATCGATGACCAAATGGTCTGGTTCGTTTGTGCGTCATTAATACGGACATGCCGGTGCGCCGGCCCTTGTTTTATCGCCGCTGCTCGCTGCGGCACTACAGCCCGACGTGGAGGAAGCGCTCGTCGGCTACCAGCACGGTCAGGTCGAGCGCATTCCAGTCGTTACCGTCGGCGTCGCGCAACTGCTCGCCGTTCGGCGCCATTTTTTCGGCTTGCCGCAAGCCGTGTACCCGCGCCACCAGCAGGCCGCAATTGAAGCCCAGGCCACTGGCGAAGGTGACGATGCGGGCGTCGCCACCGACCGCTGCGGCGCCGCCCTCGACGCCCAGAAAGCGCGCCAGGTCGATCACGCCGACCAGGTTGCCGCGAATATTGGCCAGCCCCAGGTACCACGACTGCGTCAGTGGCACCACCGTCAGCGCCGGCACCGGCGCGATCTCGCCGGCCTGGGTCAGGTCCAGCAGATAGCGCTCGGCGCCGATCTGCACGCCCAGCTGGTTGACACTGGCGCCGCTGTTGGCTCGCGCCGCCTGCATGCGCTCGAGCAGCTGCTCCTGGTACTGGCGCAGGCGGGTACGGCGCCCGGCAGCATCGACCCGGGCAGGAACGGCAACAGGATCAGGCCGGCTCATGTCACGACGCGCTCAGCGCGGCGATTTTTTCCAGTAGCGTCTCGGCATCGACCGGCTTGACCAGGTAGCCGCGCGCGCCCTGGCGCAAGCCCCAGATACGGTCGGTTTCCTGGTTCTTGCTGGTGCAGATGATGATGGGCACATTGGCCAGCTCGGGATCGCGGGCGATCGAGCGGGTCACCTGGAAGCCATTGGCGCCAGGCATGACGACGTCCATCAAGATCAGCTCCGGCTTTTGCACCTTGATCTGTGCCAGCGCCGCTTCGCCGTTTTCGGCGGTGGTGACGGTAAAGCCGTTCTTGATGAGGATATCGCTGAGGTAATAACGCTCGGTGGGAGAGTCGTCGACGATAAGGATGTTTTGAATAGCCACGGGTGCGCTCCTGCAGTAAATGGGGTTATGCCAGGCCGGCAGTGTGTTCGCGTACGGCCGCCAGCAGGCTGTCCTTGCTGAACGGTTTGGTGAGGTAGGCGGACGAGCCGACCATGGCGCCGCGCGCACGGTCGAACAGGCCATCCTTGGAGGACAGCATCAAAACCGGCGTGGCGCGAAAGCGGGCGCTCTTTTTGATCAAAGCGCAGGTTTGGTAACCATCGAGGCGCGGCATTAGAATGTCGCAAAATACCAACGCCGGATGGTGGTCGTTGATCTTGGCGAGGGCATCGAAGCCGTCTTCTGCCAACACCACCTGGTAGCCAGCCTGGGTCAGAAATATCTCGGCCGAACGACGAATCGTACTGCTATCGTCGATCACCATGATCTTCAGGCCGGGGGGTGCGGGGGGATTGGTCATTATCTTCAGTTCAACATGATTCAACATGATTCAACACGATACCATAGGGCAAGAAATCTATACGGCAAGTGTTGCAGCGAATCAATTAGGACGTCAACCGGTATTTATATAAATGTGGCTTTTGGTTGTTTTTGTCACACGGGAGTCATGTCAAAGTCATCTTTTCGGGCGCCGCACTCGGGACAGGTCCAGTTCATCGGCACATCGGCCCAGCGCGTGCCGGCGGCGATACCGTCGTCGGGGGCGCCGCTCGCTTCATCGTAGACCCAGCCGCAAATGAGACACATCCAGCTTTGAAAGGGTGCCGTGCTGGCCTGGGTTGTTTCGTTGCTACTCACGTTGATCGTCCTTGTATCAAGTAAAATGGTGGATCAAGTATCTTAATCCTTCCGTCGTGCAAATCCAAACAACTCCCCTGATATTAAGCTTCGGTGTGGCCGATCCGGTCGGCGCCACCGGCATCCAGGCTGATCTGGCCACCTTCGCCGCGTTTGGCTGCCATGGCCTGTCGGTGATCACCGGGATGCTGATCGGCGACACCACCCGGGTCGAAGACTGGGATGAGATCGACGCCGACACCGTCGTCGACCAGGCCCGCGTGCTGCTCGAAGACATGCCGGTGGCGGCGTTCAAGGTGGGCGCCCTGACCTCGATCGAGCAAGCCTCGGCGATCGCCGAAGTCATTTCCGACTATCCCGATGTGCCGCTGGTGCTCGACCCGTTTTTGTCGAACATGCCCGATTCCGGCCTGCTCGATGACGACATGCTGGCGGCGATCCGCCAGATCCTGGCACCGCAGGCGACCGTGATGCTGCTCTCGCAGGTGGAACTGGCGCGCATGGCCGAGACCTGGCGCGACGGCGGCAGCGGCGACATGCTGGTGCAGGACGCCGCCGAACTGACCGGCATGGGCTGCCTGTACGTGCTGGCCACCGGCACCGGCAGCGCCGGTGGTGGCGACGGCGCGGCCATGGCCAACACCCTGTTCGGCGCCGACGGCGTCATCGACACTTACCAGTACCCGCACCTGGCCGGCCGGTTTGTCGGCGCCGGCAGCACCATGTCGGCGGCGATTGCCGCCCTGCTGGCGCAAGGCTTGCCACCGCTGGAAGCAGTGCGCGCGGCGCAGGACTTCACCCACGGCGCGCTTAGTCACGCCCAGCGCTTCGGCATGGGCAAGCTGGTACCCAACAAACTGTTTCGCGCGGCGCCGTTCACACGCTGAGATGATGGCGGCCTGCCGCGCGCTTTTCCACTGACACCGACACCGACTTTAGATTGCCCGCCATGACCCAAGAAGCCTCTTCCCAGAACGACATGCTGTTTGCCCGCGCCCAGGAAACCACCCCCGGCGGCGTCAATTCGCCGGTGCGCGCGTTCCGTTCCGTCGGCGGCACGCCGCGTTTCATCACGCGCGCCGAAGGCCCGTATTTCTGGGACGCCGACGGCAAGCGCTACATCGATTACATCGGCTCCTGGGGCCCGGCCATCGTCGGCCACGCCCATCCACTGGTGGTGCAGGCGGTGCAGGACGCCGCCGCGCGCGGGCTGTCGTTCGGCGCCCCCACCCTCGGTGAAATCGAAATGGCCGAAGAAGTGTGCAAGCTGGTGCCGTCGATCGAGCAGCTGCGGCTGGTGTCGTCGGGCACCGAGGCGACCATGAGCGCGTTGCGGCTGGCGCGCGGCGCCACCGGGCGCGACAAGATCGTCAAGTTCGAAGGCTGCTACCACGGCCATGCCGACTCGCTGCTGGTCAAGGCCGGCAGCGGCCTGCTCACTTTCGGCAACCCCACCTCGGCCGGCGTACCGGAAGACTTCGTCAAGCACACCCTGGTGCTCGACTACAACAACGTGACCCAGCTCGAAGCAGCGTTCGCCTCGATGGGCGAGACCATCGCCTGCGTGATCGTCGAGCCGGTGGCCGGCAACATGAACCTGATCCGCGCCACCCCCGCGTTCCTGCAGGCGATGCGCACGCTGTGCAGCAAGCATGGCGCCCTGCTTATTTTTGATGAAGTCATGTCAGGCTTCCGGGTGGCGCTCGGAGGTGCCCAGCAACTGTACGGCATCAAGCCCGACATCACCGCGCTGGGCAAGGTCATCGGCGGCGGTCTGCCGGTGGCGGCCTTCGGTGGCAGCGCTGCGCTGATGGCGCATATGGCGCCACTGGGCGCGGTCTACCAGGCTGGCACACTGTCGGGCAACCCGGTGGCCGTGGCGGCCGGCATGACCACCCTGCAGCTGATCCAGCAGCCCGGCTTTTATGAGCGTCTCGGCGCCCAGACCAGCAAACTGGTGGCCGGCCTGACCGATGCCGCGCGCGAAGCCGGGGTGAGCTTTTGCGCCGATTCGGTGGGTGGCATGTTCGGCATGTATTTTTGCGCCGAAGTACCGAACACCTATGCCCAGATGATGGCGGCCGACAAGGCGCAGTTCAACGCCTTTTTCCACGGCATGCTCGACGAAGGCGTGTACTTCGCCCCGGCGGCGTTCGAGGCCGGCTTCGTCTCGGCGCAGCACGATGACGCCGTCATCGCCGCCACCGTGGCGGCAGCGCGCCGCGTGTTCGCCCGCCTGCTGGCCACGCGGCGCGCCAGCGACCATGGCCAGGGCGAGCGCGACGCCGACTGAAGCGGGGCTGAACCGGACGCGCGCGGCGCCGCTGGCGCCACGGTTGACTGTGGCGGCCATGCTACACTCTGGCCGCAATGAAACACCCCGACCCCGTCCTCAACACCGCGGTGCGCTAGCCCCTGTCGGGCAGCTCGCGCCGCACGCGCGCGAGCATCCATGCATTTCATCCGCCGACTGACCGACAACGCCACTCTCAAAGCCCTTGGCCCCGGCCTGATCACCGGCGCCGCCGACGACGACCCGTCGGGCATCGCCACCTATTCGCAGGCCGGCGCCCAGTTCGGCTTCAATACCTTGTGGACGCTGGTGCTGACCTACCCGTTCATGGTCGGCATCCAGCTGGTCTCGGCGCGCATCGGCCGCGTCACCGGCCACGGCCTGGCCACCAATATCCGCCGCGCCTATTCGCCGTGGCTGCTCTATTCGATCGTCCTGCTGCTGCTCATTGCCAACGTCATCAATATCGCCGCCGACATCGCCGCCATGGGCGAGGCGGCGCGGCTCGTTGCCGGGGTCGGCTCGGCGCACCTGTATTCGCTGGGCTTCGGCGTGCTATGCCTGGCGCTGCAAGTGTGGCTGCCGTATGCGACCTATGTGCGCTACCTGAAATGGCTGACCCTGGGACTGCTGGCCTATGTCGGCACGGTGTTCGCCGTCAAGCTGCCGTGGGTCGAGGTGCTGCGCAAGACGGTGTGGCCGGACTTCACCTTCACCAAGGATTCGGTGGCGCTGATCGTGGCCATTTTTGGTACCACCATCAGCCCCTACCTGTTCTTTTGGCAAGCCTCGCAGGAAGTCGAAGAACTGCGCGCCGACGGCTCGACCATGGCGCTGCGCAAAAAGCCGGCCGACGCCATCAAGCAGCTGCGTCGCATCAAGGTCGACACCTTTGTCGGCATGGGCTTTTCCAACCTGGTGGCGTATTTCATTATTTTGACCACCGCCGTCACCCTCGGCGCCCATGGCGTGACAAATATCCAGACCTCGGCGCAGGCCGCCGAAGCGCTGCGGCCGGTGGCCGGTGAATTCGCCTTTCTGCTGTTCGCGCTGGGCATTATCGGCACCGGCATGCTGGCCGTGCCGGTGCTGGCCGGTTCGGCCGCCTACGCCGTCACCGAGAGCTTTAAATGGAACAACGGCCTCGATTTGAAAGCCATGGAAGCGCAAGAGTTTTACGGCATCATCGGACTGGCCACGGTGGGCGGCATGCTGCTCAACTTCGCGCCGATCGACCCCATCAAGGCGCTGGTGCTGTCGGCGCAGATCAACGGTGTCATCGCGGTGCCCATCATGGCGGTCATGATGATGCTGGCGCATAACAAGAAGCTGATGGGCGAATTTACCCTGTCGCGCCGTCACACGGTGATCGGCTGGGTGGGCGTGCTGGTGATGCTGGTGGCGGTGGTGGCGATGTTTGTGACGGGCCTGAGTTAGTACCGATTGCTGCGTCAGTGCGGCGGCGCCCGCTAAAAATATAGCTGGAATATCACGAGCAGAGCCGGGAACCAAGCGCCCCGGCGCCCGTCCAACCTTGGTACATGCGCGGCGCGGCCGTGATCGGGAAAGGGCGAACAATGCACCAGCTTGGCATCGAACTTCAGGAAGGTTTCGACGACGACACCGTCATCGTGCTGGTCAACGGCGCCGAAGTATTCCACGAAGAACACGTCAAAACCCGCATGCAAATTGGGCGGGCGGCCAGCACCTCGGTCACGCTGGCCGAAGGCGTGGCACAGCTCGAGGTGCGGCTGCCGCGCACTGGTAGCAGCGCCTCGTTCAAGGTGCCGCTCAAGGGGCCGGCGTGGCTGGGCGTGCGCCTCGATGCGGCGCGGGTGCCGCAGTTCCAGCTGTCCCTGACACCGTTCGGTTACGCATAACGTTGAACGTTTGCTTGAGCGTTTGCTTGCACGTTTATTTATCCGTTTATTTATACGTTTGCAATTCGCGCATCGGTGCGCCGGCCTGCTTTGCGGCGCGTTCATGACGACGCAAGGAGAACGACATGTTTGAGCAGGAAACTCGATCTGCACAGGGCGCCAGGGCGCGCGCCGAACCGCTCGACCGCCTCGAAGAAAACCTCGACAGCACCATGGCCGCCATCGAGCCGCAGCTACGGGTCACCGTCAGCGGCCTGTACCGGTGGGTGCAACTGACCCGGGTACCCAAGCCGCTGGGCCGCCCCGGACCGGTCGAGCCCGATATCCAGACCGAGGGCCAGGTCGGGCTCTTTCCGTTCATGGGTGAGGAGCTCAGTCTGGATGTCGACGGCCGCTATCCGCTGATGGTTGCCAGCGGCACCATTACCCGATTCCTCGCCGCGCGCGTGCACTGGATCGCCAATCTGGTGGCGGTGGCACCCAATCACTGGCAGGGGGCGATCTGGTACAAGGAAGGTGACGCCGCGTCCTTCCCCTATACGAATGTCGACATCCAAGCGGTCGCCAGCCTGTTTCCCGGCCAGCGCAGCGCCACCGTGATCTTTTCTGGCGGTGGCACACCGCAGCGCCAGCGCGCCCTGCGCTTCGCCGCCAGCGGCCACCATCCGGTCGAATTTGAATTCGACGCCACCGCCGACGCCACGCCCGTCACTGCCATCCAGACCCATGCGCATCCGAACCGGCCTGCCAGCCTGCCCAACGAACTGTTGACGATGCAAAAGGTATACACGCGGGCCGGCTTTGACGTCAAGACTTCACCCAACGTCAGCGTGATACCGGCGGCGCTGACCGGCGGCGACGGCCTGTGGAGCGACACTGAAATGCACGACGCCATGCAAGTGTACTGGTCACGCTTTGCCAATGTCAGCCAGTGGGCGCTGTGGACCTTGTTCGCGCGCCAGCACGAAATGGGCAATAGCCTGGGCGGCATCATGTTCGATGACATTGGACCGAACCAGCGTCAGGGAACGGCCATTTTTACGGGCTCGTTCATTTCGCAGGCACCCGCTGGCGATGTGGCGCCGCAGGCCTGGGTCGAGCGCATGATCTTCTGGACCGCGTGTCACGAAATGGGTCACTGCTTCAACCTGGCCCATTCGTGGCAAAAGTCACTGGGCACACCGTGGATCGCCCTGGCCAACGAGCCTGAAGCGCGCAGCGCCATGAACTATCCGTACCGGGTGGCCGGTGGCCAGACGGCGTTTTTTGCCGATTTCGAGTACCGTTTCAGCGATGCCGAATTGCTGTTCATGCGCCATGCGCCGGCCACCTATGTCCAGCCGGGCAACGCCGACTGGTTCGACCATCACGGCTTCGAGCAGGCCAATGCCTCGCCCGAGCCCAGCCTGAAGCTGGAGCTGCGGGTCAACCGCGCCAGGGCCGAATTCGAGTTTCTTGAATCGGTCGTGCTCGACCTCAAGCTGAGCAATCCCACTGAGCAACCGCAACTGGTCGACCAGCAGGTGCTTAACATGCTCGATCACATGACCGTTGTGATCAAGCAGGAGGGCAAGCCGGCGCGCACCTTCCATCCCTACGAACGGCGCTGCTGGCAGTCGCTCAATACGGTGTTGCAGCCAGCCCAGGCAATGTATGAGTCGCTGTTTGTGTCGGCGGGCCGGAATGGCTGGGACATCGCCGCACCGGGCATGTACACGATCCAGATTGCCCTGCACCAAGAGCACGAAGACATCATCTCGAACGCCTTGCGCCTGCGGGTGGCACCGCCGCGCAGCTATGACGAGGAATACATCGCCCAGGATTATTTTTCCGACGACGTGGGCCGCATCCTGCAATTTGACGGTAGCAGGTTCCTGCAGGGCGGTCTCGACACCCTGCGCGAAGCCTGCGCAAGGCTGCCCGAACGGCGCGTGGCGGTGCATTCGCAAATTGCGCTGGGCAGCGCACAGCTGCGTGATTTCCGCGTTCTCACGCCACCTGCGCCGTCGACCACCCTGCGCTCGGCGCAGGAAGCCGGCGCCGCGATCCATCTGGCGCACGCAGATTTTACCGACGCCAAACAGCTGATGATGACGGCGTTGACCGTGGCGCCGGCGGTGGCCGCCGAAACGCTGGCACACATCGACTATCACACCTATTGCGACCGCTTCAGTGCGGCGCTGGCGCACCACGACATGCGGGCCGAAGCGGCTGAAGTACAGGCGACGCTGTACAAAACGCTGGCCGGGCGCAAGGTTGCCGATCACGCGCTGCAAGACATCAAGGCGAACGAAGCGCGCTACAGGACGGACGAGGCGGCACCGGCCAAGGGCAAATCCGCCACTGCCCGCCATGCGCCGCGTGGCGTGAACGGCGGCAAAGCAGGCACGGTCGACGGCGGCGGCTGAGCAGCCTTGATGGGACATATCGGGGGCATCACGATGGGGAACGCAAGCCTGCCAACAGTGCCCCCTGATTTCCCCCCGATTTTTTAGCGAATGCAGGCAGCGCGCGAAACTGCAACGACAGTGGCCCGTCGCTTTGATCTGGTGTTAGCTTGTCGCGGAATCAACTAGCCACGGAATCAACTTGCCACGAAATGCAGGTGACCGGCCACCAGTGGGCCGGTAGCGGCGCCGGCGCCGCGGTCAGTGGGATGGCTGCGGCCCTCGTTGACGGCAACGACGGCAAAATCGAAGGGCTGACGCCGGCGAGGCAGGCGACGTTGACGCCGTATTCATGGGGATTGGAGCGCCGTTGATGGTGGGTATAGATGCCGCATGTCGAGCAGAACCAGTGCTTTGCCTGCATGGTATTGAACTGGTAGAGCGTCAGGGCGTCCATCCCCGCCGTGACGGTCAGCTGCCCCACCATGGCCGACACGGCGACCGCCCCGCGCATGCTGCATAGCGAGCAGTTGCAGCGGCGTGCCGTGCGCAGCCCATCCTTGAGGACCACTGTGAACTGCACCGTGCCACAGTGGCAGGCGCCTTGCATTGCAGCTTGCTGTTCGCTCATGATCATCTCCCTCGCACTGCAATACGGTGGCACTGGACAATCGCACTGGACAATCGCGCCACTCACCTCGCTGCAAGCGCCCCCTTCACATGGAACCGTCACGCTCGAAGGCAGCGCCAGAAATGCATCGGGCTGAGGTCACCAGAAAAATCATCTGGCTCACCAACCATCGCGTTCAGTCCGCAAACCATTGGGACAGCCACCTGCGCTGTCAGTTCCCCTGCTGCCAGCATCCCCGCCTGGCAGTGATTTCAAACCGCGCCCCACGCCCTCGAGGCAGAGGCAGATCAGACGGGTTTGCAACCCCTCTCAAAATCATCTGGCTCCGCCAGTGATTTTGCGCTGACCTGCGGTGCGCCTCTGAGCCGGTGTTGCCCTTCGCCCCTCACTTCAAGCCAAACAAAAGTAGGTTTTCACTTTTGTTTGACCTATTTCAGCCACCCGCGATGCCGGAAATACAGAAAAGGCGCAATCGCACTGGTGACCATCAAGGCCAGCGCAAACGGATACCCCAGCTGCCACTCCAGCTCCGGCAGCCACTTAAAATTCATGCCGTAGATACTGGCAATCAGGGTCGGCGGCAAGAAAGCCACCGAGGCCACCGAGAAAATCTTGATGATCTTGTTCTGGTTGATGTTGATAAAGCCGACGGTGGCATCCATCAAGAAGTTAATTTTGTCGAACAGGAAGGAGGTGTGGCCGTCGAGCGACTCGATGTCGCGCAAAATCTGGCGCGCTTCTTCGAACTGCTCGGCATTGAGCAGGCGCCCACGCATCAGGAAACTGACGGCGCGGCGGGTGTCCATCATATTGCGGCGGATGCGGCCGTTCAAATCTTCCTCGTGGGCGATGGCGTTGAGCGTGGCCGCCGCGTCGGTGTCGGTGAATTCTTCCTGCAGTACGCGGCTGGAGACTTCTTCCAGGTTCTGGTAGATGCCTTCGAGGGCATCGGCCGAATACTCGGCATCGGTGGCGTACAGGTCGAGCAGCACGTCCATATAGTCTTCGATCGAGCCGGGGCGCGAACGGGCGCGCATGCGCACCAGCCGAAACACCGGCAAGTCGTCGGTGTGCACGGAAAACAGCATCTTGCGCGCCAAAATGAACGCCACCGTGACGATGCGCGACGGGCCGTCGTCTTCTTCGAGCAGGAAGTCGGTGCGCAGGTGCAGGTCGCCATTTTCCGCTTCGTAGTAGCGGGCCGACGCTTCGATGTCCTTGACTTCATCTTCGCCCGGCAGGATGACGCCATAAATGGCCTTGACCCAGGCGCGCTCGTCGTCGTTCGGATCAGTCAGGTCGACCCACACCGGCGCGACCTGTTCGAGGTCCTCGCGGCTATCGATGGGGACCTGGTTGAGGCGGCCATTTTGTAAGACGAATACGTTGATCATGCGTGACGGTCCCGGCCCATGTAAAAACTAGCGCAAGTGTAACCGCAAGCACCCCGGCCCGTCACCTGTGGCTCAAGCGTCCCCGTCCCGATCAGGGCAGTTCTGCCGAATTCATGCGATTGAGGATGACGCCGGTGCGCCGGGCCAGGTAATTGGTGCTGCGGTGGGCGTCGTAATAGCGGGGATTGGGCAGCATCACCGCCAGCCGCGCCGCCTGCGCCGCCGTCAGCGACGACGCCGGCGCGTGAAAATAATGGCGCGCAGCGGCCTCGGCGCCAAACACGCCACGGCCGAATTCGACGACATTCAAATAAATCTCGAGGATGCGCTCCTTGTCGAGCACCGTCTCGAGCATGTAGGCGATCACCAGTTCCTGGCCCTTGCGCAGATAATTGCGCGAGCCCGACAAAAACAGGTTCTTGGCCAGCTGCTGGGTGATCGTCGAGCCGCCGCCCACCACCCGGTGACGGCTACTGTTGCGGTCATACGCTTTTTGCAAGGCCTCCCAGTCGACGCCGTCATGCTCGGCAAAATTGGCGTCTTCCGAGGCGATCACCGCCCGTTTCAGGTTGGCCGAAATGGCGCGGTAGGGCACCCACTGCTGCTCGAGGGTGGCGCGCGGGTTGGTTTCGCGCAGGCTCGAGAGCTGGGCGCTCATGAAGCTGGTCATGCCGGGATTAAAGCGCGACCACCAGCAAATCTGCAAAAAGAAATACACCTGCAACAGCAGGACCGCCAGCAGCGGCCCGAGCACCAGCCATTTGAGCCAGCGCTTGGCGCTACTACTGTGGCTACCGCTGCTACGTTCCCGCGCGCCCTTCATGCCGCCGCACGCAGCGACGCCAGCACGGCAGCGGTGGCAGGCCGCACGCCGCGCCACCCATAAAACGCTTCGGCGGCCTGCTCGACCAGCATGCCCAGACCATCGCGGGTGGCGGCGCCGTGCTCGGCGGCAAACGCCATGAATGGCGTGGACGCCGCGCCATACATCATGTCGAGCGCCAGCGTGCCAGCGCCGAACACGCAGGCCGGCAGCGGCGGCAGCGCTCCCGTCAGGCTGGCAGAAGTGGCATTGATGACGATGTCGAACGGCCCCCTCAACTCGGCAAACGCGCGCACATCGATGGGAAAATCGAACTGCGCCGCCACCGCGGCGGCGGTGGCAGCGGTGCGGTTGACCAGCGTCAGCGTGGCCGGGCCCTGTTCGATCAGCGGCAACAGGGCGCCGCGGGCGGCGCCGCCAGCACCCACCACCAGCACGCGCTGGCCGGCAATGGCGAGGCCGGCGTTGCCGGTGATGTCAGCCACCAGGCCGGCGCCATCGGTGTTGTCGCCAGCGATGGCGCCGGCGTCAAAGGTCAAGGTATTGACGGCACCCGCGGCGCGCGCGCGCGCGCTCAGGCGCGTGCACAGCGCAAACGCCGCAATTTTAAAGGGCACGGTGACGTTGGCGCCCTTGCAGCCGGCAGCAGCCAGCGCCGCCACCGTGGCAGCAAAACCATCGAGCGGCGCCAGCACGCTGTCGTAGGTCAGATCAATGCCCAGCTGGCGCGCAAAGGCGGCGTGGATGAGGGGCGACTTGCTGTGGCCGACGGGGTTGCCGATGAGCCGGTAAAAATCGCCCATCAATTGCCCCTCAAATTGGTCTCGAGCCGTTCATCGCGGGTAAATTTAAACCGGGTGATGATGACCCACAGGTCGTCGCGGTCGGTCGAGAGCATATTCGGCGGAAATTTGCCGAACGGCGCCGAGCGCCGCACGATGGCCATGGCGGCCGCATCGAGGGCCGGGTTGCCCGAACTTTTTTCCACCCGCACGCCGCCATCCTTCAAATAAATGGTGCCATCCTGGAACACCGGAATGTACAGCACCAGGTCGCCATACAGCTTGCGGCCATCCTTCTGCGGAAAATTCAGGGTGCCAATTTCTTCGACCCGCTTTTGCATGGCCTTGTAATACATCGCGTAACCGACTTCCTGGGTGCTCGGCGTGATGTAGGTTTTGCGGGGGCGCTTGTTCTGGTCTTCGATCGTGGTCGACAGTTCGGCGGTGGCACGGGCAATCGCCTTGGACGACTCGAGCAAGTCCTGGCCAGTGCGGGCGGGGTCGGGGGTATCGCGGTCGGTGACCGGCGGCGCCCGGTAAGCCGAGGCGCGCGCCAGCGTGAGCAGGTTTTGCTGCACCTGTTCGAGCTCGGCGATACGCTTCTGGGCTGCCTTGACGCTGTCGCCGTTTTCACTCTTCCTCATGTCGGGCAGGGGCGACTTCGAGCGGCCGGCATCGGCCTGGCCGCCGCCATCGAGATTGGCCTGGGCCAGGGCGTCGGCCTGGATCGGCTTGCGGTCATGCTTGGCATTGACGAGGATGACTTCCAGCCCCGGATCAGCGGGCTTGACGACAAAGGCGTCAGGAGCGACAAAACGCACCGCCAGCAGGGCTGCATGGAGCACCACCGAGACGGCGATGGCGATGGTCAGGGAACGAGATTGAAATAGGGACGTCACGCGACACCGGCAAAAACTATTGAACTACGGAACGTTAATTCTACCGCGTTTGCCTGCGGGCACCGAAGGGAAATCCGCCGCCGGTGCCCGATGCTATCAGTTCGACAAGGGACTATCCGCCGCCGGCGCCTGCGGTGCACCGGCCACCATCTCGATGCCTTCGGCGTCGGCGGCGACGGCGGCGCCGCTGTCGGCCGGCAGGCTGGCGCCGGCGTCCGCGCCGTCGGCGGTCAGATCGCCCGTCTGTTCATCCTGGCGGTCGTCGTCGTCGACGGCGCCAGCGGCATTGCCCTCACCGGTGGCTGCCACCACTTCGAGCAGGCGCGCCTCGATGGTCAGATCGACTTCATCCCAGCGCAGGATGTCGAGAATGACGGCGGCGCCGCGCGCCACCTGCGGCATGCCGGGCAGGCGCACCACCAGCGGAATGTCGGCTAGACGCAACAATTCATCCTTCAAGACCACGGCATCGACGCGGCGGCCGCCCTCGCCCGCCTGCTGACCCAGCCAGCGCAGGCACCAGTAGCGTTCCATGTTTTGCTGGAACTCGTTATAGGCCGCGTAGGCCGCATCAAACGCCGAGACGATGGCGAACAGGCCGGCATCGCGCTGCTTGAAGGGTGCCACCAGCGGCGCGGTGACGCCGTTGCTGGCGCAGGCCAGGATTTGCCACTGGTTGACCAGGTCGGTATACCGGCGCAGGGGCGAGGTGCTCCAGGCGTACTGATCGACCCCGAGACCCTGGTGCGGCGCCGCATGGGTGACCATGCGCACCTGCAGCTTGGCGCCCCAGCCGGGACCGCCCGTGGTTTGCGAACGGTAAATGCCGGGCACGCCGCAGTCGTGCAGCAGCTTGCCCCAGGTGCTGTTGGCAAAAATCATCAGCTCGGCGACGATCTTGTCGAGCGGCGCGCCGCGCTTGCGCTTGACCACCGAGACGACGTCGTCATCGACATAAAAATTGAAGTCGACGCGGTTGTTTTGCTCCGGTTTCAGGCCAAACGCTTCGCGCTTGGCCATGCGGCCGCTTTCCAGTTTCAAGGCCCACTGCCACAGCTGCAGCAGCTCGGCCTTGTGCGGGTAGGCGCCTTCGCCGCTGGCCAGGGTGGCTTCATTGACCAGCTCATCGAGATCGTTATGGCGCAGATTGGCCGCCATCGGCACCAGTTCGGCGCGCGTTTCGGTGGCCAGCACCGACCAGGTGGCGGTGTCGATGGTGGCGTACAGCGACAGCGCCGGGCAGGTGCGCCCTTCGGCCAGGGTGAAGGCGGCCACCACGTCGTCGGGCAACATCGTGATTTTGTCACCCGGCATATACACGGTCGACATGCGCGCGCGCGCCAGCTTGTCGATGGCGTCGTCCGGTTTGATGCCCAGGCCCGGCGCGGCGATGTGGATGCCGACCTTGATGGTGCCATCGCCGAGCACGGTGACGGAAAAGGCATCGTCGATCTCGGTGGTGGTGACGTCGTCGATCGAAAAGGCGGCCACGGCCGCCAGCGGCAGGCTGCCGGCGGCAGGCGGTGGCGGCAGCGCCACCGCGGCAAAGCCGGCGCCGCGCGGGAAGTTGTCAAACAGGAAGCGCGCCATGTGCAGTGCCTTCGGCGAAGACACGCCGCCGGTGGCCAGCATCAGGCGCGGCGCGCTGGTCTGCAGTTCCATGCAGGCAGTCTCGAGCGCCTTATATTCGATGGTGTTCTTGTCGGGCTTGAACAGCAGTTGCTGGACCATGGCTTGCATCGGCGCCGGCAGGGTGCCCGCCTTGAGCTGCTCGACGTAGCCGGCCTGGATCACGGCTTGCTGCTTTTTCTTTTCGATGCCCGCCTGCGCCGCCCGCAGCGACTGCTCGGGCGCCGCCTTGTAGCGGCCGCGGCCCTTCTTGTAGAAATAGATGGGGGCATTGTGCAGGGCCAGGATCAGGCCGGCCGCTTCGGCGGGCAGCGGCGCGTGGCCGACGTAATCGGCGGCCAGCTCGGCAAAACCGAATTCTTCCTGGCCTGCCACTTCCCACAAGAACTCGAGGTCGACCTCATCGGCGATCGCCTTGGCGGACGCGAGCAGTTCGGCCGGCGTCGGCTTTTCGTACTGCAGCAGTACGTCCTTGATTTTTACCTTGGTACGCTTCGCGGACGGCATTTCCACCTGATAGGCTTCGCCCGCCTGGGACAACACGCTGCCGACCTTAAAATCGCCGGATTCTTCAAAAAATACATTCATGGTTCACTTCACGTTCTTGATGAGAGTAGTCGGCTGCAATGCCAGCACGGGCGGCAAGAATACCTCCGTGACCAGCAGGCTGCCTTGATGGCGGCGATACAGGCAGCGCCGCGCATAGTACATGGAAGATGCGGCGCCAGCCGGGCCAAGCGCCGCCGTCGCCCGCAGCACCAGCGGATGGCTGGCACGCAGGCGGGCAAATGCGAGCGCGCCGCGGCGCACCAAAGGGTCATAAAACAGGGTCGAACCGAGCGATCGCTCGCCGAGGCCGCCAAACAGCGGCCAGTCGGTGGCCGAGTCGGACAAGGGTACCACCGTGTGGGCGAACACCACGGCCGCCCCGTCGCAGCGCAGCAGCACCTCGCGTTCGAGCACCCGGCCCGGGCGCGCCATGCCGATGGCAGCGGCTTCATCGGCCAGGCACAGGGCCCTGCGCTGGTGCAGGCGCTGGACCCGGAAGGCGTCGCTATGGGCGATCAGGCGCGCGGTGAGCGAGCCGGGCGCCGTCAGCCAGGCTGCCAGCGGCGCCGGCGCCGCCAGCGCGCCGACGTGGCCATGCCAGTGCGTCAGCCGCAGCGAGCCTGCCCGCGCTGCGCTCACGTGGACGCCCGCAAAAGGCAAAAGTCGAGCACGGCGTCGACGTAATCGGCAAATTCGCTGATCGCATGGTCGCTGCCATCGATGACGTGCTGGCGCGCGCCCTGGTAATGGGCCAGCATGGTGCGGTAATCGAGCACGTCGTCGCCGCTGGCGGCGAGCAAAAAATAACGGGACGGGTCAGTAATGGCCGGCACCGCCAGCGCGCGCAGCTCATCGATATACTCGACCTTGAATTCAAACGGCGCCTCCGAGTGCCAGGCGGTGGTCACGCCCACATGGCGCGCCAGACTGTCGAGCGGGTGGACGGCGGGATTGAGCAGCACCGCACGGCAGCCGAGTTGCTCGGCAAGATAAGTGGCGTAATAGCCGCCCAGCGACGAGCCGACAATCGCCAGTTCGGCCGTGGGCACGCCATCGACCAGCGCGCGCGCCAGCGCAATGGCCGCGCGCGGCGACGCCGGCAGCTGCGGGCAGGCCAGTTCGCCGGCGCGCCCGAGTGCCGCCATGCGCGCTGCCACCACGGTCGCCTTGTACGACGACGGCGACGAGCGAAAGCCGTGCAGGTACAAGATCATGCGGTGGCAGGGACCACAGCGGCCAGGCCATCGAGCAGCTTCTGGTGGATGCCGCCAAAGCCGCCATTACTCATCACCAGCACATGGTCACCCGCTTGCGCCGCCTGCACCACGGCTTGCACCAGGAAATCGAGCTGATCAAAGCTGTGGGCGATGGCGCCCAGCGGTTTGAAGGCATCGGCCAGGCTCCAGCCCAGCGCCTGCTGGCTGCCAAAGCCGAACACCAGGTCAGCGTCCTTCAGGCTGCCCGGCAGCGCATCTTTCATGGCCCCCAGTTTCATGGTGTTCGAACGGGGCTCGAGGACGGCGAGGATGCGGCCGCTGGCGCCGATTTTCTGGCGCAAGCCACCGACGGTGGTGGCAATCGCGGTCGGATGGTGGGCAAAATCGTCGTAGACGGTGACGCCGTGCACACTGCCGCGCACTTCCATGCGCCGCTTGACGGAGGCAAAGCGCGCCAGCGCTGCGGCCGCCTGCGCGGCCGGCACGCCGACGTGGCGGGCGGCAGCGATGGCGGCGAGCGCATTGGCGCGGTTGTGGCGCCCGGTCAATTCCCAGTGCACGCTGCCCACCACGGCGCCATTGAACAGCACCTCGAAACTGCCATCCTGGTGCTCGGTCATGCTCCAGTTGGCGTGTTCGCCGACACCAAAACTTTCATGCTCGCTCCAGCAACCCCGTTTGATCACCCGTGCCAGCGACGCCTCGTCGCCATTGACCACCAGCCGGCCGATGCCGGGCACGGTGCGCACCAGGTGGTGGAACTGGGTTTCGATGGCGCCGATATCGGGGAAGATGTCGGCGTGATCGTATTCGAGGTTGTTGAGCACCGCCGTCTTGGCGTGGTAATGGACAAATTTGCTGCGCTTGTCGAAAAACGCGGTGTCGTATTCATCGGCCTCGATGACGAAATAATCCGATGGTATCGCTCCGGACAGGCGTGCCGACACGCCAAAATTGACCGGCACGCCGCCGATCAGGAAGCCGGGCGCATAACCGGCGTCTTCGAGAATCCAGGCCAGCATGGCCGACGTCGTGGTCTTGCCGTGGGTACCGGCGACGGCGAGTACCCATTTGTGACGCAGGATGTGCTCGCCCATCCACTGGGGCCCCGACATATAAGGCAGGCTGCGGTTGAGAATTTCCTCGACCAGCGGATTGCCGCGCGAGACCACGTTGCCGATCACATACAGATCGGGCGCCAGCGCCACCTGCTCGGGGCCGAAGCCCTGGATCAATTCGATGCCCTGGGCTTCGAGCTGGGTGCTCATGGGCGGATAGACGTTGGCGTCGCAGCCGGTGACGCGGTGGCCCGCGGCCTTCGCCAGAACAGCCAGGCCACCCATGAAGGTGCCGCAAATGCCGAGGATATGAATATGCATGATGGGATCGTGGTGGACGGCGTCACAGGGCCGCGCCGCAAAATAGAATGGCGAAAGCGCGATTTTACCTGACCCGCTGCGCTTTACCGTTCCAGAGTATCATCGGGCGATGTTGCCCACTCTGTTGACCACCCAGTTGAGCACCCAGTTGCCCACCCCCATGCCGACCCCGCACCCTGACCATGGCCAGCTGCGCACCGAGATCGCCGTGCGCGCCGCCCGCCTGATCGCCGAAGATGGCGCCGATTACGACCTGGCCCGCAAAAAAGCCGCACGCCAGGTCACCGGCGTTGACGCCAGCGTGCCCAATCTGCTGCCCGACCGGCTCGAAATCGAAGCGCAAGTGCGCAAATACCAGGCGCTGTTCCAGGCCGACAGCCAGCCGGTCCGGCTGATGCAGCTGCGCCAGCTGGCCGCCGAAGTGATGGAACGGCTGCTGCCGTTTCGCCCCTATTTAACCGGCGCGGTACTGCACGGCACCGCCGGCATCCATGACGACATCCACCTGCAACTGTTTGCCGACAGCAGTAAGGACGTGCTGATGTTTCTGCTCGACCGCGACATCGCCCTCGATATTGGCGCAGCGCCCCATTTCAAGGGCAGCCGTTACGATGATGTCGAAACCGTCAGCTTTTACTGGCGCAAGCAGCAGGTACACGCTGAACTGTACGAACTGAACGATTTAAAAGGTGCCCTCAAACCACGCGCCGATGGCAGCGCCCACCGGGCCGACCTGACCGCAGTGCGCGCACTGCTGGGTAACCCTGTATCCTCCCCCGCAACCTGACTTCTTTTTAATTTATGAACACTACCAACAAGATCGTGCTGGCCGTCGTTGCCGTGATTGCCATCGGCGCCGGCGCTACCCTCAGCAAAAAACACGACAGCCAGACAGTGGCAGCGCCAGCGGCAGACATTGCCGGACCGGTCGCCGCCTTGTATGGCCAATCGATGAACGATGCCAGCGGCGCGCCGCACGCGCTGTCTCAATGGAAAGGCAAAGCGGTGCTGGTCAATTTCTGGGCGCCGTGGTGTGGCCCCTGTGTGCAAGAAATGCCGGAACTGGTCGAACTGTCCAAAGAACTGGCCGGCAAAAACATCGGCGTGCTCGGCATCGGCATCGACTCGCCGACGAACATCGCCCAGTTTGCCGACAAATACCGGATTTCCTACCCCTTGTATGTGGCCGGCATGAGCGGCACCGACCTCTCGCGGCAATTTGGCAACACCAATGGTGGCTTGCCATTTACCGTGCTGATCGGCGCCGATGGCAAGGTGCGCAAGACCTATCTGGGACGGCTGAAATTCGCCGAACTGCGCGCTGACCTCGCCGCACTGTAGTCTGGCGAACGGTCGTTCTATTCCATTGAGCGTAAGTATTACCGCTTGCCAATCCCGGGTGTAGTCGGCAAAATGCCAGACTTTCGCGCCCAAGTATCGTAAAGCACCCCACGCCATGGTTAAAAAGTTGCTACTGCTAAATGGCCCAAATCTCAACCTGCTAGGCACGCGCGAGCCTGCTGTGTACGGCAGTAGCAGCCTGGCCGATATTGAGCAGGCGGCGCAGGCGCAAGTGGCGGCGGCGGGTGCCGAACTGAGCTGTTTCCAGAGCAACCATGAGGGTGCCTTGATTGATCGCATCCACGCCGCCCGCGCTGAGGGGATCGCCGCCATCGTCATCAATCCAGGCGGCCTCACCCATACCAGCGTGGCATTGCGCGACGCGTTTGCCGCCGTTCAGATACCGTTCGTGGAAGTGCATATTTCTAACGTCCATCAACGTGAAGCATTCCGCCACCATTCTTTCCTCTCGGCCCTCGCAGTCGGCACGATTTGCGGACTGGGAACGGACGGCTACCGGTATGCCATCGACTTCGCGCTCAAAAAGCGTTAATCTTCGTCAACTTCACGTATTGTCGTGGCGCGCCTTATCCGGGCGTCCCATTTGCCTTTAAAAACCACAATAATTCCAAGGGGTTCTACATGGATTTACGAAAGCTCAAGACCTTGATCGACCTGGTCGCCGAATCGGACATCGCCGAACTCGAAGTCACCGAAGGCGAAAGCAAGGTCCGCATCGTCAAGTCGTCGGCCATGCATCAAGGCCAGATGATGATGATGCCGCAACAGGGCATGCCCCAGCAGTATTCGGCGGCGCCGCTGGCACCGGCGGCAGCGGTGGTCGACGTGCCGGCCGAGCCGACCGGTGTGATCATCAAGTCGCCCATGGTCGGCACCTTCTACCGTTCGTCGGCACCGGGCACCCCGGCCTTCGTCGAAGTGGGCAGCACCATCAAGGAAGGCGACACCTTGTGCATCATTGAAGCGATGAAACTGCTCAATGAAATCGATGCGGAAGTCTCTGGCGTCGTCAGCAAGATCCTGGTTGAAAACGGCCAGCCGGTCGAATTCGGTCAACCACTGTTCGTGATCGGCTAAGCGGCCGCGCGGCAGTCGCCACCGCGGCTTGTGCAGCGCGTGGCGATCCTGACTCATCATGCTGTTCCCGGTTTGCGCCGGGCTTCATAGAAACACCGAACCTACCATGTTTGAAAAAATTCTTATCGCCAACCGGGGTGAAATCGCCTTGCGTATCCAGCGCGCCTGCCGCGAAATGGGCATCAAGACCGTGGTCGTCCACTCCGAAGCGGACAAGGATGCCAAGTACGTCAAGCTGGCCGACGAGTCGGTCTGCATCGGCCCGGCCTCGTCCACGCTCAGCTATCTGAACATGCCGGCCATTATCAGCGCGGCCGAAGTGACCGACGCTGAAGCGATTCACCCGGGCTATGGCTTCCTGTCAGAAAACGCCGATTTCGCTGAACGGGTGGAAAAATCGGGCTTCGTCTTTATTGGCCCCCGCTCCGATTCGATCCGCCTGATGGGTGACAAAGTCTCCGCCAAGCAGGCGATGATCCGCGCCGGCGTGCCGTGCGTGCCCGGCTCGGAAGGCGCACTGCCGGACGATCCCAAGGAAATCGTGCAAACCGCCCGCAAGGTCGGCTATCCCGTCATCATCAAGGCGGCCGGCGGCGGCGGTGGCCGCGGCATGCGCGTGGTGCATACCGAAGCGGCCCTGCTCAACGCGGTGGCGATGACCAAGACCGAAGCCGGTACCGCCTTCGGCAATCCTGAAGTGTACATGGAGAAGTACCTGGAAAATCCACGCCACGTGGAAATCCAGATCCTCGCCGACGAACACAAGAACGCCGTCTGGCTCGGCGAACGCGACTGCTCGATGCAGCGCCGCCACCAAAAGGTGATCGAAGAAGCACCGGCACCGGGCATTCCCCGCAAGCTGATCGAAAAGATCGGTGACCGCTGCGCTGAAGCGTGCCGCAAGATCGGCTACCGCGGCGCCGGCACCTTTGAATTTTTGTATGAAAATGGCGAGTTCTATTTCATCGAGATGAACACCCGCGTGCAGGTCGAGCATCCGGTCACGGAAATGATCACCGGCATCGACATCGTGCAAGAACAGATCCGCATCGCCTGCGGCGAAAAGCTGCGCTTCCGCCAGCGCGACATCATGTTGTCGGGCCACGCTGTCGAGTGCCGCATCAATGCCGAAGACCCGTTCAAATTTACCCCGTCGCCAGGGCGCATCACCGGCTGGCACACGCCGGGCGGCCCCGGCATCCGCGTCGATTCGCACGCCTATGCGGGCTACTACGTGCCACCGCACTACGACTCGATGATCGGCAAAGTGATCGCCTACGGCGCCACCCGCGACCAGGCCATCCGCCGCATGCAGATCGCGCTGTCGGAAATGGTGGTCGAGGGCATCCTGACGAATATCCCCCTGCACCGTGAACTGATGATCGACGCCCGCTTCATCGAAGGCGGCACCAATATCCATTACCTCGAGCAGAAACTGGCCAACAAGCCCGATCTGAAGAGCATGATGGATGCAGCCGACGCCAAGGCGGCGCCATGAGCTGGACCGAAGTCGTCATCGAAATCGCCCGCGCTCATGCCGAGGCGCTGTCGGACGCGCTGATGGAAGCGGGCGCGCTGTCGGTATCGGTGGAAGACGCCGATGAAGGCACCGCCCAGGAACGCCCGCTGTTTGGCGAACCAGGCATGGAGCCGACCGAGGCGGCGTGGGACCACAGCCGCGTGGTGGCGTTGACCGATGTCGACGCCGACCAGGCGGCCATCGTCGCACAAGCAGCCAGCGCGATTGGCCTGGGCGTCGCCCCGGCATTTAGCACGCGTGCCGTCGCCGACGAAGACTGGGTGCGGCTGACGCAGTCGCAGTTTGCGCCGATCCACATCGGCACCAACATCTGGGTGGTGCCAAGCTGGCACGAAGCGCCCGATCCAAGCGCGCTGATCCTCGAACTCGACCCCGGCCTGGCGTTCGGCACCGGCAGCCATCCCACCACGCGCTTGTGCATGGAATGGCTGGAAGTGCATGCAAAGCCGGGCCACAGCGTGCTCGATTACGGCTGCGGTTCCGGCATCCTGGCGATGGTGGCGAAAAAAATGGGGGCAGGCGCCGTTACCGGCGTCGACATCGACCCGCAGGCGATCGTCTCGGCGCGCGACAACGCCGAGCGTAACAACTGCGCCATCGATTACTACCTGCCCGACGAATTTGCCGCCGCCACGCCGGCCGGCGCCACCTTCGACAGCGTGGTCGCCAACATCCTCTCGAGCCCATTGAAGCTGATGGCGCCGATGCTGTGCGGGCGCGTTGCCCCTGGCGGCACCCTGACCCTGTCGGGCGTGCTGGCACGCCAGGCCGAGGAAGTGGCGGCGGCCTATGCCCCCTTCATCAAGCTCGCGGTGTGGGCCGAACAGGACGGCTGGATCGCCCTGCACGGGGTGCAAGGACTGGCTGGGATACCGCCGGCCCGGGCCGGCTAAGGCGAGCCGCCATGGCGCTCGCCACGATCTGCCCCCACTGCGGCACCACCTTCCGGGTGGCCGCAGACCAGTTGAAGCTGCGTGGGGGTATCGTGCGCTGCGGCGCCTGCCATCAAGTATTCGACGGCAGCGCCGCGCTGGTCGAGCCGGACGCGCCGCCGCGTGCCGGCAGTGCGGCAGCGGCGCCGCCCGAAGGTAGTAGCGCTGCGGCGGCGCTGCCGGTGCTCGACAGTATCGTCAGCGCCGCGCCAACGCGCGCCGACGATCCCAATCAGATCGTCTACACGATCGACTTCGATACCACGCTCGAGCCGGTGCAACCGGTGCCGGTGGTGCCGCCAGCGCCAGTTTTAGTATCAGCGCCAGTTTTAGTATCAGCGCCAGTTTTAGCACCAGCGCCGGTATTCGTACCGACGCCAGCGCCAGCGCGTGAACTGGTACAGGAACTAGAGCCGGCACCAGCGCCCGCAGCCGATTTGCCTGCCATGGTGCGCGAGTCGCCCGTCGCCGCGCCGTTGATACCGCCGCAGGCGGAGATCGAACACCTGGTGGCGCTGGCGCCGCCAGAAGAACCGGAAGACCCGTTCGGCGCGCAGTTCGGCGCACCGGTTGGCGCACAGCCTGCCGAACCATCGCGCGCGCCACCGGCACTGCCAGCTGCTGTCCCGCCAGCGCGGCAGACCAGCGTGACGCCGTCGCCGGCCTCGCTGTTAATGCGCTCGTCGGCTGCCGACGAACCCGCGCCCGCTGCGCCGGCCGGACCGCCCGCGGTGCTGCCGCTGGCAGCGGCCAAGCCAGCGCGCCGCAACAGCACCTCAGCTGAAAAAGCGAAGTCGAAGCCACGGCCGGCGCCAATGGACGATCTGGCAGCGGCCCACGACGAACCCGAATTTGTCCGCAGCAGCCGGCTGCGCGAACAGCATGGCGCGCGCCGCCGTATGCTGGCGCTGCTGGCCGTGGCCGTGCTGACGGTGACGCTGCTGGCGCAGGGCCTGTGGGTTTTCAAAAATACGCTGGCGGCGCGCTATCCGGCGGCGCGGCCGGTGCTGGTCGCGGCCTGCGCCGTGCTCGGCTGCACGGTCGAACTGCCGGCGCAGATCGATGTGCTGGCAGTCGAGACGGGCGAATTGCAATCGCTCGAAGGCAGCGCCGACATCAGCAATTTTGCCTTCACCACGCTGCTGCGCAACCAGGGCGAACTGGTGCAGGCCTGGCCCCACCTGGAACTGGCGCTCACCGACGCCAGCGACAAGACCCTGGTACGCCGCGTGTTCACACCGGCCGACTATCTGCCGCCTGGCGCGCTGGTCACCGACGGCTTCGCGGCGCGCTCGGAGCAGAGCGTCAAACTGCGCTTCGAACTCAAACAACTGAAGGCGTCGGGCTACCACCTCGCCATTTTTTACCCTTAAACCAGGACGCCCTGCCACCATGACCGACACTTCATCGACCACCACCCTGATCTGCGGCTCGCTCGCTTTCGACAAGATCATGCAGTACCACGGGCGCTTTTCCGAGGCGCTGATCGCCGACCAGCTGCACAAGGTCAACGTATCGTTCCTGGTGCCGACCCTGCATACCGAATACGGCGGTTGCGCCGCCAACGTCGCCTACAACCTGATGATGCTGGGCGGCGATCCCTTGATCATGGCAACCCTCGGCCAGGACGGCGGCGAATACCTGGCGCGGTTTGCCGAGCTGGGTATATCGACCCGCGCCATCCGCACCATCGGCCACGCCTACACCGCCCAGTGCTTCGTCACGGCCGACCAGGACAACAACCAGATCAACGCCTTCCACCCGGGCGCCATGCAGTTCTCGCATGAGAACAACGTGGCCGACTACGGCCCCCTGCGGGTCGCCCTGATCGCCCCCGATGGCCGCGACGGCATGCTCAAGCACGCCAGCGACTGCGTCAGCGCGGGCGTGCCCTTCATGTTCGATCCGGGCCAGCAGCTACCCATGTTCAATGGCGAAGAACTGCGCGACTTCATCGACAAAGCCACCTACGTCGCCGCCAACGACTACGAATTCGAGATGCTGATGGAGCGTACCGGCTGGTCGGCCGACACCATCGCCGGCCAGCTCGATGCCCTCATCGTCACCCGCGGCGAGCAAGGTTCGGAGATTTTTGCGAATGGCGAGCGGATGATGATTCCAGCGGTGCCGGCCAGCGCCGTGGTCGACCCCACCGGCTGCGGCGACGCTTACCGCGCCGGCCTGCTGTTCGGCATCGCCAACGGCTTTGACTGGGGCACCACCGGCCGGCTGGCCAGCCTGCTCGGATCGATCAAGATCGCCCACCAGGGTGGCCAGAACCACCGCTTCACGGCAGCTGGCGTGGCCGGGCAATTCGAGCAGGCGTTCGGCTACCGCATGCAGTAAACAAGGTTCAGCACAAAGCTCAGGGCGGCGCCAGCAGGGCCGCCACGGCGTCGACGCTGATGCCGCGGATTTCCACCAGCTTGCTGCGACTGCTGCTGCCATGGGTGATGACGACGGCGCCTCGCGCCACTCCCAGCGTCTTGGCCAGCCACTTGAGCAGCACGGCATTGGCCTGTCCTTCTACCGGCTGCGCCTGCAGCTTGATTTTCAGGGCGACGCCCTCGCCTGCCGCGATCAACCCCACCACCTCGGTCTTCCTCGCATTGGGCGTCACCTGCACCGCCAGCCGCACACCCTGCGGCACGGCGCTGCACCAGGGCGCCGCGCGCGCCTCAGCGATAGCCGAACACCGAGTCGAGCACGAACTTGGCGATCTGCAGCAAGATCAGCGCCACCAGCATCGATAGATCGAGGCCACCGAGCGGCGGCACCACGCGCCGCAGCGGCCGCAGCAGCGGATCATTCAGGGCGCCCACCAGCGGCGCCAGTGGCGCCTGCGGATTGACCCAGCTGAAAATCGCTTCGATGACCAGCAGCGCCATGAAGCCGTACAGGATCCAGGTGAGGAAGCGGTGCAGCGCCGCCTTGAGCACGAATTCAAATGGCATACCGGCCAGCAGTAGCACCGAGCTGGCCAGCAGCACCACCAGGAAGGCGCCGATCAGGCTGGCCCAGTCATAGCCGCCGACGCCCGGCACCACGCGGCGCAGGGGGCGCACCAGCCAGTCCGTTACGGTATAGGTAAAGTGCGCCACCGATTGCGGCGGGCGCACACGAATCGCCTGCATCCAGAAACGAAGCAGCAAGACCCCGCCGAGCAAGGTGGCGATGGTATCGACGATCAACTGGAGAATACTGAGCACGACGACTCCTTAAAAAAAATACCGCTGTGTGAAAGTCACACAGCGGTATTCTGCCTGAAGGAGGCGCAGCTGGCTATTACGGACGGCTGCTGGTCGGGAACGGCCAGGCGGCGGCCGGCGCCAGCACGGTCTTGGCGGCCGGCGCTGGCGCAGCAGGCTTGTCAGCCGCCACCGCAGGTGCAGCGACGCTCGACGTTGCGGGAGCGCTCTTTGGTGCAGCAGCAGGCTTCGGTGCCGCTGCTTTTTTCGGTGCGGCTGGCTTGGCGGCTGGTTTTACAACTGGGGTGGCCACTGGTTTGGCCACTGGTTTGGCCACTGGTTTGGCCACTGGTTTGGCAACAACAGGCGCGGCTGCCGGTGCGGCAGCTTTAACGGGCTTTTTTGCTGCTGGCTTAGCCGCTACCGTCTTTTCTGCTGGCTTGGCTGCCGCCTTGCTGGCTGGCTTGGCTGCTGTTTTGGTAGGGGCGACTGGCTTGGCGGCGGCCTTCGGTGCGGCCTTCGGTGCGGCCTTCGCGGCCGCTTTCGGTGCGGCCTTCGGTGCGGCCTTGGTTGCAGCCTTCGGTGCGGCCTTCGCTGCAACCTTCGCTGCAACCTTCGCTGCGGCTTTCGGTGCGACCTTGGTTGCGACCTTCGCTGCTGCCTTCGCTGCTGCCTTCGGTGCTGCCTTCGCTGCTGTTTTAGCGGCGGGTTTTACCGCTGCCTTGGCACTGGCTTTTTTGGCTGCTGGCTTGGTGACCGGGACTTTGGTGACAGCTTTGGCGGCGGCTTTTTTGCCAGCGGGCTTGGCGGCAGCGGCTTTTGTCACTGCTGGCTTGGCGACGGCCTTGCTGGCGCTTTTTGCCGTGGCTTTAGTTACACTCTTGGCTGCGCTCTTGGCTGCAACTTTCTTTGCCGGTGCTGCCTTGGTGCTCGCTGCCTTGGTGCTGGCGACCTTTTTGGCGACCGGCTTGGCTGCAGCCTTGCTGGTGGCTTTTTTTGCTGCTGCTTTGGGTGCCGCTTTCGCTGCTGCTTTGGGTGCCGCTTTCGCTGCGACTGCTTTTTTGACTGCTGGCTTGGCCGCTACGCTGGCTTTTTTGGTGGCTGGCTTGGCTGCTGCTTTGACGACGGCTTTCTTTGCCGCTGGCTTGGCTGCTGCAGCTTTCTTGGCCGCTGGCTTGACGGCGACAGCGGCTTTTTTGGCAGCCGGTTTGACCGCGGCGGTCACTTTTTTGGCTGCTGCTTTAGGGGCGGCGGCGGCTTTCGCGGCCGGCTTCTTTGCTGCTGGTTTTTTTGCTGCTGTTGCCATTTGAATTCTCCTTCATCTGCGATGAAAAAAATACGCTACAAGGTTGAAACCCGTTCGACCAGCGTGGGTACGGTCGAGCGAATTATTCATCGGCACAAACGAGGCGCTTGGTTTGCGCTAATGAATTCGGCACCAGCTGAACTGCTGCAACTCCTCACGATTGCAGCACTTCAGCCGTCGTCATCGCGCCATGGCGACAACTAAATCGGGAACTACGGGAGGCTGACCACCGGCGCCGATCGCACTAACCTGAAACGAAAAAGCCGCCATGCCTGATCTGATTCAAGCAGTGCGGCTTGCGGTTTGCGGTGAGGTCCGGTGCATATCCAGGTGATTCAGCTTCCCATTTAATCGGTGGAATCTGCCGCTGCGCGCGCGATTCAAACAGCGCCGGCTCAATGCGACATTTTCAATCTCGTAAAGTACACGAAAAGCTTAACACTGCGCAACAGGCACACCGATAAATTCGCAGGCTTTTTTTGCGCGCGACGCCGTCAGCGAATCGATATGGCCGCGTCAAGCACCCTGTGGCCATGCGCGAAAGCGTCGTCGGCGGCCCCGCCAGCATCGCCAGCAGCGCTCGACGCGGCCCGCGCCTGTGCCGCGCAAGACTGCGCGCAGACCGCCTGCGCTTTGCATATCGCCGTTAGCTGCAGGCCGTATGCAAAATCGACTGGTGCGGCAATGGGCCCTGGCGCGGGCGCCGGGCGCCGTCAGGAGCGTCGCGCCGCCTTGTCTGCGCGGCCACGCCACGCCGCCGCGCGCGCGGCCGACGAGGCGAACTTGATTTCGTCTCGTTACCGCAACGAGATGCACGCGCAAAAACAAAAACCCGGCACGGGGCCGGGTTGTGGGTGCTGCAGCGCGCGAACTGGTCGCCGCCTGGTTCGCCGGATTACTCCCAGTTGAGCGCACCACCGGTCTGGTACTCGGTGACGCGGGTCTCGAAGAAATTGCGTTCCTTCTTCATGTCGATCATTTCGCTCATCCACGGGAAAGGATTTTCGTCGTGCGGGAACAGCGGCTCGAGACCGATCTGCACCGAACGGCGGTTGGCGATGAAGCGCAGATATCCCTTGAACATGGAAGCGTTCAAACCGAGCACGCCACGCGGCATGGTGTCTTCGGCGTAAGCGTATTCGAGGTCGACCGCCTTCAAGAACAACTGCTTGATCTCTTCACGGAAGGCCGGCGTCCACAGCTGCGGGTTTTCCATCTTGATGGTGTTGATCAGGTCAATGCCGAAGTTGCAATGCATCGACTCGTCGCGCAGGATGTACTGGTACTGCTCGGCAGCACCCATCATCTTGTTTTGACGACCGAGCGCCAGGATCTGGGTAAAGCCGACGTAAAAGAACAGCCCTTCCATCAGGCAGGCAAACACGATCAGCGACTTGAGCAGGGTCTGGTCCGCTTCGGTGGTGCCGGTGGTGAAGCTGGGGTCGGTCAGCACATTGATGAACGGGATCAGGAATTCGTCCTTGTCACGAATCGATTTGACTTCGTTGTAGGCGTTGAAAATTTCCGACTCGTCCAGGCCGAGCGACTCGACGATGTACTGGTAAGCGTGGGTGTGGATGGCTTCCTCGAACGCCTGGCGCAGCAGGTACTGGCGGCACTCCGGTGCCGTGATGTGGCGGTAAGTGCCCAGCACGATGTTGTTGGCAGCGAGCGAATCGGCGGTGACGAAAAAGCCAAGATTGCGCTTGACCAGGCGGCGCTCGTCTTCGGTCAGGCCATTCGGGTTTTTCCACAGCTCGATGTCGCGCTGCATGTTGACCTCTTGCGGCATCCAGTGATTGGCGCAGCCGGCCAGGTATTTGTCCCAGGCCCATTTGTATTTGAATGGCACCAGCTGGTTGACGTCCGTCTTGCCATTGATAATGCGCTTGTCGTCCGCATTGACGCGCTTGGCGACCAGCGCTTCGTTGGCCGCTTCGCCAGCCGGCGTGACCTGTGTCTGCGGCGCCGGCGCTATGGTGGCGGTGGCGGCAGCGGCAGTAGTTTCTTCGTCCCATGACAGCATGATGATTTCCCTTGTGCTCTATGTAGTGCGATAGCAGGAACGCCGGCGATCGGCGCCCCTGTGAATTTTTCTTGCAGTTACTGGCAGGCTTCGCATTCCTCGAACCCATCGTCGCCCGGACGCAGATAGCAGGCGGCGCCGACTTCTTCTTCGCTGGCAGCCTGCACACCCGCCGCTGCGCTCGCGGTCGCTGCCGCTGACGATGAAGCCATCGCCGCGCTGGCCGATGCCGACATCCCGCCATCGACGGCCACTGCATTGAGTGCACCGGTCTTCGAGGTCGACTTTTCCATGTGGGTGGCAGCGATGGTACGCAGGTAATACGTGGTTTTCAGACCACGCAGCCACGCCAGTTTATAGGTCTCGTCGAGCTTCTTGCCGGAGGCACCCGCCATATAAATGTTCAGCGACTGGGCCTGGTCGATCCACTTCTGGCGACGCGACGCCGCTTCCACCAGCCAGCTTGGCGACACTTCGAAGGCGGTGGCGTAGATGTCGCGCAAGTCCTGGGGAATGCGGTCGATCTTGACCAGCGAACCGTCGAAATACTTGAGGTCAGCGATCATCACTTCATCCCACAGGTCACGCGCCTTGAGGTCACGCACCAGGTATGAATTGATTTCAGTAAATTCGCCAGACAGATTCGATTTCACGTACAGGTTCTGGAACGTCGGCTCGATACAGGCCGATACGCCAATGATATTGGAAATCGTCGCGGTCGGCGCGATTGCCACACAGTTGGAGTTACGCATGCCGAACTGGGCGATGCGCTCACGCACCAGGGTCCAGTCCATGGCCGACGAATCGTCCACTTCGAGGTAGCCGCCGCGCTCTTCGGCCAGCAGGCGCACCGAGTCTTGCGGCAGGATGCCGCGCGACCACAGCGAGCCTTCGTACGATTCGTAACGACCGCGTTCTTCGGCCAGCTCGGTCGACGCCAGGTAAGCGTAGTAGCACACCGCTTCCATCTGGGTATCGGCGAACGCCACCGCTTCATTCGAGGCGAATGGCACCCGCATCATGTGCAGGCAATCCTGGAAGCCCATCACGCCCATGCCGACCGGACGGTGACGCAAGTTGGAGTTGCGGGCTTTTTCGACGGCGTAGTAATTGATATCGATGACGTTGTCCAGCATACGCATGGCGGTACGAACCGTCTTTTGCAGCTTCACATGGTCGAGCTTGCCCTCTTTCATGTGCGCCGGCAGATTCACCGAACCGAGGTTGCAGACGGCGATTTCGCTGTCGTTGGTGTTTAAGGTGATCTCGGTGCACAGGTTCGAGCTGTGGACGACGCCGACGTGCTGCTGGGGCGAGCGGATGTTGCAGGGATCCTTGAAAGTGATCCATGGGTGGCCCGTTTCAAACAGCATCGACAGCATCTTGCGCCACAGGTCGAGGGCGGCGATCTTTTTGAAGACGCGGATGTCGCCAGCGGCAGCTTTTGCTTCGTAGCCGGTGTAGGCGATTTCGAAGGCTTTGCCGACCAGGTCGTGCAGGTCCGGCGTTTCCGATGGCGAGAACAGCGTCCATTCGCCCTTTTCCATCACGCGCTTCATGAACAGGTCGGGAATCCAGTTGGCCGTGTTCATGTCGTGGGTGCGGCGGCGGTCGTCGCCGGTATTCTTGCGCAGGTCGAGGAATTCTTCGACGTCGAGGTGCCAGGTTTCCAGGTAGGCGCAGACGGCACCCTTGCGCTTGCCACCTTGGTTGACGGCAACCGCGGTGTCGTTGACCACTTTGAGAAACGGCACCACGCCTTGCGACTTGCCATTGGTACCCTTGATGTGGGCGCCGAGGGCACGCACCGGGGTCCAGTCATTGCCCAGGCCACCGGCGAACTTGGCCAGCAGGGCGTTTTCCTTGATGGCGTCGTAGATGCCCTCGAGGTCGTCCGACACGGTGGTCAAGTAGCACGACGACAATTGCGAGCGCAGGGTGCCCGAGTTGAACAGGGTCGGCGTCGAGCTCATGAAGTCAAAGCTCGACAGCAGGTGATAAAACTCGATGGCGCGCGCTTCGCGGTTTTCTTCGCGCAGCGACAGGCCCATCGCCACCCGCATAAAGAAGGCCTGCGGCATTTCGATGCGCACATCGCGCACGTGCAGGAAATAGCGGTCGTACAGGGTTTGCAGGCCGATGTAGCCGAACTGCAGGTCGCGGTCCGCCACCAGCGCACGGGCCAGCTTGGCCAGGTCGTAGGATGCCAGCACCGGGTCGAGCAGCTCGTTGGCAATGCCGTTGGCGATGTATTGCGGGAAGTAGTCGACATAATGGGCGGCCGCCTTGGCCTGCGGCACATCCTGGCCGAACACTTCCTTGCGGATGGTGTGCAGCAGGATGCGCGCCGTCACCTGCGAGTAGGCCGGGTCTTTTTCCATCAGCGCGCGCGCGGCCAGGATGGCCGACTTGTGCAACTCTTCGACGGGCACGCCGTCGTACAGGTTGCGCACCGTCTCGGCGAGGATGGCGTCGGCATCGACGTGCTTTTCCAGGCCGACGCAGGCAGCGCCGATCAGGTCGCGCACTTCCTGCATGTCGAGCGCGCGGCGCTGGCCATTTTCCAGCACGTGGATCTGCGGCGCGGCGACGTCGCTGCGGCCGCCCTGGGCTTCCTTGGCGGCGCGGCGCTCTTCCATGTGCTTGGCGCGGTACAGCACGTAGCCGCGGGCGACGTCATGCTCGCCCGAGCGCATCAGCGCCAGCTCGACCTGGTCTTGCACGTCTTCGATGTGAAAGGTGCCGCCGCCCGGCTGGCGGCGCAGCAGCGCGGCGACCACGCCGGCGGTGAGTTGCTCGACCTTGTCGCGGATGCTGGCAGAGACGGCGCCCTGGCCACCGTGCACGGCGAGAAAGGCCTTGGTCATGGCGACATTGATCTTGGATGGCTCGAAGGCCACCACGGCGCCGTTACGGCGGATGATGCGGTAGTCGCCGCTGGCGGCGATCTCGGTGGCGCTGGGCGCGGGCATGGCGGCACCTGGGGTGGGGTGCAGCGAATTGGTGGAAACAGATGGTGAAGTGTGCATTGAAGCTCCCCAGGTTGGCCGCCAGCTGGGCGGCCTTGGTTATCAAACGTTGTCAAACGCACGGCGAATCGCCGCAACGCAAAAAGCGGGCGAGCCACCGGCCCGTGCCCATCGACAGCGCCGCCCTCTTGCATGCAAGTGAGGGGCGGATCAGGCGGCGAGAGGCAGGGGTTGGGGTGCTCGATCGTGCAAGTCAGACTTGACTTTGGTGGTGTGCCGGGCTAGGACTCCCCTGCCCTGACACCACTACATCTAGTCATGAAAGCTAACTTGAGACTAATTGTAGTACCTGACTGCCAGGCCTGCAATATATTTCCAACACGATTGGGAAGTAAATATTTAGTCGAAACTGGCGTGTGGCCACTTGACTTTACGCAGCTCGGCAGCGACGCCGCGTGGGCGGTTAGCATCCACTAACATGGCAGTGGACGACTGCAGCAATGCTTGCAATTTTGACCATTCGAAATACGGTCCGGGGTCCGTCTTGCGGCCCGGGGCGACGTGCTGGTGGCCCAGGATGGCGCCGATCGGGTAGCGTGCCAGCAGGGCGGCAAGCAGGCGCGCCAGGCTGTCATATTGAGCAGGCGAAAAAGCCACAACATCGCTGCCCTCGAGTTCGATGCCGACCGAATAATCATTGCAATTGTCGCGGCCGTCGAAGCTCGACAGGCCCGCATGCCAGGCGCGCGCGCCGCAGGCGACGAACTGGACGACGGCGCCGTCGCGGCGCACCAGGAAGTGACTCGACACTTGCAAGCCGCGCAGGTCGGCGGTGGCGGCATTGACATAAAAATCGAGGCGATTGCTAAACAGGTCGGCGATGTGGTGGCCGCCGAACTGCCCCGGCGGCAGGCTGATGTTGTGCAGGACGATCAGGTCGATGGCCGTGCCGGCCGGGCGCGCATTGTAATTGGGCGAATCGTAGCGGCGTGCCGGCGGCCACCAGCCGTCGCTGTCGATGGCAAGTTCGACTGCCGGGGTATTGGCCGCATCCATTACGGTTCCTGGATGTCGAGCTTTTGCATCGAATAGCGCAGCTGGCGGAAACTGATGCCCAGCAATTCGGCGGCCTTGGTGCGGTTGAACTGGGTCTGCGCCAGCGCGCGCAAGATCATCTCGCGCTCGACCTGGGCCAGGTGGTCGGGCAGGTTGGCCGGCAGATTCGCGGGCAGCTTGGCGGGCGGTTTGGCCGACAGTTTGCCCAACTCCTCGTCTTTGACGGCCGCAGCAGATAAGGGCGGCGGCGCCGGCGGCTCGACCGCGGCAGGCAGCTCGGGCGCCACCGCCCGCGCCGCCTTGAGCGACAGGTCGGCCACTTCGATGACGCCATGATCAGCAAACGCCAGCGCCCGTTCGAGCACATTTTCCAGCTCGCGCACATTGCCGGGGAAGGAATACGTACACAGGGTGTCGAGCACGCCGGCGCCCAGCCGCACCGGGCTGGCACCGCCGGCCAGCCGCGCGAGAATGCCATCGGTCAGCACGGCGAGGTCGACCAGCCGCTCGCGCAGCGGCGGCAGGGTCAGTTCGATGACGTTGAGGCGGTAAAACAAATCCTGGCGGAACTCGCCGCGCTCTACGCAGGCGGCCAGATCCTTGTGGGTGGCGCTGATGACGCGCACGTCGACCGGCTCCTCGGCGGTGGCGCCGATCTTGCGCACGCGCCGCTCCTGGATCGCCCGCAGCAGCTTGACCTGCATCGCCAGCGGCAGGTCGGCCACTTCGTCGAGCATCAGGGTGCCGCCGTTGGCGGCCTGAAAAAAGCCGTCGCGCTCATCGACCGCACCGGTGAAGGCACCCTTGCGGTAGCCGAAAAACTCCGCTTCCATCAGCGCTTCCGGGATGGCGCCGCAGTTGACGGCAATAAAAGGCTGGGCCGCGCGCGCACTCTGGGCGTGGATTTCACGGGCGGCCAGTTCCTTGCCGCTGCCGGACTCGCCGGAAATGGCGATCGGCGCCATCGAACGGGCCAGCCGGCCAATCTGCGCACGCAAGCCTTGCATGGCGGGCGAATCGCCGATCAGGCGGCTGCCGTTGGATCCGCCGGCGAGGTTGGCGAGGTTGGCGACGCTGGCGGCGCTGGCGGAATGGGCCACCGCCGCCGGCGCCGGCGTCACTTTCAGCGCCGAGCGCACCATCAGGCGCAGGTCGTCGAGCACCACCGGCTTGGAGATGTAGTCAAAGGCGCCCGCCTTCAGGGCGATGACGGCATTGTCGGTGCTGCCATAGGCGGTGATGACGGCGATCGGCGTCGGCTTGCCGCTGGCGGCCACCTCGCGCACCAGTTCCAGGCCCAGCCCGTCGGGCAGGCGCATGTCGGTGAGCACCAGCGCGTAATCGACGGCGGCGGCGCGCAGCAGCGCACGCGCTTCGCCCAGGCTGGCGGCGCTGTCGACATCGAGGCCCATGCGAACCAGGGTAATGTCGAGCAGTTCACGCAGGTCGGCTTCATCGTCGACGATCAATACCCGGGGTGGACTCATGGCAGGACTTTCTCAAGTGGCAGTGCAGTGCCGTGGGCGAACGAAACGACGAAACGGCCGGTGGGCTTGCGCAGGCCGAAATGGCCGGCGTCGATACGGTATTCATAATCGAGCATGGCGCCATTATTAAGGCACAGCTCGCGCGCCAGGTACAAACCGAGCCCGGTACCCTTGCTCGAGGTGGTATAAAACGGCTCGAACAGGTGGGCGCGCACTTCCGGCGTGATGCCGGGACCGTCGTCCTGCACGTGCAGCTCGAGCCGCCCGGGGGCGTCGCTGACGACAAACACGCGGATCGAGCCGGGTGTGCCACTGGCATAGCGGATCGCATTGGTGAGCAGATTGACCACCACTTCGCGCAGGTGCAGGGGATCGAAGCGCACCGCGGCGCTGCCGGCCTGCATGTCGATCAGGGCCGGCGGCAGCGCGTGGGTTTCTTCGAATTCGGCGCCGATGTCGGCCAGAAAAGGGGCCAGTGCGTGCGGCAGCGTTTGCGGCTGTACCTTGCGCGACAGTTGCAGGATGTCCTCAACCATGCGGTTGACCCGTGCCACATTGTCGGCGACGATTTTCAGCAGGCGCGCGTGGCCGGGATCGGCCAGGTCTTCAGCGAGCAGCGAGGTGGCGTGACCAATCGCCGACAAAGGATTACGCACTTCGTGGGCGATGCTGGCGGTGAGCCGGCCCATCGATGCCAGCTTGAGTTGCTGGGCCTGGTTTTCGATGGCGGTGACGTCCTGCAGGAACACCACAAAACGCGCGCTGGCGGCACTGGCCGTATCGACCCGCGCAAAGCGCAGTTTCAGGTGGGCCGCCAGTTCCGGGCGCACGCTGCGGGTGCCGCTGGCATCCTGCTCGGGCTTGATGACGACGTAGGCGGCGCCAGCGCCGGTATCGACGCCGCGCCAGCTACTGAAAGCGTCGGCCAGCGGCGCCAGCGCCGGCGCGGCCAGGGTCAGCAGATCGGCATCCGCATCGGCATCGGCATTGGCATTGGCATTGGCAGCCACGCCGAGCATGCGGCGCGCCGCCGGATTACTGGTCAACACGGTGCCGGCGGCGTCCACCACCAGGATGCCATCGCCGACATCAAACATGACAATCTGATTGATCGCCAGCTGGATGGCGAGGTCGGCGCCGCGCCGGCTGGCCAGCTGTTCCTGGCCGATCAGGCGCCGCGCCAGGCTGCCCACCACCAGCACCAGGGCGAAAAACATGGCGCCATACACCCCCGCCTGCAGCAGCTGGGCGGTTTCACCTTCGAAGGTGAGCAGCTGAAAACTGCTGTGCCCGATGACCACCATGGTCGATAGCGCGGCGGCGAACAGCGACAGCAGCAGGGGTGCCAAAATGGCGGCACCCGCCAGCGGAAACAGGTAGAGGATCGCCAGGCTGCTACGGATGCCGCCGGCAGCGACGTACAGCATGGAAATGACGGCCAGGTCGAGCGCCACCTGGGCGCCCAGCTGGATCAGGAAGTTGCGGCGGCGGTAGATCGCCAGCAGGGCGAACACGCCGCCACCGATCAGATACGCCATGCAGGTTTCGGCATAAAAGTGCAGCGAGGTGGCATGCAGGTTGTCGCTGCCCACGCGCAGATAGACCAGCAGCACGGCGGCAATGGCCATGCGGGTGAAGGTAAGTGTCTGCAACGAACGCCAGAAGGTGGCGTTGGTTGCCGCTGTGCTGCGAGTCACGCCGCGCCCGCGCAGCATCTTACTTTGCCGGCAACCGGACGTGCGCCGGGCAGCAGTAATCGAGGCCGTCGGCGCGCACCGCTTCGGAGGCGGGAAAATACAGGGAGCAATGGGCGCACGAGGTCATGCTTTCAATGGGCGCGCTGGCGCCGGTGGCGCCGTTAGCGTCAGTCGCGGCCGGCGGGGCGCCATGCTCGGCCCGGTCAACGCGCTCGCGGGCAGCGCGGATCTTGGCGCGCACGGCGAACACCACCAGCACCGCCAGCGCCAGCCAGAACAGCAGGCGGCTCATGCGACCGCCCGGTGCAGCACCACTTCGAAGACGAAGCGCGAGCCGACATAGGCCAGCACCAGGGTGGCAAAGCCAGCGAGCGTAAACCGCAGCGCCATCTTGCCGCGCCAGCCTTTCCAGCGGCGTCCGGCCAGCAGGGCGCCAAACAGCACCCACGAGAGCAGGGCAAAGACGGTTTTATGGTCCCATTTGAGGGGGGCGCCAAACAGCTGCTCGGAAAACACCACGCCCGAGAGCACCGTTAAAGTGAGCAGCACGAAGCCGATGCCGATCAGCCGGAACAACAGCTTTTCCATGGTCAGCAGGGCCGGCAACTGGTCGAGCGAACGGCTCAGGGTGCTACTGAGCCAGCGCGCCGGCGGCGCCGTGCGCGTGTGCAGACGCGCTTCCTGCAGCGCCATCAGCACGGCGTGGAAGGCGGCGATGGTCAGCGTGCTGTAGGCCAGCACTGCCACGGCGATGTGCCAGCCGAAGGCGGGCGACTGGCCCTTGAAGGGAAACACGGCGCCAGGAAACAGCGCCGGCAGGGCTGCGGCGACGGCGGCGCACGGCAACACCAGGCGGCGCAGGCCATCGAGCGCAAAGTTGCGGTTTTCTACCAGGTAGGCCGCCACCGATACCCACAAGGCCGCCGACAGCATGACGGCAAAGCCGAGCCGCACGCCGCCGGGCGTGTGCAGGGCGAACCAGAGGGCGCCGGCGTGCAGCAGCCAGGCCAGTGTTGTCGCGCCGGCAATCAGCCCGCCCTGGCGCAGCGGCAACAGTGCGCAGATGGCGTAAAGCAGTGCGGCGGCATAGAAATAGGTGGTTTGCATTCCTGTCAGTTTACACCATGGTGCCCTGCCCCGGTGGATGGGCAGCAGCGGGCAGCCACCGGCGCCTAGTCGACCGCCGCCATGCGCATCTCGTCATTGTGATGGCGCTGCTGCTCTTCCATCACCAGCTGGCCCAGTTCGCGTTTGAGGGCATTGAACTCGGCAGAAGCGGGATCGCGCCCGCGCGGCAGGTCGACGATGATGTCGCGCTTGACCGTGCCGGGGCGGTAGGTCATGACGACGATGCGGTCGGCCAGGTAAATCGCTTCTTCGATGCTGTGGGTAACGAACAAAATGGTTTTCTTCAGTTCGGCCCAGATGCGCAGCAATTCATCCTGCAAGTTGCGGCGGGTTAGCGCGTCGAGGGCGCCGAAGGGCTCATCCATGAGCATGATGGGCGAGTCGAGCGCCAGCACGCGGGCAATCGCCACGCGCTGGCGCATGCCGCCCGACAAATCCTTGGGAAAGCGCGCGCGGAAGTCCGACAGCGACAGCATGCTCAACAGGGCGTCGACGCGGCTGCGGATCTCGGCCCGTGCCATGCCCTTGATTTCCAGCCCAAAGCCGATATTGTCTTCCACCGTCATCCATGGAAACAGCGCGTATTCCTGGAACACCATGCCCCGCTCGGGACCGGGGGCCGTCACCTGCTTGCCATCGGCGACGATGGTACCGGAGGTCGGCAGGGCGAAGCCGGCCACCGCATTGAGCAGGGTCGACTTGCCGCAGCCGGACGGTCCCAGCAGGCAGGTAAATTGCCCGCGCGGGATTTCCAGGTTGATGTCCTTGAGGGCCACCAGTTCGCGGCCATCGGTGCGAAAGATCTTGTTGACGCCGCTAACGACGATGTGGGGAGAGGTGTGCGTGCTCATCTTAATGTTCCAGGCCGCGGTGCCAGCGCAGCAAATGGTTGTTCAGGCGGTTCATGCCGACGTCGATGGCCAGGCCCCACAGGCCGATGGTGATCATGCCGGCAATAATTTTGTCGGACCAAAAATACTCGCGCGCTTCCAGGATGCGGAAACCGAGGCCATTGTTCACCGCAATCATTTCGGAAACGATGACGACGATGAAGGCGGTACCGATGCCGATGCGCACACCGGCGAGGATGTAGGGCACCGCCGCCGGCAGGATCACCCGCAGGAACATGGTGCGCTGGCTGGCGCCGAGGTTTTTCGCCGCCCGCAAATAAATGCTGTCGACCTGGCGCACGCCGGCGATGGTATTCATCAGCACGGGGAAAAACGCCCCCAGCACGATCAAGAACACGGCCGGCGGATTGCCCAGGCCGAACCACAGGATCGACAGGGGAATGTAGGCGATCGGTGGAATCGGCCGCAGCAGCTGGAACAGGGGGTTGAGCCAGGCGTACACGCGGTTGCTCGCGCCCATTGCCAGGCCAATCGGCAGGGCCAGGCCGGCGCCGATGAGGAAGCCGACGATCACCCGGTACATGCTGCCGATCGAATCGATGATCAGTTCGCCGGAAAACATCCACGCCAGCTTGCTGCCGGTGCCGTCATACGGCGCGACCGGCAACAGATAGGCGATCCAGCGTTCAACCACCGCCACGGGCGATGGCAAGACCTGCGGGTTAACCCAGCCCATCATCGCCACGCCTTGCCAGGCGGCGATGATCAGCGCCGGCACGATCAGGCCGATAGCGGTGCCGCGCAATGTTGCTTTCTGCATCAAACATCCTTCATAAAAAACGGTGGGGGGAACTGGCAGCGCAGGCTACCTGTGCCATTTTTGCGCCGCCCGAACGCCATCAGCGCACGGCCAACAACATTATTTAACGTTCAGCGATTTCTTCGCTTCGTCCAGCAGATCGGTCTTGACCCAGTCCCTGGCCACCGGTGGCTTGGCCATCTTGCCCACGCCCGTCTTGGCCATGATGTCGGTGGTGATCTGGATGTGTTCCGCGCTGACGTCGTAGGTGTATTCGGCGTTGCCCATGGCATCGTTGAAATCGCCCGTGGTGATCTGGCCCTTGAACACCGTCTCGCGCACGTATTTCTCGGCCAGCGGCTTGTTATCGATAAACGTCTTGGTCGCTTCGACGAAGCAGCGCATGAATTTCTCGGCCAGCACGCGTTTGTCTTTGTAGAATTTCTCGGTCATCACCATGGTACGCACCGGCTCGCCGATCGGGGTGTCGTAAGGCTTGATCACTTCGACGCCGAAATTCTTGTTGATCGCCTGCGACGACTGCGGTTCCGACTGCATCATGGCGTCGATGTTTTTACCCAGCAGGGCAGCGTTCAAGTCAGGGTAGGACAAATAAATCAGTTGCACATCCTTGCCCGGTGCGCTGTCGGCGGTCAAGCCGTGCTTTTGCAGCTCGGCCATCAGCAGCACTTCCTGGATGGCGCCGCGGGTGACACCCACTTTTTTGCCCTTTAAATCCTTGACCGACTTGATGCCGAGATCAGGCCGTGCCACCAGGCGCGCGCCGCCCTTGGCGAAACCGGCGACGACATAGATGGGCGCACCGCTGGCGCGGCCGGAAATGGCCGCTTCCGAGGCGGTGGTGGCAACGTCAAGCTCACCGGCAATGATGGCCTGCATGGCGTCGAGGCCCTTGGCGAAAATTTTCTCTTCGATCTTGATGCCGCACTTGGGGGCGATTTCCTTCATATACGACACCGCGCCGTAATGGGCAAATTTGAGGTTGCCGAGGCGGACCACATCCTGTGCCTGCGCAGTGCCGGCGCCGACGGTGAGCATCGCCGCGATGGCGATGGATAAGTAGTGGGGGATGGGGGGCATGACAGTCTCCGTTATTGTTGTGTTGATCGTTGCATTGCTCGAACTGGCAGAAAGTACAGGATTAGCAGAATCATCAGCTGCCGCTATTATGCATAATATCTGGCCCCTGAACAGCTCGTAAAATCCGCAATTGGCAATTGGCCGCAATAGCGCCGGCGCGGTGCGCAACTGCCGCAGCGCTTCGGGTAAAATGACCGCTTGATTTTCGGTCGCCGCTGGCGCCATCACGCTACGCAGTCACTCCATCCAAATAGGCAGGTAGAACATGTTAGATAACTTAACCCAACGCCTGGCCAAGGTCGTCAAGACCATGCGCGGCGAAGCGCGGCTCACCGAAGCGAACACCGCCGAGATGCTGCGCGAAGTGCGCCTGGCCCTGCTCGAGGCCGACGTCGCCCTGCCGGCCGTGCGCGAGTTCATCAGCCGGGTCAAGGAAAAAGCCCTCGGCGAAGAAGTCATTTCGTCGCTCAGCCCCGGCCAGGCCCTGGTTGGCGTGGTGCAGCGCGAACTCGGTGCGCTGATGGGTGCCGATCTCGGTCCGGAAGCGTCGCAACTGTCGTTTGCCCAGCAGCCGCCGGCGATTATCCTGATGGCCGGTTTGCAAGGTGTCGGTAAAACCACCACCGTCGGCAAGCTGGCCAAGTACCTGCGCGAAGAAAAGAAAAAGAAAGTGCTGACGGTCTCGGCCGACGTCTACCGTCCCGCCGCCATCGCCCAGCTCGAGTCGGTCACAAAGCAGGTCGGTGCCGATTTCTTCCCGTCGTCGGCCACCGACAAGCCGGTCGACATTGCGCTCGCCGCGCTCGACTGGGCGAAAAAGCATTACCACGATGTGCTGATCATCGACACTGCCGGTCGCCTCGGTATCGATGAAGCGATGATGCAGGAAATTTCGGCCGTGCACGCGGCCGTCAAGCCGATCGAAACGCTGTTCGTGGTCGACGCCATGCTGGGCCAGGATGCCATCAACACGGCCAAGGCCTTCAACGACGCCCTGCCCCTGACCGGTATCGTGCTCACCAAGCTCGACGGCGACTCGCGCGGCGGCGCCGCCCTGTCGGTGCGTCATATCACCGGTAAGCCGATCAAGTTTGCCGGCGTCTCGGAAAAGCTCGACGGCCTCGAAGCCTTCGATCCCCAGCGCATGGCCAACCGTATTCTCGGCATGGGCGACATCCTGGCGCTGGTCGAAGAAGCGCGCAAAGGGGTCGATACCAAGGCGGCGGCCGACCTCGCCAATAAAATCAAGGTCGGCGGCAAGTTCGACATGAACGATTTTAAGTCGCAACTGAGCCAGATGAAAAAAATGGGCGGCATGGCCAGCCTGCTCGACAAGCTGCCAGCGCAATTCCAGCAGGCCGCCGGTGGCGCCAACATGGACCAGGCTGACAAGCAGGTACGGCGCATGGTCGGCATCATCGATTCGATGACGCCGGGCGAGCGCGCCAAGCCCGAATTGATCAAGGCGACCCGCAAGCGCCGCATCGCCGCCGGTGCCGGCGTGCAGGTGCAGGAAGTCAATCGCATGCTGGCGCAGTACGAACAGATGAACGCGATGATGAAAAAATTCAAAGGCGGCGGCATGATGAAAATGATGCGCGGCATGAAAGGGATGATGCCCGGCATGCGCTAGGCACGCCATCGCGCGCGTTAAAAGCACGCCGGCGCCATGGGTAATTTCCCTGTGGCGCCGGCGTTTTTTATGGCTTTTCCCCATGTGGCGTTGCCAAAGTCCCTGTTCTGGCGTTTTCGACTGTTTCCAATGCGAAAAATGTTGAAAAACACTTGCAACAACAGTAAAAGGCCACCAATATAAGCCGTGCGATGTATAGCGCAATTTCCCATTCCGTCCGTTCCAGGAGGCTCGAAGATGGCAACAGCCAAAAAAACCCCAGCAGCAGCGCCCGCAAAGAAGGCCGCCGCGGTCAAGCCAGCAGCAGCGGCCAAACCGGCAGCGAAAAAAGCAGCAGCAGCTCCAGCCAAGGCCGCCGCGCCAAAAGCAGCAGCGGCCGCCAAAAAGCCAGCAGCACCCCGCAAACCCAATGCCGCGTTCATGAAAGCGATGACGCCTTCGGACACCCTCGCCGCAGTGGTTGGCGCGACGCCGCTGCCACGCACCGAAGTGACCAAAAAAGTGTGGGAGTACATCAAGAAGCTCGATCTGCAAGACGCTGCAAACCGTCGCATGATCAACGCCGACGACAAGCTCAAAGCCGTCTTCGGCGGCAAGGCGCAAGTATCGATGTTCGAAATGACCAAGCTCATTTCCGACCATCTGAAATAAGAACACTGGCCGGTCGGCCGATTGCTTTTTAAAAGCCCCGATGGCGACATCGGGGCTTTTATTTTGTCGGCGCCGTGTACAACCGGACAGACACCTGCACTGCCAGCGGTGGCGCGGCAGTCCCCCTGCTGATCGCGCCGACCATCACGTCCGTCGCCGCGGCGACGAACCGAATCGGTTTTGCGTAAACTAAAAAATCCTCGGCTGCGCAGAGGATTTCTATCCGTTCCAACCAAACAAAAGCAGGGGTTCACTTTTGTTTGACGGTTTTACTCCCACTTCTTCCAGGCCGCCAGCACCGCATTGGGATACTCGGGCCGGCCGCGGCTGCCGTTATAGCGGCCCAGCGCCAAATACAGGCTGCCCCCTTCCATATCGATATACATGCGCAAAATGGCGCAGCCATAGCGCAGGTTGGTCTGCATATGAAACAGCTTGCTGCGGTCGTTATCGCCGATCACCGCGGTCCAGAAGGGCATCACTTGCATGTAGCCGCGCGCGCCCACCATCGAGACGGCGTACTTGCGGTACGCCGACTCGACCTGGATAAGACCGAGCACCAGTCCCGGATCAAGGCCGGCGCGGGTCGCTTCGTACCAGGCGGTGGTGAGAAATTCGGTGCGCAGCTGCTCGTCGGGCAACTTGCGGCGCAAGCGCTCGGACATGACACCGAGCCACTGGGCAAAGCGCAAGCGCGCAGCCTCGTCGCGAAACACCGGCTGCGGCGGGCGCGTGTCCTTGATGGCAGAGGCGAGCGCCAGCCGCACCGAGTCGGCCAGCGCTTCTTCTTTCTGGTTGCCCGCCACCGCCGGCAAGGCCGCAGCCAGGCCGGCGAGCAGCGCCAGCCTCACCATCCGGGTCAGCACCGCATTCACCGTGACAACTGGTCCTTGATGAAGGCGACCATGCCATCGATGGGGACGGCGGTGGCGGTAGCATCGCGGCGCCCCTGGTATTCGAGGTTGCCCTCTTTGAGGCCACGCTCACCGACAACGATGCGGTGCGGGACGCCAATCAGTTCCCAGTCGGCGAACATGGCACCGGGACGCAAGCCTCGGTCGTCGACGATGACGTCGACGCCGGCCGCCTGCAGCTCGGCATACAGCCGGTCGACGGTGGTTTTCACCAGCTCGCTGCGGTCCATGCCCATCGGGCACAGCACCAGTTCGAACGGCGCGATGGAAGTTGGCCAGATGATGCCCTTGTCATCAAAATTCTGTTCGATCGCCGCGCCCAGGATGCGGGTGACGCCAATGCCGTAGCAGCCCATTTGCAGCGGCGCCGGCTTGCCGTTTTCGTCCAGAAAAGTGGCCTTCATACTCTCCGAATACGCCGTGCCCAGCTGGAACACGTGACCGACTTCGATGCCCCGCTCAATGGCCAGCACGCCCTTGCCGTCCGGCGAAGCGTCGCCCTCGACGACGTTGCGCAGGTCGGCCACCAGCGGTTCGGGCAGATCGCGGCCCCAGTTGGCGCCGGTATAGTGAAACCCTTCGGCATTCGCGCCGCAGACGAAGTCGGCCATGTTGGCGACCGTGCGGTCAGCCACGATGGTGACCGGGGTCCGGGTGCCGATCGGCCCCAGGTAACCGGGAATCGAACCGTAGCACTCGAGAATTTCCGCCTCGGTGGCGAAGCGGTGATTGGCCAGACCGGCGACCTTGCCGACCTTGATGTCGTTGAGTTCATGGTCACCGCGCAGCAGCAGCATCCAGTTTTCCTTGACCTGCTTGCCGGCGACTTCTTTTTCCACCGTCAGGGCGATGGTCTTGACGGTCTGCGCCAGCGCGATGCCGAGCAACGCTGCCACGGTTTCACACTTGGTGGTGCCGGGGGTGGCGGTTTTGCTCAGATCCTGCGTGGCAGCGGGACGGCTGGCCGCCACCGGCATGGCTTCGGCCGCTTCCATATTGGCGGCGAAGTCCGAGGTCGGGCAGTACACCAGGGCGTCTTCGCCGGTGCTGGCGATGACGTGGAATTCGTGCGAACCGCTGCCGCCGATGGCGCCGTTGTCGGCGGCCACCGCGCGGAACTTCAGGCCGAAGCGGTGGAAGATGGCGGTGTAGGCATCGAACATGATTTTATAGGACGCCTGCATGCCGGCCAGATCGCGGTCGAACGAATAGGCATCCTTCATGGTGAACTCACGGCCGCGCATCAGGCCGAAGCGGGGGCGGCGCTCGTCGCGGAACTTGGTTTGAATGTGATAGAAATTGAGCGGCAGCTGGCGGTACGACTTGATTTCCGTGCGCACCACGTCGGTGATGACTTCTTCCGAGGTGGGCTGGATGGCGTACTCGCGGCCGTGGCGGTCTTTTACACGCATCAACTCCGGTCCCATCTTGTCCCAGCGGCCAGTCTCTTGCCACAGCTCGGCCGGCTGCACCAGCGGCATCAACAGCTCGATGCCGCCGGCCTTGTTCATTTCGTCACGGATGATGGCCTCGACCTTGCGGATGACGCGCAGACCGGTGGGCATATAGGTATAAATGCCGGAGCCGAGCCGCTTGATCATACCGGCGCGCATCATCAGCTGGTGGCTGACGATCTCGGCGTCGGAAGGCGCTTCTTTTTGTGTTGAAATAAAAAATCGGGAGGCGCGCATATCGTTGAATTCTTTTTAAAAAGAGAGAGTTATAATCAACCTAATTTTAAAGGATTAGCTGGCCGATGCGTCCAATCTTTGCACAAATGGGTCCGCTGGAGCGGTTCCCGCCGTTTTCGCGCGTCGAAAACCCGGTGGGTGCGGCTGCAGGACGACGGATTTAGGAGTAACAACGGGTAGAGCACGCGCTGGCAGAAAGTTTCGAGGTGAAGCATGCTCGACCGTGAAGGGTTTCGGCCCAACGTCGGCATCATCCTGCTCAACGCCCAAAACGAGGTGTGGTGGGGTAAGCGGGTGCGCGAGCACTCATGGCAATTCCCGCAAGGGGGGATCAAATACGGAGAGACACCCGAACAGGCAATGTACCGCGAGCTCGAAGAAGAAATCGGCTTGCGCAAGGAGCACGTCAAGATTGTCGGGCGCACCCGCGACTGGCTGCGCTATGAAGTGCCCGATCATTTTATCAAGCGTGAAATTCGCGGGCATTACCGTGGCCAAAAGCAGATCTGGTTCCTGCTGCGCATGGTCGCGCGCGACAATGACGTCAACCTGCGCCTGACCGACCACCCCGAATTTGACGCCTGGCGCTGGCACGACTACTGGGTACCGCTCGACGTCGTCATCGAATTCAAGCGCGATGTCTACCAGCGGGCCTTGCAGGAGTTGTCGCGTTTTCTGGCGGGGCCCGGCCAGCCCACCCATGAACGGCGCCATACGGCGCGCTACCTGCGCCAGCCGCACGCGCCCCGTCAAACGGGCGCGGCGGACGAGTCGACGCTGATCCTGCCCGACCTGATGCTGCTGCAGGACAAACCGTAATCAACGCGGCCGTCATCGCTCACACCGCTCAATGGACGCTACGGCGTCCATTATCACAGGCGCGCGCCGCGCGTCCAGCCCTGAAAAATATTTTCTTTAAGATAATTTTTTAGGGTAACTGCCGGCTAAAATCGGTGAATGAACATTCCATTCTCACGCACGCTGTTGCTGCCCTTCGCGCTCGCTTGCGCCCCCTTCACCGCCCACGCTGCCGAGGCGCCGCGCTGCAAATACGTCAGCGTCGGCGAATTGCCGCTGCGCTTTGTCGGGCAAAACTTTACGCCCACCATCGAAGGCAGCGTCAATGGCTTGCCGGCCACCATGCTGCTCGATACAGGCGCCGAGCGCAGTGCGATGACCAACCCGGCAGTCGACAGGTTCCAGCTCAATGCACGCATCACCGGCCGCCACGCGGAAGGCATCGGCGGCCTGTCGCGTCTGTACAACGTGCGGGTCAGCGAATTTGGCATCGGCCCCATCCGCAGCAAGGCGCTCTACCTCGACGTCCTCGGCGACACCGGGGCGACGCCGGCCTTCGACGCCATCGTCGGTGCCGATTTCCTGTTTCAGGCCGATATCGAAATTTCGCTGGCCGAACGCGCCGTGCGCTTCTTCCGGCCGCTCGACTGCAATGCCAGCAGCTATCTGGCGTACTGGACCCAGGAGGCGGTGGTGGTGCCATTGACGGGCAACTTTGGCCGCAGCAAGAACAACACGGTGACGGTGGAACTCAATGGCGTCAAGTTCGACGCCATCATCGATACGGGCGCCGACCGCAGCGTGGTGTTCGAGCGCGCCGCCGGCAAGGCCGGCGTGCCGCCCGAGCACCCGTCGAGCCGCAAGGCCGGCAGCATGACCGGCATCGGCAGCGATATCGTGCAAACCCGCAGCGCCGTCTTTAGCAGCTTCGCCATTGGCGGCGAAACCATCCGCGACGCCGAACTGCTGGTGCTGCCCGACGCCGGCGCCATCGGCCCGGCGGGCAGGCGCATCGACATGCTGCTGGGCGCTGATTTCTTGCGCAGCCACCGCCTGCTGTTCGCCATGAGCCAGCGCCAGCTGTATATCAGCTACCTGGGCGGCGACGTCTTCGAGCGCGATGTCCACGGCATTCCCGTCTGGCTGCAAACGGAAGCCGATCGCGGCAATCCCGACGCATTGCTGGCACTGGCCAGCCGCTACAGCCTGGGCAAGCAGGTGCCGCGCGATGGCGCCAAGGCGGCCGCCCTGCTCGAACAGGCGGCCGCCCAGGAGCACCGGGCGTCGATGATCGCGCTGGCCGATCTGCGCACGCGCGAGCGCCGGCATGCCGATGCGGCCTCCCTGTACAGCCGCGCGCTGGCGACGGGCGCCGATGATCGCCGCCTGTGGCTGCTGCTCTACCTGGCGCGCGTGCGCGCCGGCCAGCAGGCGCTGGGGACGACGGAGCTGGCGCAAAAGCTGGCGGCAAACAGCAGTCGCGCATGGCCGGCGCCGGTGGCCGAATTTTTCCTTGGCCGTATCGACGGCGCCACCCTGCTCGCCAGCGCCGCCAACGATGACGGTGCCGCCCACAGTTGCGACGCCCAGGGCTGGATGGCCAGTGCGGCGGCAGCGCGCGGCGACCTCGAAGGGGCCAAGGCGCTGGGCGCCGAACGGGCCCGCGCCTGCCAGCCGGGCGGGCGCTGAGGGACGCAGCGGGCGTTACCGGTACAATGGGAATCTTCCCTTGTCACCGCCCGCTGCCGCCATGTTCACCCCCTCTTCCCACGACGTCCGCCGTTTTTTCTGCGAAGCCTTTCGCAAGCAGCAGGCGGGCGAACTGCTCAGTCCCATGGACGCCATCGCCGCCGACTGGATCGCCGCTCACCCCGAATATGCCAGCACCCTCGCCGATGCCGACGCCGCCGTCGCGCGCGACTACTCGGTCGAAAGCGGCCAAACCAATCCGTTTTTGCATTTGTCGATGCACTTGTCGATCGCCGAACAGGTGCAGGTCGACCAGCCACGCGGCATCCGCGACGCCTTCACGGGTCTAAGCACACGGCTGGGCGCGCACGAAGCGCACCACCAGATCATGGAGTGCCTCGGCCAGATGATCTGGGCCTCGCAGCGCGCCGGCACCGAGCCCGATACCGAGGCGTATATCGAATGCGTGCGCAAGGGCGCGCGCTAACAATCAAACAGCCCCGCTGATCGCTCAGCGGGGCTGTTTGGTGAGGACCACGTGAAGACCACGGCAGATCAGCGGTGGCCGGTAGCGATCGTCCCCGGCAGGCTGCCCAGATAAGCGGCGATATCGGCGATATCGCGGTCCGACAATGCCGCCACCTGGCCGCCCATGATGGGATTGTTGCGGCCATTGGCGCCATTGCCCCGTTTATAGGCGGTCAGCGCGTGGGCGATGTAATCGGGATGCTGGCCGGCCAGCTTCGGATAACTGGGATCGATCGGCTTGTTAAAATCGGCGCCGTGGCAGGCGGCACAAGCCTTGTCCTTGACCAGCTTGGCACCATTGACGACATCGGCAGCGAGCGCGCCGCTATTGAATGCGACCACAGCGGCCACGGTAAAGATCAGGCGTTTCATGGCATCTCCTTATTTGGCCGGCATCTGCGAATAATAGGCGGCCACATCGGCCATGTCCTGCTCGCTCATGGTGGCGGCCACGCCGCGCATCTGGCTGTGCTTGCGGTCGCCCTTTTTGTACGCCAGCAGCGCCGCTTCCAGGTATTTGGCTGACTGGCCGGCGATCATCGGCACCCGGTACACTTCCGGAAACGCCGTCTTGTAGCCGGGGATGCCATGGCAGCCGATACACTGTTCCACCTTGGCGCCTGCCGCCTTGGGATTACCAACGATGTCGACCGCGCCAGCGAACTGCGTCGCGGCGGCGAGCACGAAAAGTACGATGATGTTTTTCATGGTTGCAAGGGTAAGGTGGATCGGAGCGATCTGTTGTTCATTTATAACTTTGATTTTTAGCATTTGATTCTAACGCAAGCGCATGAGGGAGTCCACCAACACCGCAGCCTGCGCGCCGGGCGCCAGTTGTCATATACTCGACGTCAACGTTCGACTTCCCCACTTCCCCACTGACCGCCCCCATGACCGCACACACCATGCCACGCCGCTTCGAAGGTTCCGACAGTTACGTTGCCACCGCTGACCTGAAACTGGCCGTCAACGCCGCCCTCACCCTGCAGCGTCCGCTGTTGATCAAGGGTGAGCCAGGTACCGGCAAGACCATGCTGGCCGAAGAAGTGGCGGCAGCGCTGGGCATGCCGCTAATGCAGTGGCACATCAAGTCGACCACCAAGGCGCAGCAGGGCCTGTACGAGTACGACGCCGTCTCGCGCCTGCGCGATTCGCAGCTGGGCGACGAGCGCGTGCGCGACATCCACAATTACATCGTCAAGGGCGTGCTGTGGCAGGCGTTCACCGCGCCAGAACCGGTGGTGCTGCTGATCGACGAAATCGACAAGGCCGACATCGAGTTCCCCAACGACCTGTTGCGCGAACTGGACCGGATGGAGTTTTATGTCTACGAAACGCGCGAAATGGTGCAGGCCGTGCACCGCCCGCTGGTGATCATCACTTCGAATAACGAAAAAGAATTGCCGGACGCCTTTTTGCGCCGCTGCTTTTTCCACTACATCAAGTTCCCCGACAAGGACACCATGCAAGCCATCGTCAAGGTCCATTACCCGACCCTGAAACAGGACTTGCTGGCGCAGGCACTCAACAGCTTTTACGAAGTGCGCGACGTCCCGGGATTAAAGAAAAAGCCGTCGACCTCGGAGTTTCTCGACTGGCTCAAGCTGCTGCTGGCCGAAGACATCGGCCCGGAAGCACTGCGCAGCAGCGACAACAAGGCGGTGGTGCCGCCCCTGCACGGCGCGCTGCTGAAAAACGAGCAGGACGTGCACCTGTTCGAGCGCCTGATCCACATGTCGCGCACCAACCGTTAAGCGACCAGGGCCGCCCGCATGATCGACGTCCAGCCAGTCACGCTCACCCTCAACGGCATCCGCCTCGAACCCTTGGGCGCGCAGCATGCCGACGGCTTGCGCGCAGCCGCCGTTGACGGCGCCCTGTGGCGGTTGCGCGTCACTTCGGTGCCCGAACCGGAACAGGTCGACGCGTATATCGCCGGCGCCCTGGCGATGAGCAACCGGCTGGCCTTTGCCGTCATCGAAGAAGACAGCGGTGCGGTGCTGGGCTCGACCAGTTACCACGACATCGTCAGCCACCTCGACCGCGTCGAGATCGGCTGGACCTGGTACGCCAAACGGGTGCAGCGCAGCCACGTCAACAGCAGCTGCAAGATGCTGTTACTGGGCCACGCGTTCGAGCACCTCGGCTGCCAGGTGGTGGGCCTGCGCACCGACAATTTTAATTTTGCCTCGCAACAGGCAATCGAGCGGCTCGGTGCGCGCCGCGATGGCGTCATCCGCCACCACGCGCTGCGCCGCGACGGCAGCGTGCGCGACACCGTGATGTACAGCATCACGCGCGGCGAATGGCCGGAGATCCGCGCGCAGCTGGCTTACCGGCTGCAACACCATGGGGTACCGGGCACATGCTGATCGACTTTTTTTACACCCTCAGGGATGCCAAGATTCCCGTCACCATCAAGGAATTTTTGACCCTGCTCGAGGCCATGGACAAGCAGCTTATCGCGCACTCGCTCGACGATTTTTATTTTTTGGCGCGCCTGGTACTGGTCAAGGATGAAGCCCATTACGACAAATTCGACCGCGCCTTCGGCCACTATTTCAAGGGCATCAACGCCGCTTTCGACAGCGACAGCACCATCCCGCTCGACTGGCTGCTCAAGCGCATGGAACGCGAACTGACGCCCGAACAAAAAGCGGCACTGGAAAAATACGGCTACGACAAGCTGATGGACCGCCTCCATGCACTGCTGAAAGAACAGAAGGAACGCCACGAGGGCGGCAGCAAATGGATTGGCACCGGCGGCACCTCGCCGTTCGGCCATGGCGGCACCAATCCGGAAGGCATCCGCATCGGCGGTGAAGGCGGCAAGCGCAGCGCCGTCAAGGTGTGGGAACAGCGCGCCTACCGCGACTACGATGGCGAGCGCGAGCTCGGCACCCGCAACATCAAGGTGGCGCTGCGGCGCCTGCGCAAGTTCGCCCGCCAGGGCCTCGACGAAGAGCTGGCGCTCGACGCCACCATCCGCGCCACCGCCAGCAATGCCGGCTACCTCGACATCAAGATGCAGCCCGAGCGCAAGAACAACATCAAGGTCTTGATGCTGTTCGATGTGGGCGGCAGCATGGACGACCATATCGAGCGCACCGAAGAACTGTTTTCCGCCTCAAAATCCGAGATCAAGAACATGGAGTTCTTTTACTTTCACAACTGCGTCTACGACTTCCTGTGGAAAAACAACCGGCGCCGCAATGCCGAGCGCTTCGATACCTGGGATATCTTGCGCAAGTACCCGCCCGATACCAAGCTGATTTTTGTCGGTGACGCCACCATGAGCCCCTACGAGGTGCTGCAAGCGGGCGGCTCGGTCGAGTACAACAATGAAGAAGCGGGTTCGGCCTGGCTGGCGCGTTTTTGCAATGCGTTTCCTAAATTTATCTGGCTCAATCCGGAGCCGGAAGCGAGCTGGCAGTACCGCCAATCGATTGCGGTGATCCGGCAGATCGTCAATCAGCGCATGTTTCCGATTACGATAGACGGGCTGGAGCGGGGCATGCGCCTGCTCAGCAAGTAGGGAGCGGCATGCAGGGGACAGCTGCCTTTCCCCGCCTTACGGTAAGGACATCAGCTTGGTGATGGCCGAATACAGGTGGCGGTCGGCCACCGGCTTGTCGAGCAGTCCGCGCACGCCGGCGGCGCGGGCGCGGGCGGCGTCGTACGGATAATTGCGCGCCACCAGGAACACCACCGCAGTGCGCGCCGCGCTCGGCAATTGCTTGACGGTGGCGCACAAGCGGTAGGGATCGACCTGCGGCGTCGCGGTGTTGATCATCAATAGCGAGACGGGCGTCTCGTCGCACAGGGCGACGGCAGCGCCGGCGCTGTCGGTCCACTCGACCGGCAGGCGGCGCGCGCCGATCATCTTGGCAACGTGGTCGCGGAAGGCGCCGCCCTTGTCGACGATCAGGATGGCGCCGCCGGGCGGCGGGCGGCGGCGGATGGCGTGGGCGCTGCCGCCATGCGGTTCGCTCAAATCGATATCGAGGCGCGGCTGGCGGCGCCGTTCGACCAGCGGCGCTCCCTGCCCGCTGGCCGCCAGCCGCGCCAGCGCCTGCGCACGGCGCGCCACCAGTTCGGCCAGCGCCAGGTGCAGGCGTGCCGGCTCGGGTGGCCAGTCGATGCGGGCAAAGGGCAGGCAGGCGCTGGCGGGACCGAGCAACAGCGCCGGGGTCGCTTCGCAGGGATTGAGGCCCGCCAGCAGCGTCAGCGCCGCCGCTTCATCGGCCTTAACCAGGTAGAGGTCGGCTTCCTGCAGGCTGTCTTCAAGCAGGCAATAAAAATGCGGACCGCTGACCGGCCCGTTGAGCAGCACGGCCGCCAGCGCGGCGCTATCGTCTGGCGCGAATCCGATCAGGCGTACGGCATGGGGATGACTGGGACAATGCATGATCCTGGCACTCTGTCGTTGGCGCCGGCCCGCTGGCCGATGCCTTGAATCTAGCGATAAAGCATGGGGGAGGCAAGCAATTTGTTTCCTGCGAATGCAGCCCGGGGCACACTCGGGGCAACACCAGTGTGGCGCCGCCGCAACCCCGGGGCGGCAATGGCCCCCTTCTAATTTCCGAAATGCAGCAGTTGAGCCGTCCAGGGGGCGCAGAACTGGGTAAAATAAGCTGGGGCAAAGTACTGTGTTTATATCCAGTATCCGGCACTTGCGCTAGAATGCGCGGGCAATGGTGGCTCCAGGGAAGCACTGATGGATTCCATGACCGGCCCGGCCCTCAAGCCTGGCCAGGCATCAGCAAAACAAACGCAAACGTACACGACAAGCAATGGCAACCAAAAAACCCGCATCCGATTACAGCGAATCATCGATCCGCGTCCTCAAGGGACTCGAACCCGTCAAGCAGCGGCCGGGCATGTACACGCGCACGGAAAATCCCCTGCACATCATCCAGGAAGTGATCGACAACGCCTCCGATGAAGCGCTCGGCGGCTATTGCTCGCACATCGCGGTGACCGTCAACGTCGACGGCTCCATCACGGTCGACGACGATGGCCGCGGCATCCCCGTCGGCCTGCACCCGGAAGAGCAGGTGCCGACGGTGGAAATCGTGTTTACCCGCCTGCACGCGGGCGGCAAGTTCGACAAGGGTTCGGGCGGCGCCTATGCGTTCTCGGGCGGCCTGCACGGGGTTGGCGTGTCCGTCACCAATGCGCTGTCGTCGCGCCTCGAAATTACCGTCTGGCGCAAAGAGCCCGATGGCAACGGCCTGCACCACATGGTGTTTGCCGATGGCGACGTCATCGAACCGTTAAGTTCGCGGCCGGCACCCCGCGATGGCAAAAAATCGGGGACCCGCGTCACCGCCTGGCCGAACCCGAAATACTTCGATTCGGCCGACATTTCCAAAACCGAGCTGGCGCGCCTGCTGCGCTCGAAAGCAGTGCTGCTGCCCGGCGTCACCGTCACCCTGACCACTGCCAAAACCGGCGACGTGCAGACCTGGAAGTACGACGAAGGCCTGCGCGGCTACCTCAACGAAATGCTGGCGCAAACCTCGAACGGCGAGACCCTCATTCCCGTCTTCGAAGGTGCCCAGTACGCCAATGGCGAGACGGATGGGTTTGCCGAAGGCGAAGGCGCCGCCTGGGTGGTGGCGTGGACCGAAGAAGGCGCCGTCGTGCGCGAATCGTATGTCAACCTGATCCCCACGCCCAATGGCGGTACCCACGAATCGGGTTTGCGCGATGGCCTGTTTGGCGCCGTCAAAAATTTCGTCGAGATGCACTCGCTGCTGCCGAAGGGCGTCAAGCTGCTGCCCGAAGACGTCTTTGCGCGCGTCTCGTTTGTGCTGTCGGCGAAAGTGCTCGACCCGCAGTTTCAGGGCCAGATCAAGGAACGCTTGAATTCACGCGACGCCGTACGCCTGGTGTCGACGTTTTCCAAGCCGCCGCTCGAAGTGTGGCTCAATCACCACGTCGAATATGGCAAGAAGCTCGCCGAACTGGTGATCAAGCAGGCGCAGTCGCGCCTGCGCTCGCTGCAAAAAGTGGAAAAGAAAAAGTCGTCGGGCGTTGCCGTGTTGCCTGGCAAGCTCACTGATTGCGAATCGTCCGACATCAGCCGCAACGAAATTTTCCTGGTCGAGGGTGATTCGGCCGGTGGCTCGGCCAAGATGGGCCGCGACAAGGAATTCCAGGCCATCCTGCCGCTGCGCGGCAAGGTGCTCAATTCCTGGGAAACCGACCGCGACCGCCTGTTTGCCAACAACGAAATCCACGATATCGCCGTCGCCATCGGCGTCGACCCGCACGCCTATGGCGACAACCCGGACCTGTCGAATCTGCGCTACGGCAAAATCTGCATCCTGTCGGACGCCGACGTCGACGGTTCGCACATCCAGGTGCTGCTGTTGACGCTGTTTTTCAAGCACTTCCCGGCGCTGTTCGACAAGGGCCACATCTGCATCGCCCGGCCGCCCCTGTTCCGCGTCGACGCCCCTGCGCGCGGCAAAAAGCCGATCCAGAAAATGTACGCGCTCGATGCCGGCGAACTGGTGGCCATCGAAGACAAGCTGCGCAAGGACGGCGTCAAGGAAGGTGCCTGGGGCATTTCGCGCTTCAAGGGCCTGGGAGAGATGAATGCCGAGCAGTTGTGGGAAACCACCATGAACCCGGACACCCGCCGCCTGCTGCCCGTCAAGCTGGGCGACTTCAGCCAGGGCGACGCCTCGGCGCGCTTTAATATGTTGATGGGCAAAGGCGAAGCTGCCGCCCGCCGCGCCTGGATCGAAGAACACGGTAACGAGACCGAAGCCGATATTTAGTATTCGATGCCCGATGCTTGATTCCTGATTTAACGGGCGCGCCTGGCGCGTCCCTCACGCCCTTACAGACCATGTCCACACAAGCCACTTTGTTCGACCCCACCGATCCGGCCGCCAGTGCGGCCGCCACACCGCCGGCACCGCCGGCGCCACCGGCACCGCCAGCACCGCCGGCCGGCGACGACGACGCCCTGACCCTGTCGACCTTCGCCGAGCGCGCCTACCTCGACTACGCCGTCTCGGTCGTCAAGGGCCGCGCGCTGCCCGACGTCACCGATGGCCAGAAGCCGGTGCAGCGACGCATCCTGTTTGCCATGAACGAGCTGGGCCTGGGCCCGACTGCCAAGCCGCGTAAATCGGCAGCGGTGGTGGGCGACGTGCTGGGCAAATTGCACCCGCACGGCGACCAGTCGGTGTACGACGCGCTGGTGCGCATGGCGCAGGATTTTTCGCTGCGCTATCCCCTCATCGATGGCCAGGGCAACTTCGGCTCGCGCGATGGCGACGGCGCCGCCGCCATGCGCTACACCGAAGCGCGCCTGACACCCATCGCCAAGCTGTTGATGGATGAAATCGACCAGGGCACGGTCGACTTTCAGCCGAACTACGACGGCTCGACGACGGAACCCAAAACCCTGCCGGCGCGGCTGCCGATGGTGCTGCTCAATGGCGCCTCCGGCATTGCGGTGGGCCTGGCCACTGAAATCCCCTCGCACAACCTGAGCGAAGTGGCGCAGGCGGCGGTGGCGATGATCCGCAATCCCAAGCTCACCCACGCCGAACTGATGGCCATCATCCCCGGCCCCGACTTCCCCGGTGGCGGCCAGATCATCACCCCGGCAGCGCAGATCGCCGACATGTATGCCAGCGGCCGTGGCAGCATGAAGGTGCGGGCGCGCTGGAAGATCGAAGAGCTGGCGCGCGGCCAGTGGCAGGCGGTGGTGACGGAACTGCCGCCCGGCGTGTCGTCGCAAAAGGTGCTGGAAGAAATCGAAGAACTGACCAATCCCAAGATCAGGCTGGGCAAGAAGGCGCTGTCGCCCGAGCAGACCACCTTGAAACAGACCATCCTCGGCTCGCTCGACGCCATCCGTGACGAATCGGGCCGCGAGGCGGCGGTGCGGCTGGTATTCGAACCGAAATCGAAGAACCAGGACCAGACCGAATTCATGCTCATGCTGCTGGCGCACACCTCGCTGGAATCGTCCAATTCGATCAACCTGGTGATGATCGGCATCGATGGGCGTCCCCGTCAGAAGGGCTTGTCGAGCATTCTGCAGGAGTGGGTCGAGTACCGCTTTGACACGCTGCGCCGGCGCACCGTGTTCAGGCTGGCCAAGGTCGATGACCGCATCCATATTCTGGAGGGGCGCGAAGCGGTCCTGCTCAATATCGACAAGGTGATCGCCATCATCCGCAATGCGGACGAGCCGAAACAGGCGCTGATCGACGAATTTCGCCTGTCCGAGCGGCAGGCCGAAGACATCCTGGAAATCCGCCTGCGCCAGCTGGCGCGACTGGAAACCATCAAAATCGAGCAGGAGCTGGCCGCGCTGCGCAAGGAAAAAGCGGGACTGCAGGATATTCTCGACAACCCTGCCACCATGAAGCGCCTGATCATCCGCGAGATCGAGCTCGATGCCAAGACCTTTGGCGATGCGCGCCGCACGCTGATCGAAGAAGCGCAAAAAGCGGTCGCCGAGCAAAAGGTGGTCGACGAGCCGGTCACCGTGGTGGTGTCCGAAAAGGGCTGGGTGCGTGCGCGCACCGGCATCGGCCACGATGCCGCCCTGTTCACCTTCAAGGCTGGTGACGCCATCTACAGCGCCTTTGAGTGCCGCACGGTCGACACCCTGCTGGCCTTTGGTGACAACGGCAAAGTCTATTCGGTGCCGGTGACGGCGCTACCGGGCGCGCGCGGCGATGGCGTGCCGATTACCGCCCTGGTCGACCTGACCGGCGGCGCCCGCATCCTCCATTATTTTGCCGGAGCGGCCACCACCAGCCTGGTGCTGGCGACCTCGAACGGCTACGGCTTCGTCACCAAGGCGGGCGACATGGTCAGCCGCTTAAAAGGGGGCAAATCGTTTATCACCCTCGATAGTGGCGCGACCCTGCTGGCACCACGCGTGGTGCCGGATCAGGCCGGCGCGCTGGCCTGTTTATCGGAGAAGGGGCGGGTGCTGGTGTTCGGCATGGATGAAATGAAGGCGCTCACCAACGGCGGGCGCGGCGTCATTCTGATGGAACTCGAGCCAAAGGAAACCCTGCTGGCGGTGCAACCGATCAACCAGCGCGGCGTCAACGTCATCGGCACCTGGGCCGGCGCCAAGCCGAGAACGGTGGAACTGTTTGCCAGCGGTCTGGAGCCGCACTTTGGCAAGCGCGCGCGCAAGGGCAAGGCGCTGGTGCAAAAGGTCAAGGCGGTGACGCTGGCGATGCGCACCACCGAGTCCGACTAAACAGGCAAGTGGCGGGGGCAGCGCTGCTGTCAAGCTCGCCACGTTTCTGCCGACGAAAAAAAGGACAGCGGGCCCTGTAATGCCGTTCAGTTAAGGATTCTTTCTTAGAACTCGGGTGGTGTAGCGGTTTGGTTTTGCCTTGACGACCCGGTCGAATTTTCGATCGGGCCGTTCGTCATTCAAGAGGCTAACCAGCCTTTCGCGCAAGTGCTTCATGGATGCGGGAAGCTTGCCATACGAGCGCGTCACAGCTGCCCAGTGCAACTCGAACTGGATCAGGTGGAAGGCTCGGATGAAGCTCACTTCCATCGGATCGCATTTGACCGTCAGTGCCGCTTTGGCGATCTCGAGCCGCACCAAGTTGTAGGCGATAAGAGTGCCCCAGATTTCCTGATACACACCGTCTACCGTCTTGGAACGCAGTGTCAGCGCTGCCCCCCAGCATCGTTTGCTTTAGTTGCCGGTAACTCGTCTCGATGCCCCAGCGCCTCTCGTAGCAACGACCAATGTCGGATGGCTTGTAGCGCCGCCGGTCGCTCAATGAGGTAAGCAAGATGCGCTTGCGTGCTTGTCCGTCGATCACGGTAATGGCACGCGCCTGCCAGAATTCCGGCAGTTCTGCGCACTTGGCGCGCGCTTGCGGCGACACGCGCATGCGAACCGTGCAATCGCTTTCGCCGCCTTCGATCACTTCCCATTTCGTATTCGATTTGGCCGGAATGATGAAGTGGCGATCAGTGCCGTGCCGCGTGAGCGTGCACAATATTTCCGCCGACAGACATCCGCGGTCGAAGACCGTGAGCGATTCATTCGGTATGCCCGCGATCAACTGCTTCGCATACAGCATGTCATTGGTGCCGTATGGACCAGACGCTGCGCTATGGACAATATGCGTGGGCAGCGAAGTGACCGTCACGCCCCGTACTTGTGGGTAGCTGGCGATGGCGCCACTGGAATACTCTTGGGCGCCAAAATGGTCTCGATGTTCGACATTGTCATGGGTACGCAACGTGGTGCCGTCCATGGCGAACAGTTGCAGCCCCTTGAAAATATAAGCGCGACGATCTTGCTCGCTCCAGTGCCGTGCCGAATGATCGAACAGCCACTTGAGTGGTTCAGATCCAACTCGCTGACGCGCCTGTGCCGCCGCGCTCTTGCTGACAAATGGCGTTGGCGAATCCGGTATTGCCAAGCCGAGGTCGTCGGGCACCTCGCCGATCGATTTGTGCCGGTACAGTGCCAACGCGATCATCAGCCACACCACCTGTTCGGCCGGAAGCCGGCGGTGGCGAATACTGGTTGCCTCGGTTCGTGCGATCGCTTGTTCAATCTACTCGACAGGCAAATGCTCGCCCAGCCTGCGCCAATCGGGCGCTTCCAGGTGATTGGCAAGGAAGTGAAGAGTGTCGTCGAAGATTGCCGACGAAGGTTAACAGCGTAGTTTGCTGTTTACAAGAAAAAAATGCCGTTCAGTCTTAACTGAACGGCATTACAGCGGGCGCTGTCCTTTTTTACTACGCGACTGCGAATTACTTGGCAGCGTCTTTCTTCACATCGGCAGCGGCTTCTGCTTTCTTTTCGGTGGTCTTGGCGGCGGCGATGGTTTTGTCTTTCTTGGCTTCGGCAGCGACTTTTTCCACTTTGGCGTCGGCTTTGGCGACGGTTTTTTCTGCTTTCAGATCGGCCTTGGCCATTTTTTCGTCGGCTTTGGCGCCGGCTTTCATTTTGTCTGCCGGGTCAGCTTTGGCGACGTCAGCGGCAGCATCGGCTTTCTTGTCGGCTGCTTTGGCAGTCGCTTTGGCTTTCTTTTCACCCGCTTTGGCATGCGCCTTGCTCATTTTTTCGTCAGCTTTGGCATCGACTTTGGCTTCGGCAACTTCAGCCTTGACGATTTTTTCGTTGGCTTTGGCTTCAACCTTGGTTGCTGGCGCCATGGCTGGCGTTGCGGTCTGAGCGTAGACCGACGTAGCGAACAAACCGGCGATCAGGGTAGCGAGTACTTTATTCATGGTAATTCCTTTAATGATGATTGGAGAGGACTAGTTGGGACGTTACGGGCCAAGCCTTCTCAGGCGTGAGTCCTATCGTCTTCTTTCATTTCTCGTCCGAAAACTTTCGTCTAGGAACGAACTCAGAATATGACGTTATAACAAGAGAGTCTGTACGCTATCGCACGTTGTTTCGCCTCCTGTTACACCATTAACGAGTGCCCTTAATCATTGGTTGACAGGAACTAGACAGATTTTTTTTGGGGCTGACGGCCCCCTATTTGCGGGGCGCGTACAGGTCGATCACGCTGCTGATGGCGGCCTGGCAAACCTTACAGAACTGTTCACTGCGGTCGAACATGATGCACTGCATTTCCGAGCGGTAGTAGCCGCTGGCCTGGTAATTGGCGCCTTCGAATGCCCCCACTGTGTGGCGTTCGGCGGCGCTGGCGAACAGCGCGTTCGAGCGCGCCAGGTCTTCGGCAAACAGCGCACTCATTTCCCTTTCCGGCCGGTTGGCGGCGCGCAGCGCCGCGCGGCGCGCCTGGTAAGCGCGCGATTCTTCTTCATAGGCCGCTTTCGGCCAGGCGGTGGGCAGGGCGGTGCCCGGTGTGACGAACGCTTGCCATTTGAGTTTGGCCGGCTCGCGCAGGGCGGTGACATTCGGCTCCCACGGTTCAGGTCGCTCGGCGCCCGACTGATAAGCCACTGGCGAGGTGTAGTACTCGTCGGCCAGGCCAGCGAAGTGGTGGCCGAATTCATGGACGAACAAATAATTGGCCCAGTCGTTGCTGGCTGCGGCGGTGCTGAACTGGCCGTAGATGCCGCCGCCGCCGTAGGTGTCGTTGTTGACGAGGATTTCGATGAATTCGTAAGGTGCGTACTGGGCGATGTCGCGCAGGGCGCGGTTATCCAAGGTCAGCACGTAGCGCTCGCTGCCAAAAATATCGTAGCGCGCGCCCAGGCTGGAAGCGTGCTGGACGCCGGTCGATGGCCGCGACACCCCCGATTGCGGGGTCGGCACGGCCATTGCCCACACATTAAAATCGGCGGCGCGTTCCTTGAACGGCGAGACAGTAAACAAATGGTCGGCCAGGCGGTGCGCATCGGCGGCGAATTTTTTCATGTCGGCGGCCGTATAGCCATCGCCAATCACCAACAGATCGACCTTGTCGGGCGACGGCCCGCTCACGCGGATGGGCAGGACGGGCGCCGGCGCCGCTCCCTGCTGCTTGATGACGTCGAGTCCAGCGGCATCGACGTCGACGCTCCACACCAGCGAAAACAGATTGCGCTCATCGCGCTTGAGGATGCGCACCCTGACTGGTTTGCCGGTGGCCGGAAAGCGCACCGACTCGTGAAAACCGCGCGTCAGTTTACTAGCTTCATCGGTGGTTTTCCACTCACCGAACACGGTGGAAAAGCCGCGCGAATAGAGCAGTGCGCCGCTGGCGGCATCGACCACTTCGACGCGGTTGCTGCCGCGCTCGAGGGGATCGAGATTGTGCGCCAGATCACCGGGCCACGGTAAGGGCTCGACCAGCACGCGCTCGATGGCGTAGTGCTCGGTGAGGGCGTTGCCGCTGTGGAGGTAGTCGACGCGGATGGTGGCGGGGGCGGCGGTGGCGGGGGCGGCGGTGGCGGGGGCGGCGGCGGCGGCGGCGGCAACAACGAACAGCGCGCTGGCGCACAGGGCGCGCGAGTAGGAAAAGATCATGGAGGCAATCCGGCGGGTAAAACCGCAGTCTAGCAGTCTGGCTGCGCCGTGAAAATTGGCCGCTGCGCCGTCATGCAAAATTGCGACACGCACCAAAGGTGCCAGCGTGGCCCGGCCAGTCTCCCCCCGAGGCGAACGTCGATCTGACTCGGGTTTGCGTCCCCCTGTGAATCACTGGCTCCGCCAGTGATCCATACCTGATCATCTTTTCGCCTCTAAGCCGGTGTCCCCTTCGCCCCTCACTTCAAACCAAACAAAAGCAGGTTTTCACTTTTGTTTGATTCTATTCACTTCCCCGCATCTGCTGCCCGTTAAACCCCGGCCGGTCATTTTTATACTGGTACAGCGGCAAGCGAATCTGGATCGGCCGGATATCCATCCGCACGTTATAGATCGAATACGCTTCCGATGCCGCCGACATATAGCCGATGCTGTCGCCCACCCGGCTAAAGCGAAACTCGAAGCCGAGATCGGGCTGCAGGCTGCGCGGGCTGCCCAGGGTCAAGCCGATCGCTTCGGGCTGATCGCTGTCGATCAGTTTGCCCATCAGGTCGACCACCGTTGAATTGCCAAGAATGTCGGCAGCAAATAGCGGTTCGCGGTAATACGGTTTGGTGGGATCGAGTTTACCGTCGGCCTTGTCCTGGGCCGGGAAAAACGCACCGGTGGCGATATTAAAACGGTCGCCGGCGTCCAGATAGCTGACCATCGCATTGCTCAAATTGAAGGCACCCGGCTCGGTGCTCGCTTCGTGCAGGTCGATCAGCAGCGCACCCTTGTAGCCGATCACTTCGACGTCGCGGTTGCTCGACACCACCATGGCGGTGTTTTCATCGATGCCCAGGCCCAGTTTATAGCCTTTCTTGAGCATGGCCGGCAGCATGCGGGCGAACCGGCCGCGTACCAGCAAGTGCTGGTCGACGAAGACGTCGTCGCCAATAAAACCCAGGCCAGCGGAAATTTCATGGCCTTCCGCGACGCCCTGCTTGAGGGTGGCCAGCACCGCTTTCGGTTCGTCGAACATGGTGCTGCTCATGATGGCAGCGCCGGCGCTGGAGCCGGCGATCACGCCACCGTTGCGGTACATGTCCCACAAGGCGTCGAGCACCAGCGAATTACTGCCGTCGGGACGGCGCAGCGAACGGGTGATGCGGCTCTGGTCGCCACCGGCAAAATACGCGCCACCGGCCTTGCGCACGGCCGCTGCCAGTTCGGGATCGTCGGCCGCCGCCAGATAGTCGGTACCGGCCAGCTTGACGGCAACCGGAATGAAAAAGGCGTCGGCACCATACTGGTTGAGCAGATCGACGTTGAACTTGGCGGTGGCCTGGGGATTGGCCGACGCCGAAGCAAACACGGCGATGCGGGCGCCCTCGCCGCCCGCCAGGCGCACGATGCGCTCCCAGACGATGGCGTTGTCGGCGCGCAGGGCACCACCGACGATGACGAGCGCGCCCTTCGGTCCAGTGACCACCGGGGTGCCGGACAGGACGCCACTGTCGCTGGCGGCGTCCTTGCCAGTATCGGCAGCAACGGCAGCAACGGCCGCAGTGACGGCGGCCGCCGCCGGCAACGGCGCCGCCACCAGCGCGGCAGCGCTGGCGACGCCGCTAGCCAGGGCGCCGAGCAGCATCGCAATGCGGATCAGATAGGTCGACATCAGGCTTCCTTCAAAAAAACGGGTGAGCTCACGCTCACCCGACGGGTCCCAGCAAAGCACGGCTGCGGCATTGGCGCAGGCCGGAAATGGGGCCACGGGTGTCCTGGAACACGGCTCCGTGTTGCACCGCCGGTTCCACATAGTAGAGTCATAGCCTTCGCCGCCATCATACACATTGTCGTTCGCCTGCGTCGCTGGCGCGCTACGCTTCCTGCATTTTTTTGCTTCCAACGATCAACTATTTTCTAGCGTAGCGGGAATCACGATCACAGACTTGCCTCATCGCAACTATTTCGTTCCCCAATCGACGCATCCAGGTTGTCTGTCAAGTAACTGTTATGCCACACTGTGTGCTCCCTCTCTGTGAACTCACCCACCATGCATGCACAACGTCATCAAATTTCGCGTCCCGAAAGCGGCGGCAATTATCAGCTGAGCAGTTTTCATTTTGGCAAGCCTGGCAGCGGCAAGAAAGTCTACATCCAGGCCGCCCTGCACGCCGATGAAGTGCCCGGCATGCTGGTGGCGCAGTTTTTGCGCACGGCCCTGCTGGCGGCCGAAGCCGATGGCAGCCTGGTGGGCGAAGTGGTGCTGGTGCCGGCCGCCAATCCGCTGGGACTGGCACAAGCGATCATTGGCGCGCCGTTCGGCCGCTTCGACCTGTCGACTGGTACCAACTTCAACCGCACCTACAAGCACGTCGCCGCGGACCTGAAAATCTCGCTGGCCGGCAAGCTGACGGCCGACCCCGCGGCCAACACCGCGCTGGTGCGCCAGCACGCGCTGGCCTCGGTGGCCAGCTGGCATGCCGCCACCGATGCCGAAGCGCTCAAAAAAATCCTGCTGGGCCTGGCCATCGACGCCGATATCGTGCTCGACCTCCATTGCGACAATGAAGCGGTGATCCATCTCTATACCGGCACGCCGCTCGCCGCTGCCATCGCGCCATTGACGGCGCTGCTGCAGGCGCATGCCGTGCTGCTGGCGCTGGAAGCGGGCGAAGAGCCCTTCGATGAAGCCTGCAGCCGCCTGTGGTGGGACCTGGCCGCCCATTTTGGCGAAGCCACGCCCATTCCCATGGCCTGCCTGTCGACCACCGTCGAGTTGCGCGGCGAAATGGATGTCAGCTATGAACTGGCGGCGCACGATGCGCAGGCGCTGATCGCCTTCCTCGCCCACAGCGGCGTCCTCCGGCTGGCGCAACTGCCGCCGCTACCGACGCCGCTGTGCCAACCGACCCCGCTCGAAGGGGTCGAGCCGCTGGTGGCGCCGCATGCGGGCGTGCTGGTGTTGCGCCAGCCGCTGGGCGCAACGCTGGCGGCCGGCACGGCAGTGGCCGACCTGATCGACCCCGTCAGCGGCGCCGTCACCACCGTCTGCAACACGGTGCCGGGGGTGCTGTTCGCCCGCACCGCGCACCGCCACCTGTTGCGCGGCATGGCGATCGGCAAGATCGCCGGCGCCACCGCCTTCCGTGCCGGCAAGCTGCTGAGCCAGTGATCGACCACAGCCCCGCCTACAGCCCCGTCTAAAGCCCCTCCCATGCGACTGCGCCTGCCCAATACCTTCGTTCTCCTGTTCGCCATCCTGGCGATGATCGCCGCCGCCACCTGGCTGGTGCCGGGGGGCCAGTACGATACCCGCCTGGTCAACGGCCGCCAGCTGGTCGACCCGGCCACCTTCCACTATGTCGCCAGCGAGCCGCAGGGCCTGGTGGCGTTGATGATGGCGCCCATCAAGGGTTTTGTCGACGCCGCCCTGATCATCGGCTTCGTGCTGATCGTCGGCGGCGCCTTCGCCGTGCTGCAACAAACCGCCGCCATCGATGCCATGATCGGCGCCGTGGTGCGCGCCCACAGCCGCTCGCCGCTGGTGCGCGCCGCCGTCATCCCCGTTTTCATCACCCTATTTTCACTGGGCGGGGCCACCTTCGGCATGGCCGAAGAGGCGATTCCCTTCATCCTCATCTTCGTGCCGCTGGCGCTGGCGCTGGGCTACGATTCGATCGTCGGCGTCTCGATTCCCTTCGTCGGCTCGCAGGTCGGCTTTGCCGCCGCCTTCATCAACCCGTTCAATGTGGGCGTGGCCCAGGGCATCGCCGGTATCGCACCGTTTTCCGGCATGCGTTACCGCATCATCGTGTGGTGCATCGCCACCGCCGTCACCATCGCCTTCATGATGTGGTACGCCGCCCGCATCAAGCGCCAGCCGCAGCTGAGCCCGACCTGGGCGCTCGACCAGGAAAAACGCCAGCAAGCCACCCCGGCCGCCGCCGCGCTGGTGGTGATGACGGCCCGTCACGCCAGCGTACTGGCACTGTTTGTCAGCAGCCTCGGCGTGATGGTGTACGGCGTGGTCGAGTATCAGTGGGGCGTGGAAGAAATCGCCGCCCTGTTTCTGAGCATGGCGATCCTGATCGGTGTGCTCGGCAAGCTCGGTGCAGATGGCTTCGTCGCCGCCTTTTTGCACGGTGCGCGCGACCTCGTCACCACCGCGCTGGTGATCGCGCTGGCGCGTGGCACCGTCATCCTGGCGCGCGACTCGCACATCATCGGCACCATGCTGCATGCCTTGACGCCGCTGGTGGCATCGGCCTCGCCCATCATCGCCGCCCAAAAGATGTTCGTGATCCAGTCGGTCATCAATTTCTTTATCCACTCGGGCACCGGACAGGCAGCGCTGACCATGCCGATCATGGCGCCGCTGGCTGACCTGGTCGGCGTGAGCCGGCAAACGGCGGTGCTGGCCTTCCAGCTCGGTGAACTGACCACGCCGATGATCCCCACCTCGGGCATCACGGTGGGCGTGCTGGCGCTGGCGCGCATTCCGTGGCTGACCTGGGCACGCTGGATGGTGCCGCTGCAGCTGATCTACCTGGTGATGGCACTGGCCCTGCTGGCGCCACCGGTGCTGATGCACTGGCAGTAGCGCCGTGGCGGTTTACCGCCGAAGCATCACGACAGATAAATATTCGGAAAGTAGCGCTCCATCAGCGTCTCCGGACGCTGCGGCGGACCAAAGCCGAATTTTTCATACAGCCCGGGCGCGCTGCTGGTGGCCAGGGTGAAGCGGCGCAGGCCCTTCAGGCTGGGGTGCGCCATGATGGTGGTGAGCATCTCGCTGGCATAGCCGCGGCCGCGGTACTCGGGCAGCACGAACAGGTCGACCAGGTTGCCAAAGGTGGCGAAATCGGTGACCACGCGGGCAAACGCCACCTGGCGGCCATCGACGAAGCCGCCGAAACACATGGAGTTTTCGATGGCGCGGTCGACCACCGCGCGCGAAATACCGACGGCCCAGCCCGACTGCTCGCTGAGAAAGCGGTAAATCATCGGTACATCGAGTTCGCCGCGGTTGGTACTGATGGTGAGATCCGACATGAGCTTATATCCTGCAAGACTGCAAAAAACCAATTCTACAGCCTTAGCCAGGGGGGGAAGCAGGCTCAGGTGAATGATTTTATGGAATTTTTTGGCGCAGCAAGCGCGGCTTTTTTTCCCTCTGGCAGGCGCTGCCTTGTTTATAATTGCTCCAATTGCCGCGCTCTGGCGCCGCCTTCCCGCTTCCACTCACGCGTCTCCTTACGCATTTAGCAGGCATTTCACATGACAGCACAATTTTCTAACAAGGGCGAAGCCTGGTCGGCGCGCTTTTCCGAACCGGTCTCCGATCTCGTCAAGCGCTACACCGCTTCGGTGTTTTTCGACAAGCGCCTGGCCCTGTTCGACATCGAAGGCTCGCTGGCCCACGCTGAGATGCTGGCGGCGCAAGGCATCATCACGGCAGCCGACCGCGCCGCCATCGATGGCGGCATGGCACAAATTAGAAGTGAAATCGAGGCTGGCACCTTTACCTGGCTGCTCGACCTGGAAGACGTCCACCTGAATATCGAAAAGCGCCTGACCGAACTGGTGGGCGACGCCGGCAAGCGCCTGCACACGGGGCGCTCGCGCAACGACCAGGTCGCCACTGACATCCGCCTGTACGTGCGCGCCGCCATCGACGACATCGTCGCCCTGCTGCAAGCATTGCGCGCTGCCCTGCTCGACCTGGCCGAGCAGCACGCCGACGTCATCCTGCCCGGCTTTACCCACATGCAGGTGGCCCAGCCCATCACCTTCGGTCACCACATGCTGGCTTACGTCGAGATGTTCGGCCGCGACGTCGAGCGCATGCAGGACACCCGCAAACGGGTCAACCGCCTGCCGCTGGGCGCCGCCGCGCTGGCCGGCACCACCTTCCCCATCGACCGCCTGCGCGTGGCCAACACGCTCGGCTTTGACGACGTCTGCCACAACTCGCTCGACGCCGTCTCCGACCGCGATTTCGCCATCGAGTTTTGCGCCGCCTCGTCGGTGCTGATGATGCACGTGTCGCGCATGGCGGAAGAATTGATTATCTGGATGAGCCCGCGCGTCGGCTTCATCGACATCGCCGACCGCTTTTGTACGGGGTCGTCGATCATGCCGCAAAAGAAAAACCCGGACGTCCCCGAACTGGCGCGCGGCAAAACCGGGCGCGTCTATGGCCACCTGATGGGCCTGCTCACCCTGATGAAGGGCCAGCCGCTGGCCTACAACAAGGACAACCAGGAAGACAAGGAACCGCTGTTCGACACCGTCGACACCGTCACCGACACCCTGCGCATCTTTGCCGACATGGCCGGCGGCATCACCGTCAAGCCCGACAATATGCGCGCCGCCGCCCTGCAGGGTTACGCCACCGCCACCGATCTGGCCGACTATCTGGTCAAACAGGGTCTGCCGTTCCGCGATGCCCACGAAGCAGTCGCCCGCGCCGTGCGCGCCTGCGACGCCAGCGGCCTCGATCTGGCCGAAATGAGCCTCGATGCCCTGCAAGCGTTCTCACCGTTGATCGGTGACGACGTCTTTGCCGTGCTGACGCTGGAAGGCTCGGTGGCCGCGCGCGACCACGTCGGTGGTACCGCACCACGCCAGGTGCGGGCGGCGATTGCCCGCGTGCGCAGCGCGCTGGCGGACTAATTCATCAAGCACAGCGAAAGCACAGCGGCCATGTTCCTGTCCCTCTCGCGCGCCATCGACGCGATGAACGAAAAAATCGCCGCCGCCGTCAGCTGGGCGCTGCTGCTGGCGGTGATCGTCTGCGCCGTCAACGCGCTGGTGCGTTACACCTTCAAGATGAGTTCGAACGCCTGGCTGGAAATTCAGTGGTATCTGTTTGCCGCGGTCTTCATGCTGGCGTCGGCGCACACCCTGCGGCGCGACGAACATGTGCGCATCGATGTCATCACCGGCCATTTCAGTAAGCGCACGCAGGTGTGGATCGATGTGGCCGGCTATCTGCTGTTCCTGCTGCCGGTGTGCCTGCTGATTATCTATTACGGCGTGCCCTTCTTTCTGTACTCGCTGCAAACGGCCGAGAGTTCGAGCAGCGCGGGCGGGTTGATCGTCTGGCCGGCCAAGCTCCTGGTGCCGGCCGGCTTCGTGCTGCTGCTGTTGCAGGGCATTTCAGAAATCATCAAGCGCATCGCCTTTCTCGCCGGGCACAGCGACGGCAGCAATTTCGCCAAGCACAGCAGCACGCCGCAAGACGAGATCGACGCCATCAAGGCGGCCAACCAGATTAGCTGAGCAGTCAGCCAATCAATGCGCCGCCCTTGCAATCGCAGCGGCGCGCCAGCGCCACACGAATAAAAAAACCGTCGGGGATTCCATGGAACAATTTGTCATCGCCAATATCGCGCCCATCATGTTTGGCACGCTGGTGATTTTCCTGCTGTCGGGCTTTCCGGTGGCCTTTTCGCTGGCGGCCAACGGCCTGTTCTTTGGCTTCGTCGGCATCGAACTGGGCTTATTAAAACCGGAGTTGCTGCAAGCCTTGCCGAACCGTATTTACGGCATCATGGGCAACGACACCCTGCTGGCGATCCCCTTCTTTACCTTCATGGGTCTGATCCTCGAGCGCTCCGGCATGGCCGAGGATTTACTCGACACCATCGGCCAGCTGTTCGGCCCGATCCGTGGCGGCGTCGCCTATGCCGTCATTTTTGTCGGCGCCCTGCTCGCTGCCACCACCGGCGTGGTGGCGGCGTCGGTCATTTCGATGGGCTTGATTTCGCTGCCCGTGATGCTGCGCTACGGCTACGACAAGCGGCTCGCCGCCGGCGTCATCGCCGCCTCCGGTACGCTGGCGCAAATCATCCCGCCGTCGGTGGTGCTGATCGTCATGGCCGACCAGCTCGGCCGCTCGGTGGGCGATATGTACCGCGCCGCCTTCGTGCCGGGCCTGCTGCTGACGCTGATGTACGCCGCCTATGTGCTGGCGCTGTCGCTGTTCAAACCGGCCTACGTGCCGGCGCTGCCGCTGGAAGCGCGCAATCTGCGCCAGCCGAACGGCGACAGCGGCGCCCTCTCGCTGCTGGCGCTGCTGGTCGTCACGGTCGCCGTCGGCGTGCTGTTCGACAAGGCCTGGGGCGCCAGCCATGCGGCGCTGGCGGCGGACGAACTGGCGATTTTTTCGGCCGCCGTCGCCATTGCCTTCGCCTTCCTCGCCGCCGCCGTCAACCGCCGCCTGCAGCTCGGTCTGCTCTCGCGCATGGCCGAAAAGGTGGTGTTCGTATTGATTCCGCCGCTGGCCCTGATCTTCCTGGTACTGGGCACCATTTTCATTGGCATGGCCACCCCCACCGAAGGGGGCGGCATGGGCGCTGCCGGCGCCATCGTGCTGGCCATTGCCAACCGCCGCCTCTCCTGGAGCCTGCTGCGCCAGGCCATGCATTCGACCACGCGGCTGTCGGCCTTCGTTATTTTCATCCTGATCGGCTCGACCGTGTTTTCGCTGGTGTTCCGCGGCGTCAATGGCGACCTGTGGGTCGAGCACCTGCTCACCAGCCTGCCGGGCGGGGTCAATGGCTTCCTGGTGGTGGTCAACCTGATGTTTTTCGTGCTGGCCTTTTTCCTCGACTTTTTCGAGCTGGCGTTTATCCTGGTGCCGCTGGTCGGCCCGGTGGCGAATAAACTGGGCATCGACCTGATCTGGTTTGGCGTGCTGCTGGGGGTGAACATGCAAACCTCGTTCATGCACCCGCCATTTGGCTTCGCCCTGTTTTATCTGCGTTCGGTGGCGCCCAAGGAAGTCAAGACCAGCGACATTTACTGGGGCGCGATTCCCTTCGTGCTGATCCAGATCGTCATGGTGGCGCTGATCATCGCTTTCCCGCGCCTGGTGTCGATCGAGAAAAAAACCGATATGACCGAGCAGCTCGAACTCAAACTGGACATGCCACAGAGCGAGCTGCCGGCGCCTGGCGATGAACCGGACAACAAGTAACAGGCGCAAAAATATTGTGCTTTTCAGCAACGGTTTTCCCGTGCTACATTCCGATCTTACTTTTTACGGGATCGACCATGCGCACTTTATATGACGTGCTGGGCTTGAGCCGCAGCGCCAGCGCCGCCCAGATCGAAGCGGCCTACCATGGCGCGCTGGCGGCCATGGACGGTGCGGCCGGCAGCGACGATCTCATTCGCGCCAAGGCGATTGGCGAAGCCCATAGCGTGCTGGCCTCGCCCAGCCGGCGCGATGCCTACGATGCGCGCCTGCGGCAAAAGGAAGCAGCGCCGCTGACCGTGGTGGTCGAGACGCCAGCTAGGCGCTGGCCTGTCCTGCTGGCGCTGGCGGCACTGCTCATCGGCGGCATGCTGTATTACCAGGTGCAGGCGCAGCGCGCCGCCACCGAGCGGATGGCGCTGGAAGCGACCAGGGCCAGCGCGGCGGCGGCGGCGGCGGCGCGCCTGGCCGAGGCCGAAGAGGCGCGGCTGGCCGGCCAGGTGCTGGCCGAGCGCGCGCGCGCCGATGCCCAGCGCGCGCAGGAAATTGCCAGCGCGCGGCGCGAGCCCGGCCGCAGCGTCACCATCAGCTATGATCCGGATGGCGGCCTGTCGCCCGAGCGCCGGCGCGAACTGGCCGCCGCCCGCGTCAAGGCGGAACAGCAGCAGGATGAAGTGCTGGCACGCCGCCGCAACCTGGAACAGACGCTCGCCATGCAGCGCGCCCTGGCCATTCCCATCGTCAAGCACTAAGCGCCTGTCCTTGCTCCGCGCTTGCGCAAACACCAACTGTCAAAAGCGCATCGCTCATTAATCGTCATACAATTTAGTGTTGCTGTTCTGCTTCATTTAACACATTTCTGCATATCAATCTAAAATGCCGTTTGGCATCTAGCCTGGCCTGCTCTACGATTCTCCGTAACGGTTCAATCAAGTAGACAGGTGCAATATGGCAGTGATCGAAACGACAGCCGACCGTCCCGCGGCCGAGCTGGCAGCAGAGACGGCGGCGCCGCTGGTGTCCGACCAGGCGGCCAGCGCCGCGCTGGCAGTGGGCGCCGCCGCCCTGCTGGCGGCCTGCGGCGGCGGCGGCGGCGCCGCCGCACCTGGCACGGCGGGCACGGCGGGCACGCCAGCCCCCACCACACCGGTGCCGGAAGCGGTGACGGCGGTGACGGCGTCGCGCTTCCTGGCGCAAGCGTCGATGGGCGCAACGCGCGATCACATCAGCCGCGTCCAGGCCATCGGTTATGCCGCCTGGATCGATGAGCAGATGGCGCTGGCGCCGTCGACGTCGCGCTGGGACTGGATGGTCTCGAAGGGCTTTGATGCGATCGCCAACCAGTTCAGCGAAGCGGGGGCCGACGCCGCCATCTGGAAAAAAATGCTGTCTTCACCGGACACCTTGCGCCAGCGCGTCACCTTTGCCCTGTCGGAAATCCTGGTCACCTCGATCTCCGGCTTTAGCGGCGGCTGGAACGCGTTTTCGGCAGCGGCCTGGCTCGACTTGCTGGAAGCGCAAGCCTTCGGCAATTACCGCACGCTGCTGGGACAAGTCTCGGTCAGCGCGCCGATGGGCGAATATCTGACGTTCCGCGGCAACGTCAAGTTCAACCCCAGTACCGGCGCCATGCCCGACGAAAACTACGCGCGTGAAATCATGCAGTTATTCACCATCGGGCTGGTGCAACTGAACCAGGATGGCACGCCCAAGCTGGCCGCCGGCGTGCCGCAAGAAACCTACACGCTCGACGACATTGGCGGGCTGGCCCGGGTGTTTACGGGCTGGAACTACGACATGACGGCCACCACCAACACGGTGCCGGAATTTAAACGCCGGCCCCTGACGATGACCGCCAGCCGTCACGAAACGGGCAGCAAGGTATTCCTGGGCACCACCATCGCCGCCGGTACCAGCGGCGAAGAGAGCCTGCGGCTGGCCCTCGACGCCCTGTTCGCCCATCCCAACATCGCCCCGAATATCAGCCGCCAGTTGATCATGCGGCTGGTTACCAGCAATCCCAGCGCCGCCTACGTCGGCCGCATCGCCGCCGTGTTCAGCAACGATGGCAGCGGCGTCAAGGGTAATCTGAAAGCGGTGGTCAAGGCCATCCTGCTCGACGATGAAGCGCGTGCCAGCGCCAAACTGAGCGACCCCGCCTTTGGCAAGCAGCGCGAACCGATTATGCGGCTCGCTGGCTGGGCGCGCGCCACCGGCGCCACCTCGACGGCTGACGCCTGGACCGTCGGCAACACCTCCGATCCCGCCACCCGGCTGGCGCAAAGCCCGCTGCGCTCGGGCAGCGTTTTCAATTTCTTCCGGCCCGGCTATGCACCGCCCAACAGCGCGGTGGGCACGGCCGGCCTGGTGGCGCCGGAGTTTCAGATCACCAATGAGTCTAGCGTAGTCGGCTACCTCAATTACCTGCAAGGGGTGGTCAAAAACGGTGCCGGCGACGTCAAGTCGACCTATCCGGCGCTGCTGCCGCTGGCCGACAGCGCCGCCAGCCTGGTCGATGAACTCAATGTGGTGCTGGCCGCCGGCCAGCTGTCGGCCAGCACCACCACCCTGATCAGCACGGCCTTGAGCGGCATGACGGCCGGCACCGATGCGGCGCGCCTGAACCGCATCTATGCCGCCCTGGTGCTGGTCATGGCCGCGCCCGAATACATCATTCAAAAGTAGAACGCCATGTCCAATCACGATTTTCCCGTGCGCGCCAACGCTTCGCGCCGTGCCTTTCTCAAGCGGGCGTCGGCGCTGTCGGTGGCCGGCGTGGCGGCGCCGTGGGCGCTCAATCTGGCGGCGATGGCCGATGCGTCCGCTGCCGGCGCCACCGACTACAAGGCGATGGTCTGCATTTTCCTGTACGGCGGCAATGACTACGCCAACACCGTCACCCCGTATGACCTGCCCAGCTACACCGCCTACCAGGCCATGCGTCCCAGCTTTGCGCATACCCGCGCCAATCTGGCAGCCACCGCGCTCAACCCAGCCCAGCCCAGCCTCGACAGCGCCGGCGTCGCCCACCAGTACGCGCTGGCGCCCAATCTGGCGCCGCTGATGCCGCTGTTCGATGGCGGCCAGCTGGGCGTGCTGCTCAATATCGGCACCCTGGTGCAGCCCACCACCAAGGCGCAGTACCAGAACAAGTCGGTCAAGCTGCCGGCCAAGCTGTTTTCGCACAATGACCAGCAATCGACCTGGCAATCGTCGGCACCGGAAGGGGCGCTGTCCGGCTGGGGCGGGCGCATCGGCGACCTGTTCGAGAGCGGCAACACCAGTTCAACCTTCACCTGCGTCAACGTGTCGGGCAATGCGGTCTTCATGTCGGGCAATTCAGCGGTGCAGTACCAGGTGTCGACCAATGGCTCGGTGCCCCTGAATGGCCTGAAGTCCGCCCTGTTTGGTTCGTCCGCCGCCACCGAAGCGCTGCGTACCCTGATCACCCAGCCGCGCAGCCACCTGCTCGAAGCGGAATACAACCGCGTGGCCAAGCGTTCGGTCGACGCCGACACCACCCTGACGAGCGCACTGGCTGCCACGCCGGCGCTGACCACCGCCTTTCCCACCCCGAACAACCTGGCCGACCAGCTCAAGATGGTGGCCCGCATGATCGCCGCCGCCCCCGCGCTGGGCGCCAAGCGCCAGGTGTTTTTCGTCTCGCTGGGCGGCTTCGACACCCACGATTCGATGGCCACCACCCACCCCACCCTGATGAAAAACCTCGCCAACGCCATGGCAGCGTTTTATCAGAGCACGGTGGAACTGGGCGTGGCGGCCAATGTCACCACGTTTACGGCCTCCGATTTTGGCCGCACCATGGTCGGCAACAACGACGGTTCCGACCATGGCTGGGGCAGCATGCACTTTGTCATGGGCGGCGCCGTCAAGGGCAAGACCCTGTATGGCACCGCCCCCGTGGTGGCCAACAATGGCGCCGACGACGTGGGCCAGGGCCGGCTGCTGCCGACCACCTCGGTCGAGCAGCTGGCCGCCACCCTCGGCTCGTGGATGGGGGTATCCGACAGCAACCTGTTGACACTGCTGCCGAATCTGAGCAACTACAACCTCAGCGCCCGCAAAATGGGATTCGTATGAGCCGCCGCATCCTGCCCCAGGTGACGGCCATGCTGCTGGCGACAGCCAACCCGGCGATGGCGCAAACGGCGCAGCGGCCGGCGCCGAACGACATGCTCAAGGTGGCCGACTCGTCGACCAGCGCCATGCTCGCCACGCTCGAGCGCAGCGTCGAAGCGCAGCTGGGCGCCCAGCTCAATAGCGCCGAGCGGCCGGAGACGGCCGAGCGCATCGCCGGGTTTAAGAAAAACCTGTTCGATGCACTGCGCAAGCGCGGCTTCACGGCCGAGCAGAGCATGCAGATCGTGGTGGCCACGCCGCTGCCGGCGGTGGGGCGCTAAGCTGACGGGTGCAGCAAGCGGCGCAGCTGCGCCGCCTGGTAGGCGCCCACGCTGTCGTTGAACAGGCAGCGGATCAGCGGATCGTCGACGATGTCGGCATCCTTCAAATCGTGTTCGGCGGCGGCGTCGAACACGGCGTCGTTGACGCGCAGGTAGAGCGAGGTCAGGGACTCCCCCAGCGCCAGCGCCGCATACACTTTGGACAGTGCCACCTCGGTCAGCCAGCCGACGGCCGGCGCGTTCGCATCGGCTGCCAGCAAGGCAATGGTATCGCCCTCGATCAGGTAATCGAACTGGCGCATGGCGCCCTGCTGATCGTACAGACGCAGGCACCAGTGGCGGCGCTGCTGGAAATAGCTGTCCTGCGGCAGTTCCATGGCACGGTAGGTGGCCAGCAAGCCTTCCGTGCAAAACGCCAGCACCTGCGCTGTCTGCGCGCCGTCGAGCGCGGCAAAGCGGCGCGCAATCGACGCCGTCGATGGCACCGGCGCGGCGGGGCGAAAATCAAAGTCGATCTCTTGCGGGCCGATGGGCTGCACCCACGCCAGCGGCGGCGCCGCCGTGATGCCGGCGGCATCGAGCCGCAGCGCCACCCCGGGGTTCATGCGCACGATGGCAATGGCCGGCAGCGCCGCCGTCACGGCGTGCGCAAATTCCCGGTAACTCATGGGGAACATGGCGTGGTTGTACCACGACCAGTCTTCCTGCACGAACTGGCACGAGCTGGGCACGACAAAACGGGGAGCAAGCGCGCGCAGCTGGTCGATCCAGTCGTCCGGCAGGCCGGGCAGGTGTGGCGCCGCGCGCGACGGCGCGATCACGGCCAGCTCGCGCATCGGCTGGAATGGCCACAGCACCATGTCCCACGGGCCGTCGGCGGCCAGCTCGGCGACGACGTCGTCGGCGATCCAGGCGTCGACGACGTTGAGCACCTGCATGCCAGCGGCGCGCACCTGGAACATGGCGTCGACATCGGCATCGAGCGCTTCGCGCGCGGTCACCTCGATGGCGCCTATGGTCACGGCAACGTTCAGCGCCAGCCGGTGCACCTGCGTAAAACCGAGCTGGCCCAGCATGGCGAACAGTTCGTCGAACAGGCAGTACATATAGAGCGGGGTGGCGCGATCGAGCAGGGCCAGGCTGTCGAGCGAACAGTGATCGTCGTGCAGGTGCGAGATGAAGATGGCGTCGAGCCGCAGTCCGGCGATGGCGTGAACGTCGAAGCGCACCGCCGGAAATGCATGGCAGTTGCGGCTGAACGGATTTTCAAATACCGGGTCGAAAGCGATGCGGGTGGCGCCTGACTCGAACAGGTAGCCGGCGTGCAGGATGCGGGAAATCAGAAGGCTCATGGCGGCAGTATAGACGCAGCGACGGCGCGGTACCGACCAGGGCGTCGCCACATCGTGGCCGTCGCATCGCAAAATCGTCGTGACGACGCCACAGCGGCAGCTATCATGGAGCGCCAGCGCACAGAAGGCCGCGCTAAAATCGCCCATCCTACGGCCATCTCAACGAAAGACCGCCATGACCGACCTGCCCGCCGTAGTCCGCCTGCTCGCCAACAAGCGCTCGCTGCGCATCGAAATTGCCCCGAAAAGCCTGTTCCTGATCGTCGCCCTGGTGGTGGGCCTGGCCCTGCTGACGCAGCTGGTGCCGGTGATCCTGGTGCTGGTGGTGGCGCTGATGCTGGTGGGGACGCTCAATCCGGCGGTCGACGCGCTGGAAAAGCGCCGTCTCAAGCGCACGCCGGCCATCTTCATCGTGTTCTTCGCCGTGCTGGTGGCAATCGCGCTGCTGCTGGTGTTTACCGTGCCGGCCATCGTCGAACAGGTGGCCAGCCTGATCAAACAGGAGCCGCAGCTGCGCGCCAGGCTGGTGGCTTTCCTGGCCAGCTATCCGCTGACGGCGACGCTGGCCAGCACCGTCCACAGTTTTCAGTATGCGGCCGTGTTCAAGTCGTTCGGCTCGCAGGCGCTGGTGCTCTCGCGCGACCTGCTGGAAATCGTCGCTTACGGCGCCGGTGCCTTCTTCCTGGCGCTGTACATCATGATCGACCGCGACCGCCTGCGCGGCGCCCTGTTTGCCGCCGTGCCGCGCGCCCACCACATCAAGCTCTCGCGCATCCTGCTGCGCCTCGAGGTGATCGTCGGCGGCTATGTGCGCGGCCAGATCATCACCTGCGCGCTGATGGGCAGCTTCCTGTTCATCGTCCTCACCGCCACCGGCGTGCCGAATGCGCTGGCGATTGCCGCCTTCGGTGGCATTGCCGATGTGCTGCCCTTCGTCGGTATTTTCATGACCATGATTCCGGCCGTGTGCGCGGCGCTGGCAGTGAGCTCGGTGGCGGCGACCATCGTGCTGGTGCTGCTGCTGTGCTACGAAGAATTTGAAAGCCGGGTGCTGGTGCCGCTGGTGTACGGGCGCGCGCTGCGCTTGCCATCGTCGATCGTGCTGTTCGCCCTGATCACTGGCGGCAGCCTGTATGGCATCGCCGGCGCCCTGCTGGCGCTGCCGGTGGCGGCGGCGCTGTTGATGCTGGTGGAGGAGTTAAAAGTGGGGCTGCCGGGCGAAGTGGCGCAGCAGTCCGACCGCGTCACCGCGCGCAGCGACCATGTGGGCGAGGCCGAATACCTGCGCCGCACCGACGGCATGGGCGCCGAGCAGGCCGCCGCCGTCGCCACTGAAATGACGACGGCGCGCGCGGCACAGGAAAAAGAAGAGGTCAAGCAGCAGGAAGCGGAAAACGCGGCGCTGACCGCCGCTGACGCGGCCACGCCGGCAAAGCCTGCCTGAGCGGCGTCAGTGCTGCTTCATCACCAGCGTCAGAATGTCGTAGCTGGCCACCAGTTCTTCATGCTGGTTGGTCACCTGCACATCCCACGCCACCACACCCTGGCCGACGCCCTTGTCGTCGACGCGCTGGCGGTCGACCTTGCGCTTGCAGGTCAGGCGCGCGCGGATGGTGTCGCCGATCGCCACCGGCGCGATGAAGCGCAGGTTGTCGAGGCCATAATTGGCCAGCACGGGGCCCGGCGCTGGCGAGACAAACAGGCCGGCGGCCGCTGACAGCACAAAGTAACCGTGGGCGATGCGCTTGCCGAACTGGGTGTCCCTGGCGGCGATCTCGTCGAAGTGCATATAAAAATAGTCGCCCGAGACACCGCCAAAATTGACGATGTCCGCTTCCGACACGGTGCGGCGGTGGGTCAGCAGCGAGTCGCCCATCTGCAGTTCTTCGAAATACTTGCGGAACGGGTGGATCGGACTTTCCTGCACGGCCGCGCCGCGCACGTATTCGCCAGTGATGGCGGCGATCATGGTCGGTGAACCCTGCAGGGCGGCGCGCTGCAGGAAGTGGCGCACGGCGCGCACGCCGCCGAGTTCTTCGCCACCACCGGCGCGACCGGGGCCACCGTGTTTCAATTGTGGCAGCGGCGCGCCGTGGCCGGTCGAGTCGACCGCCGCTTCACGCTCGAGCACCAGCACGCGGCCGTGGAATGCCGCCAGTCCCGGCACTGCGCGGGCAGCGATGCGCGGGTCTTTGGTGCACAGAGTCGACACCAGGCTGCCCTTACCGCGCGCGGCCAGCTGCACCGCCTCATCGATATCGGTATAGGTCATCAGGGTGCTGACGGGGCCAAACGCTTCGACATCGTGGACGGCGTCGTTGTGCATGGCGTCGCGGCACAACAGCACCGCCGGTGCAAAAAATGCCCCGGCGGCCGCCTGCGCACCGAGCGGATCAAAACCGGCGGCGCCGTCGTACACCACTTCATTGCCGGCGGCCAGCAGGGCGAGGCGTTCGGCGACGTCGCGCTGCTGGTCGCGCGACGCCAGCGCGCCCATGCGCACGCCATCGATGGCAGGGTCGCCGATGACGATTTTTGACAACCGTTCGCGCAGCCGTTCGGCGACCGCGTCGACCAGCGCGGCCGGCACGATCACGCGGCGGATCGCCGTGCACTTCTGGCCTGCCTTGCCCGTCATTTCGCGCACCACTTCGCGCACGAACAGGTCGAACTCGGGGTCGTCCGGGGTGACGTCGGGGGCCAGGATGGCGCAGTTGAGCGAGTCCGCTTCGGCGGTGAACGGCACGGAATTGCGCAGCAAATTCGGATTGGCGCGCAATTTGAGGGCGGTGTCGGCCGAACCGGTGAACGTGACGACATCGTCGCCGCGCAGGCGGTCGAGCAGGTCGCCGGTGCTGCCAATGACCAGTTGCAGGGCGCCCGGCGGCAGCAGCTTCGATTCGTCCATCATGCGCACCAGCGCTTCGGTCAGATAGCTGGTGGCGCTGGCCGGCTTGCCGATGCATGGCATGGCAGCGAGGTAGCTGGGTGCGAATTTTTCCAGCAAACCCCAGATGGGAAAATTAAAGGCGTTGATGTGCACGGCGACACCGCCGCGCGGCACCAGGATGTGGGTACCGGCAAAGCCGCCGCGTTTGCCCAGCGCGATGGCGGGACCTTCATGCAGTACATTCGACGACGGCAGTTCGCGGCTGCCCATGCTGGCAAAGGCGAACAGGGTACCGATGCCGCCCTCGATGTCGACCCAGCTGTCGGCGCGGGTGGCGCCGGTGTGGTGCGAGATGGCGTACAGCGCTTCCTTGCGCTCCATCAGGTAGACGGCGAGCGCCTTCAGGCTGGCCGCGCGGGTCTGGAAATCCATCGCCATCAGGGCCGGCACCGCCGTCTTGCGGGCGTACACGATGGCTTCGTCGAAGTCGATTGTTTCGGCGTGGGTATGGTAAATCAGCTGGCCGCTAATGGCGCTGCGCAGTTCGGCGCTGGCTTGGCTGCCGATCCAGCGGCCGCCGATCAGGCTTTGCAGGGTTGTTACCTGGGTCATGGTGGTGTCCTTTATTTCTCTTTAAATGTGATCTTTGGTCTGGTGCAGGTGGGGACCGAAAGCGATGCGCTGGCGGTCCGGTTCGACCTCGTCGAGCGAATCGACTGCGCGCATGGTTTGCAGCGAGCGCACCGTCAAATCCTGGTACTGGGTGGTGCCGAAGCGCTTCCAGGCGATTTCCTTGTCGTTTAATTCGCGCACCACTCTGGCCGGTGAGCCCATCACCAGCGAACGCGGGGGGATCACCATGCCGGCCTTGATAAAACTGTTGGCGGCGATGATGGCGTCTTCGCCCACCACCGCCTGGTCCATCACCACGCTGTTCATGCCGACCATGGCGTTGCGCTTGACACGGCAGCCGTGCAGGATGGCGCCGTGGCCGATGTGGCCATCGACTTCGACCACCGTATCGTCAGCGGGAAACCCGTGCATCACGCAGCAATCCTGCAGGTTGGCGCCCTCTTCCAAAATCAGGCGGCCGAAGTCGCCGCGCATCGACGCCAGCGGGCCGACGTAGCAGCGTGGACCGACAATGACGTCGCCGATCAGTACCGCGCTGGGATGGACGTAGGCGCTCGGGTGCACCACCGGAGTGACACCGTTGATGGAATAGACTTTGACCATGGCTTCTTTTTAATCGCTTTACATGCCGAGATAGGCCGACTGCACCTGTTCATTGTGCAGCAGCTCGGGGCCGGGACCGGACAGCACGATGGCGCCCGTTTCGATGACGTAGCCGACATCGGCGATGGCCAGCGCCGCGTGGGCGTTTTGCTCGACCAGCAAAATGGTGATGCCCTGCTCAACCAGGCTTTCGACGATGCGGAAAATTTCGCGGATCAACAACGGCGCCAGGCCCATGCTCGGTTCATCGAGCAGCAGCAGCTTGGGGTGCCCCATCAGCGCGCGCGCCATCGCCAGCATCTGCTGCTGGCCACCGGAGAGCATGCCGGCAGTAAGGGCGCGCTTTTCTTTTAATACCGGGAACAGGCCATAGACCCGTTCGAGGTCGGCCGCCAGCTCGCCGGTCGGGCGGGTATAAGCGCCCAGCCGCAGATTGTCTTCGATACTCATGGGGCCAAATACCTGGCGCCCTTCCGGCACCTGGCAGATACCGGCGCGCACGCGGCGGTCGGCACCGAGGCGGGTGATGTCTGCGCCAGCAAAGCGGATGGTGCCGCCGCTGACCGGCTGCACGCCGGAGATGGCGCGCAGCAGCGTGGTCTTGCCGGCGCCATTGGCGCCCACCAGCGCCACCAGCTGGCCCTGGCGTACTTCCATGTCGATCGCGTGCAGCGCCTGGATGGGGCCGTAATGGCTGGCCAGCGCACCAATCTCGAGGACCGGCGCCGCGCCTGAAAAATCTCGCATGCTTTCGTCTCCTACAATTAAACGGTGGTGCCGAGGTAGGCAGCAATGACGGCGGGGTTGGCGCGGACTTCGGCGGCCGTGCCTTCGGCCAGCGTCTTGCCATAGTCGAGCACCAGGATATGGTCGGACAGGTTCATCACCAGCTTCATGTCGTGTTCGACCAGCAGCACGGTGATGCCCGATTGCGCCACCTTGCGGATCAGCTCTTCAATTTCGGCTGTCTCCGTGTGGTTCAGTCCTGCGGCCGGTTCGTCGAGCAGCAGCAGTGACGGTGTCGCTGCCAGTGCGCGCGCAATTTCCAGCCGTTTCAAGGCGCCATACGGCATCTGGCTCGCTTCGGCATCGAGGTATTTGCCGACGCCGACAAAGGCCATCAGCTCGGCCGCCTGCTGGCGGCAGGCGGCATCCGCGCGCCGCACCGACGGCAGCGACAGCATCGAAGCGAACAGGTTATGGTTCAGCCCCAGGTGCGCCCCCACCATGACGTTGTCGATGGCGCGCATATTCATGCACACCTGCAGATTCTGGAAGGTGCGCGACAGGCCGCGCCGCGCCAGCGCATCCGGCGCCATGCCGGCGACATTCTCGCCATTGAAGGTGATGGTCCCCGAGGTCGGCGCATAGATACCGCTGACGAGATTGAACAGCGTCGTCTTGCCGGCGCCATTCGGCCCGATCACCGAGTGAATGGCGCCCTCGCGCACCGTAAAACTGACGTCCTGCACGGCGTGCACGCCGCCGAAGCGCTTGCTTAAGTGGTCGATGTTGAGCATCATGGCTTGCCTGTCCTGGCGCGAGTACGCGACTTCAGGCGCAGCGCAATGCTGGGCACCAGCCCGCGCGGCAAAAAGATCATCGTCACCATCAGGATCACGCCAAACACCACCACTTCCCAGCCCTCGAACGCTTGCAGCAGCTGCGGCAGGATGGTCAACAGGGCGGCGCCGATGATGGAACCGAACACCGACGCCATGCCGCCCACCACCACCATCGTCACCAGCTCGATCGAGTGGAAAAAACCGGCCATGCCGGGGGTGATGAAGCCGATGTAGTGGGCGCTGAACGAGCCGGCGATACTGGCGACGACTGCCGACAGCACGAACACGCGCACCTTGAAGCGGGTGGTGTCGACACCGGCCACGCGGGCGGCGATTTCCGAGCCGTGAATGGCTTGTAGTGCGCGCCCGACCGGCGAATCGATGAGGTTCAACGCCAGCCAGGTCATCAACAGCAGCAGCACGGCGGCCAGCGCATACCAGTGCGTTTCGCCGCTGAGCGTCGCCCCGAACAGTGACAGCGCCGGTACCGCCATGCCATCGGGGCCGCCGGTCCACTGCTGCTCGTTGTTGATGACGATGGCGATGATGATGCCCAGACCCAGCGTGGCCATGGCCAGCGTGTGCCCTTTCAATTTAAGGATGGGCCGCGCCAGCGCCCATGCCAGCAGCGCGGTGGCGCCGGCGCCGGCGGCCAGCGCCAGCAGCGGTGGCCAGTCGAAGTGGGTGGTCAGGGCCGCCGATGAATAGGCGCCCAGGCCATAAAAGCCGGCGTGCCCCAGGCTGATCTGCCCGGTATAGCCCATCAGCAGATTCAGGGCGATCACCACCACCGCATTGAAGGCGATGCGGATGGCGACGTCGACATAGAAGGCGTTCGGCAGCAGCAGCGGCAGCACGGCCAGCACGACGGCGAGGATCAGCAAGCCGCCGTGGCGGGACTGCAGCAGTTTCAGGGCCGCCTTCATACACGCTCCGCCAGTTTGGCGCCGAACAGGCCGCGCGGCATGAAAAACAGGATCAGCAAGATCAGCACGAACGGCACCGCATCCTTGTACGACGACGAGATATAGCCGGCCGTCATGGCCTCGGCAATACCCAGTATCAGGCCACCAGCAACGGCGCCAACGCCGCCGCCGAGGCCACCGAGCACTGCCGCCACAAAGCCTTTGAGACCGAGCATGATGCCGGCATCGTAGGCGGTGTAGGTGATGGGAGCGACCAGGATGCCGCCAAACGCCCCCAGCAGGGCCGCCAGGCCGAACGAGGCCAGCAGCACGCGGCGCGTGTTGATGCCCACCAGTTGCGCGGCCAGCTTGTTGTGCGAGGTGGCCAGCATGGCTTTGCCCAACAGGGTGCGGCCAAAGAACCACGCCAGCGCGCCGACGATCACCAGCGTGACCCCCAGCACCCACAGGCTTTGCGGTAGCAGGGTGGCGCCAAACAGCACGATCGGCGTGTCGCCGGAAAACGGCGCCAGCGTGTGGGTGCCCTTGCCCAGCCAGATTTGCACCAGCCCGCGGATGGTGAGCGAGGCGCCGATGGTAATGATGATCAGGGTGACTACCTGGGCGTTGTGGGCCGGTTCGATCACCAGCTTTTCCATCAACAGGCCGATCGCCCCGGTGACGACGACGGCGATGATGATCGCCAGCGGCAGCGGCACGCCGGCGCCAGCGAGCAGCGAGGCGAGCATCCCCCCCAGCATGATGAACTCACCCTGGGCAAAGTTGATGACACCGCTGGTGTTATAGATGATGGTAAAACCCAGCGCCGCCAGAGCGTACGCCGAGCCCACCGTCAGTCCCGAAAACAGGAACTGGAGGAATTGAGCAAGCATGTGAGACCTTGTGAACGGGGAGCGGGCTTATTTCAACTGGACCCATTCACCGTTTTTCACCTCAACCATGCGGAAGGCCGACAGGTCCAGGCCCATGTGATTGGCCGGGGTCATGTTGAAAACGCCGGTGGCACCGACAAAACCCTTGGTGTTCTCGAGCGCCGCGCGCACTTTTTCGCGATCAGTGCCGCCGGCGCGCTTGATGGCGTCGACCGACAGATTCAGGGCGTCGAGCGCATAACCGCCGAAGGTGGACGGGTCCATCTTGTACTTGTCCTTGTACTGCTTGTCGTAGCTGGTGACGATGGCTTTCTGGACGTCGGCCGCCGGCAGCGCACTGGCGATCAACAGCGCCGGCGTCGGCAGGCGCACCCCTTCAGCCGCCTTGCCTGACAATTTCAGGTACTCGTCGGAGGCGACGCCATGCGACTGATACATCGGCAGCGCGCTCATGCCCAGCTGGCCGTAGTTCTTGGTGACCACCGCAGGCCCCTGCCCCAGACCGAACACGAACACCGCCTGCACGCCCGCCACGCTCTTGATGCGGGTGAGCTGGGCGGTGATGTCGGTGTCTTTCGGGCCGTAGGTTTCGTCAGCCGCCAGGGTGATGCCGTATTTTGCCGCCACGGCCTGGGTTTCCTTGCGTCCCGAAGCGCCAAAGCCGCTGGTCTCCGACAGCAGGCCCACCTTGCTGATGCCGCGCTTTTTCATGTCCTCGAACACCTTTTCGGCCGCCATGCGGTCGGTGTGCGGCGTTTTAAAGACCCATTTCTTGACGGGATCGATCACCACCACGGCGCCGGCCAGCGAGATAAATGGCAGGCTGGCCTTCTCGACCAGCGGCGCCATCGCCATGGTGGCGCCGGTGGTGGTGCCGCCAATGAGGACGTCGACCTTGTCGGACTCGATCAGGCGCTTGGTAAAACTGTTGGCCTTGGCGGCATCGCTGCCGTCATCGTAGTGCACCAGTTCGAGTTTGCGGCCCAATACACCCCCCTCGGCATTGATCTTGTCGACGTACATCTGCAGCGTTTTCAGTTCCGGGTCGCCCAGAAAAGCGGCGGGACCGGAGACCGACAGCACCGAGCCAATCTTGATGGGATCGGCGGCCAGTGCCACGGTGGCGGCCAGCGCCAGGGCTGCGAACAGCACGGATTGTTTGAACGTCGTCTTGATCATGTGGGGTCTCCTTGGGTGCTCGTTATAAGTGCTTGTTATGGGTGCTTGTTATGGATTTTTTTAGTACTTCAAACCCGCTCGACGATCAGGGCGATGCCCTGGCCGACGCCGATGCACATCGTGCACAGGGCGTAGCGGCCGCCCGTGCGGTGCAGCTGGTTCACTGCCGTCATCACCAGCCGCGCACCGGACGCGCCGAGCGGATGGCCGATGGCGATGGCGCCACCGTTGGCATTGACGCGGGCGTCGTCGTCGGCCAGTCCCAGATCGCGCGTCACCGCCAGTCCCTGCGCAGCAAACGCTTCATTGAGTTCGATGACATCCATCTGGTCCATCGTCAAGCCGGTTTGCGCCAGCAGTTTTTTGGTGGCCGGTGACGGCCCGAAACCCATGATGCGCGGCGCCAGGCCGGCGGTGGCCATGCCGACGATGCGCGCGCGCCGCGTCAGCTGGTATTTGTCGGCAGCGGCGGCCGAAGCGATCAGGATGGCGCAGGCGCCGTCGTTGACACCGGAAGCATTGCCGGCGGTGACGGAGCCGTCAGCGCTGACCACGCCCTTCAGCCTGGCCAGCTGCTCGATGGTGGTGTCGGGACGCGGATGCTCGTCGGTGTCGAAGATGCGCGGCTCGCCCTTTTTTTGCGGGATGGCGACCGCAATGATCTCGTCTTTAAAAAAGCCGGCGGCATGGGCGGCGGCCCAGCGCTGCTGGCTGCGGATGGCAAATGCATCCTGGTCGGCGCGGCTGACGTTGAACTGTTGGGCGACGTTTTCCGCCGTCTCCGGCATCGAGTCGATGCCATATCTCGCTTTCATCGCCGGGTTGACGAAGCGCCAGCCGATGGTGGTGTCTTCGATTTTCGCCGCGCGCGAAAAGGCGCTGTCGGCTTTGGCCATGACGAAAGGCGCGCGCGTCATGCTCTCGACGCCACCGGCGATGATCAGCTGCGCTTCACCGGCCTTGATGGCGCGCGCGGCGATGCCGACGGCGTCCAGGCTCGAGCCGCACAGGCGGTTGATGGTGCTGCCGGGGACTTCGACCGGCAGGCCGGCGAGCAGGCCGGCCATGTGGGCGACGTTGCGGTTGTCTTCGCCGGCCTGGTTGGCGCAGCCGTAATAGACGTCGTCGACCGCGGTCCAGTCGACGCCCGGGTTACGGGCGATCAGGGCAGCAATCGGCAGCGCCGCCAGGTCGTCGGCGCGCACGCTCGACAGGGCGCCACCGAAACGGCCAAACGGCGTGCGCACGGCGTCGACAATATAAGCTTCATTCAATGCGGTCATGGGGGCTTTCCTTATGCTTTGGGACGATGGTCGATGACACGGCGGGCCTTGCCCGTCATGGTGCGCTCGATGCCGTCGACTTTAAAAATGGTGACGCGGGTGGTGATGCCGACAAAGGTCTTGATCTGGTATTCGAGATCGCGCGTGAGGGCGCTGATGGCGTCAAGCGTGAGCGAGCCGTCGCGCAGCTCGCCGTGCACGTCGAGCTTGTCGAGGTGACCGTCGCGGCTGACCACCAGTTGATAATGGGGCGCCAGCGCCGGCATCCGCAGGATGATTTCTTCGATCTGGGTGGGGAACACATTGACGCCGCGGATGATCAGCATATCGTCCGAGCGGCCGGTGATCTTGCCCATGCGGCGCATCGAGCGCGAGGTGGGCGGCAGCAGACGCGTCAAATCGCGCGTGCGGTAGCGGATGATGGGCAGCGCTTCCTTGGTCAGCGAGGTAAATACCAGTTCGCCCTCTTCACCATCGGCCACCACTTCGCCAGTCTCCGGATTGATCACTTCGGGATAAAAGTGGTCTTCCCAGATTACCGGGCCGTCTTTCGATTCGATGCATTCGCTGGCCACGCCAGGGCCCATCACTTCGGACAGGCCATAGATATCGACCGCATCGATGCCGGCGCGCGCTTCGATTTCGCCGCGCATGGCGTCGGTCCACGGCTCGGCGCCAAAAATACCGACCTTGAGCGAGGAGTCAGCCGCATCCATGCCCTGGCGCTGGAATTCCTCGATGATGTTGAGCATGTACGACGGCGTGACCATGATGATCTCGGGCTTGAAGTCGCAGATCAGCTGGACCTGCTTTTCGGTCTGGCCGCCCGACATCGGGATGACGGTGCAGCCCAGGCGCTCGGCGCCGTAGTGGGCGCCGAGGCCGCCGGTGAACAGGCCGTAGCCGTAGGCGATGTGCACCATGTCGCCAGCGCGGCCGCCGGCGGCGCGGATCGAGCGCGCCACCACGCCGGCCCAGGTATCGATATCGTTCTGGGTGTAGCCGACCACGGTGGCCTTGCCGGTGGTGCCGGACGAGGCATGCACGCGCACCACTTTTTCGCGTGGCACGGCAAACAGGCCAAACGGATAATTGTCGCGCAACGTCTTCTTATCCGTGAACGGAAATTTGGCCAGGTCGGCCAGGGTTTTCAGGTCGGACGGGTGGACCCCGGCGGCGTCGAACGCCTGGCGGTAATGCGGCACGTTGTCGTAGGCGTGCTTGAGCGTGGTCTGCATGCGCGCTAACTGCAAGGCTTGCAGCTCGTCGCGGCTGGCCCGCTCGATCGGTTCCAGGTCGCCTGGGGATGGGGTACGTTGAACCATGATGTCTCCTGTTTTTAACTTGAATGGCGTGGGCTCAGGCATCCGCGCTGGCGACGACGCCGGCGACACGGTGCGATTTGCCGCGAAACAGGGCGATGATGCGACCGTCCTGGTTGCGCACGGTGATGTCGTAGACGCCGGTCTTACCGGCCACCACCTGCTCGACACCCTCGGCGAACAGCACGTCGCCGAGGCGGCCAGGGGCAACGTAATCGATGCTGCAGCCGGCACCGACGGTTACCAGGTTGTACGAGTTACAGGCAAAGGCGAAGGCACTGTCGGCCAGCAGAAAAATATAGCCGCCGTGGCAGCTCTGGTGGCCGTTGAGCATAGCGGGGCGCACCGTCATGCTCATGCGCGCGTAACCGGGGCGGATCTCGACCAGCGCAATACCCAGGCTGCGGGTGGCCGGGTCGCGTTCGTACATGGTGCGCCCGGCCAGTTCGGCCAGGGCCTGAGCTTGAACTTCAGCGGCATCCTGCAAAGGCTCAGTCATGAAACCGTCCAGCAGCGCCACTGGCGGCGGCCAGCTTGCGGCGCAGCAGTGGCGCCACGCGGTAGCGGTCTTCGCCATAGCTGGCGGCCAGATTGGCCAACACGGTGACTACCTGGGCGACGCCGATGGCATCGGTCCAGGCCAGCGGACCGCGCGGATAATTGACCCCTTTTTGCATGGCGATGTCGACGGCAGCGGCGCTGCACACGCCGGTGTTGACGGCGTCGGCTGCTTCATTGGCCAGCATCGCCACGATGCGCATGACCACCATGCCGGCAACGTCGTCGATGCGCGAGACGGCAAAGCCGGCCGCCTGCATCAGGCCGACCACGGCATCATAGGCGGCGTCGCTGCACTGGTCGGCGCGGGCGAGGCAGATGCGGCCAGCCTTGGCGTAATCGAGCGCGAGGTCAAACAGCACGGTGTCTGGATGGTGATTGGCGCTGGCGCGCTCGGTGGCGGTGCGGCCATCGGTCAGAAAGACGGCGGCGCCGTGGCAGTGAAAGGCCGGTGCTTCGTGGGCGGCGGCGCCCGGCAGCGGTTTGCGGTGCTCGACCTGGAAATCGGCGGCGCGCAGGCGCGCTTCCATCTGGGCGACAACAACATGCACCACGCCCGCTTCGCTGCTGACGCTGACGGTGGTGGGACGCGGCTGTGGCGCTTCGGTGTGCGCTGCCGGCACGCTGGCGCCGTCGCCATAACGATAAAAGCCGCGCCCCGACTTGCGGCCCAAAAAGCCGGCGTTGACCATCTCTTGCTGCAGCACGGACGGGGTGAACCGGGGGTCGCCAAAATACGCCTGGTGTACCGACTGGGTCACCGAAAAATTGACGTCGTGGCCGATCAAATCCATCAGCTCGAACGGCCCCATTCGAAAGCCACCGGCCTCGCGCATGATGGCGTCGATCGTGGCGGCATCGACCGCCTGCTCCGACAGCAGGCGCAGCGCCTCGGCATAAAACGGCCGCGCCACCCGGTTGACGATGAAGCCGGGGGTCGATTTGGCATGCACCGGGCTCTTGCCCCACGCCAGCGCGGTGGCGTAGACAGTATCGGCCACCGCCGGCCCGGTGGCCAGGCCGCTGATTACCTCGACCAGCGCCATTAACGGCACCGGATTAAAGAAGTGCATGCCGACCAGGCGCTCGGGGCGGCGCAGGGTGGCGCCGATGGCGGTGACGGAAATCGACGAGGTGTTGGTGGCGAGGATGCAGTCGTCACCGACAAGCGCTTCGAGGTCGGCAAACAGGGTGCGCTTGACGGCGAGGTTTTCGACGATCGCCTCGACCACCAGTGCGCAGGCAGCGCCGTCAGCCAGGCTGGCGGCGACGCCCAGGCGCGCGCCGGCGGCGGCGGCGGCGGCGGCCGTCATGCGGCCCTTGTCGACCAGCTTTGCATACACCTTGACGATGTCGGCGATGGCGCGGGCGGCGGCGCCCTCGCGGGTATCGAACAGCAGCACGGGGTGACCGGCGCTGGCAGCGGTTTGCGCAATGCCGGCGCCCATGGCGCCAGCGCCGATGACAGCGACCAGGCTCTGTGCTGGCAGCCCTGCATGGATGGTATCGGTCATCTCATTCTCCCTTAAAATTGGGCGCGCGCTTGGCCATGAAAGCGGCGACGCCTTCCTGATAATCGTGACTAAAACCCAGTTCGCGCATCATCTCGCCCTCCAGTTTGAGTTGCTGTGGCAGGGTGTTGGCGTAGCTGACCTGGAAGGCTTTCTTGGTAAAAGCGAGACCGCGGGTGGCGGCTTTGGCAAAGTGGGCGGCCAGCGCCAGCGCCTCGGGCATCAACTGGTCGTCATCGACGCACTTCCAGATCAAGCCCCACTGCTCGGCCTTTTCGGCGCCCAGTTTTTCACCCAGCATGGCCAGTCCGGTGGCGCGCGCCAGTCCGATCAGGCGCGGCAGGTGATAAGTGCCGCCCGTATCGGGGATCAGGCCGAGGCGGCAAAACGCTTCGACGAAACTGGCCGAGCGGGCAGCGATGACGATATCGCAGGCCAGCGCCAGATTGGCGCCGGCGCCAGCGGCGACGCCGTTGACGGCGCAGATCACCGGCATCGGCAGCGCGCGCAGCGACAGCACCAGCGGCGCGTAATACTGCTCGACGGAGTCGCCAAGGTCGGTGCGCGCGCCTTCTTCACCGGGGGCGACGGCGCGGTCGCCGAGGTCCTGGCCGGCGCAAAAGCCGCGCCCGGCGCCGGTCAGCAGCAGCACGCGGGCGCTGGGATCGGTGGCGGTGAGCGCCAGCGCGTGGCGCACTTCGAGATGCATGGCCTGGGTGAAGCTGTTGAGCTTATCGGGGCGGTTGAGCGTCAGCCTGGCGATGCCATCGGTGATCTCGAACTGGATGTGTTGGTATGCCATGCGGTCTCCGTATGTCTGTATTTTTATTTTTTTAATTAAAGCGTGTTACTCGGCCTGGTCAAAATCGATCACCACCCTGTCAGTGATGGGAAAGCTCTGGCACGACAGGACGAAGCCGCGCGCCACTTCGTAGTCTTCCAGTGCATAGTTGACGTCCATGTCGACCTTGCCCTCGACCAGTTTGCAGCGGCAGGTCGAGCACACGCCCCCCTTGCAAGAGTAGCGCATATCGATGCCGGCGCGCAGGCCGGCGTCGAGGATTGATTCCTTGTCCTTGTCCATGCTAAAACTGCTGTGGTTGCCGTCCATGATGACGGTGACCTCGGTCTCGTGCGGCACCTCGGCGGTGGCAGCGCGCGGTGTTCTTTCGTGCTTGGGGATGCTGGCGGCGAACAGCTCGGCCTTGATATGTTGCTTGGGCATACCCGCTTCCTGCAGGGCTGCCGAGACGCCCACCATCATGTCTTCCGGACCGCAAATAAAAGCGACATCGATGTCTTCCACGCGCACCCAGTGACGCAGCAGCGCTGCCGTCTTTTCCTTGGTGATGCGGCCGTTGAACAGGTCGATGTCCTGCTGCTCGCGGCTCATCACGTAGGCCAGCCGCAGGCGCTCCATGAAGCGGTCTTTCAGGTCGGTCAGCTCTTCCTTGAAGATGACGGTCGACGAGGCGCGGTTACCGTAGAACAGGGTGAAGTGCGAATGCGGTTCGGTCAGCAGCGTGGTCTTGATGATCGACAGGATCGGCGTGATGCCGCTGCCGGCGGCAAAGGCGACGTAATTGCGCGCGTTCCCGGGCGACAGGGCGACGTTGAAGTGGCCCATCGGCGGCATCACGTCGAGGATGGCGCCGGCCTTGAGGGTGTCGTTGGCCCAGGTCGAAAAGGCGCCGCCGGGGGTGCGCTTGATCGCCACCCGCAACTGCGCATCCTGTACCGCCGAGCAGATCGAGTAGGAGCGACGCACGTCCTCGCCATCGATCATGGCGCGCAAAGTCAGGTGCTGGCCCTGTTGCCAGGCGAAGGGCGCTTTCAGTTCGGCTGGCAGGTCGAAGGTGACGGCAATGGTGTCGCGCGTTTCGTTGCGCACGGCGGCCACGGTCAGGGGATAGAATTTGCTCATAGTGATCGTTGGGCCGCAGCCCTCAGTGACATTTGAAATAATCAAAAGGTTCGAGGCAGTCCAGGCACTTGTAGAGCGCTTTGCACGGGGTCGAACCGAATTGGCTGGTGAGCGTCGTATGGCTGGCGCCGCAGTTGGGGCAGACCACCGTCAGCGGCGCTTGCGCCCCGCGCCTGATGCCCCCTTTGATGCCCAAGCCGCTGATATCGATCACCTGCTGCGCCGGCGGGGCGATGCCATAGCCGGTCAGCTTGGCGCGGCCGGCCTCGCTCATCGAGTCAGTGGTCCAGGCGGGTGACAGCTGGCTGACCAGTCGCACCTGTTCGATGCCGTGTGCACGCAGCGCTTCGCCGATACTCTCGGCGATCACCTGCATGGCCGGGCAACCCGAATAAGTGGGGGTGATGGTGACGACGCACTGGCCGTCCTGCCAGGCGACGGCGCGGACGATGCCCAGGTCGACCACGGAAATGACGGGGATTTCCGGATCGGGCACCTGGCCGAGCCACTCCCAGATCTGCTCGATGGTAGGAGAGGACGTGGGCAAGGACGCGGCCGCCATGCCAGTTACCACTCGGCGCCGGGGTAGGCGCGCTGGAGGAACTGCATCTCGGCGAGGATGAAGCCGAGGTGCTCACTGTGTACGCCCTGTTTGCCACCGCCGTGCATCCAGCCGTCGACGGCCGGCATGGTGAGGGTCGCTTCGGCGAATATCTCCGCCACGTGTTCGACAAATTCGGCGCGCAGCGGACCGGCAGCCGGTGCCACGCCGGCATCGACCATGGCCAGGTCGATGGCGTCGTAATTGAACATCTCGCCCCAGTAGGGCCACAGACGGGTCGCCGCGGCGCTGGTCTTGGCGTGGCTGTCGGCGGTGCCGTCGCCCAGGCGGACGATCAGGTCGCCGCTACGGCGCAGGTGATAGGTCACTTCCTTGATCGACTTGGCGGCGATTTCGACCACGCGGGGGTCGCTCGACTGCAGCAAGGCCTGCATATAAAAATAGTGCCAGGTATCGAACAGGAACTGGCGCACCATGGTGTCGGCGTAGTTACCGTTTGGTTGTTCGACCAGCAGGCAGCAGCGCATCTCGCTGGCGTCGCGCAAAAAGGCGAGGTCGTCTTCGCTGCGCGCGCGCCCTTCGAGTTCGGCGGCGTAGCCATACCACATGCGGGTCTGGCCCAGCAGGTCGAGGGCGACGTTGGTGAGCGCCATGTCTTCTTCCAGCGCCGGACCCTTGCCGCACAATTGCGACAACTGCTGCGAGAGGATCAGGGCGTTGTCGCCCTGGCGCAGCAGGTAGTCGATCTTGTAATCGGTGTTGCTCTGGTCGAGAGCGTCGGCAATAGCGGCAGTCATGACGGCGCTCACAGGTTTTTCACTTCTTCCGGCATCGGAAAGAAGGTGGGGTGGCGATAGACCTTGGAGTTGGCCGGCTCGAACAGCGCGCCCTTGTCGTCCGGGCTGCTGGCGACGATATCGACCGCGCGCACCACCCAGATCGACACCCCTTCGTTGCGCCGCGTGTAGACGTCGCGGGCATTATTGACGGCCATTTCGGCGTCCGGCGCATGCAGGCTGCCGACGTGCTTGTGGGCCAGGCCGTGCTGGCTGCGGATAAAAACTTCCCACAGGGGCCATTCTTTGCTCATGTTCTTGCTCCGGTATCGATCAGGGATGAATAGCTCAGGCGGCGATGCGCGCAGCCTTTTTGTCGGCATGCGCCACCAGGGCGTCGCGGAACCAGGCGCCTTCTTCCCAGGCTGTCACGCGCGTTTGCAGGCGCTCGCGGTTGCACGGGCCATTGCCCTTGAGGACGTTGTAAAACTCGCTCCAGTCGATCGCGCCAAATTCGTAGTGACCAGTCGCTTCATTGAATTTGAGGTCGGGATCGGGCACCGTCAGGCCGAGAAACTCTGCCTGCGGCACGGTTTGATCGACCATGCGCTGGCGCAGCTCGTCGTTGGAAAACAGCTTGATGCGCCACTGCGCCGACTGCGCGCTGTTGACCGATTCGGCATCCGACGGTCCGAACATCATCAAGGCCGGCCACCACCAGCGATTGAGGGCGTCCTGCGCCATCGCTTTTTGCGCCGGCGTGCCGTTGGCCAGGCTGAGCATGATGTCGTAGCCCTGGCGCGCATGGAAGGATTCTTCCTTGCACACGCGCACCATGGCGCGCGCATACGGGCCGTAGGAACAGCGGCACAGGGGGATCTGGTTGATGATGGCCGAACCGTCGACCAGCCAGCCGATGGCGCCCATGTCGGCCCACGACAGGGTCGGGTAATTAAAAATGCTGGAATACTTGGCTTTGCCCGCGTGCAGGGCGGCCAGCAGTTCGTCGCGCGAGACGCCCAGCGTTTCGGCGGCGCTGTAGAGGTACAGGCCGTGACCGGCTTCGTCCTGTATCTTGGCCAGCAAGATCGACTTGCGCTTCAAGGTAGGGGCGCGCGTCACCCAGTTGCCTTCAGGCAGCTGGCCGACGATTTCCGAGTGCGCATGTTGCGAAATCTGGCGGATCAGGGTCTTGCGGTAAGCGTCCGGCATCCAGTCTTTCGCTTCGATCTTGATGCCGTCGTCGATTTTTTGCTGGAAGGCGCGCTCTTGCGCGGTCATGTCGGCGGCCGTCTGTACCGTTTTGAGGCCTGTTTCTACCAGTTGTGCGTACATGGTGATTTCCCTTGCATGGTGTGTGAGACGATAATACGATACAAAAAACGATAAGTACACAGCAAATGTGAATCAAATAGAATTTGTGTATCTTGTTGTATCGCCGTCATGAAAATTCATGCTGCGCCCATCGAGGACTAAAGTAAACTGCGCGCACCCGCCCCACCACCCCCACCACCGACAAAGAGCTATGACACCAACGAGCAGCAGCGCATGGATCGCCCACTTCCTCGCCAGCGAGCCGCCGCGCTCGAAGTCGCTGGTGGTGACGATCTTTGGCGACAGCGTGGCGCCGCACGGCGGCACCATGTGGCTGGGCAGCCTGATCGAGCTGGCGGCGCCGTTCGGCGTCAATGACCGCCTGCTGCGCACCAGCGTGTTCCGGCTGGCGCAGGAAGGCTGGCTGGTGGCCAGCCGCGACCGCCGCCGCAGTTCGTACGCCATCCTGCCGCAGGCGCTGGCGCGCTTCGAGCGGGCCAACCGGCGCATCTACGCGCCGCTGGAAATCCGCTGGGATGGCACCTGGACCTTGGTGATGGCGGCCAGCGGCGCCTTGAGCGCGCCAATGCGGGCGGCCCTGCGCAAAGAACTGGTGTGGGAAGGGTATGCGCAGCTGGCACCCGGCGTGTTCGGCCACCCGGCCAGCGACAGCGCCGCCCTCGACGAGCTGCTGGGCCGCTGCGGCGCGCGCCACCAGGTCTTCGTCTGCAGCGCCTCGGCGCTGCCGCAGGTGGCGTCGCGCTCGCTGCCCGAGCTGGTTGCCGAAGGCTGGGACCTGTCCGATGTCAGCGCCGCTTACGAGCAGTTCATCGCCCAGTTTGCGCCGCTGCTGGCTCTACTGGCGCCACATGCGCTGCAGGCCGACAGCGCCGGTGGCCCCCTCACAGCCGAACAAGCCTTCGTCATCCGCACCCTGCTGATCCACGCCTACCGCCGCGTGCAACTGCACGACCCCATGCTGCCGGTTGAGCTGCTGCCCGACCCGTGGCCCGGTGCGCGCGCCTACGAACTGGCGCGCAGCCTGTATTGCGCCGTGCAGGCGAGCGCCGAACAGCACGTGATGGCGGTGATGCGGCGCGAAGACGCGCAGGCGCCGCAGGCTGATGGGGCGTTCTATCAGCGCTTCGGTGGGCTGGCCTGATTACCGGGGCGGCGCGCACTTCCTATATCATCCCCGTTTCGCTTCATTGCACCTTCCACGAGGACTTACCATGTCTATCAAGATCAGCAGCGGCTTCGACGCCGGCGCCATCGACGTCGTTCGCGCCACCAGCGCCAACGCCATCGACCTGAACATCCGCAAAGATTCGCACGCCGATATCACCCAGTGGTTTTATTTTCGCCTGCAAGGCGCGCGCGACGAAGCGTGCACCATTCGCTTTCTGAACGCTGGCAACAGCGCCTACCCGGACGGCTGGATCGATTACCAGGCGGTGGCCAGCTACGACCGCGTCGACTGGTTCCGCGTGCCCACCACCTATGACGGCGAGGTCATGACGGTCACCCACACGCCTGAATTCGACAGCGTCTATTACGCTTATTTCGAGCCATATTCGTGGGAACGCCACCTCGAACTGCTCGACCGCGCGCAGCTGTCGGAGCAGGTGCGCCTGCTCGACCTCGGTTCGACCGTCGAAGGACGCGACATGAACCTCTTGGTGATCGGCGACGAGGGTGCGCCGAGCGCCAAAAAAGTGTGGGTGATCGCGCGCCAGCACCCGGGCGAGACGATGGCCGAATGGGCCGTCGATGGCATGCTCGACGCCCTGCTCGACCCGAGCGACCCGATCGGCCGCCAGCTGCTCAAGGAAGCGGTGTTTTATGTGGTGCCCAACATGAATCCGGACGGCTCGGTGCGCGGCAACCTGCGCACCAACGCTGCCGGCGCCAACCTCAATCGCGAGTGGCACACGCCAACCATGGCACGCAGCCCCGAAGTTTTCCTCGTCAAGCAAAAGATGCTCGAGACGGGCTGCGACCTGTGCCTCGACGTCCACGGCGACGAAGGTTTGCCATATGTGTTCGTGGCCGGTTCGGAAGCGCTGCCCGCGTTTACCGCTGCCCAGGCGGACGCGCAGCGCCAGTTCAGCGACGACTTTAAAATCGCCAGTCCCGATTTTCAGGATGTCCACGGCTACCCCGCCGCGCCTTACACCGATGAAGTGCTGACCATGGGTTCACCCCATATCACCCACGCCTTCGGCTGCCTGTCGCTCACGCTCGAGCTGCCGTTCAAGGACAATGCCAACGATCCCGATGAACTGACCGGCTGGAGCGGCGAGCGGAGCGCGCGCCTCGGTGCCGCCATGCTGCAACCGGTGCTGCAAGCGGTGCGCCGACTCAAGCAGCAGGGCTGATCGATGGCCAGCGTGCTGTTTTGGTTTCGCAACGATTTGCGCTTGCATGACCAGGCGGCACTGCGCGCTGCCTGCGCCGCTGGCAGCGCGTCTCTGCTACCGGTGTTTTGCCTGCCGTCGGCGCAGGAGATGAGCGACTGGGGTTTCGTGCGCTCGGGCGGCCAGCGCCAGCGGGCGCTGGCCGCCACCCTGCGCGACCTCGCTGCGCAACTGGCGGCGCTGGGCTGCCCCCTGCTGCTGTGCCGGGGTCCGGCCGCCACCACCCTGCCGGCACTGGCGGCGGCCCTGCACATCACCCGCCTGGTGTGCGAAGACATCGCCGCTCCCGAAGAACAGGCCGATGTCGCCGCCCTGCGCGCGGCCGGCCTCGATGTCACCACCGTCTGGCAAAGCAGCCTGCTCGATCCGGCCACGCTGCCGTGGCCGAGCAGCGCCCTGCCCGCCTCGTTCACCACCTTTCGCCAGGGCCTCGAGCGCGCCGGCGTTACACCACCGGCGCCGCTGGCAGCGCCAGCGGCGCTGCCGCCGTGGCCAGAGGGCGTCACCATCCCGCCACACTTGCGCGCCGAACTGGCGACGGTGGCGGGTGACGCCGATGCCAGCACCGCGCTCAGCACCGACCCGCGCTCGTCGCTGGCCGATGGCGCTGGCCGCTTCGACAGCGGCGAAACGGCCGGGCTGGCGCACCTGGCGCAGTATCTGGACAAGGGGCTGCCAGCCACCTACAAGCAAACCCGCAACGGTTTGACGGGCCTGGATTTTTCCAGCAAATGGTCGCCGTGGCTGGCCAGCGGCGCCGTCTCGGCGCGCCGTATCGTGGCCGCGCTGCGCCGCCACGAAGCGCAGCACGGCGCCAGCGATGGCAGTTACTGGTTGTGGTTTGAACTGCTGTGGCGCGATTATTTTCGCTTCCTGCACCTGCAGTACGGCAGCGCGTTGTACCGCGCGCGCGGGCTGGCCGACAGCGCGCCCGCGTCGCACAATGCACAGGGATTTCGCCGCTGGTGCGAAGGCCGCACCGGCGAAGGCCTGGTCGACGCCGCCATGCGCGAACTGGCTGCCACCGGCTTTCTCAGCAACCGCCTGCGCCAGGTGGTGGCCAGCTATCTGATCTACGACCTCGGTGGCGACTGGCGCGCCGGCGCCGCCTGGTTCGAGTCGCAGCTGATCGACTACGACGTCTACAGCAACCAGGGCAACTGGCTGTATATCGCCGGCCGCGGCACCGATCCGCGCGGCGGGCGCCGCTTCAACGTGGCCAAGCAGACCGCCGATCATGACAAGAACGGCGCTTACCGGCGCCTGTGGCGCTCTTAAAATTTCATCTCAAGTAAGGCCCGCACCACCATATAAGTCGGCGTGATGGTGGTGTCACTCAAGCGCCCGCTGCTGTCAACATAGGCCGACTGCGCGATATTTTGCTGGTGCAGGCTGTTGGCCAGTGCCACCCGCAGCTGGTTTTTCGGGTTGAACTTCCACAGCCCGTACAGATCGAGCGAGCGCTTTGGCACCGAATAGGCGTACTGGTTGAGCGAGATGCGCACCGGGCCGCCGTTTTGAAAACTGTAGCTGCCGCCCAGCGTCAACGGCGACTTGTCGAGCTTCCAGTCGGCGCCGATGGTGCCGCTAAACGGCGTTTGCGAATCGAGCCGGTTGTCCGGGCCCGGCACCGCTTCCAGGCGCGACCAGTTGCGCGAGGCGTTGGCGCGGAAGTCGACGTTCGGCGCCGTTTTCCACAGGCTGCGCAGCGGCAGCTTCGCTTCCAATTCGACCCCATAGGTATTGGCGAGGCCGGCGTTGACCGGCATCGACACCCACAAGCCATCGAGCAGTGACACCTGGTTGCGGGTGATGTCGTTGATGCGGCGGGCGTAGGTGCTGGCCGTGAGCAGGCCGCCCCCTTCAAGATAATGTTCGAACGCCAGGTCCAGGCCCCACGCCAGTTCCGGCTTCAGATTCGGATTGCCCTGGCTGTCGGGCGAAGTGGCGGTGTTGTTGTTCGACGAGAAGCGGCGCGGAATCAGGCTGTTGACGCTGGGCGCCTTGTAGGTGCGGGTCAAGCCCAGGCGCAGCTGGTCGTTCTTACTGCCGGGGATCTTCCACAGGGTCTGGAACAGCGGGCTCCAGACACTCGACTTGTTATCGATCGGCGCATACGTCAAGCCGGCGCTGCGCGTTTCGATGCCTTCCCAGCGCAGGCCGAAATACACCGACCAGCGCGGATCGACCGTCCACTCGTCCTGCGCGAACAGGGCCAGGCGGCGCACGTTGGCATCGAACACCTGGTCGTCGTTCTTGGCCAGACCGGGCACCGGCGAATTCTCGCGCTGGATGCGGTCTTCATTGCGCTTGCTGTAGGCGCCGTCAAAGCCGGTGGCCAGTGCATGACCTTCAAAAATCGGCGTCGAATATTTGCCGCTACCGGTAAAACCTTTGTCGGTGGCATCGGAAGTGATGGTGCGGTTCAATAGCAGGGCATCACTGGCGCCGTACTGCTGCGACGGCGCATCGGAATTGCGGTGATTGTAGTTGACGCCCGTTTTCAGTTCCATCCGGGCGCCTCCGGCCAGCTTGCGCGTCCACGACAGGTCGGTGCGCAGCAGTTCCGAGGCCGACTCGATCTGCACATTGGTGGCCTGGTAGAGCGGCGCGGCGCCCACCAGGGTGGTGACGCGCTCATGGTTGTCGCCCTTGAAGCGGTTGACGTTGATAAAACTCTGCGAGGTGATGACGTCGCCCGGGCCGAGCGTCCAGTTCACCCGCGGCGACATATTGAATGCCTCGAAGTGGCCGCGGCTCGCTTCGTCCGAGTGACGCAGCAGGGTCTGACCGCCGCTGGCATCGCTACCCTCGGTGACGATCTCCGATGGCCGCTCGAACTTGGCCCAGGTGACGGCGCCGCCGATGGCGTACGACAGCGGACCTTTTTTGTCAGCCAGCTGGTAATTGACGTTGGTGCCGAAGTGGCCGTTTTCTTCCTGCGCGCCCACCTTGATCTCGCGCTGGGCAGTGACGATGGCACGCTTGAGCACGATGTTGATGCCGCCGGCGATCGCCTGGGTGCTGTATTCGGCGGTGGCGGCGCGCATGATCTCGATGCGCTCGATCATGTCGGGCGAAATCGAGTCGAGCGAAAAGCCCGGCGGGCTCGGCTCGCCATTGAGCAGGATCTGGGTATAACCGCTGCCCAGACCGCGCATGCGGATATCGCCGCCGCGTCCCTGTACACCGCCGATGGTGATGCCGGGCAGGCGCTTTAAGACTTCGCCGACGGTGGTGTCACCATTTTTTAGGATTTCTTCCTGCGAGACGACGATCTTGGTGGCGGTGTCGTTGCGGCGGGCGTCGTACTGGGCAGCGGCGCCCTTGATTTCGACTTGCTGCATCGGCGCCGCTTTCGTTGCCGGTGCGGGCGCGGGCGCGGTGGCGCTGTCCTGCTGGGCGTGCGCCATGCTCACGGCGAAGATGGCCGGCGCGGCGGCAAGCAGGCGCAGGCAAAGCGAATAATTGGACGAGGCGTTCATGGTTCTTGATCTGGATGGAAGACGGCATGGCCGAGATTGACCATGGGCGCCATCATGCCAGATGGCTATCGTTGTGTTGGGGAAATGCGATGGAATGCGGAAATAGCCGGGTCAAGCGCAAATCGGTGGCGCCAGTTGCAGGGGGGGGACAAGCCGGGCTGTCCCCCCTTTCATTTATTTACCCTTGTTCGCTTTGATCAGGTAATTCTGCATGGTCGCCTCGGCCACCGACGCCCAGGTATTTTGCTCGCGGCGGAACACTTTCCACTGCTCGTAAATCTTCTTGAACTTGGGATTTTTCGCCGCTTCTTCGTCGAGCACTTCGGCCGCCGCGGCGTAGCCGGCGTCCATCAGGTCGGGCGAGAAAATGCGCACCTTGGCGCCGTTCTTGATCAGGCGCGCCAGCGCGGCCGGGTTCTTGGCATCGTAATCGGCCTGCATGTAGACATGCGCCTCATAGGTCGCCACTTCGACCGCCGCCTGGTACTCCTTGGGCAGCTTGTCCCATTCCTTGATGTTGATATAAAACGACAGCTGCGGACCGGCTTCCCACCAGCCCGGCGCATAGTAAAACGGCGCCACCTTATAAATACCGATTTTTTCATCGTCGTACGGCCCCACCCATTCGGCCGCGTCAATCGTCCCTTTTTCCAGGGAAGGATAGATGTCGGCAGCGGGCAACTGCTGGGTGACCACGCCCAGTTTCGCCATGGTGCGCCCGGCCAGGCCGGAAATGCGCATCTTCAAACCCTTGAGGTCGGCCGCCGATTTAATTTCTTTACGAAACCAGCCGCCCATCTGGGTGCCGGTGTTGCCGCCCATGAAATTGATGATGTTGTAGCCCTTGAAGAACTCGCGCATGAGCTGCTTGCCGCCACCGACTTCCATCCAAGCCGACTGCTGGCGCGAGGTCAGGCCGAACGGCACCGCGCAGTCGAAGGCGAAAGTGGCATCCTTGCCGACGTAATAGTAGGAAGCGGTGTGGCCCATTTCGACGGTGTCGTTGCGCACCGCATCCATTACTTCGAGGGCCGGGACGATTTCACCGGCGGCGAACGGACGGATGGTGAACTTGCCGCCAGTGAGGGCAGCGACGCGCTTGCAAAACACCTCGGAGGCACCAAAAATGGTGTCGAGATTTTTCGGGAAACTGCTGGCCAGCCGCCAGTTGATGGTGGGCAGCTCGGCAGCCTGCGCCAGCGTCGGCACCACGGCGGCGCCAGCCACACCGGCGCTGACGGCAGCTTTCTTGAGGAAGGAACGACGTTCCATGTTGGTGGTCTCCAGTTGGTTTTATGGTTGTACGGTATTGGCGGGCACCTGACCCCGGCATTGTGAATCGCCCGGGCTAGTGTATTAGCGCTGTTGAAACCTTGCAACTAAAAACCGGACATGGCGTCAACTTCCGGCGATCACCATCTTTTCGATGAGAATCGAGCCGGTCGACTTGTTGCCGCGGGTGAGGACGTCGTTACCGATGGCGACGATTTGCTGGAACATGTCTTTCATGTTGCCGGCAATCGTGATTTCTTCGACCGGGTATTGAATCACACCGTTTTCCACCCAGTAGCCGGAGGCCCCGCGCGAATAGTCGCCGGTGACGTAATTGGTGCCCTGCCCCATCAGTTCGGTGACCAGCAGGCCGGTGCCCATCTTGCGCAGCATGCCGGCGAAATCGTCGCCCCGCTTCGACAGGCTCGACGACATGGTCAGATTGTGCGAGCCGCCCGCATTGCCGGTGGTTTGCATGCCCATCTTGCGCGCCGAGTAGCTCGACAGGAAGTAACCGTTGAGAACGCCGTTTTCCACCACATTGCGCTTGACCGTGCGCACGCCCTCTTCATCGAAGGGGGCCGAGCCGACGCCGCCGATGAGGTGCGGGTCTTCAACGATCTGTATGTGCTTCGGGAAAATAGAGGTGCCCAGCGAATCGAGCAGAAAGGTCGATTTGCGGTACAGCGCGCCGCCCGAGGTGGCCTGTACGAAGGCGCCCACCAGGCCGGCCGCCAGCGGCGCCTCGAACAACACCGGGCAGGTGCGGGTGTCGAGCTTGCGGGCGTTCAGGCGCGCCAGCGCGCGCTCGGCGGCGTAACGGCCGACCGCTTCGGGCGCCGCCATCTTGCTGGCGTCGCGCACCGAGGTGTACCAGTCATCGCGCTGCATTTTGGCGCCCTTGCCGGCGATCGGCGCCACCGACAGGGTGTGGCGGGAAAACGGATAGCCGCCCGAAAAGCCGCGCGAATTGGCCGACACAAAATGCGACTGCTGCACGTGGATGCTGGCCCCTTCGCTGTTGGTGATGCGCGGATCGACGTCGAACGCCGCCCCTTCGGCGCGCTGCGCCAGCAGCACCGCTTCTTCGGTGGTGATGCGCCACGGGTAGCACAGCTTCAAGTCTTGCGGATTTTTTTCCAGCAGGTGCTCATCGGCCAGACCGGCACAATCGTCATCGGCGGTGAAGCGGGCGATGTTGTAGGCGGCGTCGACGGTGGCGCGCAGGGCGGCGGCGGAAAAGTCGGAAGTGCTGGCATTGCCGCGCTTTTGACCGACGTAGACGGTCACGCCCATGCCCTTGTCCTTGTTTTGCTCGATGGTCTCGATTTTCCCCCGCCGCACCGTCACCGACAGGCCGCTGCCTTCGCTGATATCGACGGCGGCGTCGGTGCCGCCCTTCTCGCGGGCGAACGCCAGCACGTCGGCGGCGAGCTGTTTGAGCTGGTCTTGGGTGTGGGTGAAAAGCGATGCGTTCATGGGGTGTTTTCTTAAACTGGGACCAAAGGGGTTATCATAGCAGTCGTTTACTGTTTTTACCGGACACCTAGCAGGTCGCCGGCCCCTCCTATCATGCCAAATCCAAACCGCGGTTCCGTCGGGTTCCAATCCTCCGAGTTCGAACAAGATTACGAACGCCCGTCCAAGTCCGAACTCAAACGCCAGATGAGCGACCTGCAAAAGCTGGGCGTCGAACTGGTCGAGGCGCCGCGCGACCGCGTCAAGCGGGTGCCGATGCCCGAAGCGGTGTTAGAAGCCATCTTGATGTGCCAGACCATCACCAACCACGAAGGCCGGCGCCGCCAGATGCAGTTTGTCGGCAAGAAGATGCGCACCCTCGACGAGGAGGAAGTGGCCGTCATCGTGCGCACCATCGAGGGCTGGAAAGGCGCCTCGAAGGCCGATACCGCCTTTTTGCACGCGATGGAGCGGCGCCGCGACAAACTGCTGGCCGACGACAGCGCCCTGCCCAAGCTGATCGAGGAATACCCGCACCTCGATGTCCAGCACCTGCGCACCCTGATCCGCAACGCCAAAAAAGAGCAGGCGGAGAACAAGCCGCCGAAAGCCTACCGCGAGATTTTCCAGATCCTCAAGGACCTGTCGAAAAAAGCCAAGGCCGATGATGCCGAGGACATTGACGTCATCGACGCCGACGACGACCATGTGAGTGACGATGCCTGACGAAATCGTCATCGGCCTGGTGTCGATTTCCGACCGCGCCAGCGGCGGCATTTATGAAGACAAGGGAATTCCGGCGCTGCGCGACTGGCTGACGGCGGCGCTGACGACGCCGTTCCGGCTCGAGACGCGCCTGATCGCCGACGAGCGCGCCGACATCGAGCGCACCCTGATCGAACTGGTCGACCAGCAGCGCTGCGCGCTGGTGCTCACCACCGGCGGCACCGGCCCGGCGCGGCGCGACGTCACGCCCGAGGCGACGCTGGCCGTCGGCACCAAGGAAATGCCCGGTTTCGGCGAGCAGATGCGGCAAATCAGCCTGCACTTCGTGCCCACCGCCGTGCTGTCGCGCCAGCTGGCAGTGATCCGCGAGACCCCCGATACGCTCGCCGGTGCCAGCGCGCATGCGGCCTTGATCATGAACCTGCCGGGCCAGCCGAAAGCGATCAAGGAAACCCTTGAAGGCTTAAAAAATGCGGACGGCGCCACCCTGGTCGGCGGCATTTTTGCAGCCGTGCCGTATTGCGTCGACTTGATCGGTGGACCGTACATCGACACCAACCCGGCCGTGTGCGTGGCGTGGCGGCCGAAGTCGGCTGTGCGGCCAGCGCAGTAAACCCGCACTAAAAACTCCGTCTGAAAGCCCCCATGAGCAAGCTTCTCGAAACGATCGATATCGAAACGGCGCCGCAACCGACCGTCGCCATCATCTGGCTGCACGGCCTGGGCGCCGACGGCAACGACTTCGTGCCGCTGGTGCGCGAACTCGATCTGCGCGGCCTGCCGCCGATCCGTTTTGTGTTCCCGCATGCCGACACCATGCCCGTCACCGTCAACAATGGCTATGTGATGCGCGCGTGGTACGACATCGTGCACTCGGACCTGGGCCGGCGCGAAGACGAAGCGGGCCTGCGCCGCTCGCAGGTGCAGATCGAAGCGCTGATCGCGCGCGAAAACGCGCGCGGCATCGCCACTAGCCACATCATCCTGGCCGGCTTTTCGCAGGGCTGCGCGATGACCCTGCAAACCGGCCTGCGCCAGTCGCAGCAGCTCGCCGGCATGCTGTGCCTGTCCGGCTACCTGCCGATTGCCGCGACGGTGGCGGCCGAGCGCAGCGACGCCTCGCTCACTACTCCGATCTTCATGGCGCACGGGCGCAGCGACGGCGTGGTGCCGATCGGCCGCGCCAGCGATTCGCGCCTGCTGCTGCAGTCGCTGGGCTACCAGATCGAGTGGCACGACTATCCCATGCAGCACTCGCTGTGCGCCGAAGAAGTCGGCGACATCGGCGCCTGGCTGCACAAGGTGCTGGCCAAGCTGGCCTGAACCACCGCATACCCCTGCTGCGCGCCTGAGCACGACGGCGCGCAGCGTCTCCCCCTGCAACACGCATCCTACGAAAGCACCCCATGAAAAAAACCGGAATGGCGAAAAGCGACGCCAAAAAACTGATGGGCCAGATGGCCGCCCCAGGCGCTGCCGTTTTTGGCAGCGCTGCTGCCGCCGTGGTCGATCGCCGCGAACAGCGCCGCCTCGATCAGGCAGCCGGCCTGGTGCCGTTCGCCGTCAAGATCAACGCCGAGCTGGTCAAGCAGCTGCAAGCGCGCGCCAGTGAACAGGCCATCGATCTCAATGACCTGGTGGGCCAGCTGCTGGCCAAGGCGCTGGCAGCGTAAGGTAACAGAAAAAGGAGCGCGCGATGGCAAACAAGGCAAGCAAGAAAGGTGAAGAACTGGACGAAGAAACCCTCGCCCTGATTCACTGGTGTATCGAAGTCGAAGGCTTTCTGGTGGCCGGTGGCGCCACCGAGGCGCAGGCGCAGGAACACATCGAAGAGCAGGTCGAGTGGTTCACCGACCAGTTTTATGATGGCTTGACGCCAGCAGAAGCGGCCAAGGAAGCGCTGGCCTGAGCCAGTGTTTCAACACCGCAAAAAAAGGCTGCCACCGGATTTCTCGCTGGCAGCCTTTTTTACGAGCGGCGGCGGGGCCCGCCGCTACAACTTAGAACGCGTGACTCAGGCCGCTCGAAATCTGGCGCAGCGACTGGCCGATGCCGGGCGCCGGCGCCGAAGCGACATTGCTGAAGTTGGCCGAATAGCCGTTGTGCATATTCGAGTACAGGGCGAACAGGCGGGTGCGTTTGGACAGGGTATACGACACACCCAGGTTGCTCATCGTCGCATCTAAACCGCCGGTGCTGCAGGCGACCTCGCCCACCAGTGCGCACGAACCGGCTTGCGAATGGCCGAGCGAGCCAGCGAAGGTCCACTGGCCCAGTTTTTGTTCGGCGCTGAGCAGCATCGAATTGTGGCGGTAGTTCTGGAAGTGGCCGCGCAAGCCGCCGCTTTCTTCCAGCCGGGTGTGGGCGACGTCGATTTCGACCTGGGTGCCGGTGGCGAAGGCGTAGCGGGCGGTGGCGCGTACCGAGTCGTCTTTCGATTCGGTACCCAGCGTGGTCAGGTTGCTCAGGTTGGTGCCAACGTTGTTGGAGCCACCGAACAGGCCGATGTGACGCTCGTAAGCGAGCGCCAGGTAAACCGGGCCGCGCTCATACTTGCCGCCCAGCGAATAGATGTTACCGAGGGTGCGGCTGTTGGCCACTTCACCGAGCGAGTAGCCGAGCAATGCCTGGAAACCGGCCAGCTCAGGCGAGGCGTACATCACCGTGTTGTTGGGCCGTTCGTGGAAACGCTCGGCGCCGCTGCTGCCGAAACCGCCCTGCGCCAGGATATTGCTGGAGTGCACGTTGTTACCGCTGGAAACGCCGAAGAAACCGATCTGGTCGGCCAGTACTTTATACACGGTGTCCATGCGGCCGCCGAGCTTGAGGGTACCGAAGTTGCCTTTCAGGCCAACGAAGGTATCGCGGTTGAACAGGATATTTTTTGGCGAGGTGCCGTCATCGATGCCGATCGCGCCTTCCAGCTGGAAAATGGCCGACATGCCGCCGCCCAGATCTTCGGCGCCGCGAAAACCGATATACGAATTCGACGATTCCATGCCCTGGCCACTGTTCGACGTGGCCTTGGCGCTGATCGGCTTGACCAGCGTGCTGACGGTGCTGCCGACGCTGCTGCCTTCGCCCAGCGTGTAGGTGGTCAGCTGCGGATACAGCTTGCCGTAAAACTGCACGTCCGTTTGGGCCCGGGCCAGTGAAGTGAGACCGCACAGCAGTGTGACGGCGATGGCGACGGTGGTTTGTTTGACTGTAAACATCTGATTCTCCAGCTTCTTCATAAAAAAATGGGCTGCAACAGTCCGCCACGCCCAGGCGGGCGCGGATGACGAACTGCGGCGGATCAACGGTGCGGTGCTTGCTGCGCGGTTACAGGGTTTCCCACTGGTCGACGGCGCGCTTGGCCAGCACCTTTGGCAGTACCAGCGCGGCAGACATGCGCGCCGCTGGCGCGGCGGCCAGACGGAACACGCCCACCACGGCGGACAGGCCGGACGCCTGCTCGTGCAGGGCGGCGGCGGCGGCGGTGGCTTGCTCGACCAGCGCGGCGTTTTGCTGGGTGACGCTGTCCATCTGGCCAATCGCCGCATTGATCTGCTCGATACCGGCACTCTGCTCGACGCTGGCCGACATGATCTCGGCGATGATGTCAGTGACCTTCGCCACGCTGTCGACGATCTGGTCCATGGTCTGACCGGCATCGGTCACCTGCTTGCTGCCATCGGCGACTTTGCCGACCGATTCGTCGATCAAGACCTTGATTTCCTTGGCGGCAGCGGCCGAGCGCTGGGCCAGGTTGCGCACTTCGGCGGCGACCACCGCAAAGCCACGGCCCTGTTCGCCGGCCCTGGCCGCTTCGACGGCGGCGTTGAGCGCCAGGATATTGGTTTGGAAGGCGATGCTATCGATGACGCCGATGATGTCGACGACCTTGCGCGAGGAGGCATTGATGGCGCCCATGGTGTCGACCACCTGGCGAACGGCGTCGCCGCCCTTGCGCGCCACGGTGGCAGCGGCGGCCGCCATCTGGTTGGCCTGGCGGGCATTTTCGGCATTGTGCTTGACGGTCGAGGTCAACTCTTCCATCGAGGCGGCGGTCTGTTCGAGGGCGCTGGCCTGCTCCTCGGTACGGCTCGACAGATCGACATTGCCGGCGGCAATTTCGCTCGAAGCGGTGCCGATCGTGTCGGTGCCCTGGCGCACTTCGCCGACGATATTGACCAGGCTGTCATTCATCTCTTGTAGTGCCTGCAGCAACTGGCCCGTTTCATCGAGCCCCTGGACGTCGATGCGGCCGCTCAAGTCGCCGCTGGCGACGGTTTTTGCGACCGCCACCGCCTGCCGTAGCGGCACCGTGATCGAGTGGGTCAGCGCCCACGCGAAGATCGCACCGAGCAGCAAGGCGGTCGCGCCGGTCCAGGTCAGCGAGTTGGTACTGAGAGCGGTGGTTTTTTCAATCCGATCAGCGATATCGTCGATATCCTTGCGCTGGTAATCGAGGAAGGCTTTGATGCTGGCCACGTACTGCGGCGGCACCACCGAGAACTGGGTCGCGAACAGCCGCTCGACCTCGTCCGTGTTGCCGTCTTTCTTGGCTTTGAGCACGGCGTCGCGCAAGGCGGTAAAGCGCTGGCGGTTGCTATTGATGGTATCGAGCAGCACCTGCTCGGGCGGATCGAGGGGCAGCGCCTGGATTTCCTTGGCGATGTTGTCGTTGCCGCGCGCCCTGTATTGCTTGGCGTCGGCGTTGAAGAACTCGATCAGGTCCGGGTCCTCGGTCTTGGCCAGCGCCGTTGTGCGCGTCACGCCGGCGGTGACGCTGCGCAGCCATTCCTCGGCCAGCCGCTCCTTGACCAAGGTCATCGACATCATTTCGCGCGTGGAGTCATCGGCCTGGCGCAGACTCCAGACACTGCCAACCAGCATCGCCGCCATCAATATCAAAATGACACCGAAGCCGCCGCCCAGGCGCGCGCCGACACTTAGATTATTTAGTTTCATGAAATTTTCCTCAACACGATTGCGGAGAACAACAAGCGGTGGCGCCCGCGACGCGCACGGAGGCGAGGGCCGCCAGCCAAGCTAGCCGTTATAATTTTGCAAATAAAAAAGCGCCATGCGCGCAGTCACGCGCAGACGCCTTACTCATCACAGTATGTGCAAATTATACGATAAATTTCCAATTAGAAATTTATGTTGAGGAATTTATTTTGACTTTTGGTTAGTATTTACCCGTCGCGGCGCGGCCGGCCAGCGCTTCACCGACCGCCGCTGCGGTCTTGCCAAACGGCTTTTTTCATACGCAATTCAGAAAAAATTGCATCCTCATGGTCGGCATGGGAGCAAGGCAGGGACCATCGCAACTGAGAGTTTTTGTGAACATTGCACTTACTCTTGATAACAAAAACTGAATAGGCCGCTGTCGGCACCGACCTGGTAAGTACTCAAGGATTGGAGGCGCGCAAGCCGTGCTGCAAGAGTTTCTTTTGCTCTTGCGGACTGGCGAGCAGGCGCGCGAAGGCCTCGGCGGCCGGCGACGGATCGCTCTTGTGCCACAGCGAATAGGTGGTGGCGAGGTCGAATTCGACGGGGAACGGTCCCAGCAGGGTGGACGGGTCAGCCTGGATGATTTCACTGATCTGCGTCACCCCCAGCGCCACCTTGTTTTGCTGCACCAGATGCATGGTCTGCACGCCATCGGCGGCCAGCACTGCCTTGGCCAGTACCTGCTCCTTGATGCCCAGCGCTTCGATGACCTGGAGGAAATGAGCGCCGATGGTGGCGCCGCGCGCCGGATCAGAAAAAGCGATGCTGGGAGCGGCCAGCAGCACGGCGCGCAGTTTGTCGGGGGTCGAGATGTCTGGCTTGGGCTGGCCGGCGGCGACGGCAAAACCGCCGACCGTGTCGCCCAGGTTGGTGGTCACGCCAGCGCCCAGTTGCCCGTTTTGCTCGGCCGCTTCGATGCGGCTGCGGGTGGTCACCAGGAAGGTGGCGGCAGGATCGGCCAGGAACTGCTTCTCGGCGGCGCCGGCGGTGTCGAACACCAGCTTGACCGTGTGGCCGCTGGCGGCGCTGAAATCCCTGGCCATGTCCTTGACGGGCGCCTTGACGCCAGCGGCCGCGTAGAGCGTCAGGTGCTCGGCGCGCGCTGGCCCCAGCGCGCACAAGCCGAGCGCGATGGCCAGGACGAGCCCGGCTTGTGCGCGCGGGCGCCAGCTGCGGCGGGTGGGCGACGGCGGGATAGATGATTTCTGCACGGCAGGCTCCTTGCTCTAAAATAAATTTTAATTTATCTATTATCAAGGTTTCCGCGCCAGTCAAAATGGCGATGAAAGGGCAATTTATGGCCTAGTTCCGTTGTTTTTTCAGGCAAACAATCCTCCCTGCGGGTGCGTCCCCAGGGCGCGACCATCGCCGCTTGCCGAATCTCGCTTCTGCTGTTCGGCGGCGGCGGCGGTTCGACCACCGAAGCGGCAGCGAGCGTGCCGGCGGCGGCGGCCACGCCGACCCCGGCACCGGCACCGGCACAGGCACCGGGCATCATTGAGCGATACCTGCGCGTTCAGCGCATCCTGGCTGTCGTTCGAAGCGGGCCTGACCAGCCATTACGCGCTCAGGCGGCCAGGCGTGCCGGCGCCGCCACTGCCCTGAGCGGCATCCGGGCCAGCGTGGCCCCGGTGGCTGCATGGTCGGCTACACCATCGAGCTTGAACACAGCAACCGCCTCGGCCAGCTGCGCCGCCTGTTCGCGCAGCGAGGCCGCCGCCGCCGCCGCTTGTTCGACCAGCGCGGCATTTTGCTGGGTCACCGAATCCATCTCGCCGATGGCCTGGTTGATCTGTTCGATGCCCGCCTCCTGCTCGTGGCTGGCGGCGGAAATCTCGCTCATGATGTCGGTGACGCGCTCGACGCTGGCGACGATGTCGTCCATCGTCGCGCCCGCTTCATCGACCAGTTTCGAGCCGGTCTCGACGGCGGCGACCGAGTCGCCGATCAATACCTTGATTTCTTTGGCAGCGGCGGCCGAGCGCTGCGCCAGGTTGCGCACTTCCGACGCCACCACGGCAAAACCGCGTCCCTGTTCGCCGGCACGGGCCGCTTCGACGGCGGCGTTCAGCGCCAGGATATTGGTTTGAAAGGCGATGCTATCGATGACGCCGATGATGTCGACAATCTTGCGCGCCGAGGCATTGATGGCGCCCATCGTATCGACCACCTGCGAGACCACCTGGCCGCCGCGCACCGCCACTTGCGAGGCCGAGCCGGCCAGCACATTGGCCTGGCGCGCATTGTCGGCGTTTTGCTTGACGGTCGAGGTCAGCTCTTCCATGGACGAGGCAGTCTCTTCGAGGGCGCTGGCCTGCTGCTCGGTGCGGGACGACAGGTCAAGGTTGCCGCTGGCAATTTCGCCCGATGCGGTGGCGATCGAATCGGTACCACGGCGCACGGCGGCGACGATGCCATTGAGACTGTGGTTCATGTGCTGGAAGGCGCCCATCAACTGCCCCATTTCATCCTTGCCGCGCACTTCGACCGGCATGCCCAGATTGCCCTCGGCGACCGCCTCGGCCACCTTGACGGCGTAGCGCAGCGGCTTGACGATGGCGCGCGTGCTGAAAAATGCCGTCAATGCACCGATCACCACGGCAACTGCAGCGAGCGCCAGCATGACGATATTGGCGCTGCGGTAGAGCCGGCGGGCAGCGGCGGCGCCCTCACCGGCCTGCGCTTTTTCATACGCGACGATCTCGCCGATGATGGCAATCACGGCCGCATTGGCTGGCACCGCTTTGCGCAGCAACAACTCGGTCGCCTCGTCGCGCTTGCCTTCCATGCCGAGCGCCACCGTCGCATTGTTGTGCTGTTTTGACTGCACGATGGCGGCGTCGAGCCTGGCGATCAGCGCCGTCTCCTCGGCGCTTTGCGGCGTCGCCAGGAAATCGCTGCGCGCCTTGACGAAAGCGACGCGCGCGGCGGCCAGTTTTTCGACCTGGGTCTTGACGTCACCCGGGTCGCTTACCAGCACCAGGGTCGACACTGCCGTGGAAATTTCGCGGAAATTATCGGCGATGGCGATCGCTGCGGCCGTCGACACATTCTGGTTATCGACAATATCTCCCACTTTGGCGTCGATCCGGCCCATCGACACCATGCCAACCCCGGCGACGATCACCAGTAACAGCAGGATGATGGCAAAGCCGCCCCCGAGGCGGGTACCGATGCGTAAATTCGATAACAATTGTTTTTCCTCTTATAAAAATGTCGAATACGCCGCCTCCGTTGGCGCAAAGGAACCAATAGTACGGTTAACAGTTTTTTATAAGCAAGAAAAATATATGCCTTCCCGCAACATTGTGACACGCAGTTGCATGCAGACCACGCCGCCGGCGCGGCCCTTGCAGCCGCGCTCATTGTGACAACAGTCTGATCAGTCCGGCAACAGCCAGCTGGCATCCTGCGGCAGCGCCGTCTGGGCGCTGTTCATGATCATGGCGAGGAAGGTGTAATAACCATTTAAGCCCATCAGATCGACCACGCCATGTTCACCGAACAGCGCGCGCGCCTTGTTGTAGGTGGCGTCACTGACGCGCTTGTCGCCATGCAGCTCGGTGCAAAAATCGATGACGGCGGCTTCATCTTCGCGCAAGCCGGTCGGGGTCTGGCGCGCGCCGATGGCGTCGATGATGGCGCGGTCGATGCCGCATTGGGCGGCGATCGGCGCGTGGATCGCCCATTCGACTTTCTGGTTCCACGCGCGCGCCGTGACCAGGATGGCCAGCTCCGACAGGCGCGCGCCGATGGCGCTGCGAAAGCGCAGGTACTCGCCCATGCGCTGGGCGTGCTGCATCAGCTCGGGGCTGCGCAGCAGCGGCACGAAGGGGCCGTAGACGGCGCCCCGCGGACCGTCGATGATCGCTTGCGCCACCACCCGCTGGGCGTTACTCATTTGCCCCATCGACAGCGGGCCGAGACGGTCGGCGCTCATGCCCGTTTCCCCTTGGCCGGCATGGCTTGCACCGCCTGCTGCTGTTCGCCGAGGCCGGCTATCCCCAGGCGCACGCTGTCGCCATGTTTGAGGTAGCGCGGTGGCGTGCGGCCCATGCCGACGCCGGGCGGCGTGCCGGTGGCGATGATATCGCCCGGTTCGAGCGTCATGTAGCGCGACAGGTAACTGACCAGCTCGGCCACGCCAAAGATCATGGTGGCGGTGCTGCCGGTCTGCATGCGCTTGCCATTCACTTCCAGGTACAGGTCGAGGTCCTGGACATCGATGACCTCGTCACGGGTGACCAGCCAGGGGCCGACCGGGCCGAAGGTGTCACACCCTTTGCCCTTGTCCCACTGCGAGCTTTGCAGCTGCCAGGCGCGTTCGGAGACGTCGTTGACGACGCAGTAAGCGGCCACGTAACTGAGGGCATCGGCCTGCTCGACATACTGGGCGCGTTTGCCGATCACCACCCCCAGCTCGACTTCCCAGTCGGTTTTTTTCGAACCGGGCGGCAGCATGATGGGATCATCCGGACCGGACAGGCAGCTAATCGCCTTGCTAAAGACGATCGGCTCGGGTGGCACCGCCATCCCCGCTTCGGCCGCGTGGTCGGCGTAATTGAGGCCGATGGCGATGAACTTGCCGATGCCGGCCAGCGGCACGCCGAAGCGCGGTTCGCCGCGCACCAGCGGCAGGCTGGCCGGATCGATCTTCGCCAGCTTTTTCAGGGCGGCGTCGGACAGCTGGGCTGGCGTAATGTCGTCGACGACAGCGGCCAGGCTGCGCAGGCGGCCGAATTCATCGATCAGGCCAGGTTTCTCTTTGCCGGGACGGCCATAGCGGACCAGTTTCATTTTCTGCTTTCGTAGCGATGCCAGGCTGGCATTCTACCTTGGTGCGCAGCAGGATGATCAAGCCAATGCAGAGGCTTGATAAGAGCAGGGCCACGCTGCTGATGATGAACAGCAGGTCATAGGAGGCGCGCCCGGCCACCAGCGCCACCATGGCGCTGGCGCCGCCCGCCTGCGCCAGCGAAAAGCCGACATTCATGACGGTCCAGTTGCGCCGGTGCTGACAGGGGCCGCCGATTTCCAGCGCATAGCTCGAAGCGACGCCGACGATCCCGGGCGAGAAAAAACCGACCAGCACCGACGACACCAGCAAGGCCCAATCGCTGTGCGCCAGCAGCGGCAGTGCCACCCCGGCCGCCTTGAGCAGAAAGGCCAGCAGCAGGGTTGGCGCCAGGCCGATGCGGTCAGCCACCGCCCCGGTCAGATACGGCCCGCAGGCGGCGCCGGCACCAAAGCAGGCCCAAAAAAAGCCCGCCTGCAGCAACGGGCGACCCAGCTGGGCGCTGATGAAATCAGCCCAGAACAGCGTGTGCGGCAGGTAGCCGATGGCATTGAGGGCATACGCGGCGAGCAGCAGCAGCACCGGCAACGGCAGGCGCCAGCCATGCAGCGCCGCGTACACGGTGTGGATGGAAAAGGGGCTGCCGCTGGCGGCCGTGAAGGCCGGTGCGCCCGCCTGCGCGCGCGCCCAGAAGCGCCAGCTGGCCGCCGTCATCAGCGTACACAGGCTGCCCAGGGTCAGCCAGGTCAGCGCCAGCCCCTGCTCGATCAGCATCGGCACCACGGTGGCGGCGGCGACGATGCCGAGGCCGACGCCGCTGAAAATGACGCCGCCGACACGGCCGCGCCGCGCCACCGCAGTCGCCGGCAAAATCAGCACCGGTGCCTGCACCATCAGGATGGCGCCGCAGGCGCCGGCCACGCTGCGCCAGATGAGGAACCAGGCGATGCCGCCATCGTGCCAGCCGCAGGCAAAAAAACTGAGCGACACCAGCAGCATCGCCAGCCGCACGATCTGGGTGGGCGCCATCGCCCGCACCAACAGGGCGGCGACGCCGATGCCGGCAACATAGCCGGTCAGATTGGCAGCCCCCAGCCAGCCCGCCTGCTGGCGGCTGAACCAGTGCTGCTGCACCAGCAGGGGCAGGATGGCGACGTAGGCAAAGCGGCCGATGCCCACCCCCGTCAGGGTAGCGGCCAGTCCGCACAGGCCAGGCCAGGGGTCGGCACCGGCGGCCACGCGCGCCGCAGCCGGCGCAGTGGTCAGCGCTTTCACTTAGGTACGGCCGAAGGCGGGGCAGTTGGCCGGATCGGCGTCGAGCCGGCGCAGGCGCGGCGCGGCGGCGCCATCGGCGGCGACGGCAGAAGGTGACGGTGGCGGCGGCGCCAGTACCGGTTTGCCCGGCGCCGCTGGCGCTGGCATTGCGGGTGCCACTGCAGGTGACACTGCAGATGACACTGCAGATGACACTGCAGATGACAGCGCGGGCGGCACTGCAGGCGCGCTTGCAGGCGGCTGCGCCTGCGCCGCGCGCACGCCCTGCAATTCTTCCTGCGCCACCTGCAGGCGAACGTTGCGCTCGGCGATCGCATCCATCATGCGCCCCACCGCGCGGCCGGCGTCGACCATGGTGGTGGAATTGGCGCCCGGCCGCGGCAGCACGAAGGTATAAAATTTGCAGCCCTCGACCAGGGTGCCCAGCGCCCACAGAGTCCGCTGCGCGCTGCCATCGCGCGCCACCACGTTCATGTTGCGGTCGACCGTGATGCCGCCCGGGTGGAACTGACCATTCATGAACGGCCGCACGATGCCCCGTTCGACCAGCTGGCGCATCAGCGGCGACTTGTCTTCGAGTGGCCCGGGCAGCGAAGCGCGCCCGCGCACCAGCACATTGGCGCGCTCGCTGTCGCCATCCCAGTAACCACTGACGACGAAGCTGGCTGCCTGCGCATCGAGCTCGCAGCGGGCACCGGGACCAAAATCGGCGCGCACCACGCCGGCATCGATGAGGGCGAGCAGCTGGGCGATGCGCTCTTTTGGGGGACCCACCGCCAGCCGGTTCATCAGCGGCAGAAATTCACCGAGCAGCCAGCGGTGCGAGTGTTCATAGAGGCCGCCAAAATCGATGGCCGCGCGCATCACGTCGCGCACGTCGCGCAGCACGTCGCAGGCCGATTTGACGGGGTTGTCGAGATTGCCCTGTAACGCTTGCTCGACGTCGCGCCACAGGTGGCCGCGCAGCCAGTCGTCGAACTGGCGGCGGCTGGCCAGCGCCAGCGGCGGAATCGGCTCGGCCAGCTTGGCCCAGCTGAGCTGATCGCGCTTGTCGATATGGCGATCGATCATCGCCTGCCGCGCGGCGGCATCTTCGGCGGCGAGGAACTCGTTGCTGAACATCAGCGCAGCGATCTTGTCGCGCTTTTGCTGCAACCAGGCGAAGCAGTAGGCGAACTGCATGTCGGCCCACAGCAGCGGCATGATCTGGCGGTCGAAATCGAGCTGGCCGCCATCGGCAGCGGCGCGCAGTTGCTCGAGCCTGGCAAAAGTCAGAAATTTCGGCTTGTACTGACCGAACACGCCCTTCTGGTTGGTGGCGCGCGCCGTCAGCGGCAGGCCCGAACGCGAATAGAGCAGGATGCGCGGCTCCTGGCCTGAGGGCCGGTAGCGCAGGCGGCCGGCCGGCTGCAGCTTGCCGGCGCTGTCGAATTTGCCACCGCGGCCCTGGGTCAGCTGGGCGATCAGATCAAAGCTGGTCAGCCCCATGCCTTCGATGGCGACGGTGTCGCTGGCCGTCACACTGGAGGTGGCGTTACGGATCGGGTAAGGCTCGAGCACCAGTTGCAGGCGCGGATTGCGCTGGCGCGCTTCATCGACCTGGCCGGTGAGCTTGCGCTCGGCATCGGAGAGCACCTTTCTGGCGTGGCCGGTGGTGAGAAAGACGAAGTCGGCCGGGAAATTGCAGCCATCGTAGCCCACCAGCCAGCGCTTGCGGTCCCACTGCAAGTCGTCGACGCCGGCGTAGTTGTGCAAATAAATGGTCAGATGGGGCGGCGCCATTTTTTTTAAGTATTCAAAGCCCCAGCGCAGATAGTCACCGAACAGCGCGCGCGAATAATAGCCGTTGCGATCGATCTCGATCTTGGCATCGGTGCCCTTGCCCAGTGCACTATTTTTACTGATCAGCCAATCGGCGAACGACGGGCCATACAGCAGGGGGCCGGCGCCGCGCACGGTGTCGTCGGAAAACTGGGTCATCTGGCAGGCGACGGTGTTGACCAGCAAATGTTCGGCCTGGTCGGTGGTGTGAACGCCGGGGCCGAACTCCTTGCTATCGAATAAGTACAACTCGATCGGCGTGGCCGACGCATCATTGCGGGTGTACGCAATGATGCGATCAAACACGGAAATGCCACGCGGACCGAGGCCGATAATCGCGATCTTGACCATGAATTCCTCTTCAGGTGTGTGGGGGGGGGGGTGGACGCACAGTCCGGAAACCCAGGAAGGGCAAATAATTGCCGACAGGGAATGATAAAAGCGTCTGGACATAGCGCATTGCGCGCCAGCAAACGGGACACGGGAGGACGAACGCGGTTCATTTGCGCTGGCACAAGGAGCGCAGCGGTGGGCTGGGTAAAGTGGATACCGCCAATAAATTTCCAGGAGGAAACATGAAACCCATTCACACCCTCGTCCTCTCGCTTGTCCTGGCCAGTGCCGCCGTCGGCGCGCCCGCCTTCGGCGCCGAGCCTGGCGAAAAAGAAGCCATCGCCATGGTGGAAAAAGGCGCCGCCTTCATGAAAACCTCGGGCAAGGACGACATGATCAAGCGCATCAATGCGAAGGATCCCGAGTTTTTGCAGGGTCCCCTGTACCTGACCATGCGCGATGCCAAAGGCGTGATCCTGGCCAATCCGGTCAATCCGGCCATGATCGGCAAAGACCTGGTTGATGTCCCCGATGCCGATGGCAAGCCGTTCCGCCGCGAGATCCTCGAGCTGGCCAAGAAAAAGGGCAAGGGCTGGGTCGACTACAAGTTCAAAAATCCGGCCAGCGGCAAGGTCGAGGCCAAGACCACCTATATCCAGCTGGTCGGCGACGTCACCCTGGAAGCGGGGATCTACAAAAAATAACGGTACATACCGTTTGGCTTATTTTTCGGGAGGCGGCATGCTGAGCAAACTGCGGATTGGTCCAAAACTGCTGTTGGCGCCGGGGCTGGTGCTGATTTTGCTGGTCACCACCGCCGGCAGCGCCTGGCACGGCATGGTGCGCCAGAACGCATCGATGGAAAACCTGGTGCAGGTGCGGGCGGCGCGTCTGAAGGCGACCGCCGATATCGCCGGCGATGCCAAGCATGCCCACGCCAATATCTACCAGCTGCTGGCGTGGATCAATGGCAGCTTCGCCAAGGCGCGCGTGGACGGACTGACCACCGATATCGGCCGCCGCCACACCGACATCGCTGCCCGCCTGGCGGCGCTGGCGGCGGTGGCCGACGCCAGCGAGCGCACCCTGCTCAAAACCAGCGCCGAGGCGCTGGCGGCCTACCGCGCCAGCGTCCAGCAAACCATCGAGCTGGCGCAGGTGGACCAGTCGACGGCGACGGCATCGATGAGCAAAGCGGAAAAGCAGTTCAGCGTGCTGCACGTGCAGCTCGACCAGCTGGCGCGGCTCGAACGGCACTTGAGTGAAGCGGCATTCGCCGCCGCCAGGGCCGAGTACAACACCCAGGTGGTGACGATGGCGGCGCTGGTGCTGCTGTCGGTGGCGCTGTCGCTGGTGGCGACCATGCTGGTGCGGCGCGCCATGCTGCATGACATCCGCGCGATCGCCGAGGTGGTGGCCGAGCTGGCCGAGGGGCGCCTGGCGAAGGGACAGGCCAACAGCGGCCGCGACGAGATCGCGGCCACCTCGCGCGCGCTCGACCACACCATCGAACGGCTGACCTCCAGCCTGCGCTCGATCATGCTGTCGGTCCGCTCGATCGACACGGCATCGCAGGAAATCGCCACCGGCAATCTGGACTTGTCGTCGCGCACCGAGCTGCAGGCCAGTTCGCTAGAGGAAACCGCCAGCGCCATGCAAACACTGACCGTGGCCGTCAAGGACAATGCCAGCAACGCCAGGCAAGCGAGCGCGCTGGCCGCCAGCGCCGCCGTGCTGGCCGCCAGCGGTGGTGATGCGGTCGGCCGCGCCGTCGGCTCGATGGCCTCGATCAAGGCCAGTTCGCGCAAGATCGTCGAGATCATCGGCGTCATCGATAGCATCTCGTTCCAGACCAATATCCTCGCCCTCAACGCTGCCGTCGAAGCGGCACGCGCGGGCGAACAGGGGCGCGGTTTTGCGGTGGTGGCGTCGGAAGTGCGCACGCTGGCGCAGCGTTCGGCAGCAGCGGCGAAGGAGATCAAGACCCTGATCGCCGACTCGGTGGCCATCATCGAAGGCGGTAGCGCCGCCGTCAATGAAGCGGGCAGCAGCATGGGAGCGATCGTCGCTTCGGTCGAACAGGTCAACGACATCATCCGCCGCATCAGCAGCGCCAGCGCCGAGCAGGCCGAGGGGATCGCCGAAGTGAACCTGGCGGTCGGCCAGATGGATGACATGACCCAGCAAAACGCCGCGCTGGTCGAACAGGCGGCGGCAGCGGCGGCCAGCCTCCATGAACAGACCATCAATCTGGCACAGGCGGTGGCGGTGTTCAAGTTTGATGACAGGGCGCTCGATGCAGCAGCGGCCGCGGCCGCTGAGAGCGCCAGCGTCGACGCTTTCGCGGCGCTGCCAGCGCTGCCCGAGCGGCGCGCTGCCGACAGCGCGATGCGCGCCGCCGCCCGGTCCCTGCCGGTGCGGCGCGCCGGCTGACACCATCTGGCCAGCGCCAGGCTGCTTCACACTGTGGCAGACGGCATCGTCGCCAGGCTGCGCTGTCGACGACGTGCGCGCCGGCAGCGTCGACAGCGCAGCAGCACGCCGGCCAGCGCGCCCCCCCGGGGCGGCAAAATCAATCGCGGCGAGTGTGTCATTGATTGCAACATTGCATTGGCTTAAACACCACATTTCGATTTGATTTGACGAAAATGCACAGATGGGCGATACGGGGCGTCGATGATTGGTCTATAGTTGGCGATATTTCTCAAAAGCATTAACTCGCCCGTTTCCATGAATATGCACAACCCTGCTGTCGCCGCCCTCGTCGATGCGGCCGACCCGGTCGACGCGCTGATGAAATCGATCCGTATTCCGCCGCGTCCCAGCCTGCTGGCGGACCTGCAGTGTGAACTGGCGCGTGACGAGCCGGCACCGGCCGCCATCGCCCGCATCATCGCCGCCGACGTCGGCATGGCGGGCGCCCTGCTCAAGCTGGCCAACTCGTCGTTTTACGGCGGCACCCGGCAAGCCAAGTCGATCGACCAGGCGATTGCCTTTCTGGGCATGACCCAGGTGGCGGCATTGATGGCGGGGCTGCTGGCGCGCCAGGCGATCGCCACCAGCGGCGCCTCGCTGGCGCAGTTCTGGGAACTGTCGACGCGCCGTGCGCAAGCCATGGTGTTCCTGTCAAAACGCCTGCGCATCGGCGCCGCCGACGTCGCCCACACCTTTGGTCTGTTCTGCGATACCGGCGTGGCCCTGCTGCTGGCCCGCTTTGCCGATTATGACAGCACCTGCGTACTGGCCGCCGGCGAACCAGAGCGCCGCTTTACCGACATCGAGGACGAGCGCCACAGCACCAACCACGCCGCCATCGGCTGCCTGCTGGCGCGTAACTGGGGACTGTCGAGCGAAGTCGCGTGGGCGATTTTGCACCACCACGATTACCAGGTGATCGACGACCATGCCAGCGACGACACCGTGCGCTCGCTGGTAGCGCTGTCGCTGCTGGCCGAACGCGCGCTGCAGGCGTACCAGGGCACGCCCGACTCGGTCGAATGGCGCAAAGGCGGCGCCCGCGCCTGCGCCTACCTCGGCCTGGCCGAAGATGAAGTGACCGATCTGATTGATCAGTTGTCGGACGCACTGGGCCAGTAAAAGCAAGAAGCGGGAGGACGTGTCGCCGGCGCCGTCCTACAATGGCGTTTTCCATGCGGCGCCCGCGCCCCTGACTGTCCCATGACCGCATCGACTTCGCACCCGGCGCTCGACGCCATTTTCTGGAATACCCTGACCGGTCCGCACGCCATCCACGCCAGCGGCGCCGGTGGTGCGCGCCGCTATGCGCGCGGTTTTTCACCCATCATCGCCTTTGCCGATACCACGCGGCCCGACTTCGCCGCGCTGGCGCCGTTCTGCGCCGCCGGTGAAGTGTTTTATTGCGAGGGCTGGGACGGCGCCTGCCCGGACGGCTGGCGCATCGATGCCCAGACCAGCATGCTGCGCATGGTGTGGGAGGGCGGCCCTGGCCGCGCGGGCTGCGCGCCGGACGCCATCGCGCTCGGCGCCAGCGAAGGCGACGCCGCCGTCGCCCTGGCAGAACTGTGCCGCCCTGGCCCGTTCGGCCCGCGCACCCTCGAGCTGGGCGATTATTATGGGTATCTGGATAACGGCCGCCTGATCGCCATGGCTGGCCAGCGCATGCGGGTGCCCGGCTACACCGAAATCAGCGGTGTCTGCAGCCATCCCGAAGCGCGCGGCCGCGGCCTGGCGCGCCAGTTGATGGGCCGCTTGATCGACCAGCAGATGGCGCGCGACGAACGGCCGTTTTTGCACGTGATGCGCACCAACGCCGCCGCTCACGCCCTCTATCAGCGCATGGGATTTAGCGATGACATCGAGTCGACCGTGCGCGTGCTGACGCGGCTGGCTTAGCTGTCGCGGCCAGCAGACGTGCCCAGCGCTTCGTCGCGCAAGGCCAGCCAGGCCGCTAATTTTTCGCTGTAGGCCAGCGTGTAGGCAGGACTGCTCGACGGCAGGCTGACGATACGGTAGCGGCCCGCCTGCTGCTGCAAGGCCTTCATACCAATGCGCGCGGCCGTGCCGCCATTGAAGGCGATGGTGTGCAAGTGCGGCAGTGTCGCCAGCAGACTGACCAGGTCATTGTTGGCCCGGTCGCGGATATTGCCATCGAGGCTGCCGGCGCGGCGCGCTTCGGCGATCACATCCCACAGTCCGACATGGGCGGCGAGCAGGGCGGCCAGCCGCGCCGCATAGTCGAGCGGCGGCAGGTCGACGCCCACCACGGCGCCCATCAAGTGCCAGAAGCGGTTTTGCGGATGGCCGTAATACTGGCCCCGGGCCAGCGAAGCGTCGCCCGGCAAACTGCCCAGCACCAGCACGCGCACAGCGGCGTCGACGACGGGAGCGAAGCTGCGCTTGCGCGCCGCTGCGGGCGATGGCAAATCAGGCAAATTGACTAAAGACATGCGCCATTTTAGCCCAGCGACAGGTGTAGACTTAGTATAAAAAAACCACCAACGGAGACTCCCATGAACGACCCACGCCAGATCGACCGCCTGCTCGCCCAGTACAGCGCCAGCCATCTGCACCCGGCCAATGAACTGATCCACATGGTGTGCGTACCGCTGATCGTGTTTTCTCTGCTGGGCTTGCTATGGTGGCTGCATCCGCTCGTTGCCATCGCCCTCAGCGGCGCCGCCCTCGCCTATTACGTCGCACTGTCGCCGCCTTTCGCGCTGGGCATGCTGGCGATGCTGCTGGGCATGCTGGGACTGCTGTGGACGATGCCGCCGTTGACGGTGCTGCCGGTCTCCGCGTGCATCTTTGTGCTGGCCTGGATCGGCCAGTTCATCGGCCACCAGATCGAAGGCAAAAAGCCGTCGTTTTTCGACGACCTGCGTTTTCTGCTGATCGGTCCCCTGTTCGTGCTGGGCTTTCTGTATCGCCGCCTGCGGCTGGCATACTAAGTACTCGCCAGTAAATTATTGTGATTTCTAGCTGCTATAAACGGCGCGCTGCTGCGTTGCTCACCGCTAGCAATGCCCGCATTGCGTCGCGGCGAGCGCCTTGCATCGCAGCCGTTTCTGTTCGCTACAAATCCACAATAAATTTCCGGCGAGTACTTAGGCCGCACCGGCAGTAGCTGGTGGCGCTTGCTGCCGCTGCCGCTGCTGTCGCTGCTGTCGCTGCTCTTGCTGCTCCTGCTGCTCGAGCAGCACCAGTGCCGTGCACAGCGCCACATAGCCCAGCAATAACCATACTTTCAGGTGCAGCGATCGGCTCATCAAGGTCCCCGTCTTCGAACCATCGATGATAGCGGCGGCGGCTAGCGCCCCGCCAGCGAGCGCGGTCCCCTTGCGCCAGCTCACATCATCAGGCTGCGGCTGTCGTTTTCTTGTTGATGTCCACAAGAAACTATGAACTCCCATATACTTCTGGCATGCCCTCTCCCCTCCTATTCCTGCTCGCCTCGCTGATCTGGGGCTCGACCTTCTGGGCCATCACCTTGCAACTGGGCGAAGTGGCGCCGATGGTCTCGGTGGTGTACCGCTTCGCGCTGGCTGCTGCCGTCCTGTTTGGCTACTGCCTGCTGCGCGGCCAGCGCCTGATGCTGCCGTGGCGCACCCAGCGCTGGCTGATGGCGCAGGGCTTTCTGACGTTCGGCCTGTCGTATATCTGCACCTATACAGCCGAGCAATACCTGGTGTCGGCGCTGGTGGCGGTGCTGTTCGCCCTGATGGTGTTCTGGACGCCGATCTGCGCGCGCCTGCTGTTCGGCAGCGCCATCGGCTGGCGCGTGTGGGCCGCCGGCAGCGTTGCCATGGCCGGCGTCGGGCTGCTGTTTTCCCATGCGATCGGCACGGCACTGCACGACATCGGCAGCGGCGGCCACTTTCTGCTGGGCCTGGTGCTGGCGATCAGTGCCACCATCGCCAGTTCGGCCGGCAATGTGCTGGTGAGCAAGGTGCGGGCCGCCTCCAGCAATGTGTTTTTGACCACCGCCTGGTCGATGGCATGGGGTACCGCGCTGGTGCTGGCACTGATCGTCGTCAGCGGCACGCCGCTGGTGTTGCCATCAGCCCCGCGCTACTGGATCGGCCTGCTGTACCTGTCAATGTTCGGCTCGGTGATCGCCTTCATCGCCTATTTCACCCTGATCAACCGGATCGGCGCCCACAAAGCCGTGTACGTGGGTGTGACCTCGCCCGTCATTTCGGTGCTGCTATCGATCCGCCTCGAACACTACCGCCCGGGCCCCCTCGAATGGCTGGGCATGGCGCTGTGTCTGGCCAGCGTGGCCTGGGCGGTGCGCGCGCCCAGCCCGGCCAAAGTTGCCTTCGCCCCGCTTTCACCTCCTGTGTCCCCCCCTGTTACCGAGACCCCATGACCGCTTTTACCATCCGCCCTGCCCAGCCCACCGATGTGGCCCATATCCACGCCATGATCATCGAGTTGGCCGTCTTTGAAAAACTCGAACACCTGGTGGTGGCCACCGAGGCCCTGCTGGACGACGCGCTGTTCGGCGCCCGCCCGTCGTGCGAAGCGATCGTTGGCGAAGCCGATGGCGAGGTGGTCACCTTCGCCCTGTATTTCCACAATTTTTCCACCTTCCTGACGAAAAAAGGCCTGTATCTGGAAGACTTGTATGTCAAGCAGGCGCAGCGGGGCAAAGGCTTCGGCCGCCAGATGCTGGTGGCGCTGGCGCGCATCGCCACCGAACGGGGTTGCGGGCGCTTTGAGTGGTCGGTGCTGGACTGGAACGCGCCGGCCATCGCGTTTTATCAGGGTGTGGGCGCTGACGTCATGCCCGAATGGCGCATTTGCCGCGTCGCCGGCGACGCCTTGACGGCGCTGGCCAGCGGCGAACGCTAAAGCTGCCGCTGCGGCCAAAAAAATCCCACGGTGGTGGCACCGTGGGTAAGCCCATGCATGCGATGGGAGGGGAGATTGCTGGCGCCATGCAGTACTGCTGGCGTGAAAGCGATCTTACCCCCGAGCAAAATCTGGACGATTGACTGCGCTCAAACTGCGTTCAAACTTGAGACTGCTTGCGCCGGCGCGCCGGCGTCAGGCGCCGCTCCAGCAATTCAAAGCCGGCCTGGGTCAGCAGCGCCAGCACGGCAGCAGGAATCGCGCCCGCCAGCAGCATGGTGTTGTCATTTAAGGCCAGGCCAATGGTGATGCGTTCGCCAAAGCCGCCGGCCCCAATAAACGCGGCGATGGTGGCGGTGCCGACACTGAGGATGGCGGCCGTCTTGACGCCGGCCAGGATCACTGGCAAAGCCAACGGCAAATCGACATGCAGCAGGCGCTGGCGCGGCGTCAAGCCGAGCGCCAGCGCCGCCGTGCGCAGGCCAGCCGGTACCTGCAGGATGCCGGTACAGGTATTGCGCACGATGGGCAGCAGCGCATAGACGAACAGGGCGACCAGGGCCGGTACCGTGCCGATCATGCCCAGCAGCGCAATGAGCATCGCCAGCAGCGCCAGCGACGGCACCGTCTGCAGCACGCCGGTCAGGGCCAGCACCGGCTGGCGCAGGCGCGGCGCGAACGCCGCCAGCACCCCCAGCGGAATGCCGGCCAGGCAGGCCAGGCCGACGGCGGCGAATACCAGGAACAGGTGCTGGCCGGTCAGCTGCAGCAGCTTGTCGTCGAACAGGCGCGCCATCAGGGTGCTGCGTACGGGCGCGCCGGCGGCGGGCGCGTGGCGCAGCCAGTCGGCAGCAACGGTCGCAAAGCTGCGCTGCTGCACTTCGACAGCGGCGTTCATGGCGATCATGTCGGCGGCCGCGATGCGCCCTTCCAGCGCGCTAATTGCTTGCCACTGGGCGGGGAAGCGCTGCGGTGCATCGAGCCGGTACAGCAGCACGGCATCGTAGCGGGGAAAATAATGGAGGTCGTCGTCGAGCACGCGCAGTTTATATTGGGCGATCTTGGCGTCGGTCGAATAGATATCGATAACGTCGACCTGGCGCCCGGCCTGGGCGGCGTAGGCGATGCCGTGATCGAGCCCGCGCGGCGTTTGCGGCAAGCCGTAACGCTGGGCCAGCCCCGTCCAGCCATCGGCGCGGCCGATGAATTCGTGCGACAGGCCGAACTTGAGTTCAGGGTGCGACGCCAGCTGCGACAGGCGGCTGATGGCGCCACGGTCGGCGCTGTCTGCGCTGTCGCCGCGCACGGCCAGCGCGTAGGTATTATTAAATCCCAGCGGCACGCCGACCCCGAGGCCGATTTTTTGCAGCGCCACGCGCATCTGCGCCAGGCTGGTAGGTGTGGGATTTTTGAGGATTTCCAGATCGATGGTGCCCAGGTATTCGGGATAGACATCGATACTGCCCGCCTGCAGCGCCGCCAGCACGATGGCGGTATTGCCCAGACCCTGGCGGTGGCTGGCGCCACCATGCGGCGCCGCCGTTTGCGTGAGGATCTCGCCCAGCACGTACGACTCGGTAAACCGTTTCGAGCCGATTTTAAGGACGCCATCGTCGGCCCTCGCCAGCGGCGCCAACGCCAACAGAATGAGAACCATCGCGCTGCACCAGCGCGCCCCCGTCATCAATATAGTAGGCACGCGCGCTCCAGCCGTTGTCAATCGCGCCAGCTTACCACCGGCGGGCGCAGCACGCCCGCATTGACCACGCCGGTGCAGGGATTGGCGCCCATGGCGTAACACAGATCGGCCGGCCGCTCGATGCGCCACAGGGCGAAATCGGCGCGCTTGCCCACTTCGATGCTGCCGATATCGGCCTGGCGGCCGAGCGCGCGGGCAGCCTGCATGGTGCAGCCGCGCAGTGCTTCGGCGGGCGTCAGGCGCCACAGGGTACAGGCCATGTTCATCGCCAGCAGCAGCGAGGTCAAGGGAGAGGTGCCTGGATTGCAATCGGTGGCCAACGCCATCGGCACGCCGGCCGCGCGCAGCGCCGCAATCGGCGGGGCGAGCTGCTCGCGCAAAAAATACCAGGCGCCCGGCAGCAGCACCGCCACCGTGCCGGCCTGCGCCAGCGCCGCCACGCCGTCCATCGTCAGGTGCTCGAGGTGATCGGCCGACAGTCCCTGGTAGCGCGCCACGAGAACGGCGCCGCCCTGGTCGGACAGCTGTTCGGCGTGCAGCTTGACCGGCAGCTTCAAGGCGCGCGCCGCTGTAAACAGGCGCGCCGTCTGCGCCGCCGTAAAACCGATGGTTTCGCAAAAAGCGTCGACGGCGTCGACCAGCCCCTCGGCGGCCAGCGCCGGCAGCATGACCTTGATCAGGTGATCGATGTAAGCGTCGGCCCGGCCGCTAAATTCGGCGGGCAGCGCATGGGCGCCGAGAAAGGTGGTGACGATATCGACCGGCAGATGGCGCCCCAGCGCACGTGCGGCCAGCAGCATGGTGCGCTCGCTGGCAAGCGTCAAGCCGTAGCCCGATTTGACTTCCAGCGTGGTCACCCCTTCGGCCAGCAGGCGCAGCACGCGCGGCGCGCTCGACGCCAGCAGCTGCGCCACGCTGGCAGCACGGGTGGCCCTGACGGTGGCCATGATGCCGCCGCCAGCATGGGCGATGTCGGCATAGCTGGCACCGTGCAGGCGCGCCTCGAATTCGTCGCTGCGGTTGCCGGCGTGGACGATGTGGGTATGACAGTCGATCAGTCCGGGGGTGAGCCAGGCGCCATCGCCATCGATGACGGTGGCGCCGGCCAGCGGCGCATCAGCGCGCGCGCCCACCCAGCTGATGCGACCATGGTCGACGCGCACGGCGCCGTCGCGCCGTTCACCCAGGCCGCCCAGGCCAGCCACGTCAGCCATGCTGGCCAGGTGCAGATTGAGAAAAACGCTGGCGCTCACGCCGCGGCGTCCGGTCGCGCTGCCTGTTGTGCTGCCTGTTGTGCTGCCTGTTGTGCTGCTTGTTGTGCTGCTTGTTGTGCTGCCTGTTGTGCCTCCGGCCGCGCATACAGGTCGACAATAAACACGGTGGCGTCGAGCGCTTCCAGGGTCCACAGCGTGCCCGGTTCAAACACCACGGCATCGAAACGCACCAGGCCAATGCGTTCATCGTCGCTGCTGACGGTGAGACCTTCGCCGCTGGCGAGGAACACCAGGCTGCGCTGGCCAGCGGGCGCGAAGGCGGCGCTGCCCATGATGCGGCGGCGGCCGAACTTGTGCTGGCAGGTGGCCCGCCGCGTCATGACGTTGAAGTCGAGCGTAGGGCCGCCGTGCACGGTGGCGTTGACGGCGGCCTGGCCATCGAAGGCGATGGTGCTGTCGTCGACTCCTTGCAGCACATGGCGGGTGCCGTCGACATCGAGCGTGAGGGCGCCGCCCTCGACCAGCGCCAGCGTACGTTCAACCCCGGCAAATTGCGAAAACGGCCCGCTGTGGGAAATCGTCGCCAGGCTCACCCGCCAGTCAAAGTCGTGCACGGTGGCGCCCGGCGGGCCGATCGCCAGTTCCATGGTGCTGCCGGCGCCATTCTTCCATGGCACCGATGCCAGTGCGGCAAACGGAATCAGCGTCGTCATAGATCCTCCCGCAGTTGCGCCAGCGCCGCCCGATAACGGCTGGCTACCTGGTCCTGGGCCGCATGGCGGCCCCCCTCGATGACCCAGCGCCCGCCCACCAGCACGTCGCGCACCAGGTTGTCATTGCCGGCGAACAGAAACAGACCCATCACCTCACTGGCGGCGGCATCGGCCAGATGCGGGTGGCTGGCGTCAAGTACCAGCAGATCGGCGCGTCGACCCGGCGCCAGTGCGCCCAGCGGCCGTCCGCTGGCCTGGGCGCCGCCGCGCAGCGCTGCCTGCCACAGATAGTCGCCGACGCGGCGCTCGCGGCCATCGACGGCGATCGCGCGGCGCTGCCGCTGCAGGCGCTGGCCATACTCGAGCCAGCGCAACTCTTCGACCGGGCTGTGGCCGGCGTGGCTGTCGCTGCCGATGCCAAAGCGGCCGCCAGCGCCGATGAAGGGCGCCAGCGCAAACAGGCCGTCGCCCAGATTCGCCTCGGTCGATGGACACAGACCGGCGACGGCGCCGCTGGCGGCCAGCGCGGCGCATTCTGCCGTATCGAGATGGGTGGCGTGCACCAGGCACCAGCGCTCATCGATGGCGATGGCATCGAATAATGCGCTGAGCGGACGGCGGCCGCTGTACGCCAGGCAGGCGTCCACTTCGGCCTGCTGCTCGGCGATGTGGATGTGCAGCGGTCGTCCGGCCGGCAGCGCCGTCGCCAGCGCGGCCATTTGATCAAGCGAGGCGGCGCGCAGCGAATGGGGGGCGGCGCCCACTTCGAACTGGCCGTCGCGCAAGGAGGAAAGGCCATCGACCATCGCCAGCACGCTATCGACATCGCTGCGAAAGCGCTGCTGGTGCGGGCCCAGCGCCTGGCCTCCAAAGCCGCTGCAGGCGTACAGCACTGGCAGCATGGTCAGGCCGATGCCGCACTCACGCGCGGCCAGCGCAACGCGCTCGGCCATTTCGGCCGGCCGCGCGGCGGCGCTGCCAACGACGCTGCCATGCAGGTAATGAAATTCGCAGACAGCCGTAAAACCATGGCGCAGGCAATCGATGAACAGCTGCGCCGCCACCGCCTGCAGCTGGTCCGCGGTGATGCGGCCGGCAAAGCGGTACATCAATGCGCGCCAGCTCCAGAAATTGTCGTCGCCGGTCGTCGCCGCCGTCTCCGTCAATCCCGCCATGGCCCTTTGAAAAGCGTGCGAGTGCAGATTGATCATGCCGGGGATGACCCACTGCGCTGTGCTCATGGCAGCCCCACTGTGGCCAACTTCCACCGTGGTGATGACGCCGCCATCATCCCAGCCGATCAGGACATCGCCGGCCCAGCCAGCGGGCAGCAGCGCGTGGCGCGCCAGCAGGGTGCCGGCGCTCACTGCCGCACCCAGTCGACGGCGGCGCCCACCATCGCCTGCAGCAGCGGGCGAATCGCTGCCGCCAGGTCAGGACGATAGGCGAGCGGGGTGGCGTCCGCCCCTTGCAACAGTAAGGGGTCCATGTCAGGCTCGTTCATGTACAGGCACTGGCACATTTCTAACTGGATGGCGTGCACGCCTTGCTGCGGCCGGCCATAGCGGCGGGTGATATAGCCCCCCTTGAAGCGGCCATTGAGCGCCGTGCTGAACGCCGGCGGCACCGGCGCCAGCAGCGCTTCGGCCAGACCGCCACCGCAGGCGGCGCCATCGAAGGTGCCGATATTGAAGTCGGGCAGGCGGCCATCGAAAAAACGCGGCACGCGCGAGGCGATCGAATGCGCTTCCCACAGCACCACGGCGCCGTGTTGCGCCAGCAGGCGATCGAGTTCGGCCTGCAGCTGCTGGTGATAAGGCTGCCAGTAGAGCGTCAGGCGCTGCGCCACTTCGGCAGCATCGGGCGCCAGGCCGGGCAGGTACAGGGGCTCGCGCGCAAAACTGTCGAGTGGACACAAGCCGGTGGTATCCATGCCGGGATACAGATTGGTGTCTTCGGGCGGGCGGTTCACATCGATGACATAACGCGACTGCCGCGCCGCCAGCGTCGACGCCCCCATCGCACCGAGAAAATCGTACAGGCGGGGCAGGTGCCAGTCGCTATCGGTGCTGGCCCGGGCGCTGGCGGTCAGGCGCGCCGCCAGCGTTGCTGGCAGCGCGCTGCCGGCATGCGGCATCGACACCAGGATCGGCAAACTGCCAGCAGCGAAATCGAACTCCATGGACACTCCCGGTTGCGCAGCGGATGACGCGGCGCATTACAGCGCCGCCCGCTGCAAGCTACTAAACAGCGGCTGGCACGCAGCGCTCAGCGCGCCATCGAACACCAACTGCCGCGCTGCCTCGATGTCGGGCGCAAAAAAGCGGTCGGCGGCGTAAAACGCCACTTTATTGCGCAGCTGCGCATGCACATGCTCGAGGTGGCTCGAGCTGGTCAGCGGCCGGTGAAAGTCGATGCCCTGCGCCGCCGCCAGCAGTTCGATGCCGATGATGACAGCCGTATTGTGCGCCATATCGTCAAGACGGCGCGCCGCAAAGGTGGCCATGCTGACGTGGTCTTCCTGGTTGGCCGAGGTGGGCAGGCTGTCGACGCTGGCCGGGTGCGCCAGCGACTTGTTTTCCGACGCCAGCGCGGCAGCGGTGACATGGGCGATCATGAAGCCGGAATTGACGCCCGGCTCGCGCACCAGGAAGGGCGGCAGGCCGGACAGGCTGGCATCGATCAGCAGGGCAATGCGGCGCTCGGCCAGCGCGCCGATTTCGGCGAGCGCCAGCGCCAGCGTGTCGGCAGCAAAAGCGACCGGCTCGGCGTGAAAATTACCGCCCGAGATAATCTCGCTGGCGCCGCCGGCGCCCGTAAAAATCAGCGGATTGTCGGTGACGGCATTCGCTTCGATCAGCAGGGTGCGGCCGGCATTGCCGATCAGGTCGATCACCGCGCCCATCACCTGCGGCTGGCAGCGCAAACTGTAGGGGTCTTGCACGCGCTCGTCACCCACCAGGTGCGAAGCGCGGATGGCGCTGCCGGCCAGCAGCGCGCGGTAGACGGCGGCGGCCGCGATCTGCCCCGGCTGGCCGCGCACCGCGTGCACGCGCGCATCGAACGGCGCATCGCTGCCGCGCGCGGCATCGAGGGACAGCGCGCCGCTGACCATCGCCGCTTCCAGCAGGCGCTCGGCCATGAACAACCCGTGCAGCGCCAGCGCGGTCGACACCTGGGTGCCGTTGATCAGCGCCAGGCCCTCCTTGGCCGCCAGCGTCAGCGGGGCGATGCCGGCGGCCGCCAGCGCCACGCCAGCGTCGATCAGCACACCATCGACGCGCACCGGGCCGACTCCCAGCATGGCCAGGGTCATGTGCGCCAGCGGCGCCAGATCGCCCGAGGCGCCCACCGAACCCTTGGCCGGAATGGCTGGCATGATGCCGGCGTTGTAGAGGGCAATGAGGGTTTCGAGTACCAGCGGCCGCACCCCCGAATAACCGCGCGCCAGGCTGCCGATCTTGGTCAGCAGGATCAGGCGGACGACGGCGTCGGACAGCAGCGCGCCAGTGCCGACGGCGTGCGACAGGATCAGATTGCTTTGCAGCTGTTCGAGGCGGTCGTCGGCGATGCGGGTTGTGGCGAGGATGCCGAAGCCGGTGTTGATGCCGTAGGCGGCATCGCCCTTGGCGACGATGGCGCGCACGGCGGCGGCGGCGGCGGCGACAGCCGGCCAAGCGCTGTCATCGAGCTGCAGCGCTGCGTGCGCCTGCCAGGCGGCGCGCAGGTCGGCCAGCGTCAGGGCGCCCGGTGCCAACGTCAAGGCTGTCAACGTCAAGTTGGTCATGGGATCATCGGTAAATCGAGGTGGTGGCGCCTGGCGCAGGCGATGGCGGCCGGATAGCCGGCGTCGGCGTGGCGCATGACGCCCGAGCCGCTGTCGTTGACCAGCACGCGCGCCAGCCGGCGGGCGGCGCCGGCGCTGCCATCGGCGACGATGACCATGCCGGCGTGCTGCGAATAACCCATGCCGACACCGCCGCCGTGGTGCAGCGACACCCAGGTGGCGCCGCCCGCCGTGTTGAGCAGGGCATTGAGCAGCGGCCAGTCGGAGACGGCGTCGCTGCCATCCATCATCGCCTCGGTTTCGCGGTTCGGGCTGGCCACCGAGCCGGTGTCGAGGTGGTCGCGGCCGATCACGATGGGGGCCCGCAGTTCGCCCGTGCGCACCATCTCGTTAAAGGCCAGGCCGGCCAGGTGGCGCTCACCGAGACCGAGCCAGCAAATGCGCGCCGGCAGGCCCTGGAAGGCGATGCGCCGGGCTGCCATGTCGAGCCAGTGGTGCACTTCGGTCTGGTCGGGAAACAGCTGTTTGATCTTGGCGTCGGTTTTATCAATGTCGGCGGGGTCGCCCGACAGCGCCACCCAGCGGAACGGTCCGCGCCCTTCGCAAAACTGCGGGCGGATATACGCCGGCACGAAACCGGGAAAGGCAAAGGCGTCGGCCACGCCCTGGTCGAAGGCCACCTGGCGGATGTTGTTGCCGTAGTCGACCACCTCGATGCCCATCGCGTGAAAGTCGAGCATGGCCTGCACATGGCGGGCGCACGACGCCGCTGCCGCCGCTTTTAGTCCGGCATGCTGGGCCGGATCGCGGCGCGCCGCCTGCCACTGTGCGATGCTCCAGCCGGCCGGCAGGTAGCCGTTGATTAAATCGTGGGCCGACGTCTGGTCGGTGACCAGGTCGGGCGCGTGACCGCCCGCGCGCACGCGCGCGACCAGCTGCGGCAGCAGTTCGGCCGCGTTGCCCAGCAGGCCGATGGAAATGGCGTCGCCGTGCGCCGTGTGGTGGGCGACCAGCGCCAGAGCGTCGTCGAGATCGCGCGCCTGCTTGTCGAGGTAGCCCGTGCGCAGACGAAAATCGATGCTGCTTTGCTGGCACTCGATGGTCAGCGAGACGGCGCCGGCAAAGCTGGCCGCCAGCGGCTGGGCGCCGCCCATGCCGCCCAGGCCGGCCGTCAAAATCCAGCGCCCGCGCCACACGCCGCCAAAATGCTGGCGGCCCGCTGCGGCGAAGGTTTCGTAGGTGCCCTGGACGATGCCCTGGGTGCCGATATAAATCCAGCTGCCGGCGGTCATCTGGCCATACATGAACAGGCCCTTGCGATCGAGCTCGTTGAAATGCTCCCAGGTGGCCCACTTCGGCACCAGGTTCGAGTTGGCGATCAGTACGCGCGGGGCCTCGCTGTGGGTCTGGAACACGCCGACCGGTTTACCGGACTGGATCAACAGGGTTTGATCGCCCTCGAGCAGGCGCAGCGATGCCAGGATCTGGTCGAAACAGGCCCAGTCGCGGGCAGCGCGGCCGATGCCGCCATAGACCACCAGGTGCTGGGGATGTTCGGCGACGGCGGCGTCGAGATTGTTTTGCAGCATCCGATAAGCCGCTTCGGTCTGCCAGCTCTTGCAGGAGAGCGTGCTGCCGCGCGGGGCGCTGATGACACGGGCGGGGTCAAATCGCGGGTCGAAGCGGGGATCTGGCATGTCAGCTCCTGGGCAAGGGTGTCAGGAAGTCTAGGTTGTCTATACAAGCGCGTCAAGCGTTTTGCTGCGCCGTCGTCACACTGGCAAGAAGGCGCGACAAATCTTGCGGCCAGATGGTTTCGCACGTTTGCGCCAGATCAAGCATCGACCACCAGCGGTGCGCTGTCATGCAGCGTCGTTCGTAAGCGGTCCAGCCGGCGTGGCTGATGGCTTGCGCCGCCACTGGCACATGAAAATAGACTTCGTCGTCGCGCACGCTGGCGCCGCTGTCGACCATGAACAGTTGCTGGCGGCGCGCTACCGGTGCGCCGACGCTGGTGACGATGATGCCGGTTTCTTCGCGCAGTTCGCGGCGCGCGGCCGCTTCGCAGGTTTCACCGGGGTCGACGCCGCCGCCGGGGGTGGCCCAGTAGCGCTGGCCGGCGAGGGCGCCGTCGCGGTGCATAAACTGGAAGAGCAGCACGCGCCCGGCCGGGTCGGTGACCAGCAGGCGCGCGGTCGGACGGCTGGAAACCGCCGGCGTCATCGATTAACGACCCAGAAAAAACGCCACCGCCATCGTCACGATGGGGGCGGCGATCAGGTGCAAGCCATTAAATTCAACATAGCGGACGTCATAGCCGGCCGCCTGCAAACTGCGGGCATTGGCGCGCGCGCTGCTGTCGATGGGCAGTTGCTCATCGATCAGGCCGTGGGCAATGAAAATGGCGGGCGCGCCGTGCTGGCTGAACACGTTCATAAAACCGCCAGAGAAAGCGATGACGTGGCTGGCCACATCGCCATTGGTGACGCCGACCGACAGCGCGTAACTGGCGCCATCAGAAAAACCGGCCAGCGCCAGCTGCGCCAGATCGATCCGGTAATGGCTGGCGACCAGCCGCAGCGCCGTTTGCAGCCGTTCGAGATCGGGGCCGTGGCCGCCGATGACGATGTCCCAGGTAATAAAGGTCGAATGGGGCGCCAGCACCAGAAATTGGTGGCGTTCGGCGTGTTGTTCGATGAACGGCAGCACTTTTTCGGGAAAGCCGCCGGCGCCATGAAAAAACACCAACAGCGGCAGCGGCGCGTCAGCGGGCAAGCCGCCCGGCACGAACAGCACGGCATCGCGCTCGCCCGACAAACCCAGGCGGTGGCGACCGGGCATCAACGGCCCGGCCAGCGGCGCGGTGGCGGCCAGTTCGGCGCTCGTCAGCGCCATGCGGCCGAACAGCGCGTCATCGATCTCTGCCATGGTCAGCGGGCCTTATTTTTTCTGGAACACCTGCTTGCCGGCGACCCAGGTTTGCAGCACGCCGATCTTGTGGATGTCGGCCGGGGCAATCGTAAACAGGTCGCGGTCGATGACGATGAAGTCACCCCATTTGCCCGCTTCCAGCGAGCCCACCTGGTTTTCCTGGTGACCGGCAAAGGCGGCATCGAGGGTGAAGCAGCGGAATGCTTCCTGCAAATTCATCGCCTGTTCCTTGTGCCAGCCGGCGGCCGGCAGATTGGCGCTATTTTGGCGGGTGACGGCGGCATGGATGCCATAGAAGGGATTGGGCGACTCGACCGGGAAGTCGGACCCGCAGGCGATGCGCGAGCCCTGTTTCAGAAAGGTGCGCCAGGCGTAGGCGCCCTTGATGCGCTCGGCGCCCACGCGCTGCTCGGCCATGTTCATGTCGGAAGTGGCGTGGGTCGGCTGCATCGACGGGATCACGCCGATCTGGCGGAAGCGGACGATATCGGCGGGCGCAACCACCTGGGCATGTTCGATGCGGTGGCGCAGGCCGCCGGTGGCAGTTTTCGGCACCAGCTCCTGGTAACCGTCGAGGATCTGGCGGTTACCGGCGTCGCCGATGGCGTGCACATTGACCTGGTAGCCCTTGCGCATGGCCTTTTCCATCATGGCGCGCATCTGCGCATCGGTTTTGAATAACAGGCCGTGCGAGCCCGGTTCATCGCTGTAGGGGGCGATCAGGGCGGCGCCGCGGCTGCCGAGGGCGCCGTCCGAATACAGTTTTACGGCGCGCAGCATATACATGTCGCTGGCATAGGTTTTCAGGGGCCCCTTGGCGGCGAGGACATCGAAATCACGCTCGGTGCCGCCGATCATGGCGTAGACGCGGGCACTGAGTTTGCCGTTGTCGGCGTAATCGCGGTAGAGGGCATCGCTGGCGATGTCGACGCCGGCGTCGTGCACGCTGGTCAGACCGACGCGCGCCAGTTCGGCCAGCGCGCGGTCGAGGGCGACGCGGGCGCGCGCCTCGGTTTGCGGCGGCAGCACCCGTTCGACCAGCGCGCGGGCGGCATCGATCAGGATGCCGGTGGCATTGCCCTGGGCATCACGGACGATCTTGCCGCCGACCGGATCGGGCGTGCTGTTGGTGATGCCGGCCAGTTTGAGGGCGGCGCTGTTGGCCCAGCCGGCGTGACCGTCGACCCGCTCGAGCCAGACGGGGCGGTTCGGTACCACTGAATCGAGTTCGGCGGCGGTGGGGAAGCGGCCCAGTTTCCACACTTCCTGGTTCCAGCCGCGCCCGCGCAGCCAGGCGCTGCTGGCGCTGTTGCCCTCGACGACCGGATTGGCACGCGCATAGACCGCCGTCACCTTGAGGGCGTCGGCCAGGGTGACGGTGCTCGACAGGTCGAGCTGGGTCAGCATGTCGCCCAGGCCAAAGACATGGCCGTGGGCGTCGATCAGGCCGGGTAGCACCGTCTGGCCCTGCAGGTCGATGTGGCGCGCCGCCGGCGCTTTGGCCGCCACCTGGGCGGCGCTGCCGACCGAGATGAGGCGGCCAGCGTCATCGATGGCGAACGCCGTAAAGCGCACCAGTTCATTTTTGCTGTTGAGGGTGTAGCCGTTGGCATGGTCAAACACGGTGGCGGCTTGGGCCAGGCCAGCGGCGCCATGGGCGGCAACAACAGCGGCAACAAAAAACAGGGCAGTGGGGCGCATCGAATCATCTCCAGGTGGCGGGTGCGCGAACGCAAAGCCAGAGTGTACCCGGCCAGGGGGCGCCGTGAACGATGATCGCAATGATCGCCGACGGCGGCGCGCGCAAGAGACCGCCGTTACGAGCCGTTACGGCATGGAACGACGCTGGCCCGCTTCGCGCTCGAGCAGGGCCGCCTTGCGCTCGACGCCCCAGCGGTAGCCGGACAAACTGCCATCCTGGCGCACCACGCGGTGGCAGGGAATGGCCACCGCCACCGGGTTGGCGGCGCAGGCGCCGGCCACCGCGCGCGCGCCACCGGCCACGCCGACCCGCTCGGCCAGCACCGCGTAGCTGACGGTGTCGCCGGCTGGAATGGCGCGCAGCGCTTGCCAGACGCGCTGCTGGAACGCCGTGCCGCGCACATCGAGCGGCAAATCCAGGCCCAGCGCGGGCTGCTCGACCAGGCCGACCACGCGGGCGACGGTCGCTTCAAAGTCGGCCTCGGCACCGCGCAGCTCGGCGTGCGGAAAACGGTCCTGCAAGTCGCGCAGCAGCTGCCCGGCATCGTCACCGAGCAGGATGGCGCAGATACCAATCGCCGTTGCCGCCACCAGGATCGCCCCCAGCGAGCAGGCGCCGATGGCGAAGTGGATCGACGCCCCCGCGCCGCCGGCGCGAAAGGCGCGCGGGCGCATGCCCAGCACGGCGTCAGCGCCGGCATAAAAGCGTCCGCTCGACGAGAAGCCGGCGGCGTAGATGGCATCGAGCACGCTGCCCGCCTCGACAAGCGTTTCGCGCACGCGGCGCGTGCGCGCCGCCGCCACATACGCTTTCGGCGTGATGCCGGTATGGCGCTTGAAGAGGCGGTGAAAATAAAAACGGCTCAGGCCGGCAGCGCGGGCGATGGCGTCAAGATCGAGCACGCTGTCGGCGCTGGCAGCATCGATCATGCGGCAGGCGCCAGCGACGATGGCGGCATGGCGCTCACTGAGCGGCGGCTGCTCCGGCAGGCAGCGCAGGCAGGGCCGAAAGCCGGCTGCCAGCGCCACCTCGACGCTGTCGTGGAAGGCGACATGGCGGCGCAGCGCCGCGCGGGCACCGCACGACGGCCGGCAAAACACCCCGGTGCTGCTGACCGAATACCAGAAGCGGCCATCGCAGGCGGGGTCGCGGCGCTGCACCGCGTGCCAGCGGGCGGCGTCGTCCATGGCGGGGTTGTCGAGGGCGGGGTTGATCGTGGCGCGGTCCATGGGTGTCTCCTGACGGCGGCCAGGCGCGCCATCGAATCTAGCGCGGCACTGGCCAGTGGGGCGATCATGCACCCGCTGGCGGGCGGGCGCATCCCGGGTCTTGCTTTCGAACTCAGATGCTAGAATTGCCGATGGCGCCCGGCGCGACCGTGCCGGTGCGCCAGCATGTCACCCGGAGAGTAGTGTGGATCAGCAGAGCGCGCAAGCGAGCACCCCGATTTTTCAGCGCATCAAGGATTATCTGGTCGCCGAGATCGCCGCCGGTCGCTGGAAAGAAGGCGATGTGGTGCCGTCCGAACAGGCGCTGGTACGCCAGTTCGGCGTCTCGCGCATGACCGTCAACCGCGCCGTGCGCGAACTGACGGCCGAGCAGGTACTGACGCGCCGCCAGGGTTCAGGGACCTTTGTGGCCCCCAAAAAATACCAAGCGACGCTGGTCGAAATCCGCAGCATCGCCGAAGAAATCCGCGCGCGCGGCCACGTCCACGCCAGCCGTCTGCATTTGCTCGAGCAGGAACGCGCCGGCGCGGCGCTGGCGCAGCAGTTCGAACTGGCTGCCGACAGCCTGCTGTTTCACTCGATCATCGTGCATTTCGAGAACGGCCAGCCGATCCAGGTGGAAGACCGCTGGGTCAATCCGGCCAGCGCGCCCCATTACCTGGCGCAAGACTACAGCCGCATCACCCCGAATGCGCACCTGATGCAGGTGGCGCCGCTGCAGGGGGCCAGTTACAGTATCGAAGCGCTGGCGGCGCCGAAAGAGGTGGCGCTGATGCTGACCATCGCTGCCGGCGCCAGCTGCCTGGTGCTCAAACGGCGCACCACCTCGGCCGGCCAGGTGGCGTCGGTGGTGACCATGTGGCACCCGGGGCAGTTGTATCAGTACACGGGTCACATTGTCTGAGCGGTGTCGCGGTCGCATTGAGTAAAACTCAAGTTTTACGCAGCGCCCCGCCCCTGAATGAAAAAATCGGTTATGATTTCTTCCAATATCCCGCCTGAAGCCCCCTTCCTGTTCCCCGCTTATTGCATTTGCGTGATTCGTCGCCACAATAAGCGTTGCATAGCGCCTAATAAAAGCGTTACCAATCCGGAAGCTGGACGGCACGCCGCGAGGCATCATTTGACCCACACCTCGACTGAGGAAAAATAACATGAGCGAAAACATCAAACACATCACCGACGCATCTTTCGAAGCGGACGTCCTCAAATCGGAACGGCCGGTGCTGGTCGACTTCTGGGCCGAGTGGTGCGGTCCGTGCAAGGCGATCGGTCCGATCCTGGAAGAAGTTGCCAAGGAATACGATGGCAAGATCCTGATCGCCAAGATGGACGTCGATGCCAACCAGGCCATCCCGGCCAAGTTCGGCATCCGTGGTATCCCCACCCTGATTCTGTTCAAGAATGGCGTGGCAGCGGCCCAAAAAGTCGGCGCGTTGGCCAAAGGTCAATTGACCGCTTTCATCGAAAGCAACATCTGATATCATGATGCGATTCTGGCGCGCCCGCGCCGGAATCTGATTTGGACGGACGTGGCGCTCTCGCCTGCCTCCACTTGATAAACCCACGTAGTTCCCTCCCCTACCTTACTTTCCCGTCACGGGACTCAACACATGCACTTATCTGAACTGAAGGCAATGCACGTCTCGGCGCTTCTCGAGATGGCAATTGGCCTCGACATCGACAACGCGGCCCGCTTGCGCAAACAGGAACTGATGTTCGCGATCCTGAAAAAGCGCGCAAAGTCCGGTGAACAAATTTTTGGCGACGGCGCCCTCGAAGTGCTGCCGGATGGCTTTGGCTTCCTGCGCTCGCCCGACGCTTCCTACATGGCCTCGACCGACGACATCTATATCTCGCCGTCGCAAATCCGCCGTTTCAATTTGCACACGGGCGACTCCATCGAAGGCGAAGTGCGCACCCCGAAAGATGGCGAGCGCTACTTTGCCCTGGTGAAGGTCGACAAGGTCAACGGCGAATCGCCGGAAGCCTCCAAGCACCGCATCCTGTTCGAAAACCTGACGCCCCTGCACCCGAACGAGCCGCTGCGCCTCGAACGCGAGATGATGGGTCAGGAAAACATCACGGGCCGCATCATCGATTTGATCGCACCCATCGGCAAGGGCCAGCGCGGTTTGCTGGTGGCCTCGCCGAAATCGGGCAAATCGGTCATCCTGCAGCACATGGCGCACGCGATTACGGCGAACCATCCTGACTGCACCCTGATCGTCCTGCTGATCGACGAACGGCCGGAAGAAGTGACCGAAATGCAACGCTCGGTACGCGGCGAAGTGGTGGCTTCCACCTTCGACGAGCCGGCCACCCGCCACGTGCAGGTCGCCGAAATGGTGCTGGAAAAAGCCAAGCGCTTGGTCGAAATGAAAAAAGACGTGGTGATCTTGCTCGACTCGATCACCCGCCTGGCGCGCGCCTACAACACCGTCATCCCTGCCTCCGGCAAGGTCTTGACCGGTGGTGTCGACGCCAATGCGCTGCAGCGGCCGAAACGCTTCTTTGGCGCCGCCCGCAATATCGAAGAAGGCGGCTCGCTGACCATCATCGCCACCGCGCTGATCGAAACCGGTTCGCGCATGGATGACGTGATTTTCGAGGAATTCAAGGGCACCGGTAACATGGAAGTCCACCTCGAGCGCCGCCTGGCCGAGAAACGCGTCTACCCGGCCATCAACCTGAACAAATCGGGTACCCGCCGCGAAGAACTGCTGATCAAGCCGGACCAGCTGCAAAAAATCTGGATTTTGCGCAAGCTGCTGTACTCGATGGACGAGATCGAAGCGATGGAGTTCATCCTCGACAAGATGAAGGCCACTAAGAACAACAATGAGTTCTTTGACTTGATGCGCCGCGGCGGCTAATTCTGCCAGCCAATACAAGGACACTGCGGTGTCCTTTTTTTTGATGACCGCGCCGGCAAATCCTTGTACAATCGCGGGTTGCAGTATTTAACCCCCAGGCAAGTGAGCGGCAATCGGGTCACGAGGCAAGACGATCGACGAAGTGCTGTTTGGCTACCGACACTAATGAGGCAAGACCATGCGTAAAGATATCCACCCAGATTACCGCGATGTTGTGTTCCACGACGTTTCGTGCGACTTCAAATTCGTTTCCCGCTCGACCATCCAGACCCGTGACAAAATTACCCACGACGGTAAAGAGTACCCACTGGTGAAGATCGAGGTATCGGCTGAATCGCACCCGTTCTACACCGGCAAGCACAAGATCGTCGACACCGCCGGCCGCGTCGAGAAATTCCGCCAGAAATTCGGCACCGTCGGTTCGAAAACCGCCGTCGCCAACGGCTAAGTTGTTCGAAGCCGGTGAAAAAAGCAGCTACGGCTGCTTTTTTTTCGCGGATACTACGCACTATCAGAAATCAGGGCTGTGCCCGCCACTCCATGCCGATGAAGCCAGTCCGTCTCGCCGCCGCCGCCACCCTCGCCCTGCCCCGCTGGGCAGTGTTTGGCCTGGGCCTGTTGTACATCCTGCCGGGCCTGATTGGCCGCGACCCGTGGAAAGACGACGCCGCCAGCTTCGGCATCATGTGGACCATGGCGCACGGCGGCCTGAACGACTGGCTGCTGCCCAACATCGCCGGCCTGCCAGTGCCCGACGAGGGGCCGCTGGCGTTCTGGCTGGGGGCGCTGTGCATCAAGCTGTTTGGCTGGCTGCTGGGCGACGTCATGGCTGCGCGCGTGTCGACCATCGGTATCTTTGTCACCGGCGCCCTGTCGGTGTGGTACGCCGCCTTTCACCTGGGCCGGCGCGCCGATGCGCAACCGCTGCGGCTGGCCTTCGGCGGCCAGCCCGAACCGAACGACTATGGCCGCACGCTGGCCGATACCGCCCTGCTGATCTACCTGGGCTGCCTCGGCCTGTTGTTACACAGCCACGAAACGCTGGCAGTCACGCTGCAGGGTTCGTTACTCGCCTTGTTTGTCTACCGCGCCACCCGCTACGTGGAAACGGCCAGCAGCGGCAATGCCGTGCTGGTCGGCCTCGCCCTCGGCGGCCTGACTCTCACGCGCGGCTGGATCGCGCCGGCGGCACTGCTGCTGGCGCTGTTCTTTTGCACCCGCTTTCTCAACATCGCCGCCGTCGTCACCGTGCGCGACCTGGCGGTGGCCGGCCTGACCGCCGTGCTACTGACCATGCTGTGGCTGGTGCCGGCGGCACTGCTGCAGCCATATGGCATGGCGCCGGTCGATGGCTGGCTGGCGTGGAACCTGAGCCAGGTCGGCATGCCCAGCTGGCATTCGCTGAAATATCTCAGCCGCGTCGGCATGTGGTTTTTCTGGCCCGCCTGGCCATTTGCCCTGTGGGCCATGTATGCCTGGCGGCGCCAGCACCACCTGCTGCACATCGTTGTCCCGCTCAGTTTTGTCGGCGCCCTCACGGTGCTGATCCTGTGCGACCCGTCACCGGAAAACGGCGACCTGTTAAAACTGCTGGCGCCCCTGTCGATCATGGCCGCCTTCGGCCTGCCGGCGATGAAACGGGGCGCCATCAATGCCATCGACTGGTTTTCGGTGATGGTGCTGACCATGATTGCCGCCGGCGTCTGGGTCTTTTGGCTGGCCATGATGACCGGCTGGCCGACCCAGTTTGCCCGCAACGCCGCGCGCCTGTTGCCCGACTTCCATCCGCAGTTCGGCCTGCTTGCCTTCGCGGTGGCGGCGGCGGCCACCATCGGCTGGTTTTTCCTGGTGCACTGGCGCATTTCGCGCCACCCTGCCGTGTTGTGGCGGGCGGTGGTGCTGTCGTCGGGCGGACTGATCCTGTTCTGGGTGCTGCTGATGACCCTGATGCTGCCGGCGCTCAATTATGGCAAGAGCTACCGCAGCGTGGCCCAGCAGATCGCCGCCCACCTGCCCGCTGGCGGCGGTTGCATCATCACCAACGTGGCGCCAGCCCAACGCGCCGCCTTCGCCTATTACGGCGCGCTGGCGTTTGCCGGCCTCCAGCACAAGCAATGCCAGCTGTTGTTATTACAGGACAGTGTGCACCTGGAAGACGACCATGAAGTGAGCCAGGCCTTTCGCGGCCGGCAATGGTTGCCCCTGTGGGAGGGGCGCCGTGCCACCGATCGCGATGAGCGCTTCCGCCTGTTCCGCCGCGTCGATGCCCCTGCCGGCGAGGTCTTGCCAACGCTGCTGCCATCGACGGCATCGATGCACCCGCAATAGGGACCAGCTCGCTCGCCCGCTTGAGCAATATCAATCCGTTAGCGCACTCGTCGTCGAGAATAAAGCCTTCGCAGCAACGATTCGAAGGAGCGCATCATGAAAAGCGTCTCGCTCTCACCCGTCGTGCCCGTGCAGTGGGCGCCCCGCCTGCCGCATGAGCGGCAGTCATGGCGCCCACTGGCGGCGCTGGCGCTGGCCGTCTCGAGCGGGCTGGCACTCATCGCCGCGCTGATGATGCATCTCGATCCAACGGCGCCGGCGGCGTGGATCGTCATCCCGGTGCTGCTCGGCGGCAGCTTGCCATTATTGGCCGTCCTGCCGGGGCGTTTCGATGTGCACACCCGTTTCGACGCCGCCCACTTTGTCAATACGCTCGATCGCACGCTCGGCGAGATGGGCTACATCTCCGAAGGGTGCACCGACCCGCGCACGCGCAGCTACCGGCGGCGCTCGCGCCTGCCGCACTGGAACGATGGCACCATCGCGCTTACCGTGCACGCCCACGCCATCACGGTCGGCGGCCCGCTGCCCGCGCTGCGCCAGCTACAGCAACGGCTATCGGTATAAAACCCTCGTTTTATACGCCCGCCTCGTCTATAATATGTGGCTTGCGTTTGACGTGCTGTAATGCTGCCCGGATGGTGGAACTGGTAGACACAGCAGACTCAAAATCTGCCGCTTCGCGGCGTGCCGGTTCGATTCCGGCTCTGGGCACCAGCCTTCAACGCGATCAGTTACAAGTAATTTGTCAAGAAGCCCCTACAGCGTCAGCGGTCAGGGGCTTTTTTGCGTCTGCGCGATGGCTGCCTGCATTTGCATCACCAGCATCGCCGCCGCCAGATCTTCCAGCGCGCTGCCGACCGATTTGAAGACGGTGCGGGCGGCATCCCCGTTGCACCCTTCCCGCTCGCCGCGGCACAGTTGCGCCAGCGTGCCCTGGACGTCGGCGGCGCTAAACACGCCGCGCGCCATCGGCCCCAGCAGATCACCGGCTTTTTGCAAAGCTTCTTCGGTATCGACATAGATGGCAGCGCCGGCAAAGCAGGCGTCGTCGGCCTCCACCATCTGCGGCGTAAAACCGCCGATCAGGTCGAGGTGGCTGCCCGGCTGCAACCAGTCACCTCGGATCAGGGGGGCCGTCGACAGCGTGGCGCAACTGACGATGTCGGCCTGGCGCACGCCCGCTTCAAGGTCGGTGCACACGGTGGCGGCGTAGCCTTGGGCGCACAGGGTGCCAACCAGCGCCGTGGCGGCGTCCGGCGTGCGGCTCCATACCTGCACCTGGCGCAGCGGCCGCACGGCGCTGTAGGCCTCGGCCAGCAGGCTGGCAACGCGGCCCGCGCCGACCACCAGCAGGCGCCCGGCGTCAGGCCGGGCCAGGTAACGCGCCGCCAGGCTGGACGCTGCCACCGTGCGGCGCGCGGTGATTTCATCGCCGTCGATCTGCGCCAGCGGCGCACCACTGACAGCGTCATACAGCATGTAGGTGGAAAACAAGGCGGGCACAGCGCGCGCACGGTTGTCAGGAAAGATGTTGACGGTCTTGACGCCGAAATAGTCGGCCTGCCAGGCCGGCATGATCAGGCTGGTGCCGGTGGCGCCGATCCGGTGCACGTGGCGCGCCGGCGTCGTGCAACCGGCGATGAACAGCGCTTCGAGCGCAGCAATGAGCGCATCGAACGGCAAGGCCGCGCGGGTGGCGGCGGCGTCGATTATCTGCATCGCTGAGCCGGCGTCAAAGCCGCGCCTGATCGGCATGCCTGGCCATCAGTTCACGGTACAGCGCCATGTAATTGCTGGCCATGCGCTCGGCGGTGAACAGCGTGTTATAGCGTTCAAACGCCCGCAGTCCCATCACCTGCGCCTGCTGCGGGTTGTTCCACAACGTCACCATGGCCTGGCGCAAGGCGGGGGCATCGCTGGGCGGTACCACCAGCCCCGTTTCATCATGGACATTGATGTAGGACGTGCCGGTGCCAATTTCGCTGGATATGAGCGGTTTGCCGTACATGGCGCCCTCGAGCAGGGAGATGCCGAACGCTTCCGAGCGCAAGTGCGATGGGAACACCATGGCATAGCACAGGGTCAGCAGCGCGACCTTGTCGATATCGTCGAGAAAACCGAGGAATAGCACATGGGTCAAGCCCAGGCGGACGGCGTGCGCCTTCAGCTCGACTTCGCTGGGACCGGCGCCGACGATCACCACCGGGTAGTCGAGGTCGGCCACCGCATCGAGCAGGATGTGCAATCCCTTGTAATAGCGCAGCACGCCGACGAACAGAAAAAACTTCTCGCCCACCACGGCGCGCCACTTGGCCAGCAGGGCGGCATCGGCGCTCGGATAGATGGATTTGTCGAGCCCGTAAGTAATGGTGCGGGTCTTGTCACGGTAGCGCTCAAGCACGGTCGAGGTCGCCAGGTAATTGGGCGAGGTGGCGACGATGGTGTCCACGCTTTGCAAAAACCGGCGCTTCAAGGGCGTGTACAAGCGCAACAACATCTTTTGCCGCACGATGTCCGAGTGGTAGGTGACCACGGTGGGCTTGTTGATGCCAGCGGCAAAGTGCGCCAGATCCATGAAGGGCCACGGAAAATGGTAGTGCACGATATCGGCCTGCGCCGCCCGCCGCTTGAGCTCGCCGAACGCCGCCAGCGCGATCCCCGTCGAGGCAATATTCAGATCGCGATGCACGCGGTAAATGGTATGGCCCTCAAAGGCGATCGGCGCCAGCTGATCGCTGGTGGTGAGCGTGAGCACCTCGCTGGTGGCGCCAATGCGGCCCGTGCCCACGCAAATCTGGCGGATCACTTCCTCGATGCCGCCCGTTGAGTCGGGAAAGTAATCTTTATAAAAATGAAGAATTCGCATGGGAGGGTGCAGGTCGGCCGCGCCGCCTTCAGCGCGACAGGACACGGTGATAGACGGCGGCGGTCTGGCGCGCCGTTTCGCGCCAGGTCAGCGTTGCCGCACGCGCCACGCCTGCCGCGATACAGTGGGCGCGCAGGGCTGGCTGCTCGGCCAGCGCTTGCATGGCCGCGCTGAGGGCGTCCACGTCGAGCGGATCGACTTCGACGGCGGCGCCGGCACTCACCTCGGGCAGCGAACTGGTATTCGAGGTCACCACGGGCACACCGGCGCCCATCGCTTCAACTACGGGAATACCAAAGCCCTCGTAGAGCGACGGGAATACAAACACGCCGGCGCCCGCATACACGTGACGCAGTGCGGTGCTGTCGGTGAGCGCATTGAGCCAGACGATATGTTCGCCACGCTGGCGGGCGCCATCGATGCGGCGCACGGTGTCTTCGCAACGCCAGCCGCTGCTGCCAACGAGGACCAGTTGGCGCTCGGCACGGGTGGCCGTCGGCAGCCGCTGCCAGGCGGCGATGATGCGCTCGACGTTTTTACGCGGCTGCAAGGTGCCGACAAATAAAAAATATCCTTCGCGCAAGCCGTTGGCCGCCAGCGTGGCGCGCACCGCCGCCGGCGCCGGCGCCGCCAGCCAGCCGTCGTCGATACCGCATGGCACCACGCTGACGCGGCTGTCATCGATGCCAAAGCAGGACACCAGTTCATCGATGGCGAAATGCGACAGCGCGATGACGTGGTCGGCCTTGCGCGTGGCGCTGCGTTGCAGCCAGTTTTTCAGGCCGCGCAAGCGTGGATTGCACCACTCTGGATGGCTGATCGGCAAGGCATCATGCAGACTGGCCACCTGCGGGCAATCCATACGCACCAGGCGGTAGTCGGGGGTATGAAAAATGTCGACCGGCATGTGCATGCGATGGGCCTTCGGCGCGATCAGGTCGCGCAGGGTGGCCGCTTCGAATGATTGCGGCAGCGCCTGGCCGACGCTGATCACGCTGGCATCGGCGCCCCAGCGGGGATATGAAAACGCGCTCACCTGGCAGCCGGCGGCCGGCAAGTGGCGCTGCAGCGCTGCCGTGTAGACGCCGATGCCGTCCTGGCGGCCACCATTGAGCAAAGGCTCGATCATGGTGGTGCCCAGACCAACCCGCAAGGCACTCACTCCTCAACCATCCAGCGCAGGGTGGCGGAGAGAGGCAGCGAGTCAATCGGACCGATCGCCGCGATCAGCTTGGCATTATTGCCGGCCAGGGTCAGCACATCGTTGCTGCGCACGAAGGCGGGATTGACGTGCACGTCGATGCGGTAGCCGGCGATGTCGGCAAGCATATCGAGCGCAGCCTGCAGCGACACCGACTGGCCCGAACAGATGTTGTAGATTTCCCCAGCCTGGCCACCGTCGAGCAGGCGCCGGTAGACGGCAGCGACGCTGCGCACATCGGAAAAATCGCGGGCAATATTTAGCTGGCCCAGTTCGATCGTGGGCGCCCGGCGGCGGAAGTGCGCCACCATTTTCGGCAACAGAAACCGCTCATCCTGGCCGCGCCCTGTGTAATTGAACGGTCGCACGATGACGATCGGCAAGCGCTCGCCCCACAGGCGCGCCATGTATTCCATCGCCAGCTTGGAGACGGCGTAGTCGTTGGCGGGCGCGGGCGGCTGGGTTTCTTCGATCAGGCCCACATCGGCGTTGCCATACACGTTCGCAGACGACGCCAGCAGCACCTTGCGGCAACGGTGTGGCGAGGCAGCGAGCGCTGCCAGCAAATTGCGGGTTCCACCAATATTGACGCGATAAATGACATCGATATCGGCATGGGCGACAAAGGAAATGGCGGCCAGGTGAACGACGACGTCGGGCAGCACCTGCGCCACCACGGCCTCGAGCGCCGGTGCGTCGCCCAGATCGACGGCAAACTGCTGGCGGCCCGGGCGTTGCTGCGGGCTGACCGTACCGAATACCTGGTAGCCCGCCTGGCTCAGTTCAGCGGCAACATAAGCACCGGTAAATCCATTGATGCCGGTTACCAGTGCGCGCTGGCCGGCCCCCGCAGGCACTGCGGAAGCCTGGCTGGACACGAGCGCCATCCTAGAAGGAAAAACCGGATTTGTTGCGGCGCAGATCAGCCTCGACCATCATTGAAGCAAGCTGTTCCAGTGTGGTGGTCGGTTGCCATCCCAGCACGCTGCGCGCCTTGGCCGGGTCGCCGATGAGCAGCTCGACTTCGGCGGGGCGATAAAACTTGGGACTGATGCGCACCAGCTGCTTGCCGCTACGGGCGCAAAAGCCCCCTTCTGCTTCGGCGCTGCCACGCCACACGATGGCGACGTCGGCCGCCTCGAACGCCAGCTGCACGAAGTGCCGCACGGTCTCGGTGCGGTTGGTTGCCAACACAAAGGTGTCAGGTTGATCAGCCTGCAGCATGCGCCACATGCCATCAACATACTCCTTGGCAAAGCCCCAGTCGCGCTTGGCGTCGAGATTGCCCAACTCAAGCACGTCCTGCTGGCCGAGCACAATCTTGGCAACTGAATCGGTGATCTTGCGGGTAACAAATTCACGGCCGCGCAGCGGCGACTCGTGGTTGAACAAAATGCCCGAGGCGCCAAAAATACCGTACGACTCGCGGTAATTGATGGTCATCCAGTGTGCATACAGCTTGGCCACGCCATACGGGCTGCGTGGATAAAAAGGCGTGTCTTCCACCTGGGGAATCGCTTGCACCTTGCCAAACATTTCCGAAGTCGAGGCCTGGTAAAAGCGCGCGCTCGGCTTCACCACGCGAATCGCTTCGAGCAGGTGAACGGGGCCGAGGCCGGTAATCGCCGCGGTGGCCAGTGGCTGGTCGAACGAGACCCCCACAAAACTTTGCGCCGCCAGGTTGTAAATCTCATCGGGGTCGCATTGCTCGATCAAGCGGATCGACGACGACAGATCCGTCAAGTCATATTCGACCAACTTTAATTCGGGGTGCGCCTGAATACCGAGCTCTTCAATGCGCCAGAAATTGACAGAACTTGAACGGCGATAGGTGCCGGTGACGGCATAACCTTTTTCCAACAACAACTGCGCCAAATAGGCGCCATCTTGACCGGTAATGCCCGTAATCAACGCTTTTTTTCTTGTTTGCATATTTAAATAAGACTCGACGTCAAATGGTATATAGTTGCTGGATAACAATGTTACCATAAGGTCACATGTCCGCAGGCTGCCGCGCCAGATAAACTCTGTTACATATTATGACGTGTTTACCTCGCACAGCGGTGTGCTTTACCGATTGTTACTCTTTAAATACCGAACTCCGGCCGGAGTTTACTGTCCCGCCGGAGTTTGCGTCAGCGCTGGGCGACTGCGTCGACCACGCACAAGGCGGTCATGTTGACAATGCGGCGCACGGTGGCCGACGGCGTGAGGATGTGCACGGCCTTGGCGCAGCCGAGCAGCACGGGGCCGATGGCAACGCCGCTGCCGGCAGCGGTCTTGAGGAGATTGTAGGAAATATTGGCCGAGTCGATGTCCGGCAACACCAGCAGATTGGCATCGCCCTTCAAGGTCGAGTTCGGCATGCTGGCAGCGCGCAACTTCGAATCGAGCGCGGCGTCACCATGCATTTCGCCATCGACTTCCAGCTCGGGGGCTTTTTTCTGGATCAAGGCGAGCGCTTCGCGCATTTTCAGCGACGATGGCGTGTCCGACGAGCCAAAATTCGAATGCGACAACAAGGCCGCACGGGGCAGGATGCCAAAACGGCTCATTTCCTCGGCCGCCATGACGGTGATTTCCGCCAGTTGCTCGGCAGTTGGATTGTCGTTGACGTGGGTGTCGACGATGGCCAGCTGACGCTCTGGCAGGATGAGGAAATTCATGGCGCCATAGCAATTGACGCCCGCCCGCTTGCCCAGTACCTGGTCGATGTAGTGCAAATGCAGCCAGGTGGTGCCAAAGGTGCCGCAGATCATGCCATCAGCGTCGCCCTTGTGGATCATCATGGCGCCGATCAGGGTGTGACGGCGGCGCATTTCCAGCTTGGCCCATTCCTGCGTGACGCCCTTGCGTGCGCCCATCGCATAATAAGTCTGCCAGTAATCGCGATAACGCTCGTCGTGATCGGGGTTGATGACGTCGAAATGCTCGCCCACTTTCAGGCGCAGGCCGAATTTCGCAATCCGCTGCTCGAGCACGGCAGGGCGGCCCACGAGGATGGGACGCGCCAGTTTTTCATCGATCACCACTTGAACGGCGCGCAACACGCGCTCTTCTTCGCCCTCGGCGTAGACGATGCGCTTGAGTTCTGGCGCCACTTCCTTGGCCATCTGGAACAGCGGCTTCATGAAGTTGCCACTGCGATAGACGAAGCGCTGCAGGCTTTGCGCATACGCATGCAAATCGGCGATCGGCCGCGTTGCCACGCCCGATTCGACGGCCGCCTTGGCCACCGCCGGTGCGATATGGGTCAACAGGCGCGGGTCGAACGGCATCGGGATCAGATATTCCGGACCGAACGACAGGTTGTTGATGCCGTAGGTGGTGGCCACGATGTCGCTCTGCTCGGCATGGGCGAGGTCGGCGATGGCGTGCACCACGGCGATTTCCATCTCGCGCGTGATGGTGGTGGCGCCGCAATCGAGGGCGCCGCGGAAAATGTACGGGAAACACAGCACATTGTTGACCTGGTTCGGATAGTCCGAACGGCCAGTGGCCATGACGACGTCGTCACGCACCAGGTGGACTTCTTCCGGCAGGATTTCCGGATGGGGATTGGCCAGCGCCAGGATCAGCGGCCGTTTCGCCATCGCCGCCACCATGGCCGGCTTGAGCACGCCACCGGCCGACAGGCCGAGGAAAATATCGGCGCCAGGAATGACTTCAGCCAGGGTGCGGTGCGGCGTGTCCTGGGCGAAGCGGGCCTTGTCCGGATCCATCAGTTCGACACGGCCCTTGTAGACCACGCCAGCCAGGTCGGTGACTGTGATGTTTTCAATCGGAAAGCCCAAGTCGACCAGCAACTCCAGGCAGGCCAGCGCGGCAGCGCCGGCGCCCGACACCACCATTTTGCATTCGTCGAGTTTCTTGCCGCACACCTTGACGCCATTGATGATGGCAGCGCCGACGATGATGGCAGTACCATGCTGGTCGTCGTGGAAGACGGGAATCTTCATCTTTTCGCGCAGCTTGCGCTCGATGTAGAAGCACTCGGGCGCCTTGATGTCTTCCAGATTGACGCCGCCGAACGTGGGCTCGAGGGCGGCAATGATATCGACCAGTTTATCGGGGTCGTTTTCGGCAATCTCGATATCGAAGACATCGATACCGGCAAATTTCTTGAACAAGACAGCCTTGCCTTCCATCACAGGCTTGGCGGCCAGCGGCCCGATGTTGCCCAGGCCCAGCACGGCAGTACCGTTGGTAATCACGGCGACGAGGTTGCCGCGCGCCGTATATTTGTAGGAATTGGCGGGATCGCTGACAATTTCTTCACAGGGCGCGGCCACCCCCGGCGTGTACGCCAGGGCCAGGTCGCGCTGGTTAAGCACCTGCTTGGTGGGCGTGATGCTGATCTTGCCCGGACGCGGCAGCTCGTGATAATCGAGCGCGGCGGTGCGTAATTGCTGGCGCAGTTGTTCTTTATTGTCTGAGTTCGAATCCATGCTGTGCAGCCTTCCTTGCTATACGGGGACTGTCGATTTTATCAGACTGATTCTTTCAATAAGCTACGTATTTTTACCAAGCTCCGCCTGGACGACAGAACAATGCATAAAAGATAAATCATAAAAACTATCGACATCATAAAAACGATTCAATTTACCAATATGATGCCCGCAGGTATGATGGTTTCATTCGCCGCACAGCGTGCGGTTCACCTTCCCAGGAGTACATCATGAGCAACAACATCCAGTCAGTCACCATCGCCAACCTCGAAGCCGCCTTTGCCGGCGAATCGATGGCCCACATCAAGTACCGCTATTTTGCCAAGCTGGCGCGCGCTGCCGGCGCCATCGACGTCGCCGAGGCCTTCGAGGCGACCGCCGAGCAGGAAGTGGCGCACGCCTTTGGCCACCTCGACCTGCTGTACCCGAAAGACCAGATGACCCCGGCGCGCTCGCTGGAAATCGCCATCGAGGGCGAAACCTACGAATACACCGAGATGTATCCAAAGTTTCGTCACCTGGCGATCGAAGAAGGCAACCGCGCTGCCGTTGCCGAGTACGATGAACAGATCGAAGAGTCGAAAGTGCACGCGGCCCAGTTCAAGCGCACGCTAGAGATTGCTGCCAAGCGGTTTGCCGCCCTGGTCAATGTCGAACAGCGCCACGCCAATCACTACAAGGCGGCGCTCGACAAGCTCAACGCCGCCGCCTGAACCACCAGTCGCTACCCATTCATTTACCAAGGAAACCATCATGAAAACTTACCAGTGCATCGTTTGCGGCTTTATCTACGACGAAAGCGTCGGCTTGCCCGAAGAAGGCATTGCCGCCGGCACCCTGTGGAACGATATCCCGGCGGACTGGTCCTGCCCCGATTGTGGCGTCGCCAAGGCTGACTTCGACATGGTGGAACTCTAAATGAGCGATGCGCTGCCCCTGATCATCGTCGGCGCCGGCATGGCGGCCTACGCCGTCGCCCGCGAATTTCGCAAGCTCGACAAGACCACGCCGCTGCTGCTGGTCTCGAGCGACCAGGCCGGCTCGTATGCGAAGCCGATGCTGTCGAACGCGCTGGCGATGGGCAAGGGAGCGGCGCAACTGCTGTCGTTTAGCGCTGAGCAGATGGCAGCGACGCTGGGCGCCACCATCGTCGGCGGCGTGACCGTCAGCGACATCGACAGCAGCGCCCGCACCATCGGCTGCAGCGACGGCCGCACCCTGGCCTACCGCGACCTCGTGCTGGCGCTGGGGGCGACGCCGATCCGCCTGGCGCTGGCCGGCGACGCCGCCGAGCGCGTGCTGTCGGTCAATCACCTGGACGATTACGCCGTGCTGCGCCAGCGCCTCGCTGACCTGCCCGGCCCGGCCCGGGTGACCATTCTCGGCGCCGGCCTGATTGGCTGCGAATTCGCCGATGACCTCGTCGCTGGCGGTCACCAGGTCACCCTGATCGACCCGAATGCGCGGCCGCTGGCGGCACTGGCGGCGCCGGCGCTGTCGGACGCCCTGGTCAAGGCCTGGGCGGCGCTGCCGATCACCCTCAAAATGCGCACCACGGCCAGCGCGGTGCGCCGCGCTGAAGACGGCCTGGTGGTTGAGCTGGCCGACGGCAGCGCAGTCGCCGCCGATGTGGTGCTGTCGGCGGTCGGCCTGCGCCCCGCCATTGCGCTGGCCACGGCTGCCGGCCTGGCCACCGGCCGCGGCATCGTCGTCGACCAGTTCGGCGCCACCAGCGCCGCCGGCATTTATGCATTGGGCGACTGCGCCGAATACAGCACCGACCACGGCGGCACGGTGCTGCCGTATGTGGCCCCGCTGCTGCTCGCTGCGCGCGCCATCGGCGCCACCCTGGCCGGGACACCGACGCCGATCGTGCTGAAAACGGACGCCGTGGTGGTCAAGACGGCCAGCCTGAAACTGGCGCTGGCGCCACCACCGGTGGGCAGCACGGGGAGCTGGGTGGCGGTCGATGACGGCGAGCGCATCGTTGCCCGCTTTGTCGATCAGGCCGGCATAATGCGCGGCTTTGGTTTGACGCTGCACACGCCAGCGCTGCGCAGCGCCCTGATGAGCGAACTCGACAAGGCACACGCGACCGCCCTGTCCTGACCAACGGCGCGCCTGCGCCGTTGTAAAATCGGACATGCTCTCCGAATTCGACCTCATCAAGCAATACTTCGTGCGCGAGCGCCCCGGCCGCGCCATTCTCGGCATCGGCGACGACTGTGCCCTGCTGCAACCGTCGGCCGGCATGCAACTGGCTATTTCCACCGACATGCTGGTGGAAAACCGCCATTTCTTTGCCGGTGCCGATGCCCGCTGCCTTGGTCACAAGGCGCTCGCCGTCAATTTGTCTGATCTGGCCGCGATGGGCGCCACCCCGCTCGCTTTCACCCTGGCGCTGGCGCTACCCAAAGCCGATCGCGACTGGCTGGCCGGTTTCAGCGCGGGCCTGTTCGCCCTCGCCGACCGCCACGGCTGCGAGCTGATCGGCGGCGACACCACGCGCGGCCCCTTGAACATATGCATCACCGTGTTTGGCGAAGTCGCCCCCGGGCGGGCGCTGCGCCGCAGTGGCGCCATCGCTGGCGACGATGTCTGGGTGTCGGGCAGCCTGGGCGACGCCCGCCTGACCCTGGCCGGCCTGCGCGACGAGTTTCCCGTCGACCAGGCCACGCTGGTGCTGGCCAGTGAGCGCATGCACCTGCCCGAACCGCGCCTGGCGCTGGGGCAGGCGCTGGTCAGTGGCGACCTGGCCCATGCAGCACTGGATATTTCCGATGGTTTTGTTGGCGACCTCGGCCACATCCTGACAGCCTCGCGGGTGGGCGCCCGCATCAATCTCGACGCCTTGCCGGCCGGCCCGGCGCTGCTGCGCCAGGACCAGCGCACGCGGCGCCAGTTTTGCGCCCAGGGTGGCGACGACTACGAGCTGTGTTTTACGGCCAATGCGGCCCGCCGCGCCGCCATCGAAGCGGCCGCGCTCGCCTGCGGCACGGTGGTCACCCGGGTCGGCGTGATTGAAGCGGCGCCGGGTCTGCGCCTGGTCGATGGCGCCAACGGCGCAGTCGAGCTCGACGCCGCCGGTTTCGACCACTTTGCCCTGCCGTGAAAAATTCCTGCGCGCCCCTACAGCGGCGGCGGCCACCATGCTAAAGTAGTTCGCTATGCAATAACGCTGGCGCGCCCCTGTTAGCAATGAAAGGAATCAACGTGACAAACGAACTGATTGATTTGGCGACCCGGGTCGGCCAAGCCCTGCAGGCCAAAAAACTCATGCTGTGCACGGCCGAGTCGTGCACCGGCGGCGGCGTCGCCCAGGCAGTGACGGAAGTGGCGGGCTCGAGCGAATGGTTCGACTGCGGCTTCGTCACCTATTCCAATACCTCGAAAATGGAAATGCTCAACGTCTCGTACGCGCTGATCGCGCAGATGGGCACGGTCAGCGAAGAAGTCGCTGGCGCCATGGCCGAAGGCGCGCTGGCCAGCAGCAATGCCGACATCGCCGTCTCCACCACCGGCATCGCCGGGCCCACCGGCGCGGTGGCGGGTAAACCGGTCGGCACGGTCTGCTTTGCCTGGTCGCGCGCCGACCACACCCACACCGAACGCCTGGTATTTCAGGGCGACCGCGCCGCCGTGCGCGAGCAGACGGTACGTCATTCGCTGCAGGGCTTGCTGCGCTTCCTCGAGTAAGGCGCTTGCGCGCGCTGCTTAGCCTGCCGCTCGGGCTGGTCGTGGGCCTGCTGCCCCTTGGGCTGGCATGGGCGGCGGCGCCCGCCGTCACCGTCTACGCCGCCGGTGACATCGCCGACTGCGGCAGCCAGGCCCCGCGCTTTTCCGGCGCCGAACAAACCGCCAGCCTGATCGAAGGGGCGCTGCGCAGCGATGCCACCGCCGTCGTGCTGGCGCTGGGCGACCTGACCTATCCGCGTGGCCGCCTGGCTGAATTCACCGGTTGCTATCAGGCCACCTGGGGCCGCTTCAAGGCGCGCACCTTTCCCACTCCCGGCAACCACGAGTACGGCAGCGCCGGCGCCGCCGGCTACATGACGTATTTCGGCGCCCAGGCCGGCGCCGGCCACTACAGCGTCACGCTGGGCAACTGGCGCCTGATTTCCCTCGACAGCAACCTCGATGCGGCCGGCAATGCTCTCCAGCTGGCGTGGTTGAAACGCCAGCTGGCCGGCAGCAGCGCGCCCTGCACCCTCGCCTACTGGCATCACCCCATGTATAGTTCCGGACTGAAAGGCGTCGACCCGCGCATGCGGCCGGCGTGGGAGCTGTTGATGGCGGCCGGTGCTGCGCTGGTATTGTCGGGTCACGATCATTTGTACGAACGCTTCGCGCGCCAGGATGGCGGCGGCCGGCGCGACGATGCGCATGGCCTGCGCCAGTTCGTGGTCGGTACCGGTGGGGCCTATGCCACGCCCCTGCTGCTGCCACGGCCCAATAGCGAAGCAGGTGACAGCAATCATCGGGGCGTGCTCAAACTGGTGCTGCGCGCGGACAGCTACGACTGGGAATTTTTGCCAGTCGGTCACGACCCGTTGTTCAAGCCCGACCACGGCAGTGCCGCCTGCCATTGACCGCATGTTCGCCAACCGGCGCCAAGAACGACCAAGGGAGTACATCGATGCACAACACGGTACATTTTATTTTGCAGGGCAAGGGCGGCATCGGCAAGACGCTGGTCTCGACCATCCTCGCGCAGTGGCTTGCCGGCAAAGACGAGCGCCCCCTGCGCTGCTATGACACCGACCAGGAAAACGCCACCTTCTCGCGCTACAAGGCCCTGGCGGTCAAGCACGTCCCGGTGATGACGGACAGCCGCAACATCGATCCGAAACGCTTCGACGCCCTGATGATCGACCTGCTCGAACAGGACGGCAACTGCGTGGTCGACAATGGCGCCAACACCTTTTCGCCGCTGATGGGCTACCTGCTGGAAAACGACTGTTTCGACCTGCTCAAGGAATCGGGCCGCACGGTCTACATTCACACCATCGTCGGCGGCGGCGACACCTTGCACGATACGGCAATGGGCTTCGTCTCGACCGCCAAGGCCACCCGGGTGCCGCTGGTGCTGTGGGAAAACGAGCATTTCGGCCTGCTGCAGTCGGCCACCGGCAAGCAGTTTGCCGATTCTGCCACCTATGCCGAGCATGCCAGCCGGGTGATCGGCCGCGTCGTCCTCAGCCAGCGCAATGCCGACACCTTTGGCGCCGACATCAAGAAAATGAACATCGCCCGCATGACGGCCGACGAAGTGCGCGCCAGCGACAAATTCAATGTCATGGAAAAGCAGCGCATCAAGGTGGTGTTTCGCGACCTGTTCGAGCAGTTAGATAACGTCAGCTGGTAAGGGCGACGCCATGGACCAGCAACAACTGCGTACCCTGGTATTTGAAAAAACCGGCGTCAAGATCGACATCGACGACCCTGTTTTTGCTTTGGTTGCCCTCAACGAAGCGGTGCTGGCCGAGGCGGTCGAGCGCCATGTGGCACTGATCGACCGCGCCAGCGAAGCGATGGCGGCGCGGCTGGGGGCGCCGGTGGGATCAGCGCAGCCGGTACTGCCGTTGGTGACGACCGGGGTGCAGGCAGGGGCGGCGGCGCCAGCAGCCGAGGCCACCATCACGTATGATGCCGCTGCGGTGGCACTGGCCGCCGCCGCCGCCGTACTCGGTGCGGCGCTGGCGCTGGGCGGCCAGGCACTATGGTTCAAGCCGGCGCCACTGCCGGCGCCGGTGATCCAGGCCCGCCAATTGAGTGCAGAACAGAGCGCCGCCCTGCGCCAGGCCGAGAAACTCGATAAGATCGTGCAAAAACTTGATTCCAAGACCCGCGCCGCCATCCGCGCCGAGATGCAAAAGCCTTAAAGAAGAACCATGAATCACGACCACCACCACCACCACGACCACGGTCATCAGCACGACAGCAAGCACAAGCCCGCCCGAACTGACCACGGCCACGATCACGGCGGCCACGGCCACCAGCACAGCGTCGACCCCGGCAACATGGGGCGCGCCTTCGTCATCGCGATTGTCCTCAACACCATCTTTGTCGCCGTCGAATTCGGCTACGGTTTCGTCGCCAACTCGACGGCGCTGATGGCCGACGCCGGCCACAACCTGTCAGATGTGCTGGGCCTGGCGCTGGCCTGGGGCGCCGCCCTGCTGGCGCGGCGCGCGCCGAACCAGCATTTTACGTATGGCTTGCGCAGCTCGTCGATTCTGGCGGCGCTGGCCAATGCACTGCTGCTGATGGTGGCCTGCGGCGCCATCGCCTGGGAAGCGGTGCAACGCTTTCATGAGCCCGCGCCCGTGGCCGGCTGGACCGTGTCCATCGTCGCCCTGATCGGCGTCGCCATCAACGGCATTTCGGCATGGCTGTTTATGTCCGGCAGCAAGGACGACATCAACGTGCGCGCCGCCTACCAGCACATGGCGGCCGATGCCGCCATCTCGCTGGGCGTGGTGGTGGCTGGCCTGGTCATCATGGGCACCGGCTGGGCCTGGGTCGATCCGGCCGTCAGCCTCGCCATCGTTGCCCTCATCGTGGTGTCGACCTGGTCGGTGCTGCGCGAATCGCTGCGCATGGTGCTGGCGGCGGTGCCGGCGAGCATCGATCCGCACAAGGTCGATGCCTACCTGTCGACTCTGCCAGGCGTGAGCGAGATTCACGACTTGCATATCTGGTCGATGAGCACGACGGAAACGGCGCTCACGGCGCACCTGGTGATGCCGGCCGGCTACCCCGGTGACGCCGAGATCGATGCCATCACCACGCGCCTGAAAAACGATTTCGGCATCCACCATTGCACCCTGCAAATCGAACAGGGCACCACCGATCACGCCTGCTGCCTGCTGGTGGCGCCGCCGCTGGATTTGCATGCGGGGCATGCACACTAGATCGTTCAAACAAAAGTAAAAACCACTTTTTGTTTGGTTCGAATCGATAAAAATCCTCGGCGGAGCCGTGGATTTTTTGGTGTACGCAAATCCGATTCTGTTCGTCGTTTGCCTCGGGGCGGCACGGCGGCCCTGGGAATTGGGGGTTGCCGTTATGCCAGGTTGGCGAACAGCGGGGTGCTCAGGTAGCGCTCGCCGAAGGAGGGGATGATCGTCACGATCAGCTTGCCTGCGTTGGCGGGGCGGCGGGCCAGGCGCAGTGCTGCCCACAGGGCGGCGCCGGAGGAAATGCCGACCAACAAACCTTCTTCGCGGGCGGCCGCGCGCGCACTGGCAAAGGCATCGTCGTTGCTCACGGCAATGACTTCGTCGTAGATGGCGGTGTTGAGGACCTGCGGCACGAAGCCGGCGCCGATGCCCTGCAAGGGGTGCGGCCCTTTGGTCCCCTTGGAGAGCATCGGTGAAGCTTCCGGTTCGACGGCGACGATTTGCACACCCGGCTTGCGTTCCTTGAGCGCCTCGCCAATGCCGGTGATGGTGCCGCCGGTGCCGATGCCGGCGACCACGATGTCAACTTGACCGTCAGTATCGTTCCAGATTTCTTCGGCGGTGGTGCGCCGGTGGACCGCCGGGTTGGCAGGATTATTAAACTGCTGCGGCATGATCCAGCCCGGATTGGCCCCCACCAGTTCCTCGGCGCGGCGAATCGCGCCCAGCATGCCTTCGGCGCCGGGAGTGAGCACCAGCTGGGCGCCATACGCACGCAGCAGCAGACGCCGTTCCAGACTCATGGTTTCGGGCATCACCAAAGTGCACTGGTAACCGCGGCTGGCGCACACCATCGCCAGGGCGATGCCGGTATTGCCGCTGGTGGGCTCGACGATGACGGTGTGCGGGCCGATCTGGCCCGCCGCTTCGGCCGCTTCGATCATCGACAGGCCGATGCGGTCCTTGACGCTGTGCGCCGGATTATAAAACTCCAGCTTGCAGACCACGTCGGCGCCGCCCTGCGCCTGGCCCATGCGGCGGATCCGCACCAGCGGGGTATTGCCGATCAATTCAGTGACGTCATTGGCGATGCGCATGCTGTCTCCTCCCCCACCGGTGAATGAACATTCAGCTCAAGGCGACCTCGACAAACCTGATGAACGCTGCCGCCCGGATTTATCTTACGCCTAACAACTCCACATCGAAGATCAAATCGGCATCAGCAGGAATCGACCCGCCACCAGCGCCGCGCTTGCCGTATGCCAGTTCGCTGGGAATGATGAGGGTGCGCTTGCCGCCCACTTTCATGCCGACCACGCCCTGGTCCCAGCCCTTGATGACCTTGCCAGCGCCGAGCTGGAATTCGAGCGGCTCGCGGCCGCCATCGAGCGACGAATCGAACTTGCGGCCGCGCTGGCGCAACGCCAGCGGCTTGTAGAACCAGCCCGTGTAATTGACCACTACATTGCTGCCGACGCCAGCTTCCTTGCCGGTGCCGACAACGTTGTCGATTTTAACGAGTGTGTTGGCGTCGGCTGGTGCCGGCAGCACGGCAGCTGCGGGCGCGCTGGCGTCCGCGGTCTGGGCCACGGCGACAGTCGCAAACGAGGCCAGGGTGGCGCACAAGGCAAGCGGCAGCAAGGTAGAACGCATCATCATTTTTTCCAATAGATAAAAATTCAAATCAAAAATCCCAAGCCGATCGACAGCGACGGCTACGCGGTGAAGCTATGATACCGCGAGCCTGTCGCCCTGCACAGCCGCGTCCATCAGTGCGGCATCGGCCAGCTGGCGCAGCACGTGGGCGGCGGCCACCATGCCAAAGCTGGCGGTGACGACCACGCTGGAACCGAAGCCGGCGCAATTGATGCCGGTGATGCCGCGCTGGTCCGCATCGAGCGAACAGTCCGCTTCACCTTCCGGGTAGCGCAGCGGCTCCATCGAAAACACGGCATCGACGTGAAATTTGGCTTTTTCTCCACGCGCAAAACCGTACTGGTTGCGCAGCAGTTTGCGCACCCGCTTCAGTAACGGCTCCTGCTCGGTGCGGGCAAGGTCGCGCACGGCGATCTTGGTGGGGTCGGTCTGACCGCCGGCGCCGCCGATGATCAACAAGGGCAGGCTGTGGTCGCGGCAATAGGCAATCAGCGCCGCCTTGGCGCGCGCGCTATCGATGGCATCGATGACGTAATCGAAGCCCTTGTTGGCCAGCATGGCGTCGAGATTGTCGGCGCCAATAAAATCTTCCACCAGCGTCAGCTGGCAGGCCGGATTGATCTGGCGGACGCGCTCGGCCAGCGCATCGATCTTGGCCTGGCCCAGGGTACTCGACAGCGCCTGCACCTGGCGGTTGATATTCGATTCGGCCACGTTGTCGAGGTCGATCAGGGTCAGGTGGCCGATGGCACTTCTCGCCAGCGCTTCGACGATCCAGGAACCGACGCCGCCGACGCCGATCACGCACACGTGGCTGGCGGTAAAGCGGGTCAGCGCCGCCTGGCCGTACAGGCGGGCAAGGCCGCCGAAGCGGCGCGCATGGTCGGCTTCAAACAGGTCGGCAGGTGCCGGCGCGGGGACTACTGTGGTATCAGGTGCATTCATCACGCCATTTTAGCGGAGCGTGCGCGGCATTCGCCTATCTACTCTAAAATGAACACCATGTAGTTTTAGTTAAGATCACCCACGAAAGCTTGCCATGACAGACGCTCTGCCCGACACCGCCCCGGGATTCGACCAGCCAATCGCCGTGCTCAAGCACTGCCACGACCGCATCCGCAAGCAGCTCGACACCTTGCAGCGCCTGCCCGAGCACCTGGCCCGCCATGGCGCCGACGCGCAGGCGCGCCAGGCCACCGCTGCCGTCGTCAAGTACTTCGACAAAGCCGCGCCGCTGCACCACGCCGATGAAGAAGAAAACCTGGTACCGATGCTCACCACCGTGGCCGTCGGCGACGACGCCGCCACCCTGCAGGCGCTGGTGCCCGGCATCCTGCTCGACCACGATGCCATGGATGCGATGTGGCAGACGCTGCACGAGCAGCTCAGCGCGATCATCAACAACGCCGGCAGCTTCCTCGACGCCGCCGTCGTCAGCGCCTTCGCCGAACGCTACCTGACCCACATGGCCACCGAAGAGGCGCACATCGCACCAATGGCCAAGCGGCTGTTCTCGACGGCCCAGATGCTGACGCTCGGCAATGCCATGCAGCAGCGGCGCGGCCTGGGGCCAGCCACCGGCGATGCCGTTGCCGCCCTGCGCAAGGATTACGGCCACGCCACCCTCGACGCCGCCGATGTGGCGAGCGACCCGTTTGACCAGTTCAATGCCTGGTTCGAGCAGGCGCTGGCAGCCCAGGTCAACGAGCCCAATGCGATGAGCGTGGCCACCGTCGATGGCGATGGCAAGCCCACTTCGCGCATCGTCCTCATCAAGCAATATGACCAGCGCGGGTTCACCTGGTACAGCAATTTCGACAGCCAGAAAGGGCGCCAGCTGGCGGCCAATCCGCATGCCGCGCTGCTGTTTTTTTGGCCGGAACTGGAGCGCCAGGTGCGCATCGAAGGCACCGTCGAGTACACCAGCGATGCCGAAAGCGACCGTTATTTCCACAGCCGCCCCGTAAAAAGTCGCCTGGCGGCAATCGCCTCCGCGCAAAGCACGCCCATCGCCAGCAGGGCTGCGCTGGAACAGAACTTCGCGGCGGTCGAGGCGCAGTATGGCGAAACGCCGCCCCGTCCGGCACACTGGGGCGGCTTCCGCCTGGTGCCGCATCGCATTGAATTCTGGCAGGGCCGGCGCTCCCGTTTCCACGACCGCATCGTGTATGTGCGCGACAGCGATGGCAACTGGAGCACGCAGCGCCTGCAGCCCTGAGCGAGTACCGATTAGCGATTAGCGATTAGCGATTGGCAGGCAGTACCATCAAGTAAGCGTTGCACCACCGATTCACCACCGTTTCACCACCGATTCACCACCGATGGAGGCGAGCGTGTTCAAACAGATGCGATTGACCAGTTGGCGTAACGCGGTGTGCGGGCAGGTGGCGGTGCCCTTGCGGGTGGTCTTGTGGAACGGCCAGCAGCTCGATTTTTCGCACCAGGTGCCGAAGGTGACGGTGCATGTGCCCAAGCCATCGGCGCTGCGCTACCTGCTCTCGCCGTCGCTGTACAACCTGGGCAGCGCGTATGTCGAAGGGTTCATCGACGTCAAGGGCCGCGCCGCCGACATGATCGCCGTCGTCAACACGCTGGCGGCAGCCACCCTGCGCCAGCGCGGGCTGCTGGCGCGCGCCGTTGGCAAGTTCATTCACACGCGCGAAAAAGATGCCGCCGCGGTGCGCTATCACTACGACGTCTCCAACGAGTTTTACCAGGCCTGGCTCGATCCGGCCATGCTGTACTCCTGCGCCTACTTCGAAAACGGTGACGAAGACCTGGCCACGGCGCAGCGCAAAAAAATCGACCACATCCTCGCCAAGATCGACTTGCGCCCTGGCCAGCGCCTGCTCGATATCGGCTGCGGCTGGGGGGGGCTGGCGATTCGTGCCGCCCAGCAGCACGGCGTGCAAGTGCTGGGGGTGACGCTGTCGAAAAACCAGCATGCACTGGCGCGCGAACGGGTGCGCCAGGCCGGCCTGCAAAAGCTGGTCGAAATCCGCCTGCAGGATTACCGCGACGTCGGCGGCGCCTTTGACCGCATCACCAGTGTCGGCATGTTCGAGCACGTCGGCGTGCGCCACCTGGGCGCCTACTTCGGCAAGATCCGCGAGCTGCTCACCGCCGATGGCATCGCCATGAACCACGGCATTACCACCACCGATACGGGCGAACGGGGCACGCCGTATGACGGCGGCAAATTCATACACCGCTATGTGTTTCCACATGGCGAACTGGCGCACCTGGGCACGGTGGTGCGGGCCATGCAGGAAGGGGGCCTGGAAGTGCGCGACGTTGAAAACCTGCGCCGTCATTACGCCCGTACCTGCGCGCTGTGGACGGAAAACTTCGAGAGCAACGCCGCCCGTATCGGTACCCTCACCGATGCGCGCCGTTTCCGCATCTGGCACGTCTACCTGGCCGGCTGCAGCTATGCCTTCCAGCACGACTGGATCAGCCTGTACCAGATCGTCTGCGGCAAGGCCGGTGGCGCGCCCGTCATGCCGTGGTCGCGCCGCGCCATGTACGCAGGGCCGCTGGGACGTCAGCCTTGACGTCCCAGGCTCACCTGGCGTGGCGGGCGAAAATCTGGCGGAATTTGATCACCTTCGGTTCCACCACCAGCGCGCAATAGCTCTGGTCCGGATGTGTGCTGCAATAGTTCTGCTGCGCCGCTTCGGCCTTGTACCAGCTCGATGCGGGCGCGATCCCGGTGACGATGGGCGCATCCCACACGGCCGCCATGGCGGCAGCGACGTGGCGCGCTACCTCGGCCTGCTGCCCGGTGGTGGTAAAGATGACCGAGCGATACTGCGAGCCGACATCCTTGCCCTGGCGGTTCAGGGTGGTCGGGTCGTACAACGTAAAAAACACTTCAAGCAGGTCGCGGTAACTGATGACGGCGGCATCGAATTCGAGGCGCACCACCTGGGCATGGCCACTAGTGCCACTCTGGCCGCTGGCACCAGCGGGGTCGGCCGGTTGCCCGCCCATATAGCCCGACTCGACCGACGTCACGCCGCGCGCCTGCTGGTACACCGCTTCGAGGCACCAGAAGCAGCCGCTACCGAGGAATGCCACCTCCATTTGCGTCGTCATGTGAATTTCCAGCAATGCATGTCTGATGTGTTCAATGTACTCCAAACCCGGGCGGGTTGCAGCAATGGCGTCGCAACCGCGTAGCAACGGCGAAGGTGGCAAAAGTTAGGCATAATAGAAACAATCTTAAGGTCCCCATGAATACTCGTTCTCCTCGCGCCGCCGCGCCCGCTTTCGATGCGGCCCAATTTCGCCAGGCACTGTCGCAATTTGCCACTGGCGTCACCGTCATTACCACCCGCCTCGCCGACGGCACGTTTCGTGGCCTGACGGCCAGTTCCTTCAATTCGGTGTCGCTCAACCCGCCACTGGTGCTGTGGAGCTTGTCCGGCAACGCCAACAGCATGCCCATCTTTAACGGCAACTCGCACTACGTCATCAACGTCCTTTCGGCCGAGCAGGCGGCGCTGGCCGAGCGCTTCGCGCGCCGCGGTGATGATCCATTCGCCACCACCGAATACGAACTGTCGCGCACCGGCCAGCCCATCATCGCTGGCGCTGTCGCTTGGTTCGAATGCCATAACCGCAGCCGCTATCCGGAAGGCGACCATGTGATTTTTGTTGGCGAGGTCGAGCAATGCGCGGTCCAGCCGCAAGCGCCCCTGGTGTTCCACGGCGGCCGCTTCGGCAGCGTGGTTCCGGTAAAATAAACCACTGCTGGCAGCGCCACTACCGGGCGCGCCCATTCGACTGACACTTCCGACAGGATCTTCCATGAACAAACCCGAATCGCACCGCAAGGCCCAGTTTCATTGGGACGACCCGCTGTTGCTCAGTGAGCAGTTGACCGACGACGAGCGCATGGTGCGCGACGCTGCCAATGCCTATTGCCAGGACAAGTTGCAGCCGCGCGTGCTCGAAGCGTTCCGTCACGAAAAAATGGACACCACCATCTTCCGCGAAATGGGCGAGCTGGGCCTGCTCGGCCCCACCATTCCGGAAGCTTACGGCGGCCCTGCCCTGAACTACGTCAGCTATGGTTTGATCGCGCGCGAAATCGAACGGGTCGATTCCGGCTACCGCTCGATGGCCAGCGTGCAGTCGTCGCTGGTGATGGTGCCCATTTACGAATTCGGGACCGAGGCACAGCGCCAGAAATTTCTGCCGAAACTGGCCACCGGCGAGTGGATCGGCTGCTTCGGCTTGACCGAGCCGAACCATGGTTCCGACCCCAGCTCGATGATCACCCGCGCGCGCGCCGTACCCGGTGGTTATGCGCTGTCAGGCGCCAAGATGTGGATCACCAATTCGCCGGTGGCCGACGTCTTCGTGGTGTGGGCCAAGGACGATGAAGGCGCCATCCGCGGCTTCGTGCTGGAAAAAGGCATGAAGGGGCTGTCAGCCCCCGCCATCCATGGCAAGTTCGGCCTGCGCGCTTCGGTCACCGGCGAAATCGTCATGGACAATGTGTTCTGCCCGGAAGAAAATGCTTTCCCCGATGTACGCGGCCTCAAAGGGCCGTTTACTTGTCTCAATTCGGCGCGTTACGGCATCGCCTGGGGCGCGCTCGGTGCTGCCGAGTCGTGCTGGCACACGGCGCGCCAGTACACCATGGACCGCCAGCAATTCGGCCGTCCGCTGGCGGCCAATCAGCTGGTGCAAAAAAAGCTGGCCGACATGCAGACCGAAATCACCATTGCCCTGCAGGGTTGCCTGCGCCTGGGCCGCATGAAGGACGAGGGCAGCGCCGCCGTCGAGATCACCTCGATGATGAAGCGTAACTCGTGCGGCAAGTCGCTGGACATCGCCCGGGTCGCCCGCGACATGCTCGGTGGTAACGGCATCTCCGACGAGTTCGGCGTCATCCGCCACATGGTCAACCTCGAAGTGGTCAACACCTACGAAGGCACGCACGATATCCACGCCCTGATCCTCGGCCGCGCGCAGACCGGCATCCAGGCATTTCAATAATGCAGACGGGCGCAGTTGCAACACTGCGCCCTCGTCAAAAAGCGTTGCCGGATTACTCGGGCAACGCTTTTTTTTGGTCTGGCCGTTGTCGTCGAACCGTTCAGCGACGCCGACGCAGGCGGCGCGCCACGGCCAGCACCGCCAGCGCCAGCACGGCCAGCAGGGCCGCGTTCGGCTCGGGCACGGTGACGGTGGCTTCAGGCGTCGCCGCCAGCGGTCGCACCGGCGTGAAGGTGGGCGCCTCGATGAACGGCGCTTCCGGTGCGGCAGCGGGCGGCAAGCGGGTGGCAACATCGATCGGTAACGCCGGCACGGCGGCAGGGACGGTGTCGAGCACGGGAAATAGCGGCGTGGCGGGGAGTACTGGCGTCAGTGCAGTGGGCGTGAGCGGCAATGGGGTGATTGTCAGCGGCGTGCTTGTCGGCGGCACCGGCGTGCTTGTCGGCAGCAACGCAGGGCTGACGGCATCGATCAGCACGGCCGGCGCGGCGCGCGGACCGAGCACCGTCACGCCGGGCAGCGTCGGCACCCCGGGCAGCGCAATCAAGGCGGGCGGGCCAAAACGCTCTGCCAGCGGCGGCGTGGCGGGCACGGCAGCCAAAGCGCTGGGCGCCACCGGGTTGCCGGGAGCGGGCAGCAGCGGCATGCCGCCCAGCGCGGCCATGCTGACCGTCTGGTCGATCAAGTCCTCGGCCGACACAAAGGCCGTTTCCAGCACTTCCGGCGGCGGTTCATTGAGCAGCACCGGGCCTTCGATGGTATCGGCAATGCGGTTGCCACAGCGGGCGCGAATCAGGTGCTCGCCATCGGAGAGCAACGATTCACCGAGCGCCAGCCGGACCTTGTTTTTGGTCCAGTAGATCTGGTTGCCGATGCGGTAAGAGACATGCACCATGCGCGAATTTTCCACCTGCACCAGATGCGCCGCAGCCACCTTGAAATCGGCGTAATGGGCGGCGGCCACGGGGTCGCGGGCGATCACGGCGGACAGTTCAGCGGCACTGTGCACGCCACCGGGCACCACCGAATTGCGATACACCAGCCGCAGCGGCTTGTCGGCGGCGCGCGCCGGCGCACTATTCATCAGCGGCGGGGTGGGCAGGCGAAACTCCGGCAATACCTTGCGGGTCGACGGTGTCGACGCTGTCAGCGTCAGAAAAGCAGCAACCGCGATAATTGCAGCCGCACCACCGACCAGCATGGCGCGCGGCAACTTGGCAATTTCAGCGGTTTTATTGTGCTTTGAGTAACGCATGTCTGGATGTTTTATTACGAAACTTTTAATGTTCAACGGTAACACATTTTTTACAATCCACCTTCCATGACGGCGCAATTTTGTATAACTTGTTGGTGCGCTGCGACAAACATTCCCGTTCGCAACAGGCGAAAAAAACCCGCCGTGGCGGGTTTTTCAACAAGAACAAATTATTTAGAACTTGTAGCCCACTGCCAGCACCAGGCCGACCGGATCGAGCGCCACCTTCTGGGTTTGCCCGGTCGAGTAGGACGTATCGGTTTTCAGATAGGTCTTGGTGACGGTAAAGTCGACAAACCATTTCGGGTTGATGTTCACTGCCACACCGGCTTGGATGGTAGGCGCCACCTTGTTTTTGATGTGGAAGCTGGTGCCCGGACCGCCAGTGTTGAGGATGGAGGTCAGCTGGCCCGTGCCGGTTTCCTTGCGGAAATATGCATAGGTCGCACCGGCGCCGACAAAAGGACGCACCATGGTGTCGGGCGAAAAGAAGCGGTACTGGGCAAACAGGCTGGGCGGCAGCGACTGCACGGTACCGAGCTGTCCGGTGCCGGCAATCGAGCCATCACCGGACAGCTTGTGCTTGTACGGCAAGCCCAGCGCCAGTTCGGTCGAGAAATTGTCCGTCACGCCATACGCAAAAATCAGAATCGGCTGGGTGTCAGCAGCCACTGCCACCTTGCTGCCTGGCAGAGCTGGTGCACTGACATCGCCCGAGTCGACTTTCGGGGTGATCTTGCCGACGCCAACCTTGGCGGTGAATTGGCCGGCGCTTTGGGCCGAGGCGTTGCCCGCAAGCGCCAGCGCTACCGATGCCGCCAGCAAGGCTGCGGCGTGGTTGAAACCTTGTTTCATGTGTTCTCCTGATCATTATGGGCGTGGCCAAAGCCACGCCGGTGGGGTCTTGTGGTGCTGCCGCAGGCGGCAGCGAACAGCGGGCGCTCGCTTACAGCCAGCCCTTCTGGACCATGTACTTCGACACATAGCGCGCCAACAACAGCTGGACAAACGGGGTCGGGTGAACATCATCGGCGAACGAATAGTGGCTGACGTCACCGGCGATCACGTTACCGCCATTGCAGCCCAGTGAGCTGGCCAGCGGATTGACCGTGGTGCTCAGGTTGCAGGCCGGGGTGGTCACATTGGTCAAGCCATACGGCGCCGGATTGGTGGCCTGGTCATGGCTGACGCTGAAAGTGTCGACGTACAGAATCTTGCTTTCGCCGGCAACGCCCGCTGCCAGGGTGTCATTGAAACTCTTGACCATGGCATTGATCAGGGCCTGGACGTCGGCGGTCTTGCTCAGCGCCAGCGGCGTGGTGCCGATGTCAGGCACGTTGTTGATGACGACGTAATTGGCGCCCTTGGCAACGATTTGCGTTTTTACCAGGGCCACCAGTTCGGTCGCCGTGCTGGCCATGGTGGCCACCAGTTTCGGTGCGTTGACGCTGAAATAATCCGCACCAGCCTTGGCACCAGCGGCCTGGGCGGTGGCCACAAACGGGCCGTACACGGTGGCCGATGCAGCCGCCGTGTTACCGGCGGCCACGGCAGCGCCAACGGCGGCGGCGACCACCGATGCATCGGTATGGCCGGCTTTGACCGACTCAGCCTGCAGGGCAGCGCCGATGCTGGCAGCGGCCGTTTGTGGATTGGTGGCACCGGCGGCCAGCGACAGCGTCAGGCTGGTGCCGAACGCGCTGGTACCGGCGGCCGTGGCCGAGGTCGACAATTGGGACAGACCGAACAGCACATCATTGGCGCCCGCCATGACGATTACCAGCTCGGTACCGGTGAACTTGCCGCCCGCCAGGGCCAAGTGATTGGCGACCTGGGTGACGACCGGCACGGTCAGCGCGCCCAGCGCACTGCCGGCCAGCTTGTTGCCGGGACCGACAGGGTTGGTCACGCGGGCGCCGCCCTGGGCGTAAATATAGCAACCGGCGTGCTGCACCACGGGCACGGAAAAGCCCTGGCTGGCCAGGCCGTCAAGGCCCGTGTAAGCGGCGCAGGCGGCTGGCAGACCGAGTTGGGTGGCCAGCAGCTCGGTGTAATTTTTGCCGGTCAGGGTGCTGTTGATGGCGGTATTGTCGCCGTTGATGGTGAACTTGCCGCCCTTCAAAGCGGCGACGGTGCCGACATTGTAGGTACCGACGTCTGACAGGCTGTCGCCAAACGCTACCTGGGAACTGAATTTGACCTTGACGGACTGGTCGCCCGCTTCGCTGCTACCGCCGCCGCCGCACGCGGACAGCACGGCTGCCGTCAGCAATGCCAGTGCAAAATTTGTTTGACGCATTTTTCTTGTCTCCAGTTTTTCGTGTTGAATGTAATCGAACGCTCGTGCTATTCGGAACCTGACTAATATGCCAGTGTTGCGACCGCTTGTATAGGGAAACGCAGCGCCCGGCTGTTCCGCGCCTGCAACAGCGGGGGCGTCATTAAATCACGGCGTATCGGTGTTGAGCAAGCCGTGCACGATGCCGCTCGAGCCGTGCGCGGCGCGGCGCAGGCGATCGTTCACCCCCGTCCACAAGGCATCGCGCGGTGGTGCTTCCACCAGGATCAGCTCGGCGCCACTGCCATCCATGCTGCGCAAGGCCGCGTACAGGGCATGGGCGAAGCCGGCCGGAGCGGCGGGCAGCCGCAGTGCCGCGTGGCTGGCCGGCATCGCCGAGTAATGGATCAGCGCCACTTTTTTGCCCGCCGCCTGCAAGCGCGCCACGGTAACAGCGAGTTGCGCGCTCTCTTGCATGGCGACCGGCGTGTGCGGGGCATAGTGCGATTCGAGGGTGCCGGAAGCGCGCGGGGCGGCCGCATCGGCACTGGCCGGCAGGCGGTCGATGACGGCGGCGATGGCGTCGGCACTGATGTGACCGGGACGCAGCAGCACCGGCCCATGGGTGGCCAGGCGCGACAGGTCGACGATGGTCGACTCGATGCCGACCTCGCTGGCGCCGCCATCGAGCACCATGGCAACGCTGCCATCGGCGGCAAATTCATCGCGCACGTGTTGCGCCGTGGTGGGGCTGACATGGCCGAACTTGTTGGCCGATGGCGCCGCAATGCCACCGCGGCCGTGCCTGAAGGCTTGCAGCAGGGCGATCGCCAGCGGATGGGCGGGACAGCGCACACCAATGGTGTCCTGGCCGCCAGACACGTCGGCAGGCACGCCGGGAGCGCGCTTGAGGATCATGGTCAGCGGCCCCGGCCAGAAAGCGGCGGCCAGCTGGTGGGCTTCGGGCGGAATGTCGCTGGCCCAGTCGGCCAAATCGGCCCCGGGCGCCAGGTGGACGATCACCGGGTGGTCTTGCGGACGGCCCTTGGCAGCATAAATGGCCGCCACCGCCGCCGGGTTGCTGGCGTCGGCACCCAGGCCATACACGGTCTCGGTGGGGAACGCCACCAGCGCGCCCTGCTCGAGCGCACGGGCGGCCGCGGCGATGCTGGCGGCGTCACCGCCAGTGCGAGCTACTGTCATGCAGCAATGCCCAGGATGGCGCAGGCCGCCTGCAGTTGCGCCTGCGCTTGCGCCAGGGTCGGCGCCACGAAGGTGATGTGACCCATTTTGCGGCCGCGCCGCGCCTGTTCCTTGCCATACAGGTGCAGGCAGGCGCCCGGCAGTTCGAGCACCTGGTCCCAGGCCGGTTCGCGCGCCAGCGCGCTACCCGCATCGAACCAGACGTCGCCGAGCAGATTGAGCATGACGGCCGGCGAGTGCTGGCGGGCGTCACCGAGTGGCAGGCGCGCCATCGCCCGTACTTGCTGGGCAAACTGGCTGGTGATGCAGGCATCCATCGTGTAGTGACCACTGTTATGGGGCCGCGGCGCCATTTCATTGACCACCAGCGAGCCGTCGTCGAGCACGAAAAATTCGATGCACAGCACGCCGACGTAACCGAGGCGGGCGATCATGGCGCGCGCTGCGTCCTGCGCCTGCAGCGCGCGCGCTGCCGACACATGCGGTCCCGGCACCGTGGTGGTAAACAGCACGCCATCGCGGTGAACGTTTTCGGCGATCGGATAGACCACCGCCTCGCCATCTTCGCCACGCGCCGTCAGCACCGACACCTCATAGGCCAGCGGCAGCATTTTTTCCAGCAGACAGGGCACGCTTCCACCCGCCTCGAAAGCGGCGCGCACCTCGGCGCGGGTGGCAACGCGCGACTGGCCCTTGCCGTCGTAGCCCAGGCGTACCGTTTTCAGGATGCCCGGCAGCAGGTGGTCGGCAATGCTGTCGAGGTCGGCCAGCGTGGCGATCAGGTGATGCGGCGCCGGCATCACGCCCGATTCGGCGTAGCAGTCGACAAAGAAGCGCTTTTCGGCAACGCGGTCCTGGGCAATCGATACGCAGGCGGCCGATGGCGCCACAAAACTGTGCTGCGCCAATTGCGCCAGGCTAGGGGCCGGCACATTTTCAAACTCGGTGGTGACTGCCGCGCACTGCTGCGCCAGCGCCGTCAGCGCGGCGCCATCATCGTAGGCGGCGTTGACGAGCTGTTCGGCCACCTGCCCGGCCGGACAATCGGCAGCAGGCTCGAGCACGGCAACCCGAAAACCCATGGCCTGGGCGGCATGGGCAAACATGCGGCCGAGCTGGCCGCCGCCCATCACTCCCAGCCAAGTCGGCGGGGTGGCGGCAGGTAAAAGCGCGGGCAACTTGTTCATACGGGCGGTAAGGTCATGGCGCGCGCAGCGGCGCTTTGGGCCAGGCGAAACGCTTCGAGGCGATTGGCCAAGTCTTCATCGCCGGCGGCCAGCATGGCGATGGCGGTCAGGGCGGCATTGGCCGCGCCCGCTTCACCGATGGCAAAGGTGGCCACCGGTATGCCCTTGGGCATCTGCACGATCGACAGCAGCGAGTCTTCGCCGCGCAGATACTTGGACGGCACCGGCACCCCCAGCACCGGCACGATGGTCTTGGCGGCCAGCATGCCCGGCAAGTGGGCAGCGCCACCGGCACCGGCGATGATGGCGCGCAAGCCGCGGCCGCGCGCCTGTTCGGCGTAACTGAACATGTCGTCGGGCATGCGGTGGGCGGAAATCACCTGCGCTTCGTGGGCAATGCCAAACTGCTCGAGCATGGCAACGGCGTGCTGCATGACATCCCAGTCGGACGAGGAACCCATCACCACGCCGACCAGCGGTTTTACGGTAGCGGTCATCAAGCTTCCAGTTTCTTGCCGGTCAAGCGTTCAATCGCTTCGAAATATTTCGCCTGGGTGTTGTCGATGACGTCTTGCGGCAGGCTCGGCGCGGGCGCGGTCTTGCCCCAGCCGGTCAGGGTTTCCAGGTAGTCGCGCACGAACTGCTTGTCGAACGACGGCGGCGAGATGCCGACGCGGTACGAGTCGGCCGGCCAGAAGCGCGACGAATCGGCGGTCAGCACTTCATCCATCAGGTGCATGACGCCATCGTCGTCAAGGCCGAATTCGAACTTGGTATCGGCGATGATGATGCCGCGCGTGGCGGCGTACTCGGCGGCAGCCTGGTACAGGGCGATGGCGGTGTCGCGCATCTTTGCCGCCAGCTCGACGCCGATGCGCTGTTCCATCTCCGCAAAGCTGATGTTCTCGTCATGCTCGCCCAGCTCGGCCTTGGCAGCCGGCGTGAAAATCGGTGCGTCCAGCTTTTGCGCCTGCTGTAAACCTGCCGGTAAAACGATGCCGCAAATCGATCCCGTCTGCTGGTAATCCTTCCAGCCCGAGCCGATGATATAGCCACGCACCACCGCTTCGACCATGATCGGCTTTAAACGCTTGGCGACAACGGCGCGCCCGCGCACCTGTGCCACTTCGGCCGCTGCGACCACCGATTCGGGTGCGATGCCGGTCAGGTGGTTGGGCACGATGTGGCCGAGCTTGTCGAACCAGAAATTGCTCATCTGGTTCAAGACCATGCCCTTGCCGGGAATCGGCTCGTTCATGATGACGTCGAAGGCTGACAGGCGGTCGGTGGTAACGATCAGAATTTTATCGTCGCCGACGGCGTAATTGTCGCGCACCTTGCCATGACCGAGCAGAGGCAGGGAGGCAATGGTGGTGGTGTAAAGGCTGTTCATAGGCTACCGCAATAAGGCCGGCGACGGGCGCCGCCGGCGGGGAAAAAATCAGGCCGCGCATACATCGGGCGGCCTGTTCGATACTTACTTGACGATCTGCGACAATTCGCCGCGCGCATAACGCTCCGCCATTTTTTCCAGCGGAATCGGCTTGATCTTGGCAGCCTGCCCCTCGCAACCGAAGGCCTGGAAGCGTGCCTTGCAAATTTGCATGGCGCCTTCGCGGGCCGGCTTGAGCCAGTCGCGCGGATCGAATTTCGACGGGTTTTCGAACATGAACTTGCGCACGGCGGCCGTCATGGCCAGGCGGATGTCGGTGTCGATATTGATCTTGCGAACGCCGTGACGGATGCCTTCCTGGATTTCTTCGACTGGCACGCCGTAGGTTTCTTTCATGTCGCCGCCGAATTCGCGGATGATCGCCAGCAGTTCCTGCGGCACCGACGACGAACCGTGCATCACCAGGTGGGTGTTCGGAATGCGCGCGTGGATTTCCTTGATGCGGTCGATGGCGAGAATGTCGCCGGTCGGCTTGCGGGTGAACTTGTAGGCGCCGTGCGAGGTGCCGATGGCAATGGCGAGGGCATCGCACTGGGTGCGGGCGACGAAGTCGGCAGCCTGGGTGGCATCGGTCAACAACTGTTCGCGGGTCATCAAGCCGTCGGCGCCGTGGCCGTCTTCCTTGTCGCCCTTCATGGTTTCGAGCGAACCGAGCACGCCCAGTTCGGCTTCGACGGTGATGCCGATCGCGTGGGCGAACTTGACCACTTCACGCGAGGTTTCGACGTTGTACTCGTAGCTGGCGACGGTCTTGCCATCGGCTTCGAGCGAGCCATCCATCATCACGGAAGTAAAACCGGAGCGGATCGCGGTCATGCAGACGGCCGGCGACTGGCCGTGGTCCTGGTGCATGACGATGGGGATGTGCGGATAGGCTTCGACGGCGGCGTCGATCAGGTGGCGCAGGAAGGCTTCACCGGCATACTTGCGGGCGCCGGCCGACGCTTGCATGATGACGGGGCTGCTGCTGGCATCGGCCGCGGCCATGATGGCTTGCACCTGTTCGAGGTTGTTGACGTTAAAGGCGGGCAGACCATAGCCGTTTTCGGCGGCGTGGTCGAGAAGCTGACGGAGTGAAACGAGTGCCATGGTAATGCTCCAAACAATAAGATCAATGGAAAAATCGGGCGCCTGCGGGCAGGCGATGGTTGTTTAGCTGAACTCGCCTACGCGAACAATTTTAAGGGCGTTGGTGCCGCCCGCCTGCCCCATCGGCTCGCCCCAGGAACAGACGATCAAGTCGCCCTTGCTGACGACGCTCCTGGCAATCAACAGCGCTTCGGCCTGGCGCAGGACAGCGCTGCCATCGCCCTGCTGGGTCAGGTGACAGGCGTGCACATTGCGGTACAGGGACACTTTACGCTGGGTGGCAATAATCGGCGTGATGGCAAAAATCGGCGCCTCGACCCGGTGCCGGCTCATCCACAATGCAGTCGAGCCCGACTCCGTCAGGGCGGCGATCGCCTTCACGCCCAGGTGGTGGGCCGTAAACAACGCGCCGTAGGCGATCGACTGGTCGATGCGGGTGAATTTAACGTTGAGGAAATCGGCGTCGAGGCGGTTGTACTCGGACTGCTCCGCTTCGACGCAGATGGCGGCCATCATTTCCACCGTCTCGATCGGATACTTGCCGGATGCCGTTTCGGCCGAGGTCATGACGGCATCGGTGCCGTCGAGTACGGCGTTGGCCACATCGGACACTTCGGCGCGGGTGGGCACGGCATTGAAAATCATCGATTCCATCATCTGGGTGGCGGTGATGGTCAGTTTGTTCGACGCCCGCGCCATGGCGATCATGCGTTTTTGCAGTGCCGGCACGGCGGCGTTGCCCACTTCCACCGCGAGGTCGCCGCGCGCGACCATGATGCCGTCGGAGGCGTCGAGGATTTCCTGCAGCGCGGGAATTGCTTCGGCGCGCTCGATCTTGGCGATCAACATCGGTTTATGCTGCCACGGCTCGCCGGCGATATTGGCCAGCTGGCGCGCCATTTCCATGTCGGTGGCGCTTTTCGGGAAGGAGATGGCGAGGTAATCGGCCTGGAACGACATCGCCGTCTTGATGTCTTCCATGTCTTTCGAGGTCAGCGCCGGCGCCGTCAAGCCGCCGCCCTGGCGGTTGATGCCCTTGTTGTTCGACAGGATGCCGCCGACCCGCACGGTGGTAAAGATTTCCGCGCCCACCACCCGGTCGACGATCAGCACGATCAAGCCGTCATTGAGTAACAGCTTGTCGCCGGCGCGTACGTCGCGCGGCAAGGCCTTGTAATCGAGGCCGACGCGCTCCTGATTGCCCAGTTCGCCATTACTGCCCCACTTGGCGTCAAGAATGAAGGAAGCGCCCGGTTCGAGCAGCACCTTGCCTTCTTCAAATTTGCCAACGCGGATTTTCGGTCCCTGCATGTCGGCCATGATGGCCACTTCGCGTCCGCATTCGGCGGCAGCGCGGCGCACCAGGGCGGCGCGGTCGATGTGGTCCTGGCCGCTGCCGTGCGAAAAATTCAGGCGCACCACGTCGACGCCGGCGCGGATCATCTTGACGAGCATATCGAAGTCGGACGACGCCGGGCCGATGGTTGCAACAATCTTGGTGCCACGTAGCATGGGATGGGTCCTCAGGAAGGGAACGTCGGACAACGAGTCAAATCAAGAAATTCAGGAAATTCAGGCAGCCTTACGTTGCAGCAGGATCTCAACGGCTGGCAAGGTTTTGCCTTCCAAAAATTCAAGGAAGGCGCCGCCACCCGTGGAGATATACCCGATTTTATCGGTAATGTCATATTTTGCAATCGCTGCCAGCGTATCACCGCCGCCGGCGATCGAGAACGCGTTTGATGCGGCAATCGCCAGCGCCAGCGTCTTGGTGCCACCGCCGAACTGGTCGAATTCGAACACGCCGACCGGGCCGTTCCAGACGATGGTGCCCGCCGCGCTGATCTGCGCGGCCAGCGTGGCGGCCGTGTGCGGGCCGATGTCGAGGATCATGTCGTCGTCTTCGACGTCGGCGACGTGCTTGGTGGTGGCCACCGCCGTTGCCGAAAATTGCTTGGCGCAGACCACATCGGTCGGGATCGGCACGGTGGCGCCGCGCGCGGCCATCATGTCGATGATGGCGCGCGCCTCAGCGACCAGCTCGGCCTCGACCAGCGACTTGCCGATGTTCAGGCCGACCGCTTTCATGAAGGTATTGGCGATGCCGCCGCCGACGATCAGGTTGTCGACCTTGTCGGCCAGCGCTTTGAGGATCGACAGCTTGGACGACACCTTGGAGCCGGCGACAATCGCCAGCAGGGGCCGGGCGGGCGCGCCCAGCGCCTTGCCCAGCGCGTCGAGCTCGGCTGCCAGCAGGGGGCCGGCGCAGGCGAGCGGCGCAAATTTGGCGATGCCGTGGGTGGTCGCTTCGGCGCGGTGGGCGGTGCCGAAGGCGTCGTTGACGTAGACATCGCACAGCGCCGCCATCTTTTTGGCCAAGCCATCATCATTATTTTTTTCGCCGACATTCACCCGGCAGTTTTCCAGCAACACCACCTGACCGGGAGCGACATCGACGCCATCAACCCAGTTTTGTTGCAGGGCCACGCTCTGCCCCAGCAATTCGGCCAGGCGCAGCGCCACCGGCGCCAGGCTGTCGGCCGGCTTGAACTGGCCTTCGGTGGGACGGCCCAGGTGCGAAGTCACCATGACGGCGGCGCCCGCATCGAGGGCGGCGCGGATCGCCGGCACCGAGGCGCGGATGCGGGTATCTTCGGTGATGTTGCCGGCATCGTCTTGGGGCACGTTCAGATCGGCACGGATGAACACCCGTTTGCCGCGCAGCGCCTGCTGGTCGATCAAGTCTTGCAGTCGGATAAATTGAAGGACGTCATGCATGGCGGCTCGCGCGCGGACAGCGCTCGTAAAGTAGAAAGAACGCTATTTTACCTGATGACGGGATGGAAAACCCCTATCGGCCCGAGGGGGCGCGCGGGCAAATCACGGGCCGCGCCGCGCCCTCAGGCAGGCAGCCACAGCCGCGCCGCCGTAAACACCAGCATGCCGAACACGATGGTTTGCACCATGTGGGGCCGCAGCCAGTAAAAGGCGGCGGCGGCGATGGCCGCCAGCAATTTCGGATTGCCCAGGCTGGTCTGCAACTGGCCGCCACTCATCAGGATATCGGGGGCGATGATGGCCGCGAGCGCGCAGGCCGGCGCAAAGCGCAGCATTTCCTGCACCCGTTTTGGAATACTGATGCGATGACCCACCAGCCACAGCGACGAGCGCGCCACCGCCGTGGCGACAACCAGCGCGCCGATCACCAGCCAGATATCGAGCTCGCTCATGGTTTGACCTTCGCGCCACGCAGACGTTCGAAGCGTTCTTCGACCACCATGGCGGTGAGCATGCCAGCGACCACCGCCACCAGCAAACCGAGCTTGAACGGCAAGCTAAACGCCAGCACGGACACGCCGGCGGCAACAATCACCCCGGCCAGCACCGCCTTGTTGGCCACCAGCGGCACGGTGATGCACAAGATGGCCAGGGTACCGGCAAAGCCCAGCCCCCAGGCGGCGGGCACGGCGCTGCCCAGCAAAATGCCGATGATGGAACCGGTTTGCCAGGCGCACCAGTTGGGAAACATCAGCGCCTTCAGGTACGACAGCTTGCCCGCTTCGGGCGCCGGCGAGGGAAAGCGCTGCAAAAACAGGGCAATTGAAATGTCGCCCGAGATATAGCCCAGGCCCAGGCGCGCGCGCCATGGCAGATGGGAAAAATGGGGCGCCATCAGGGCCGAAAAAATCACGAAGCGCAGGTTGACCACCAGCGCGGTGGTAAAAATCACCCAGATGGGCGCGTTGGCAAAAATCAGCGGCAGCGCCGCCAGCTGGGCCGAACCGGCAAACACCAGCAATGTCATGCCCAGCGCGTGCGGCACGCCAAGACCCGCCTTGACCATGGCAATGCCAACCACCATGCCCCAGGCGGCGATGCCGAACAGGGTCGGCGCACCAGCGGCGAAGCCGGCTTTCCAGGCAGCGGCATCGGGGGCGTCGGACAGGTTGACCAGGGGCGCGCCGCGCTCGGCAGTGGAAGAAGGAGGAATCAGTCGATCCATGTGGCGTTCATGCCACAGGGGCAAGCATGTAAAAAAGCAAAAAAACAGGGAGCGCCAGGCAGGCACGCAGGCAGCACCCAATCGTCGGGCGCCCCCTATTTTACCGAGGGTTCCGGCAAGCCGTCCGAATCGTCTAAAATCCTGTCTACGCTAGGCCACATCGGCCCGGCCCGCCCTTCGGAGAAAATATGAAGCAGCACGTCCCTGCGGTAGAACTTGACGGCAACGACTTGCCAGCGCATTGCCCCAACCCGGCCATGCCGCTGTGGTCGTCCCACCCGCGCGTATTTCTTGACTTCGACCACCATGGCGAAGCGAAGTGCCCGTATTGCGGCACCGCCTACCGCCTGAAAGCCGGTACGGCGCTGCCGCACCACTGATGCCATGAAAACGGTCAGGCTCAACGGCAGCCCTGCCGAAGTCGAAGCGGCGTTTTATGATGCCCTCAACCGCGGCGATATCGACGCCCTGATGCTGCTGTGGGCTGAGGACGACGAGATCGTCTGTATCCACCCCGGCGGCCCCCGCCTGCATGGCCATGTCGCCATCCAGGCCGCATGGGAAGCGATCTTGCAAAGGGGCGGCCTGCAGATCCGGCCGTCGCAGCTGTACGAGGCGCACAACCTGATGAGCGCGGTACACACGGTCATCGAAGGCAGCACCGGTGTCGATCCGCAGGGCGCGCATGGCCAGCAGCCAGCCCACCTGGTCGCCACCAATGTCTACCTGAAAACCCCGCAAGGCTGGCGCATGGTGCTGCACCATGTGTCGGTGGCGCCGGGACCGGTGCCGGTGCCGTCGCCGAGCAGCATGCCGGCCACCTCGAGCCTGCACTAAGGCCACGCTTGCCGCCCTACCGCGCCCCCGCCTGGCTGCCTGGCGGCCACTTGCAGACCATTTATCCGGCGCTGGCGGCCAGCCCGGCCGGCCCACCCCTGCGCCGTGAGCGCTGGCTGGCGCCCGATGGCGATTTCGTCGATGTCGACCTGCTCGATGGCGTGCCGGGGCGTCCCACGGTGGTGCTGTTTCATGGTCTGGAAGGGTCCTCGCGCAGCCATTACGCCAGGGCGCTGATGGCGGCGCTGGCCGCGCGCGGCTGGTCGGGCGCGGTGCCGCACTTTCGCGGCTGCTCCGGCGAAGCGAACCTGGCGCCGCGCTTTTATCATTCGGGCGATGCCGCTGAAATCGACTGGATTGTGCGTCACCTGAAGGCGCGCGCCAGCGGCGTCTTGTTCGCCGCCGGCGTCTCGCTCGGTGGCAACGCGCTGTTGCGCTGGCTGGGCGAGGCGCAGCAGCAGGCGGCCATCGTCAGCGCCGCCTGCGCCATCTCGGCGCCGCTCGACCTGGCGCAGGGCGGCATTGCGCTGTCCTCCGGTTTTAATTTACTGTACACGCGCATGTTCCTGCGCACCCTCAAGCCGAAGTGCCTGCACAAGCTGGACCAGTTCCCCGGCCTGTTCGACCGCACCGCCCTGCTGGCCGCGCGCGACCTGTACGCGTTCGATAACGTGGTGACGGCGCCGCTGCACGGCTATAAAAACACCGACGATTACTGGGACCGCGCCAGCGCCAAGCACGTGCTGCACGACATCACCGTGCCCACCCTGGTGCTCAACGCCCGCAACGATCCCTTCCTGCCGGGGCGCCATCTGCCGCCCAGCGCGGCGGCGGCGGTGACACTGCGCTATACCGAGCAGGGCGGCCACGTCGGCTTCATGGTGGGCGCACCGCCGGGACGGCTCGACTGGCTGCCACAGTCCATGCTGGCATTTTTCGACGAGCACGGCGGCAGCCGCGCGCCCACCTTCGCGCCTTTGTGCGAAGCTGACGCTCAAGGATCAACACATGGATGACATCGTAAAACAGGCCATGGCCAAGTGGCCGAATGTACCCGATTGCTATGACTGGCTGGCGCTCGACGCCCGCGGCGTCTGGCGCATGCGCGACGAGCGCGCCCAGCAGCTCGGGCTGGCCGGCGACAAGGTGGTGCAAACCGCCCTGCTCGCCTTTATCAACCGCAATTACGCGGTCGATAGACGGGGCTGCTGGTTTTTTCAGAATGGCCCGCAGCGCGTATTCGTCAACCTCGCAGCGACGCCGTACATCGCCCGCACCGATCCCGTGCACGGCTTGACGGTGCAGACCGGCGCGCCGCTGGCGCCGCAGCAGGCGTTTCTCAGCGAGGCCGGCGCGCTCGTCGTGGTGGCCGGGGCGGTGGTGGCGCAGGTCGATGACCGCGATGTTGCCCCATTACTCGCCGCCCTGTCGCTCAATCACACGCCGATCAGCGACGACGCCCTGCTGGCCTGGCTGGAAAACGGCACCGGGTCGCTGCGGCTGCAACTGGGCGAGAGCAGCATTGCCGTTGAGCGCATCGCCAGCGCCGACCTTGCGGCCCGCTTCGGCTTCGTGCGTTTGCCGGCGACGGCAGGCACTGTACTGCCCGTTTAGCGCTCTTTTTTCTCTTTCTGCTCGTCACGCTGGCGCGTTTGCAATTCGCGTTCGCGTGCATCGATCAGGGCCAGGTCATAAAACGAGGCATCGGGCGCCTTGCGGGCAATGCCCAGCTGATCGACCGCGGCCGGCACGGCGCCGGCCAGCACATACGACTCGGCCAGTGCGATGTGCTGCAGGGTCAATTTGCCTTGGGCGGCATAGGCCTTGGCCAATAAATCGTAAAGTTTTGGCTCTTCCTTGTACTGGCGCACCTGGTCGCGCAAATACACGGTGGCCGCATCGAGCTGACCGGCGACGATCATGGCGTCGGCATACTGGCGGGCGATGCCGCGCGAGAGGGGGAATTTGTCGTGCGCCTGCTCGGCGTCGCGCACCGTTTGCGCCGCCAGTGAAGGCGGCTGGCCGGGGGCCAGCTTGATTTCCAGGTCGAGGGCGGCAAACAGGGCGCCGCCGTCGGAAGCACTCTGGCCGGTGGAAAACACGGCGCCGCTGACCGGCTTCATGGTGGCGCGCGCGCGGCTGAGCCAATCGGCCGCCTTCGCCAGTTCGCCCTGCTTCATCGCCAGATAGGCCAGGCCGTACTGGGCGGCCGCCTGCTGCTGGCGGTTTTGCTGCTGCAGTTGCGCATTGAAAGCGGTTTGCGCTTCAGTGCGGCCCTGGCTGCTTTCATCCTGCAGCACGCGCGCGCGCGAGCGCACCAGATAAAACTCGAGGCCATCGATGCGCTGGCGGAACGGCATGGCGCGGATGCGGGCGCGGATGTCGGTGATGCGCTCGGAGGTGAGCGGGTGGCTCATCAGCCAGGGTGGCGTCAAGTCCGAATAGACCTTGGTCGCCGTTTGCATGCGCTGAAAAAAAGCCACCATGCCGGTGGCATCAAAACCGGCCGCCGTCATGATTTGAAAGCCAACGCGGTCCGATTCGCGTTCCGCCTCGCGCGTAAAATTGATCTGGCGCTGGATCGCCAGGCCCTGGCCGCCCATGAACACGCCGATGGCGGCATCCGGCCCCGCCTTCGAGGCCAGCGCGGCAAGGATGATGGCGGCCAGCGGCATCAGGGCATCGCCCTTTTGCTGGCCGATCATGCGGGCGATGTGGCGCTGGGTGACGTGGCCGATTTCGTGCGACAGCACTGACGCCAGTTCTGACTCGTTGGCGGCGGCCAGCAGCAGGGCCGAGTGAACGCCAATGAAGCCGCCCGGCAGGGCGAAGGCGTTGAGCATGGGGTCGCGCACGCAAAAGAAATAATAATCGTTGCCGGTCTCGCCGCGCGCGCCAGGATATGCCGCCACCAGCGCATTGCCGAAGGTATTCAAATAATCGAGGATGGGGTCGTCGTCGAGAAAATCGCGGTCGCGGCGGACGTCGAACATGATCTCTTCGCCCAGTTTTCTCTCGAGCACGGGAGAGAGGTCGCCGCGGGCGCTGTCGCCCAGCACGGGCAGGCTCTGCGCCATGGCGACTGCCGGTGCGGCCAGCAGCAGGGCCAGCATGGTTGCGCGCAGCCGGCGGCGCGCTGTTCGCAGTGGGGCAGGGGCGGGGGCGAGAGTCGATTTCACGGTGCTATCATACCCGTACCCAGCCGACGCAACAGCGCGCGGTGGCCCTCTCTGACAGATTCTCATCCGAACCCATATTCACATGACTGAACCGACCCTCTCCCACTTCGACAGCAGCGGCCAGGCCCACATGGTCGATGTCGGCAACAAGGCCGACAGCGCGCGCGTGGCCGTTGCCGCCGGCACCATCCGCATGCAGCCGGCCACGCTGGCCCTGATTACTTCGGGCAGCGCAAAAAAGGGCGATGTGCTGGGGATCGCCCGCATCGCCGCCATCATGGCCGCCAAAAAAACCAGCGACCTGATTCCCCTGTGCCATCCACTGGCGCTGACCCGCGTCACCGTCGATTTCCAGATCGACGCGCCCCACGATCGGGTGCACTGCCGCGCCCAGGTGGAAACCTTCGGCAAGACCGGGGTGGAAATGGAAGCGCTGACGGCCGTGCAGGTGGGCTTATTGACGATCTACGATATGTGCAAGGCGGTCGATCGGGGCATGGTGATGACCGATGTGCGGGTGCTGGAAAAGCATGGCGGGAAAAGCGGGGACTGGACCGCGCAGCTGTAGGGCTTTGCCAAAAGTAATTCACATAGCCTTATTCCCATCAAGGACCTTGCCTGCTAGGCAAAGCAAGAAATCCCCCAACGGGGATTTCCCCCGTGCCCCCCGGTACGGCGGCGGCAGATCACATTGCTTTCAAATTCACACCAGCGCCAGATTAATTGGCATAGCGCCGCGTTGTGCCAGATGATTTGGCACAGCTCTTGGTGTGCCAAAAAAGCGCTTTGGCACTGTCCAAGCATGTGCCATAGAGAGGTTTTTTGCCAAATCATCGCTGGCCCGCAACTTGCTCTATGGAGAGTACAGGCCGACACACACAACGTGTGACACATCTTATTTCTACTTAATCTGGAGCTTATTCATGAATTTCGCTTACAAACCACAGGCACAAAAAGGTTTCACCCTCATTGAGTTGATGATCGTCGTTGCAATTATCGGTATTCTGGCAGCAGTCGCATTGCCGGCGTACCAGGATTACACGACGAAAGCCAAGGTCCAGGAAGGCGTGAGCCTGGCAAGTCCAGCAATGACCGCCATCGGTATTGCCTGCAGTGATGGCACGTTGGTGAGCGCCACCAATGCGACCCTCGGCTTGCAGGCCGCCACCGCGTATGCGGGCAAATACGTGACGTCGGTCACCGCAGCGGGCGACGCTGCTGGCACCGCCCCTACCATTGCGATCGTGTACAACACTACCATTACCGACTCTCTTGTCAGCGGTAAGACGCTGACCTACACGGGTGCATGCGGCGTTGGTGGCTTGAGCTGGACGGCGGCTGGCCTGGGTAAATTCACGCCTAAGAATTAATTCCTGATTGGTACGAAGCAATATCGAATCTGCGGCAAACCACCTCACGGTGGTTTGCCGCAGATTTTTTATTCCGATAACACAATCATCAAATAACATCAGGTTCGTGCAACCGTTGCTTTGCTGATGAGGAATCCCCCCAGCTTTAGAGAGGGCTAAAAGTAGCGATTTAGCGGCAAGTGCGGGTTTCGCCCCTGCACTCAAGGATCCGCTCGATCGATCGACTCACGTGCTACGAAGGCAGCGGGGAATTGACCTTGATGCCCACACTCTCGCGATTGTCGACATGCGACTTTTCGCGCACAAGTCGATGACGCGGTTTGATCCTGCGATTGAGCTCGAGTTCATGGCACTAAGCGCCAGCAGCGCTAGCTGTTTAAGGAGCCTTAAATACAGCTCTCTTGCCTGCCATCCTTCGCCAGGATCGCCTTCATCAGGGCGGTTGAAACAATGTGACCAAGAGAGGCCGCTTTCGCAATCCACATAACGCCCAAATTTTCATCAGCTATTGCTCCATTACCATCTATATGACAGCGACCGAGCCAGTACATGCTTCCTGAATAATTTTGCTTGGTTGCCAACTCCAGCCAGTAAATAGCACTCTCCCACTTCCCATAAGAAAGAAAGAGCACGGCCAGGTCGGTTTGTGCCTTTGCATCTCCGGCGTCTGCGCTTTCGATTAATTCCAGGTCGCCTGATTCTATCGGTATGCATATATGAGACATGATGGTGTCAAGATCAATCTTTGTCTTTTTATCATCTGCCATTGAATCATCGCCTGTTCTCGACAAAGTACCATCGGAAATTCGGCGCCACAACGTTCGCTTACTCCAATTTGTTAATGTTGCCGCTGTCGCAAGGTTGATCATTTCACTTCCAGAATAAAGCTAACGCCAGATGGGTTGGCATAGTGCTGCGTTGTGCCACATGAGTTGGCACAGTTCGTGGTGTGTCAAAAAGCTTGTTTGGCACCGCCCAGGCATGTGCCAATGGCAGATTATTTGGTAAATCTTCGCTGGCCCGCAACTTGCTGTATCGAGAGTATAGGCCGACACACCAGACGTGTGACACATATTATTTCTACTTAACCTGGAGTTTACTCATGAAATTCGCTCAAAACAAACAACAAGCACAAAAAGGTTTCACCCTGATTGAGTTGATGATCGTCGTGGCAATTATCGGTATTCTGGCAGCAGTCGCATTGCCGGCGTACCAGGATTACACGACGAAAGCCAAGGTCCAGGAAGGCGTTAGCTTGGCAAGTCCAGCAATGACCGCCATCGGTATTTCCTGCAGTGATGGTACTTTGGTTAGCGCCACCAATGCGACCCTCGGCTTGCAGGCTGCCACCGCCTATTCTGGCAAATACGTGACGTCGGTCACCGCAGCTGGCGACGCTGCTGGCACCACTCCTACCATTGCGATCGTTTACAACACTACCATTACTGACTCTCTTGTCAGCGGTAAGACGCTGACCTACACGGGTACATGCGGCGTTGGTGGCTTGAGCTGGACGGCGGCTGGCCTGGGTAAATTCACGCCTAAGAATTAATTCCTGATTGGTACGAAGCAATATCGAATCTGCGGCAAACCACCTCACGGTGGTTTGCCGCAGATTTTTTATTCCGACAACAAAAATCTTTCAGTGACGCCGGGTTGATGCGCCCGGTTAATAGCAGGGCGGTCTCAAGTATCAAGTGCAACACCGGGTTAATGAATCGAATCGGCCTGCAATTGTAGCCGAGCCATGTGTTCGGTATAAACCACCAGCGGGGACTTCCAGCCGAGCGTTTCACGT